>JBNGDC010000019.1:55879-61442 GCA_049975485.1 Phycisphaerae bacterium | reverse complement strand
AGCCGCCTCGCGGCGCGTTTGTTGCAGAACCGGGGTTGCCCACGGGTGCGCTATGGCGTGGTGTGACAGAACGGTCAGGCCGAACTCGGACCTGATAGAGGGCGGGCGGATGATGCGAATACGCGAACAGTTAAAGCGTCCACAGTTGTGGATTCTCTGCGCTGTCCTGGGCCTGGTTGTGGTGTTCGCAATTGTGGCCGGGATGATGTGCAGCCCGGACGCTCATTCCAGGACGTTTATGGAGATGAACTCTATCTGTAAGGCCGCGAAGCAATATTACGATCGCCATGGGGTGGCGCCTGCGAGCATGGACGAAATACAGACGTACGACGACTCCGTGTCCACAGAGGATCCCTGGGGGCGCGCCCTGACGTACTCTGTTGAGGGCACGGTCATCAGACTGTGCAGCTTCGGGGCGGACGGGGCCGAAGGTGGCGAAGGCAAAGACAGAGACCTGGTTATCGAGTATTGCGTGAAAGAAGATGACTATCCGCGGAGAATCCGCCGGGAGCAAGGGACAAGGTAGCCGTTGCCCACGGAATCATTGGTGCAGCAATTCTAATCCGCAGTCACCGGCTGCGTTGCGGTTGCCTCGGCCGGGGGCAGGGCGTGCTCATGCAGCGGCGGGCAGTTCATATCCACGGTGGGCTTGCCGCGGAGGTAGCCCAGGGACGAGAGGAACAGGTCCATGCGGTGGCAGGTCTGCGGCACGCCGTCGGCGAAGAACGTGAAGCTGTGCTGTGCGCCGTCGGCCACGTAAAAGTCCACGCGGTTGCCCAGCCGCCGCGCCTCGCGGGCGTATTCTTCGTTCTGCTCCAGCAGTTGCCCCTCGCCGGTTCCGATGATTATCAGCGTCGGCGGCAAGCCGGGCCGCAGGTGGTGGTGCGGCGAAAGTGCGTGCGAGCGCTGCTCGTCCTCGCATAGCCAGCCGGGCTCTATCCGCACCACCGACGACAGCAGAATCAGCGCGTCGCCGTCGCTGCGGATGGAATGGTCCTCGTCCGGTGCGTCGAAGCCGGTCAGTACGGTAGTCGCGGCCGCCACCTGCCCGCCGGCCGACTGCCCGCCGACGGCCACTCGCTGCGGATCCACGCCGAGCGTCGCCGCGTTCGCGCGGACCCAGCGGACGGCACTGTTGGCATCCTCCATAATCTTCTCCGGTTCGTCCGTCTCGCCGAATACGCGATAGTCCGCGCGGATCACGACCACGCCGCGTTCGGCGAGGTAGCGCGCGTGAGTGAATATCTGGTTGGCCGAGCCGGTCCGCCAGCCGCCGCCGGAGAAATAGACAAGGGCGGGCCGGCGGTCTGTTGGGCGCCAGTCGGGCGGAAAGTCCACCAGCGCGACCAGCTCGTGTCCGTCGGCGCGTTTGTAAACGTGCGATTGAGTGCGGATGGGGCGGGCGTGCAGCGTGGCGTCGAAGAAGCCGTCCTCGCTCCGCTCGGAGCCGACGGCCGTGCGGACGAGCCGTCCGCCTCCCTGGTCGCCCACGACGCTGCCGTCCAGCCGGTAGGTGTACGTGCGGGCGGGTTGCCCGTCGGAAGTGGCCGGGATGTCCAGCCGGAAGCCGCCGGTGAGGCGACCGTCCCGGATGCTAAGGTCAACATCATCGGCCGTCAGCAGGACGAAACCACGGCGGTATGTTTCCACGCTGAAAGTGCCGCTCTGTTTCCCGTCGTCGGTCGTTATGAAGCCCCAGACAACGCGCTTCCACTCCTTGTCGGCCTCGATGGCATTGTCGAGTCGCAGCGCAATCTGCGCCGGTTGCGCGTCGCCCGCGAATGGCTCCGGCCGGTCCGCACGGGCCGGGCCGCTGACGGCCGTGTCTCCGACTACGCCGCTGTACGTGCCTTCCTCACCGCTCAGCGGGACGTCCACGTGAAGCTCGCACTCCGTTACGGAGCCGTCTTCCGGGACGTTGGCGTCGGGGAAAAGGCGGATGTGCATCGTGCCGCGGATGCCGTCGGCCGAGACGCGCAGACCCGAGGCGTCAACCTCGTGAGGCGCCTTGTTCCAGCCCGTCGCCCGGGCCATCGCCGAGCCGACCCCGCCATCCGACGGTTGCAGCAGCACATCCATCCTGTAGCCATCGACGGCTTCGGCGAGCGTCAGGCGGACGGGCGCTTCGCCCCCGGCGTCGGCACAGGACAGGCAAGCCGGCAGCAGCGTCCATACAGCCGTAACGGCGCAGAATCGGCGGAGAGCTGCTGTGTTCATTTGACGCCCTTTCCGGTAGATGAAATTGCCCAGGCCGGGATTATAGCCGTTTCAGCCCGTCAGTCACCTGCCGGGCCTTTTCGATGGATACGCCCGCCGGCAGGACCCCGGCCGATGTGAGGAATATCTTCCTCCGGTCCGGACAGGCGGCGATATCCTCGGCCACGGTTTCGATGATGGTTTCCGCCGGCTGCATCCACAGCGTGGCGTTGGTGCCCCCGATGAGCGCCTTCGAGGGCATTCGTGTGCGGCCCTCGGTGAGCGTAACGTCGCCCAGAGGCGGCGTGGTGTAGGCCTCGTTCGCCATCGCGGGCAGGGGATCGATCATCTCCAGAAGGGCGTTGAGCCGCCCGCACATGTGGTGGACCGGTATGACGCCGTACTCCAGTATCAGCCGCCCGTAGTCCTCCAGATGACCGGCGCAGTAGCGCAGGAAGATGTCGGGGCTGATGAGCGTGGTGGACGTGTTCTCGGACATCCAGAGCATGTCCGCTTTCAGGCAGTCCAGCAGCGCCCGCAGATGCCGCATGTGGTCGGCGTGCATAAGCTCGAGAAGCTCTTCGAATACGTCCCGGGCGTCGGTGAGGTGATAGATCGCGGCGACCGGGCCGCAGAGGTGCTCCACCATGTTCATCAACGGTCCCGGGCCGACTCCCGTGCATACCACAAAGTCGCGACGGCGAAGCTCTTCGGCCCGGACTGCACATGCCTCCGCGTCGTCGTCGGCTACGCTGTGGCGGGTATCCTCAAATAACCAGCGTAGCTTCGGCAGGTCCTCCAATCGCTCGGCCATGTACCGGCTGGGGTGCCAGGATTGTGTATAGGGGTCGAGTTTTTCTTCGCCGACCAGCTCGCCGTCCGGCGTGTTCGCGACGGTACGGCGAAGCCCGTCTTTTTCGCTGACCTCGATGGTCGCGTGGGGAGTATCACAGCAGATTCGGGGTTTCACGTGCAGCATCCGGTCGCAGCCGGCGACTTCGAGCAGTTCCTCACTGTCGAGCGTGCGGACCGCATCGGGTTGCGAGCTTCTCCATGTGTGGTTGTCCATCTTCAGCCATACAGGGAAGCGGTCCACCTCTTCGCCGCGGATGGTGCGCAATATACGCCGGCGGTTGGTCATGCCTTCAATGTGTGTTGCAGCGTGCCGGGTGTGCACTGGAGTACTGCCTTCCGCCGCTGTTGCACGTCGGTTGGTCTATGGCGTTTCGCCGTGCAGTTCGAGGTAAAGCTCCTGGAGGATTCTGCGCTCGATATCGCCTCGATAACTTTCGGTTCGCCAGGTGTATCGCTGCTGGGGGTCTGCGGGGGCGTCCATCTCGGCCGGCGTGTCGGTGGGTACTCCGCTGTAGTTCTCCCTGGGACCGGCCATCTGGCGGAAGGCCTCCGCATCCTGGCGCTGTTGAGCGACGGCCAGGTCCGCGACGACCTGTCCGTTCTGCCTGCGGAGGCGCATCGTGGCGACCTGGCGCGACTGCGATTCGCCGAGCAGCCGCTCCCCGCCGGCCTCAGTGGGCTTGGGGCGCGTGTTTATAACGCCGGTGTCGGGGTTGGCCGACTCGACGACGAAGCCGTTCTCGGCCAGCACATCGCGGGCGGCCGCGAAGGCTGTGGCGTAATTCACGTCACCGAGCATGCGGGTGGTGCCGGGGCTTTGCCCGCCGCATCCGACGGAAGCCATCGCTCCGGCCGCCGCCAGTATGAGAGCGAACCGTTTCATGTTCTGTTCTCCGTGGCCGGTTATTCCTCATCCCAGTGCCACCGGCCGGTGTAGTTCGGCGCCTCGTGAGTTATCTGTATGTCGTGCGGGTGGCTCTCGGCGACCGACGCCGGCGAGACCCGGATGAATCGACTGTTGGCGCGAAGCTCGTCGATGGTCGCGGTTCCGCAGTAGCCCATGCCGGCACGGATACCGCCGACGAGCTGGTAGATGTAGTCCGACAGGGGACCGCGGTAGGGTACGCGCCCCTCCACGCCTTCCGGTACGAGTTTGTCGCGCTGCTTCTGCTCGGCCTGTCCGTACCTGTCGGCCGAGCCGGAGACCATCGCGCCGAGTGAACCCATGCCGCGGTAAACCTTGAACCGCCGTCCGCGGTAGATGACCAACTGTCCGGGCGATTCGTCCAGCCCCGCCAGCAGGTTCCCCATCATTACGCACGAAGCGCCGGCGGCGAGTACCTTTGCGATATCGCCGCTGTGGCGGATGCCGCCGTCGGCGATTATGGGTATGCCCTTCGGCTCGGCGACCTGCGTGCAGTTATAGACGGCCGTTATCTGCGGAACGCCCACGCCGCTGATGACCCGCGTGGTGCAGATGGCGCCGGGTCCGATGCCGACCTTCACCGCGTCGGCGCCGGCGGCGATGAGGTCGGCCGTGCCTTCTCCAGTGGCCACGTTGCCCGCAATGACCTGTATTTCGTAATCGCTCTTGAGCTTCTCGACAGTGCGGATGACGTTCTCGCTGTGCCCGTGCGCGCTGTCCACGACGATTACGTCCACGCCCTTGGCGATAAGCGCCTCGACCCGCTCGTAATCGTGCACGCCGACGGCCGCCCCCACTCGCAGACGTCCCCGGTCGTCCTTGCAGCCCAGCGGGAACTGCCGCATCTTGTCGATGTCACGCATGGTGATAAGCCCGGCCAGCTTGCCGGAGTCGTCCACCAGCAGCAACTTCTCGACCTTGTGATTGCTGAGGATCTTCTCGGCCTCGTCGAGGTCGGTATCCGGCGGGGCGGTGACAAGGTTGCCGGAGGTCATCACGTCGCGGATGACCGTGTCGCCGGAGAGGAATTTCAGGTCCCGCCGCGTGAGAATGCCAACGGGCTTGTGCTGCTCATCGACGATGGGTATGCCGGAGACGTTGTGCTCGGTCATGAGCTTCCGCGCCGTGGCGGTGGATTCATCCGGCGGCAGCGTCAGGGGGTCGGTTATGATGCCGTTCTCCGAGCGTTTAACCTTCTCGACCTCCAGTGCCTGGGCCTCGACCGAGAGGTTCTTGTGGATGATCCCCATGCCGCCTTCCTGCGCCAGCGCGATGGCCAGCGCGGACTCGGTCACCGTGTCCATAGGCGCCGAGAGGATGGGGATATTCAGCCGGATCTCCTGTGTCAGCCGCGTGGATGTGTCCGCATCGCGCGGCACCACCGACGACCGCCCGGGCAGAAGAAGAACATCGTCGAACGTGACGCCTTCACCGAGAAATTTGTCCTGCATACCGCCTCCCGAAGCTCGAAGCCCTTTTTCAGATTAAACCGCCGTGGGCTGCATATCTCAAGCGTCCGCGCCGGAAAATTGCCGGTCGGCGCCGACGGCGGCGGCGTTGACACAAGCCGTCGGTCGGTGACAATGC
>JBNGDC010000019.1:0-55779 GCA_049975485.1 Phycisphaerae bacterium | reverse complement strand
TGTGCGTATTTGTGGACGCCCCGGCCGACCAGAGGCGGCGGCGCGTGGCGGCCGGTCGGGGATGGGACGAGGCGGCCTGGCGACGTCGCGAAAAAATGCAGATTCCTCTGGACAAGAAGGCCGATAGTTGCCAATATAAGGTCGAAAACAGTTCCAGCGTATCCCACCTGCGCAGGCAGGCCCACGGGCTTTTCCAGGAGATTGTCGGGTCTGCGGGTCGATCCTGAAGTTGTTACGGGTCGGTGCATTGCACAAGGGTGGGCTCGTCGGCTGTTCCAACCAAGACATTCCCCTTCGGGCTGAGCGTGCCTCTTTATTGTCGAGGCGCATTGTCCGAGAGGCCTGTTGTCCCGCTGCGGGGGGCTTGCCTGCGCAGCGGCAGGTGCGGATGTGTTCCCCGGCGAGTTGGCGCCCAGTCTTATCATGTATCGAGCGGAGGTTTCCGGCAGTCATGGCGAAGACCACCAAGAAAACCAGAAAGCCGAGCAGCAAGTCGCGAAAGAGCAGCAAGTCGAAGTCGTCGTCGGCCTCGACCAGCGACGATCAGAACGACGACGCTCCGCAGGAGACGACCGGGCAGGAAGCTCCCGCCGAGGAGCAGCAGGAGCAGCCCGTTTCGTTCGATGAGGAGATGCAGCAGAAGTACGAGCGCGTCAAACGCGGCGAGCTGCATATCACCGATCTCCAGAAGATGAACGTCGCCGAGCTGCACGAGATCGCCAAGAACGAGGGCATCGAGGACTACGCCGGGCTGAACAAGCAGGAGCTGGTCTTCCAGATACTCAAGCAGCGCATTCAGCGCGACGGGCTGATGTACGGCGAGGGCGTGCTGGAGATACTGCCCGACGGGTTCGGCTTCCTGCGAAGCCCGGACTACGACTACCTGCCCAGTCCCGACGACATATACGTCTCTCCGAGCCAGATTCGCCGGTTCGGCCTGGAGCAGGGCTGCATCGTCGCCGGTCAGATACGCCCGCCGAAGGAGTCCGAGAAGTACTTCGCGCTTCTGCGGGTCGAGGCGGTCAACTTCGAGCAGCCCGACAAGCTCTCCGAGAAGGTCAACTTCGAGGACCTCACCCCCACCCACCCCGACAGGCGCATATTCCTGGAGACCACTCCCGAAGAGATCAATATGCGGGTGGTGGACCTGATTACTCCGGTCGGGTTCGGCCAGAGGATGCTCATCGTTTCGCCGCCGCGCGCGGGCAAGACGGTGATTCTGCAGAAAATCGCGAACGCCGTGGACAAAAATCATCCCGGTACGTACGTCATCGTGCTGTTGATAGACGAGCGGCCGGAGGAAGTCACCGACATGAAACGCAACACCAATGCGGAGGTGATTTCTTCGACGTTCGACGAGCCGCCGTCGCGGCACATCCAGATTGCCGAGATGGTTACCGCCAAGGCGCGGCGGATGGTGGAGTACGGCCACGATGTGGTCATACTGCTGGACAGCATCACCCGCCTGGCGAGGGCGTACAATGCCGAGGCCCCGCATTCGGGCAAGATTCTTACCGGCGGTGTTGACGCCAGCGCGCTTCAGGCGCCCAAGCGTTTCTTCGGCGCCGCCCGCGCGATAGACCAGGGCGGTTCGCTTACGGTTATCGGTACGGCATTGGTCGATACCGGCAGCCGGATGGACGAGGTCATCTTCGAGGAGTTCAAAGGCACCGGTAACAGCGAGCTTCAACTCGACCGGCGTCTGGCGGACCGTCGCATGTGGCCGGCTATCGACATCAGCCGCTCCGGTACGCGAAAAGAGGAGCTGCTGCTCGACCCGCAGGAGCTGAAGCTCGTCACGCGTTTGCGAAAGGTGCTCAGCACGATGCAGCCGGTGGAGGCCATGGAACTGCTCATCAGCCGGCTCCAGAAGACCCAGAACAACGCCGAATTCCTCATGAGCATGAGTCTCGACTAACGTCGGGGCAATTCGCCGAAGGCGAAACCGCTTAAATGCCGATGTTGGTGAGTGGCTCGCGTGTGGGCGGCGCTTCGCCCGAGGGACATCTAAATGATTACGCAGGTCCGCCTTAAGAACTTCAAGTGTTTCAAGAACGTTCAGGTCAAACTGGACCCACTCACCGCGCTTGTAGGCGAAAACGACACAGGCAAGTCCGCATTCCTGCAAGCAATTAAGTTGGTGTCAATAGTTGGTCAGTTAAGCAGGGTGAAGCTCTCGGAAACAGGCAAGTACGGGCTTCCGCTTGCCCAACCAGTCGTGTGGAAAGCCCTGCCTGATGCAAAGCTCACAATAGGTATTGCTGGAGAAGGCCGAGGAGAGGCACGTATTGGTTGCGAAGTTGGAGGCAAGGATGCGTCATTTTCGTTTCAGGCGGTGGTTCCCTTGGCAGAGAAAACCGACGAGGGGCTTGCAAAACAAAAAGAAGCAGTCAATGAGGCAACCGATACAGTTTCATGTGCCGTGGGCAAAGCCGAGTACTACGCCTTTAGGGCCGAGGATCTTCGCAAGCCAAGCTCCATCACCGACACAGGGATATTCGGTTCCTTGAAAGAGGGAACATCGATGTCTCCGTCCGGTGTAGGATTCCCAACGTTCCTGGAAGACTTGTTGCGAAGTGATCGCAAGGCGTTTGCGGAAATGGAAGCTCAGTTCAATGAGCGTTTTCCCGACTACCACATAGAGCTTCCGAAGGAGAAAGGGAACAATACCATCGTCTTCCGCACTTCTGACGGGCAGAAGCTTCCCAGCGAGAACGTTTCCGACGGAGCGATGTTATTCCTTGCCTTCCTGGCCGTAACTCATCAGCCCGACCCCCCGCGCGTATTGATGATCGAGGAGCCGGAAAACGGTGTGCACCACGCCCGGCTTCGCGATATCGTCGATGCGCTGAAGAACCTTGTGGACCTTCGCAAGGCGCAGGTGTTGATAACCACGCACTCGCCGTACCTGCTTGACCTGGTGGAACCGGAGAACGTTCGCGTTTTCAGTAAGGGAAAGGATGGGGATGTTCACGTGAAGAAGCTGTCGGAGTATCCGCAGGCGGACCAGATGAAACAGCACTTCATGACAGGCGAGATATGGACGGAATTGTCTGAAGAAGCGCAGCCAAAATAGCGGGGCGGGCCATTGAGCAAGCGAGTTCTGGTTTTTGGAGACGGTGAGTACGACTTGGGGCGTTTAGGACTGCAGGTACCGGGGAGTGAGGGTGCTCTCCCAAAGCTGGTGCGGCGCATTCTGGGTGACACTTCCGAACTGTCCTTCGAATGTCGGCTTTTCAGGAACGTCAAACACACACACCGTGGGAGTCTGCCCAAGTACGCCAAGAAGGCAATAAACGCGATCATTGCCGCAGGTAGAGAATCATTTGACGGTGCAGTGGTAGTCATCGACAGGGATGGACCGCAGAACCGCCAACGTAGGAGAGAACTGGAGCAGGGGCGTGATGACGCGGCTTCGCGACATCCTACTCCCTGCGCAGTAGGTGTTGCCGTCGAAACGTTTGATGCGTGGATGATTGCTGATGCCGACGCCATAGAGCATGCCGGAGGGGACAAGAATCACCACCGTCCAGACCCGGAAAACCTCGACGGCAAGGAGGGGTCGGGCCGTCATCCGAAGGAGCTGGCTGCGCAGGCCTTTGGGGGACAAAGTGATCTGGGGTTTAGGTATTCGAGTGTGGCTGAGCTGATCGATCTCGATTGCTTGGCGCAACGTTGCCCTCAGGGGTTTCATCCTTTCCGTCAGGATGTTCGGCAGCATTTGACGGAGCTTTTTGATGAAAGTAACGGGTCGTATGGAGGGTCGCAATAGATGCCATTCGCGGCCGTGCTTTTTGACCTGGACGGAACGCTGCTGGACACGATCGAGGACCTGACGGACTCCATGAATGCCGCGCTGGGGGCCATGGGCTTCGCCCCGCGCAGCGTGGAGCAGTGCAAGCACTTCGTCGGCGACGGCATGCGGAAATTCGCCGAGCGGGCGCTGCCCGAAGATGCCCGCGACGACGACACAGTCGGTCGGCTCACCGAGCGCATGCGGAGCGAATACTCCGCCCGGTGGTCCGCCAGGACGCAACCGTACGAGGGGGTTCCCGAACTGCTTGGCGAACTGGCGCGAAGGCGGCTGGCGATGGCCGTGCTCAGCAACAAGCCCGACGACATGACCAGGCAGATGGTTCGCGCCATGCTGCCGGCGGCGCCCTTCGCGGAGGTGCGCGGTGCGACGGACGACGTGCCGAAAAAGCCCGATCCCACCGCGGCACTTGGAATAGCCCGGCGGCTGGACACGCACCCGGAGCAGTTCCTCTATGTGGGCGACACTGCCACGGACATGCGTACGGCAACCGCGGCCGGCATGTCACCTGTGGGTGCCCTATGGGGTTTTCGCGACGCTGAAGAGCTTACCGAAAGCGGGGCTGAGACGCTTATCTCCCATCCGGGCGAGCTGCTGAATCTGCTCTGAAGCTTTGGCATGCTCAACGCCCGGCCGCCTCGTACAGCGCCACGCCGGCAGCGACCGCGAGATTCAGTGAGTCCACTCTCGCGCTCTGCGGTATGCGTACGCACCGGCCGGCGCGGAGGTACTGTTCGGGCAGTCCCGGCCCCTCCCCGCCGAGCAGCAGTGTCCATGGATGTGAGAACTCCGCCTGCGGCAGTGCGGTGCCCTCTTCGGTCGCCAGGGCATAGAGCTTTCTGTCGAAATGCGAGCGGTAGTCCTCCAGTCCGGTGAACGCACCGAAGCGGATCTGGAACACGCCGCCCATCGACGCCCGCACGACCTTGGGGTGGAACAGGTCGGCCGCCGGCGTAATGACGGCCAGGTCGAGCACATCGAACGCCAGCATGGTCCGCACAATCGCGCCTAGGTTGCCCATGTCGCCGGGCTGATAGAGCAGTACGTGGTCGGCGTCGGCCTGCAGGGGTGCTTCGAACTTCCGGAAAACCCCCACGGCATGCTCGTTGTCCCGGGCACCCAGACGCTGAAGCGTCCGGTCGGCCACCTCCACGGGGACACTTGCATCTCGGCAAAGCTCACGTATGCGGGCGACGCCGTCGCTGCCTTCGCCTTTGGAGCTTAACAGCACGCGCAGCGCACAGCCCGGCCGACGGTTCAGAAGCTCGATCGTCGGAAACACCCCATAGGCGTAGGAGTGCTCAAATCCCTTCTGGTAGCGTTTAAGTCGGATATTCATTGGATTTCCGGGCACCGGCTTCCCCGAGACAGACCTTGGTTACCGGGCAAACGCTTCAGTCGCCGTTTCTGGGAATCGCCTTGCCTCCGGAGACTCTTACATCGGATCGTTCATATACAGCCAGCTCGCGCAGTTTGGTGGCAGGATTGCTCAGACCGAAAGTATGCGTTCTTCCGCCTCCGCCGGAGCCGGCCTTGCTGCCCTCGTATTTCCAGTCGCCCTTGGCCAGGAACACCACGTCAACCCGCCAGATAAGGACAGGCCGTTCCGGTTCCAGGCAACACGTCGGGTCCACAAGGTATCGCCATATGATGTACCATCCCGCATGGTCGTAGTGTGACTGGACAGCCCACGGGCGTTTGCTCGCCTTGCACTCGAGGCAATGATTTGCGGGCGGATTGTCGCCTGAACCTCGTCTCTTCAGATCGGGAAAACGCTGCTGGGCCAAGTCGGCATGACGGCACTTTTCATAGATGCTGTTTGCGTCAAGCCCTTTGGTGGCGAATATTCCCACCAATGCGGAGAACACGTTCGCCTGTTCGAAATAAACGTCGATAAGGTCCGCGAGTTCTCTTTCGACGTACTCAATGGCGTGCCGTACAGCGGCGATAGTCAGCCCGGGAGGGAGGGGGACGTTACGGTTAAAGCCGTCCTTTTGAACCATTGGCTGTCGTTCCGTTCGGCACGTATGCCGCCAGCAGGGGAATGGCCTGTTTTGCCATCCTAAAAAAGTGCGAGTCAACTTCGATGCCGATGCTCTTGCAGCCGCAAGCGGCAGCGGCGGCGATAGTAGAGCCGGATCCCATGAACGGGTCAAGGATTGTTCCCTTATTCAGAGGAAGAGCCGCTCTGACTATCTGCCGGAGGAACGCCTGTGGTTTCAGCGACGGGTGCGGCGCGATTTCCCGTTCGCGCCCGCGCGCGGGACTCGAATGAATCAGGTCCTTGAATGGCTCGTTGGCGGAGATGCGTCTCAGCCCGCCGGTGCCCCATCGTCTCAGATTATCCTGGACTCGGCCTTCGCACGGCTTTCGGAACAGTCCCCACGGTTCCCAGCACGATCTGGGCATGACCGATACATCTTCAAACTCATCGTGGGCGTTTTTAGGGCGGTCACCGCCGCGAAGTGTCTGCACGACGCGGATGATCTCGCCACGCTTTTCCCATCCGCACGATATGAACGGTTCGTACACGAGATAGGAAACAAGCGGATTTGTGGCTATGAACACGTGCCCGCCCGGTACGATGACACGGTAAAGCAATTCTGCCAGGCGTGAGAAAAACCCACGGAGTTCGTTCTTGTGGGATTCGGTCAGGACCGTGAACCGGGGCAGCGGTCTGCGCTTGGCGCCGTCGTAGGAAGGTGGGATCCGCCAGACGCCTCCGTTACCGTTTCGCATCTTGTCGATCTGGTCGGGAGCGTATTCCACAAGGCCATAGGGTGGATCCGTAACTACAGCATGCAGGGAATGGGGTCTTGCCACCTCCAACCATTCGAAGGCATCCGCGTGGTGTATTTCGTAGAGTTTGGTCAGTTCCGCGTCGAACAAGCCGGGATTCCGGGTCTCAGTCAGCTTGTCGGATACCCCCATGTTTCAACTCCCTCTTCTCGACGGGCTCGCGGTATTGACCGTCATTGTCGCTACCGAATCGGCAATCAGGCGCGAAACGTACTGCTGTATGCTTGTGTCTTCAATTGCACATCTTATCCGGAGTTTGCGGTGTACCTCGCCAGAGAGAGTGACGTGAATCTTGCGACCGTCGTTTCGATCCATCTTGTTCATGATCTTGCTCCATTCAGTACCCGAGGTATTTTTATACCCCAAGTTGGACGACCTGCAAGCATCATTCCCTCGGCGGCGTCCATGATCTGCGACGGCATCGTCGTGCCGGTCGAACCTTATCCCAGTTCGTCCACTGCCTTGCGTACCGCGGCGATATGTTCGGCCGTCGTTCCGCAACATCCGCCGACGAACGTCGCTCCGGCTTGCACTATCGGACGGATGTAGGATGCGAACTCCTCCGGGCCTGTCGGCCAGTATGTCTTGCGGTTGCGGACTTCCGGCAGCCCCGCGTTGGGCTTTATCCACACCGGCAGGTCGGTCGCCTCCGCCAGCAGGCCGGTTACGGTAACGTAATGCTTCGGTCCGGCGCCGCAGTTGGCGCCTATGGCGTCCGCGCCGCCTTCGCGGGCGGCCTTTGCCAGGTCTGCGGGCTTGTTGCCCATCATAGTGGCGGTTTTTTCCGGTCCGGAGGCGAACGTCATGCACGCCACCACCGGCAGCTCGCAGGCGCTTTTGACGGCATCCAGGGCGATCTTCAGCTCGTCCAGCTCGTTGAAGGTTTCCAGCACGATGGCGTCCACGCCGCCGAACGCCAGCGCCTCGGCCGGCTCGGTGAAGGCGGCCAACAACTCATCAGTCGATACGTCACCGGTCATCACAATCTTGCCGCTCGGTCCGATGGAGCCGAAGAGCTTCACGTCCGTGCCCTCGGCCGCCTTGCGGGAAATAGCCGCCGCGGCTTCGCAAAGCTCGGCCGTCCGCTCACCTTCGCCGTGGGAGGCCAGCACAAAGCGGTTCGCGCCGAACGTGTTGGTCAGTATCGCCTCGCTGCCGGCCTCTACGTATCCCCGTGCTACGTACTCCACCGACGAGGGGTTGAGAGTGTTCCACAGTTCCGGTGCGCCGCCGGCGGGCAGGCCCTTTTCCTGCAGCGAAGTGCCCCAGGCACCGTCCAGCACGCGAACCTTCCCGGAGAATTCTGTAAAATCGAACGCCATCGTATGCGCCTCCTGGTATGTATATTACGCCGGTCTCGCCGGCGACGCCATGACGATACCACAGTCCCGTCGTTAACCCAACAGCCGGGTCAGTCGCCGGCGACGGCCGACGGCTGACTGGTGACCCTTCCGTAAAGCTCCACGCGTTCGATCAGCTCCGGCTGGTCGGCGTCTTGCGACAGACTGCCCCGCCAGCAGGCGACCGCCTCGGCGAGTAGCTCCGCGTCGTCCAGTTGCCGATGCATGCGCAGCAGAAGGTCGCCAAGCTCTGCCAGCAGCTCGGCGTCGGGCTGGTGCGAAAGCTCTGCCGCCTCACGCGCACGCCGAGCCGCGACAACAGCTCTGCCGAAGCTGCCGGTCGATTCGGCACTGAAAGCCAGGTTCGCCCATGCGGTCGGTGAGTCCGGCTCGCACTTTGCGGCCTCGGCGAATGCCTCCATCGCTTCGTTGTCCCGCCCGAGATCCGTGAGCACCTCGCCCAGGGCAGAGTGGGCCGACGCCAGGCCGGGCCTCTGCTCGGTTATCTTCCGCCAGTGTTCCAGCGCTTCGTGCCGACGCCCGCGTGACTGCAAAAGCGTCGCGAGATTATACCGCGCCTCTACGTAGGTGGGATGGTCCGCCAGAAGCTGCTCGTAAGTCCGCTCGGCCTCGCTCAGTTGCCCCAGGCGGGACAGGGCGACGGCGAGGTTGTACCGGGCGGTGCGGTCCTGCGGAGCCAGTGCCACCACCCGCCGATACGCCTCGGCCGCCTCCGCATGGTTGCCGGCGGCCGTGTGGACCAGACCCAGATGCCGCCATGTGTCGGGGTCTTCGGGTGCAAGCTCGGCCGCCCTGCGGAAACGCCGCAACGCCGCGACTGTTTCGCCTCGCTCCATCGCCGCTCTGCCGGCGGAGAGGTGGAGCTTGGGGTCCGAAGCAAGCCGGCGAAGCGTCTCCTCGGCCGCGGAAAGCACCGCGCTGCCCAGCGTGCGCCATTCGTCGGCGTCAGTCAGGTGTTGCTGAATGCGGTCCAGGCGGCGGCCTAAGGCAAGCACGAAGCGGCTGGACCTGGTCGTGGTTTCTTCCGCGGGCCGGGTATCGGCCTTCGGTTGCGACTGCTTCTCCGTTGGCGGGGCAGGGGAGTCGCTACGGTCGCGACAGCCAAGAGCCGCGCAGCCGAGCAGAAGCGAGATTACGGCAATCCGCGACATAACCGGGCCTGATTGTAAGCCCGAGCGTCCCCGCGCGCCCACTGCGTTCGGTCGGAATCACCGAAGTTACGTCCGCTCCCGCATCGCATGGTTACGTCGGATTTCGGTTGCTGAGGCGGTTCGGGGCAGTGGAATGCTGGTGGCGGAGTCCGGTGCGAGGGGGTGTGCCTTCGCAGGTGCAACCAGCCGGTTTCGGCCGAGAGAAGCGGAAAGCTTTAGCGAAAGTGTGGGAAAAACAAAAAAGTCCTGCGAATTCCGTTGACAGTTGCGGCCGGGCACCGTTATAGACGTTTTATAAAACGTAAAGCAAGCGGAGGCGCCATGCAGGATGACAGTTATCAGGGTGGTCTAAGTGGCGAAAATACAGACAGTTCGGCAAGCGCACGCTCCGTAACGGCGGAGCGAAACGGGTCGCGGCCAGCGGCTAATTCCCCGGCCGCCAAACGTGTCGGACGTCGCAGACCCCCGAAGCTCTACCGGATAGGCGAAGTAGTGGACTACTCCGGCGTAAGCCGGCAGACCATTCACAATTACACCACGATGGGACTGCTGCGCGAGTCCTCCTGGACGCGCGGCGGACATCGGCTGTACGACGACTCGGTTTTCGACCGGCTGGACGAGATCGTCGACCTCAAGGCAGAGAACAAGTCACTGCAAGAGATACGTGAGCACTTCGAGCGGCGCGAGCACTGCTGAGCGCCGCAGGCAAGTCGCACTGGCGGCATAATCGCTTCGCGGTCATGGAGGACCGGGCGTGATGGAACGTTTGAAGAAGCTCTCGCGGCAGTTGTCCGGGCGACTGCGGTCGATGAATCCGCGCTCACGCCTGGCCGTGGGGGCGATGCTGTTCCTGGTGCTTGCCGCCGCCGTTTGGCTGGTCGCCTCAGCCGGGGAAGCGGAAACCACACGTCTGGACATACCGTCGCTTGCCGAGGAGGACCTTCCCGAAGCGCTTGGGTTGCTGGAGTCGCGGGGTATAGCCGCACGCATCGCCGACGGCGCCTTGGTCGTACGGTCCGATTCCGCCGACGCCGCCCGCGCCGCACTGCGTGACGAGGGGTTTCTGTCGACGCAGCGGCGGTCGCCCTTCGAGGAAGTCGCCGACAGCAGCGATATCTGGTCCACGCGTTCGACCACCGAGAAACGCTGGCAGGCCGCCAAGATGGCCACCCTGCAGCGACTCATTGAGGACTTCCCCGCCGTCTGCTCCGCAACCGTGATACTTGAGCCGGGTTCCGGACGTTCGCTTGGCGGCGAACGCCCACGGGCTGCCGTCAATGTGCGCCTTGACGAGGGGGCGACGATGACAGGCGAGCTTGTCGGCGCCATCGCCGACCTTGTCGCCGGCAGTGTCTCGGGCATGGAACGGACCGACGTCCGCGTCGTGGACAGCAGGGGAGTCAGCCACGTAGCCGGTCGGGCGGACTCCAACGACCCGCTGACGGTTCTGAAGCGTGCGGAGGGCTACTACCGCGAACGGATTGCGTCCGCCCTTCGATATATCGACGACGCCATCATCACCGTGGACGTTCGCGGCGAGGACGGCGAGGTTGCCTGTCATGGAGCGGCCGTTTCGCTTCCTCGCAGCCACCTGCACAGAATAGCCGAAGCCGCCGGCCCGCGGCTTTCGCGGGATGAGGTTTCCCAGTCGGAACTGGAGGACGTCCGCCTGCGTGTGGCGAAGGTCGTGGGCGTGCCGGCGGAATCTGTTTACGTGGACTGGTACCACGACGCCACTTCGGCTACCACGACGGGCCGGGGGGCGCCCGTGGCCGACGAGGACGCATCCACAGTTGAACGAGCGGCCGTGGTGGTCGTGCTGTTGGGTCTGGCCGCGATAGCCGCCGGTGTTGCGGCGTGGCGGCGGGTGGCCGGCCGTCCGCGACGACCTGAACAGGCGGAGGAAGAAACTCAAGCGACCGTGCGGAGCGAAGAATCGGCCGAGGAGCCGTTCGCATTCTGCTGCGAGACCCCGATAGAGGAACTCCAGGCCTGCCTCCGTGGCGAGCATCCCCAGACGGTGGCGGTGGTGCTGTCGTACCTGCCGCCGGCGCGCTCGGCGGCCATCCTGTCGTCTCTGGAGCCGGACCGTCGCGTGGAGGTCGTTCGCCGCATAGCCGCCACACGGGAAGTGGACCCCCAGATGCTTTCGGAGGTGGCGACGTCCCTGCGGCGGCGGCTCAGCCGCAAAGAACCGCAGTCCCCCGGCGTGGGCGTGGCCGCGGCCGCCGGAATACTCAAACACGTCGGCGGCGCCGCCGAGCAGGCCGTACTCGACGCACTCAAAGGCGAGGCGCCGGATTTGGCGGAATCACTGCAACGCGAGCTGATGGCCTTCGATGATCTGGAGCGGTTCCCGCTGGAACAGTGGTCCGACGCCCTGGAGTCGCTCGACAGCGAGGATTTGGCCGTCGCGTTGCGGACAGCCAACAGGCGACTGCGCCGGCGCGTGCTGTCCAGTGTCTCAACGGCAACCTCCCGCCACGTCCGCGAGCAGATGGAGCGGATAGGGCCGGTGCGGCTCAGCGATGTCGAGGCCGCCCAGCAGCGCGTCGTCGAGGCGGTGCGGCGTTACCAGCCGGGCGAGTACTCCGTAGAGGCGCCCTCGAGGGAATCTGAGGCACCGGCAGTCATTGAGACCGACCGACCAGGCGTCGTGTCGGAGTCGTCGTGAGAGGGAGCGGCAGATGGCCAAGGTAATAAAGCAGGGCGAGGGTGAGAAACACGCCGCCAAGTCGGCGCTGCTGAATCTGCGCGACATCGCGGCCGAGGCACGCAGCGTAGTGCTCGAAGCCCGAAAAGAGGCCGCCCGGATAGTCGAGCAGGCCCGCTCCGAGGCCGACTCGGTCCGCAAGGAAGCATCCGAAGCGGGCTATCAGGAAGGTCTCGCACGAGGGCGACACGACGGCTACGAGCAGGGCCGACAGGAAGCCCTCGCCGAGGCGAGGCGGAAGCTCTCGGAGGACTCCGCCTCTCTGCTGGAGCTTGCCGGGAAGGTTGTTGGTCAGCTCGACGAAGCCCGCGCCACTGTGCTGCAACAGGGCCGCGAGGAGGCGCTGACCTTCGCGATAGCGCTGGCCGAGCGAATCGTCGGACACATCGCCGCGGCCGACGTTGCCGCCGCACGGCAGAACCTCGCCAAAGCCATGGATCGAGCCGGCTGCACTAGCGAGATCACCGTGCGCGTGAATCCGCGTCAACTGGAGGCGCTGCGGACGTACTGCGCCGACCTCACGGATGCACTTGGCATTCGGGGGGGTGTGGAGCTGGTGGCAGACGAGCGCATCAGCCCCGGCGGCGTGCGGGTTCAGACGACCTCAGGCGAGATAGACGCCACAGTAGAGAAGCAACTGCAGAACGTTGTCGAGGCCCTGCTGGGGGAGCAGAAGCTGCGGACCGGACAGATGCCCGTCGCTGGGAGTCAGGGCCTGTACGTCACGGCCCAGGCGATACCACGAGAGCAACATGAGTCTGCTTGAGCCCTACAAATCGATACTTGACCGCACCGACGCCGTCGGTGTTCGCGGTCGCGTAGCCGCGGTCAGAGGGCTTACCGTCAGCGTGGAGGACTTCCCCGTGCCGGTGGGCGCGGGCTGCAGGATATTCCGGGGCGATACGACCATCAGCGCCCGCGTGGTCGGCTTTGCCGGCCGGCACGCCCTTGTCATGCCGCTTGGTCCCACCGCGGGCATCTGCCACGGGGCCTGTGTGGAAATGGATTCAGCCACCCAGACCGTACCGGTTGGTCCGGGCCTGCAAGGGCGGGTAGTGGACGGATTGTGCAGGGCGATCGACGGCGGCGAGCAACCGGCGGCCGAGGACCGCGCCGGCGTCTGGCCCGGTCCTATCGCGCCGATGCGGCGCCGCCGGATAACCGAGCCGTTGTCCACGGGCGTCCGGGCCATCGACGCGATGCTAACAGTCGGGCGGGGCCAGCGGATGGGCGTGTTCTCCGGCAGCGGCGTCGGCAAGAGCGTCCTGATGGGCATGATAGCGCGGAACACCGACGCCGACGTGACGGTCATCGCCCTCATCGGCGAGCGCGGGCGGGAAGTGCGTGACTTTATCGAGAAGGACCTCGGCCCCGAGGGACTCAAGCGTTCGGTGGTGGTGGCCTCGACGAGCGACGAGTCGCCCTTGCTGCGTGTGCAGGCGGCGGCCGTCGCCACCAGCATAGCCGAGTACTTCCGCGACCGCGGTTGCGACGTGCTGCTGCTGATGGATTCGCTGACGCGTTTCGCGGCCGCCCAGCGACAGATAGGACTCGCCGCCGGCGAGCCGCCCGCCACCAAGGGCTACCCGCCCAGCGTGTTCAACCTCCTGCCGGAGCTTCTGGAACGCAGCGGCCGGACTGAAACCGGCTCCATCACCGGCTTCTACACGGTACTGGCTGAGGGCGACGACCTGTCCGAACCGATAAGCGACGCGGTGCGCTCCGTTACCGACGGGCACATCGCGCTATCACGGACGCTGGCTACGCGGGGGCACTACCCGGCCGTTGACTGCCTTAACAGCGTCAGCCGCATCATGCTGGACCTGGTCGATTCCGAACACGCCGAAGCCGCCAGGGTCGTGCGGCGTGTGATCTCCCTGCATGCCGAGGTGGAAGAACTGCTCAATGTCGGCGCCTACAGGCATGGTTCCAACCCGAAATTCGACCTGGCTATCGGAGCCATCGAGCTGGTCGAGGAGTTGCTGAAACAGGACATCACCGAAGACGCGGATTACGAAGACACGCGGCGGCGGCTCAAGGCCCTGCACGCGGAGATACAGCGGATGGGTGGCGAATCGGCCGTTGGTTCGTACCAGGCGGCCGGGGAGAGCGAACATGCGAAACAGCAGAGATCACGGAGTTGAGGCGCTGCTGAGAAGCCGGCGCCGCATTGAGGAAGTCGCCAGGCACGAATTCGTCGCCGCCGGCGAAGAGGTCGAGCGACTGCGCGAGCGTCTGGAGCAGCTCCGCTTCGAGCGGCGTCGGGCGGACAGTCTGGCCCGTGACCGTCTGCTCGGCGGCGGCGAGGCCGATACGTCCGGGTACCGAAGCGAGGCGGCCCGGCTGCAGGCGGCCATCGACAGCACTACCGCTCACATGGCCGAGGCCGAGCAGAACCTTGAACGGTGTCGCGATGAACTCGTTGAGGCGATGGGTCGGCGCCGCTCGGCCGAGCTTCTGCGCGACCGACGCGCGGCCCGCAGCGCCGCCGACCTGGACAGGCGCCTGGCCCGCGGCCGGGAAGAAGCGTACGCGGTGCGCCTGGCGATTGGTCGCACGTTTGACGACGGCGACAACGAGGAGAGCATATGACGCCATCGACGGATCAAACCGCGCACCGCCCGGGCGTGCGGCTGGAGTTCGGCCGTCAGTGGTTGCCCGCCGAGACGCTGGGTCGCCTCGGACCGGACGACGTGATCGAGCTGGACGTCTCCGCCGACGCGGACGTGGAGGTCTATGCCGGCGGACGCCTCTGTGCGCGCGGTCGGCCGGTGGTAATGGACGGAAAGCTTTGCATCAGCGTGCAGGAGGTCTTCGACGACGCCGCGAGATGCGCCCCGGCCGGATAGCCATCACGACATGAACGCCAGACTCCTACAGCTAGCCGTTCTGCTTGCCGCCTGGCCGGCGGTTGCCCCGCCCACTGCAGGGGCGGAAGAACCCGCCACGCAGGAGAGCGAAACCAGACCCGCGGGACAGCGACACGCCGGCCGGGAAGGCGAACCGCTGCCGCCGCCGGATGACGACGCCAACAACGGCGGCGACGCCTGGCCCTGGATTCGGACGTTCTTGACGCTGGCCGTGGTGGTGGGGCTGGTGCTGCTGGCAAGGTGGCTTTTCAGGTCGGCCGGCGGACGGGGCGTGGTTTCGGCCGGCGGAAAGACCGGGCCCATACAGGTACTCGCCCGGGCCGGGCTTGCAGGCAGACATCAGATGTTCCTGGTGCGGCTGGGAGAGCGGCTGGTGCTGGTGGGCGCCTCGCCGCAGCAGTTGACCACGCTCAGCGAGATAACCGACCCCGCCGAGCGAGACCGCCTGCTGGAGGCGATGGGACGGCCCGGCGGCGCGGAAGTTGACGTTCACCACAGGCAGTCACGGACGAACGAAACCACGGATGAACAGAGACAGGAAGATAAACGGTGACGGGACGGATCCTGTTAATCGCGCTTCTGCTGACACCGGCTGTTGCAGTCGGCCGGCAGGGTTCCGCAACCGGGCAGGCCGAGACTTCGGAAAGTACCGAAGTGACGGAGTCCGACGCGTTGACGAGCGTTCTGGAATCCGCGGACGCCGAGGCCGGTCCCGTCCGCTGGGCCGTGCTCGTTACGGTCGTGGGAGTGATGCTCTCCGTGGTGCTGCTGGCGACGGGCTTCACGCGCATCGTGGTGGTGCTGGGATTGGTCCGTCAGGCGCTGGCGACGCCCCAGCTTCCGCCGAACCAGGTGCTTTTCGCCATCGCTCTTCTGCTGACCGTGGTGGTGATGTCGCCGGTCATAAGCGAGGTGCACACCCAGGCGGTGGGTCCGTACCTGGCCGGGGAGATCGACCGCGACGAGATGGTTTCATCGGCCTCGGCAAGCGTGCGGGACTTCATGATCCGCCAGTTGGAGGCGGCCGGCAACGTAGAGGACGTGTACCTGTTCCTGGACGACGAGCTTGCCGGCCGGGACGACCTGACCTGGCGAGACGTACCCACAACATCGCTGATTTCGGCGTTCGTGGTCAGCGAGCTGAAGGTGGCGTTCAACATCGGCTTCCGCATCTTCCTGCCCTTCGTGGTGATCGACCTTCTGGTCGCGTCGGTGTTGGTCTCGATGGGCATGCTGATGCTTCCGCCGGTGCTGGTTTCGCTGCCGCTGAAATTGCTGCTGTTCGTACTGGCCGACGGCTGGGGGCTGGTCGTCGGCGGGTTGGTCGGAAGCTTCGGGTGAGCCGCAATGCCGACCGGTGAACATATCGACCTTGTGCGACGGGCTTTGATGCTCGTGCTGGTCGTGGGTGCGCCGGTATTGGCGACGGGACTCGTCGTCGCCGTAATCGTCAGCGTGCTGCAGGCGATTACGCAGATGCAGGACCAGACGCTGAGCTTTATCCCGAAGATCGTGGCCATGCTGTTGGCGCTGGTGCTGCTGGGTCCGTGGATGCTGTCACGTTTGGTCGAGTTCGGCCGTGAAATGTTTTCGGCTATGCCGTGAAGAATTGCGAGTTGCGAATCGCGAGTTGCGAATCGCGAGTCGCAAATTGAGGAGTGAGAGAAATGGGCTGCGGATAGTGAGTTCCATCCGTGGCCGAAGAGGCCCTGAGCGAAAGGAAGACATCGCCCAGTGGGAGAGTTCGGCAGAGAGATTTGCGAGCGAACAAGACGGCTGGGCGTGGAAGTCATACGTATGGCCGGACGGATGCCGAAGAACCCCGCCGGCTGGGAGATAGCCCGGCAAGTGGTCCGGAGCAGTAACAGCGTGGCGGCCAATCTGGAAGAAGCACAAGGCGCTGTCAGCGATGCGGATTTCGCCCACAGCGTGAATATCGCACGTAAGGAAGCTCGCGAGACTCACATGTGGCTTCGGAACATAAGAGACAGCGGGTTAATGGCCGGGCCTGAGCTGGAGGCCATGATTCAGGAATCGAATGAAGTTGTTGGAATTCTGGTGGCCACGATGAAGACGTTGCAGCGAAGACAGCAAACGAAAAAACGCCGTAACTGTTAATTCGAGATTCGCGATTCGCGAGTCGCGAATCGTGGAGTGTGTCCTGGCGAGCGTGAGAATTGTTTGAGGATGATTACATTACGGCCTTTGTTCCGACGTTGTGGCTCGTCGGCGCGAGGGTGTTGGGCCTGATGCTCGTGGCGCCGGTGCTGGGTCACATCACGGTGCCGCTGCGCCTGCGTGTGCCGATGGCTCTGGTAATCGCATTGGCAGTGGCGGGCGGGCTTTCGCAGCCGGCCGTTACCGGCGCGGCGATTCTGCCCGCCGTGATGGTCGAGTTGCTTCTCGGTGTTACCATCGGCCTTGCGGCGAGGATGGTCTTCGTGGGCATAGAACTGGCCGCCTATCACGTCGGACAGCAGATGGGGATCTCGCTGGCGGCCGCCTTCGACCCTTTCAGTGCCGGCGACGACCCCGTGCGACGGCTGTATGTGATACTCGCGGTGGTCGTATTGCTGGGTTTCGGCGGGCACAGGATGATCATATCGGGTCTGCTGCGGACCTTCGACGTAGTTCCGCCGGGCGCCTTCGCGCCGGGCGACGCAATGGCCGGCTTCATCGCCACGGTGGCGACGGCCGGATTCGCACTGGCGCTGAAGGTCGCCGCGCCGGTGCTGATTGCACTGCTGGTGGCGACGGCGGCGATGGGAATACTCCAGCGGACTGTTCCACAGTGCCACATTCTTTCGGTGGGTATGCCGGTCCGTGTGATGCTGGGTCTGGTGGCGCTGGCGGCGGCCGTGGCGGTCGTCGCGCCGGTGATGGAACAAACACTGGACTTTATGCTGCGAGAGATAGCGGAGCTTACGGGAGCATAGATGCCGCCTTTTGACGAATCCGGCGAACGCACCTACATGCCGACGCCCCTGCGGCTGCAGGAGGCCCGGCGGCAGGGACACGTCGCGCGCAGTGGCGACATCCCGGCGGTGGCGGTGCTGCTGGCTTCGCTGGCGGCGCTGGCGCTGCTGGCCGGTCCGCTGCTGGCGGCGATGCGCGAAATGGTTACCGCTTGTCTGGACTTTTCCGGCGCACCGGTGGCCGACGGGGCGGCCTCCGCGGCGGCGGGCGACCTCGCCGCCTCGCTGGGCGGCGTATTGCTGCCGGCGGCGGGCGTGTGTGCCGCGGCGGCTGCAGCGGCCGTCGTTGCGAACCTCGCCCAGACCCGCGGTCTTGTCGCCACGGCGCGCGTCAGTCCGCAGTGGCAGCGGCTTTCGCCGTCCGAGGGGCTTAGACGGCTCTTCGGCGCACGGTCGCTGGCTCGGGGCCTGCTGACGGTGGCGAAGCTGGCGACCGTCACGGCCGTGACATGGAAGACGTTCGCGGGCCACTGGCCCCGAATGCTCGCCGCGGCCGGCGCTGACGGCGAGACGATAGCGGCCGTCGCGGGCAAATTGGTCTGGCGTCTTGGGCTGCGCCTGGCGGCTGTGCTGTTGGTGCTGGCGGCGGTGGACTACCTCTACCAGCGGTGGCAGTACGTGCAGGACCTGAAGATGACCCGCCGCCAGTGGCTGGACGACATGCGGCGGATGGAAAGCGATTCCCGCCGGCGCCGCAGGAGAGCCGGTTGGGCTTCGCAGCGCGGTGACGTGCCGGCGACGATGGGCGTGGCCGGTGCGGCCGGGGAGCAGGGCTGATGGCCGGATTCCGTATGACAATCGAGCAGGTGGTCGAGGCCGTGGCAAGGCATCGCGGTCTTATTCTGCCCGCCGGAGCGGCCGGTCTGATCTTCGTTATCCTCGTACCGCTGCCGCCGTTGCTTATAGACGTGTTGCTGGCGGCCAACATCGCCCTGGCGGCGGTCATCCTGCTGACAACCATTCACGTCTCAAGCCCGCTGGAGTTCAGTGTGTTCCCGTCGTTGTTGCTGACGGCGACGTTGTTCCGACTGGTGCTGAACGTTGCGACTACCCGGCTGATACTGACCTGCGGGGCCGACGGCCGTTCGCTCGGTGAGGCCCAGCTCGCCGCCGGGAGTGTCATCTGGTCGTTCAGCAGGTTCGTTACCTCCGGCTCGCTTACGGTGGGTGTGATCCTGTTTAGCATTATCGCCGTGGTGCAGTTTGTGGTGGTCACCAAGGGCGCTTCGCGCATAAGCGAGGTGGCCGCTAGGTTCGTGCTGGACGCCATGCCGGGCAAGCAGATGGCCATCGACGCGGACCTCGGCTCAAAACTCATCGACGAGCACCAGGCCCGCGACCGTCGCGAGAACATCGGCCGTGAGGCGGACTTCTACGGCGCCATGGACGGCGCGGGCAAGTTTCTCCGTGGCGACGCGGTCGCCGGCGTGCTGATTACGCTGGTCAACATCCTCGGCGGGCTTTACGTGGGCGTCGCGCTCTATGGCTGGAGTCTGCCGCGGACGGCCGAGTTGTTCACGCGGCTGACCATCGGGGACGGGCTGGTCACGCAGATACCGGCGCTGATAGTGGCGATATCGGCCGCCTTGCTGGTTACCCGCAGTGCCGCGCGGACGAATCTGGGCGAGGAGTTCATCTCGCAACTGACGGCCAAGCCGGTGGCGCTGCTGATAACCGCGGTCTTTCTGGCGGCATTGGCGTTCACGTCTTTGCCGAAGGTGCCGCTGCTTCTGTTGGGCGTCGGTTGTGCGGGGTTGGGATGGACGCTCTCGCGGCGCCGGGAGCAGGACGACTACGAGCGGGCCGAAAATGCCGAAACGTCCGCCCAGGCCCAACCGGCCGAGGAGATCGAGGAGCTTCTCCGCGTCGAGCCGGTCGGGCTGGAGCTGGGCTTCTCGCTGGTGCGCTTCATCGAGCCGTCGCAGGGGGGCGACCTGCTTCAGCGGATAGGCGCCCTGCGCAGGCAGCTTGCCCGGGAGCTGGGACTGCTGCTGCCGACCGTGCGCGTAAGCGACAATCTCCGTCTCGAGGCCCACGCATACGTGATACGAATCCGCGGCGCCAAGGTCGCTGAAGGGCGGCTGTACCCCGGCCGACTTCTGGCGGTGGCCGGCGCCGAGACCGGCTCAGCCGCCCTGGAAGGTGTGGAAACGACAGAACCCACCTTCGGGGCGCCCGCTACTTGGATAGGGCACGATCGGCGCGAGCACGCCGAACGGCTCGGCTATACCGTGGTGGAGGCGCCCAACGTGCTCATGACCCACCTGGCCGAGACGCTGCGCCGCCATGCCGCCGAGCTGCTCTCGCGGGAGCAGGTTGTCAAGCTGCTGGATAACCTTCGCAGGCGATGCGATAACCTCGTGACCGAAGCCACCGGGCTTCTGAGTGTGGGGCAGATACGCACGGTTCTTCGCAACCTCCTGCAGGAGCGCGTTCCCATCCGCGACCTCGAGAGCGTACTCGAGGCGCTGGTCGAGAACGCCGGCGACACCACCGACACCGACGCCCTGACCGATGCGGTGCGTCCCGCTTTGGCGCGAACGCTGTCCCAGAGCTACTGCGACGAGCAGTCGCGGCTGTGGTGCGTGTGTCTGCCGGAGAGCGTCGAGCGGCAGTTGCAGGAACACCTGGATTCCTGCGGGTCCGAAGGCGTCCGTCTTCCTCAGGAACTCTCGCAGAGTTTCCCGCAGAAGGTTTTGCCGGACCTGCAACAGCTTGTCCGACGGGGTTGTCCGCCGGTGGTCCTATGCGCGCCGCGACTGCGGAGAACGGTTCGCGGGCTGCTGGCGACGCAAGCGCCCGAAGCGGCCGTGCTTGGGTACAACGAAATCGATTCCGTGGAAGTTCGATCAGTTAATACAGCAGAGGTAAACCAATGAACGCCAGAACATATGAGGCCGGTTCCATGTCGGAGGCATTGGCCGAGGTAAAGCGTGACCTCGGCCGGGACGCGGTGATCCTTCATACGCGCCGACGCCGCAAGGGCGCCCTGCTGGGCGTGCTCGGCGGTCGTCACATATGGGAGGTAACAGCGGCCGCCAGCGTAAACGTGCTTCCGCGCGGTTCGAACGGAACATACGAGTCCGAATCGCCCGAAGGGGCCGAAGCCGAGGGCACAACAGGGCGACAAACCGCGACAGTGCCCGCCGGCGAGGATAACGCGCCGCGGGACGCCGAGGGCGACCGGCTGGAGGAAATCCACAGCATGGTTCGGGCGTTGCTTGACCGCCGCGCCGGCGAGCAGGCCGACGAGATGCCGCCGGAGCTGCGCTGGTACTACGACCGGCTGCTGGAGGAAGACGTAGCCGAGAACGTGGCCGCCGACCTGGTAGGTCAGCTCCGCAGCAGTCTGACCGGGCAGGAGCTTGCCGACGAGGATAGCGTGCGGGACCGGCTATGGGACCTGATAGCGGCCCGCATACCCACGCGCCGGAACGAGCCGTCCGGCGGCGCCGGCGGACGGGCACGCGTGGTGGCGCTGATAGGACCGACCGGCGTGGGCAAGACCACCACCATCGCCAAGCTGGCGGCCGACTACAAGCTGCGGCGCGGCTGCAGCGTGGGGCTGATTACGATGGACACCTACCGCATAGCGGCCGTTGAGCAGCTTCGGACATATGCGGAGATCATAGAGGTGCCGTTGCGGACGGTGCTTAGTCCGGGTGAGGTGTACCAGGCGGTCCGTGCCATGTCCGCGATGGACGTTGTGCTGCTTGACACGGCCGGTCGCAGTCAGAACAACAGGATGCGGCTGAACCAGCTCAAGGGTTTTCTCGAGGCCGCCGAGCCGGATGAAACCCATCTGGTGGTCTCGGCCACGTCCAATCGCAAGACCGCAGGGATGGTGCTGGAGCGGTTTGTTCCGTTGGGTGCGGACCATCTTCTTGTAACGAAGCTTGACGAGGCGGCGACATTCGGCATGATTTTGAACCTCACGGCCACGGCCGAGACGCCGCTGAGCTTCGTTACGACCGGTCAGGACGTTCCGGACGACATTGCACCGGCCGACGCTCACCGCCTTGCCGAGGCCATCGTAGCGGGCCCCAAGCTGCAGGAGGCGTGAGGATGACGGTAGAGGATCAGGCCAGCAAGCTGCGACAACTGGTGCACCAGGCGCGGGAGGCGTCCACGATCGCCGTCACCAGCGGCAAGGGCGGGGTGGGCAAGTCGAATATCGCGCTTAACCTTTCGATATTGCTGTCGGCCGCCGGGAACCGCGTGGCTCTGGTGGATGCGGACCTCGGGCTTGGCAATCTGGATGTGCTGATGGACATGGGCGTGCGGGCGAATGTCTCGCATGTCATCGCCGGCAGGCGCCGCCTGGGCGAGGTGATAGTGGACCTGCCATGCGGCGTGCAGTTTGTGCCGGGCGCCAGCGGGCTTGCCCGACTGGCGGAACTCAGCGAGTTCCAGCGGGCCAGACTGCTTGACGAGCTTGCCTCGCTGGAATCGGACAACGACATCATCGTCATAGACACCGGGGCCGGCATCGGTGCGAACGTTCTGCATCTGGCGTCGGCGGCCGACAGGACGATCGTGGTCACGACGCCCGAGCCGACGGCCGTCACAGACGCCTATGCCGTGGTCAAGATACTCACCCAGCGCAGCTACGGCGGGCAGTTGAGCTTGCTGGTTAACTTCGCGTCGGACCGCCAACAGGCCCGGCAGACGTCGCAACGGATCTCCACGGTTGCCCGGCAGTTCCTCGGGACGCGTCTTCTGGACGCCGGTTACGTGCTCACGGACGAGAAGGTGGCAGAGGCCGTCAGACGCAGGGAGCCGTTTGTGCTGAGCCACCCGAGGTGTCCGGCCAGCAGGTGCCTGGCTGCCTTGGCGACGAAGCTTTGTGCCGGAGGTGCCCTGGTGGAGCGCAAAGAGGGCTTCTTCCGACGGGTGGCAAACTGGTTCGCATAACATAAACCTATTTAAAAGAAAGGGCTACACGGATGTGCCCGCATTCGCCATGGATGGCGCCTTTGTGGGGGCAGGGGCAGCCGCCGTGCGTTCCGGCCTGCCTAGCCGGGCGTAGAGGCGGATTTCGCGGCAAATCCGAACAATCCCGCAAAATAGCTAAAGTGCGCCCGTATTTTGCTGACAATAAGTACAGGGCAAATGCGCAAAGTGGGGGGACTGGGCGAGCTGTCCTGCCCGGGCGTCGCTTCGCGGCCGCCCCGAGCGGGCAAACACCGCTCAGGGAAGAGAGGCGAGTTGCCGGCGGGCCCGCGGCTCAACAGGCAGTCGGCGGCACCGGCACGGCATTTTGCTGAAAACGGAAGGAGTGAGCATGGCTTGGGCCCGCACGAAGGCGTCCCAGGAGCAGGTCCGGAAGTGGTGGGACCGGTTCCAGAAGAACCGAGATGAAGAGTCTCGCAACGCCTTGCTGGAGAACTACCTGCCACTGGTGCGCTACACGGCCGAGAGAGTCCACTCCAAGCTGCCGGATGAGGTGGACGTTGACGACCTGATGTCCGCGGGCATCTTCGGCCTGATGGACGCGGTCAACGCGTATGACCCTGAGCGGGGCGTTAAGTTCGAGACCTATTGCACCGCACGGATACGCGGGGCGATTCTGGATGAATTGCGATCCATGGACTGGGTCCCCCGTCTGGTTCGCAGCAGGGCACACAAGCTCGGTGAGGCCACACGCGAGCTGGAGGCCGAGCTGGGTCGCAAGCCCCACGAAAAGGAGCTTGCCAAACGCATGCGCATCAGCATGAAGGAGTTTCGCAAGCTCCGGCGCGACGCCCACGCTGTGGGTGTGGTCTCGCTGAGCCGCAAGTGGTTCGAGACCGACTCCAACAAGGACCTCCGCGAGATCGACGTTCTGGAGGACAGGCGCAGCGACAATCCGTTCCTGACGGCCCAGCGTCGGGACATCAAGGAACTCATCACCCGCGGGCTCAGCAGAGCCGAGCGGCTTATTGTGCTGCTCTACTACTTCGAAGAGATGACAATGAAGGAAATCGGCGAGACGTTGGACCTCTCCGAGAGTCGCGTCAGTCAGATGCACTCGGCCATCCTTTCGCGCCTGAGGCAGCAACTCGAAAAACGCCAGAAGGAACTCCAGGTCGGCTAGTCCGGCTTATTCACAAAGAGACGGCGACCTCGTAAGCAAGCAGCCGGTCGGGTCTCAGGGGCAGGTCGTGTACATGGAAGCCCGTGTACACGCATACTCATGTAGTCGCGTACCCGTGCAATCGTTGCCGTTTGCGCCCGAGAGCGTCTGGACCTGAACGCTCCGTCCGTTCGTGCCGTGAAGCCCTCTGTGTCGCGTGCAATCCCGGGACTATCGACGCCTTGGCAGGGCGGCTATAATGCCCGCGCGAAAGGAAAGGAACGCGGCCATGCGCTTCACCAAGATGCAGGCTCTGGGCAATGATTACGTTTACGTCGATGGTTCCAGCGAGAAGCTGGACGATCCCGGCACTGTTGCGAAGGTCATCAGCGATCGCCATTTCGGTGTCGGGGCGGACGGGCTGATTCTTATCCTGCCGTCCAAGACGGCCGACGTGCGTATGCGCATGTTCAACGCCGACGGCTCGGAAGGCGAGATGTGCGGCAACGGCATCCGCTGCGTAGCCAAGTATGCCTACGACCATGGGCTGGCTCGGTCGAATCCGATGCGCGTCGAGACGGCCGCCGGAATAAAGAAGCTGGAACTCATCCTCTCCGACGACGGCACGGTCTCGGCGGCCACCGTTGATATGGGCGAGCCGGTGCTCGAGGCCGAGCGGATTCCGGTGGCTATCCCGCAGAAGCGGGTGATAGACGCGCCTGTTCGCGTTCGCAAGTATGCCTATAACATGACCTGCGTTTCCATGGGCAACCCCCACGCGGTCATCTTCGTCAACGACCTGACCGATGTGCCGCTGGAGGAGGTCGGACCGGAGTTGGAGCGCAACCCACTGTTCCCGCAACGGGTGAACACACATTTCGTCCAGGTCATTGCCCCGGGCGAGGTCCGCATGCGCACCTGGGAGCGGGGCAGCGGCGCGACACTGGCCTGCGGCACGGGCGCATCTGCCGTGTGCGTCGCGGGCGTCCTGACCGGGCGTTGCGAGCGGGAGATCACCGCGCACCTGCCGGGCGGAACACTGACGTTGCAGTGGCGGGAAGACGACGACCACGTTTACATGACGGGACCGGCCGTCGAGGTGTTCACGGGCGACTGGCCGGACGAGGGATAAACTCGGTTGCGACGGGGTGCAGGGACGCTCCGCCGCGTAAGCGTATTTGCGGGAGGTACAGCATGTTTTTGGGTGGTTTTGGTGGAATTGGTCCGCTCTGGGGCAGCATGTACGGCTATCAGTTGAGCCGGGAAGCGACGCCAAGCGCGCATAGCGGAGTCAGCGAGACAAACCAGCTCAAGGAAGAGCTGAAACGAGTTGAGGACAAGCTCGAGAAGCTCACTCTGGTATGCATGGCCATGTGGTCGCTGCTGTCCGAAAAAACCGATCTGACCGAGGATCAGCTTACCGAACGCGTCCGGCAGATAGACATGCAGGACGGCACGAGCGACGGGAAGGTTACGCGTTCGATGAAGCAATGTCCGCAGTGCGGCAGGACCATGTCGGCGCGGCACGCCCGTTGTCTCTATTGCGGCGCCGAGGATTCCACAGGACCATTCGGGACGTGAAGCGACGGTTCCGGCGGCTCAGTTGGTCCCGTTCTCCAGCAGGCCCGCTTCGCCCCGAAGCGCGCGGATATACTGGGCCTGGGCGACTGCGTAGTCCTGCCAGGCGGCTGCCAGGTCGCGCAGGAAGCCTTCGTCGGGCGGGATATACAGGGCGCGCTGCAATGCCTCCACGATCGTTGAGCCGGATTTGACGTTCTGCAGGAAGCGGCCGAACTGGGCGGGTGTCATGCGGCTGCGGAGATACTCGACGAAGCTTAAAGACTGGGCGTAGAACAAGGCGGGGTCGTCGAGGTCTTCTCGCGTCGCCAGGAATAACCGCGGCAGGGGTATATGGCGACCGGCCGCGATGGCCGTTCCCGCCAGGACGATGCGGTTCTCGTCTGTTTCCGTCTCGGCAAGCATTGCCAGTCCCTCATCGAGAAACAGCGGGCAATGCGACTCTCCGAAGTACTCGTGCAGAACCAGGTGAGACAGTTCATGGGGCAGCACGCGGTCCACCATGACAACGTCGAAGCGTCCCCTCTCGTCCAGTTGTGTCAGGTCGATGCGTCTGACGATGCCGTCAGCTCCGTAGCGTAAGCTGAAATTTCCGCCGGAATAGTCCGGCGCGTCCTCGGCGTGCCTTTGAAACTCATCACGGTCGGTCCAGACATAAACGTCCACGACATGCGGCCAGGCCTGTCCGCCCAGAAGTACGCCGCAGATGCGCCGCAGCGATTCCTCTGCCCGTCCGACCAGCAGACTCGCCAGCCGGGCGTTGTGGGTCCTTACGACGAAGTGCTCGCCTTCGGCTGTACGTACCTGTTGGTTGACGCGGGCGAGCTGCGACATCTCCCTTGGGGACATGTCCTCGCTGATCAGATCTCGACCGTGGTTGTAGGAGGCGGACGACCGGTTCTCCATGAGTCGTTGCCGCACGTACGACCTGAGGCGCGGAGACTCGCAAGAGGTCAGGAAACGCCGGTACGCCTCGGCGGAGGCGGCATCCCGGCCGCGTTTGCGTCTGGCCTCCGCTACCACCAGCCAGGCGCGCGGCACCGCATGCTCATCGCGGTCGGCCAGTTCCAGCGCGAGCTGTTCGGCCAGCTCGTATCGCCCGCTGCGGAAGGCGCGTATTGCCGCCTGCATGCCGTCCATATCCAGCGGGTCAAGGGATTGGCCGGTAGCTGGGATGAAAAGCAGGAAGACCGTCGCCACGACGATCGGTGTGCGAAGATCATTTCTCGTCAATTTCATTCGTCAACGTCTGGCGCATAGACTCGATCTTCTCCAGGTCCCCCTGTGCCCACTGGGCCTCCAGCACAAGCTCGTGCGGATACGGCTCGGTGAGCCGGATAATCCGGCGAAGGTCCGCGGTAACCCCGTCCAGTCGGCGGACCATGCCGCGAACCAGCGCTTGATACTGCTGTGAGGTGAGGTCCTCCTGTCCCAGCGACGCCAACGTCTCGTCGAACTGGCTTGCCGCGGCGTCTATGTCGTCCCGAAGCCGTGCGATTCGCTGTCGGACAAGTTCAATGCGGTGGCTTCGTGATATCTCAGGGAACATTGCGTCGGCGCGGTCGAACGCCTGGGACGCCTGCGACCATCTTGCCCTGGCTCTTTCGCCGTCCGAACTCGACAGCCGCCGCCCCTCGTTCATCAACTCTCTGCCCCGCCGTATCTCCTCTATCGCCTTTTCCCGCAAAGCCGCTTCCAGCACCAGCGGGTCCGCCAGGGATGCAGGGCCTGGCGTAAGCACCCCGCCGGGGTCGCCCAGCAGCCCGGCCTGCGGCGGATAGGTCTCCGTCAGGACATACATGCCGTCTTCGTTCTCGCGCAGAATCTGCGCTATCGTCTCGTAGCGCACCGAGTCCGGCGACTGGGCCTCTGTCGCGAGTTGCTCGAACTGCTCGGCCGCCTGTGAGAAGTCCCCGCTTCGCAGGTGGGCGTGAGCGCCTATCCTCGCGGCTTCCAGCCGTTGCGGGGTGCTGCTCGAGGCCGCCGCCAGTTTGGGAAGCAGTTCCTCCAGCAGGGAAGAGGTCTGTCCGCCTTCCAGCTTGCCTTGAGCCAGCTCGAGGGCCTGGTCCACTGTGCGCCACCGTCCATCGGCGCGGACATAGCCCAGTGCCCGCCTGGCGCCGGTGTGGTCCGTGTCGAGCTGAACTACGCGCTGGTAGAGGTCCTCGGCCTGGCGGCTGAGGCCCTGCTGCTCGGCCCAGACTGCGACCTCATAAAGCTCGCCGGCGTCATTCGAGTCCGCCTGGGCGAGCAGGCCGGCAAGCTTTACCTCCGGCGTGTCGGCGAAGTCGATGTGCGCGACCTGATCTCTGGAAAACTCCAGCGTGCCGTAGCTCATCTCGATCAGGACGGTGTCCTTGCGAACAGTGACAGTGCCGGTGAAACTGCGGCCGTCACGCAGAAGCAGACGGTCCGCCTGCGCCGTCACCCCCAGCAAGAGCAGAACAAGCACTACAGCGGTGCGTCTTGTCATGGCGTCAGCCCCTCGCCTTCTGTTGGGGACCTTCTGCCTTCCGGCGGGTCCGCCGGTGCGGACCTCACCAGAGATGAGTATATACGACAGGCAGAGGTTTTGCCACCCCCGGTCCGCACGGCTTGACGCAAACGTAGCAACAGCAGTATCATGCGTCGAGTACGCCGCTGGGAGTAATCCGCGTGAACCACCAGTCCGTACCGGAGCCGGTAGTGCGGAGGTTATGCCTTTACCTCCGCGAACTGGAGGCACTGTCCGAACGAGGTGTCGCCAAGGTCTCCAGTCGTCAGATGGCGCACGACCTGCACGTAACGGATGCGCAGGTACGCAAGGACCTGGCCTATTTCGGGCAGTTCGGTCGTCCCGGGCTGGGATATCGTGTTCAGCCGTTGAGGGATGAGCTGCGGAGGATACTGGGAACGGACCAGCCGCTGAACGTCATAGTGGTCGGGGCCGGTGACCTGGGCAGAGCCCTGCTGAGATACCGCGGGTTCCGGCGTAAGGGATTCCATCTGGTGGCCGCCTTTGATGTGGCGAAATCCAAGGTAGGCACAAAGATAGGACCAGTGCCGGTTTATCACATGGACCGTATGCCGGAGGTGGTTCGTCGGCAGGATGTGAAACTGGCTGTGGTAGCAGTTCCGGCCGGGGCCGCACAGGAAGTTGCCGACGCCCTGTGCGAGGCCGGGGTCGGAGGCATACTGAACTTCGCTCCCACAACGCTGGAGACCCCAGAGGGCGTGGCCGTGCGGCTGGTGGACCTGGCGGCGCACCTGGAGCAACTTTCCTTCGAGGTGGGTAGGGCGCAAATATAGGCGGCGGCGCCGCCGCGCCACCGCCTTTTGCCACTTCGGCCGCGAGGTGTTGCGCCTCGCCGCCGCTTTGTGTCACCCTGATGACACTTCAGCAAGCTGCCATTTGTTTCTCCGTCAACCTCTGCGTCGTCTCAGCATCACCAGCAAACCTCCCGCCATGAGCGTAGCCATTGTGGCCGGTTCCGGAATGATCGTAATGAATGTTCCATTGGCCTGCTTCTTCTCAATGAAACTGGTCGTTCCTTCCTCACTGGTTGCGCTGAGGATGTTGTCGAACCTCAAGCCTATCCGCGTTACCAGCACGTCCTCATCCGGCTGGAACAGACCCACCAGTGCGGCGTCGGCGGACCATGTGAAATAGCCCAGGTCTTCCGGCAGCACGTACGGCGGTTCGGGCGAAACGGCAAGTTCCGCCTGGTAAACCTCGCCTGTGTCCAGGTCGGTTACGACCAGCAGACCTGCCACGTTGGCGGATGTGGCGTCCGTTCCGCTGCCGCTGAGCATGGCGTCACCCAGCTCTCCGATGAGGATGTCGCTCAGGTAGAATCCCTCCGGGCTTTCGACAATCATCTCAAGCGTGCTGGCCGTAACGTCCGCCGACCCGTCAGCGGCAGCGGCCGCAAACCCGGACGGCGAGAACAACAGCGTGTTACCGGCCCGCGAGGGTACTCCAAACAGCGGGACCGGGTCAGTCACACTGCTTTCAGCAACGCCGAGAAAGTCCACCTCTCCCGGACCTGCCCCTGGATAGTCACCGTAGTTGATCGTCGCGGAGATCGACGGAACGGCAAACAACAACGACAGCGCAAGTGCAGCACGAATGAGCTTCATGGCCTCCTCTCCTCTCTGGCGAGCTTGACGGCCCCGAGCGTTGGGTATGTGAGCTGTGAGCCGTTGCGAGCGCCTCAGGTATCTAAGCTTCTCTGATGAAATGCTAGGCAGGCAAATCACACGAGACGGTAGAAAAGCCGGAAAAATCTGCTAGGGGCTGGCTGATCCCGGGGTGGCAGCTCGCAGTCTTCTCTTAACGTTTTATGCCTCTCACGTTTGTGAATCCGGGCGGGAAGTTTTACCGGCCTTTCACAGAGCGACTGACGCCAACAGGAGACAATCCATGTAAGGTACCAACCCCAAATGGCCTAGGGTAAACGGTCGTTAATGTGCACAATCTGCGCGGGCTGTAGCGACTGCGGGGACTTTGTAAAATTGCTTGCTTCTAGTCGAAGCCCCTTCAAAATTACACCGAAAACACTCACCAGATGTTCTCGAAGCCCCAGCCGCAAAAGGGCCGCCTGCCATCCTGCCATTGCGTGTTCAGTCTTGCCGGCGGCTCGCAGGGGTACTCATAAGCAAGGAGATCCGATGATGCGTTTGAGCAAAGGTAGTTGGTTGCTGTCCCTCTTGGCCATGCTGTTTTGTGCCCTCGGTATCGCGGGGCAGAGCCATGGGATTGTGGTCTCGGACGACCCGGACCTGCACGAAGTGGACCCCACCTCGGCTTTTGCCGGCGTGGGTATGATAAGCTCTGCCGGCAAAACCACAGGCACGCTGATCGACCCTTGGCACGTCCTGACGGCCGGACACTGCATCTACAATGTAAGCAGCCACACCTTTTCGCTGGACCTGCCCGAGGGTCGCCTCACGTTGCCGATGGCCGAGGCGTATAAGCACCCGTCCATAGACCTGGCGGTGGTTCGGCTGGCGTCTCCGGCGCCGTTGGACGGTTACGGGCTGTACACCGCCCGTGACGAGGCGGGAAAAGTCGGCACCACCCTGGGCTACGGCGTAAGTGGCGCCGGATGCCCTGAACCGACGCAGTATCCCAAGGGTACCCTGCGCATCGGCTGGAACCGGATCGACACCGCCGGTACCAGCAGTCTGACATACACGTTCAACTCGCCCAGCTCCAGCGGCTCGCTGGGACGTGAACGTGAGGCATTGCCCGCCGATGGTGACTCCGGCGGGCCGACCATGCTCAACGTCGGCGGCGAGTGGCTCATCGCCGGTGTCCACTACGCCATCAGCGATATGGACGGCGACGGAATTGCCCCGGAGTACGGCGACCGGTGCCTGGATATGCGTGTCAGCACCTACGCGGAGTGGATTCAGAATGTGCTGGATGGTTTTGTGGCCGTCCCGGGCGACGCTAACCTCGACGGCATCGTGGATCTGGCCGATTTTTCCACGCTGAAGCACAACTTCGGCCTGACAGGCGCCCTTTGGGCAGATGCGGACTTCAACGCCGACGGGCTGGTTGACCTGGCGGATTATTCCATACTCAAGCGCAACTATGGACTTACAAGCGAGACGTGGGAGGCGGAAACGACCGTCCCGGAGCCGGTGAGTATGCTGGTTCTGGGCGCCGGTGGTGTTTGCCTGCTGGCCGCGAAGCGACGGTAAGCCCCTCCGGTCGGGCCGACGAATGGAATATTCGCGTGCCTCGATTTGGAGGTGGGCGCGGGGCGGTATAGAATGTGCTTGCGATCGCGGGACCCGGGACCGCCGACACGTGCTCTGCTCCCAGGAGGCCGCCCACCGCGACGACAAAGCTCAGGCAATTGGAGGAACTGTCATGATGTCGAAGACGTTGGTTTCGACCGCGTTGGTATTGTGCGTAGCATTCGCCGGCAATGTGGCCTCGGCCGAGCCACTGGGACCGCTCAACCTTCTGGTGGACCCGTCCGGCGAAGCGTGGATAGTGAATCCCTCGACCGAAGCGTTGGGCTTCGAGGGATACCAGATTTCGTCCGTGGTGGGCAACCTCAATCCCGCCGGCTGGTATAGTTTGACAGACCGCGGTGAGCCGGGCTGGGAGGTTCTCAGCAGCAGCGATACGCTGCTGGCTGAGGCGGTGGGGGTGATCTCGACGGATTTCTACACTCTGGACCCAGGCGGGTCGGTCTCTCTTGGCTCGCCGGTCGATGCCGAGACCCCGTTGGAGGACCTGGATTTCCTGTACACGTCGCCTGACGGCGAGCTTTTCGAGGGGACGGTGGTGCCCGAGCCGACGACGCTTGGCCTGCTGTCTCTGGCGGGGCTGGTTTTCATCCGCCGCAGGTGAGAAGCGCCCGGGGCAGGGGTGACAGCAGGCGGTTGACCCGCCTGAGGGAAATAACGTTGGCGGCGCCCCAGGGCGCCGCCTTTTTTTATTCCCGCCGGGCGTTGCGTGTGATTCGCCGGGAGGATACCTTTCGCCGCATGGCGGCCGGACCTGTTCATTCGGCCAATGAGCTATCTCCAAATACGGCAGCCGGATGAAGCGCACCAGCGACATTGCGATCGTCGGACCCGGCAAGGTCGGAACGGCCTTGGGCGTGCTGGCCCTGCGTGCCGGATGGAGCGTCGGCGGAGTAGCCGGCGGCGGCCCCGGGCGGGCGGCTGCGGCGGCCGGGACCATCGGCTCCACGCGGGACGGCTCGCCGGTGGACGTCGCTTCTTCGGCCCGGCTGGTTCTGCTGACAGTCCCGGACGACGCCATACGCCGCGTATGCGATGATCTTTCGTCGGCCGGTGCGTTCGATGATGGCGTCGTCGTAGCGCACTGCAGCGGTGCGTTGGGCAGTGAAGAGCTGTCCTCCGCCCAGGCGTGCGGCGCGAGTGTCGGTTCCATGCATCCCCTGCAGACGTTTCCGTCCGTGCAGGCGGCCGTGGAGAAATTGCCGGGGGCGTTTTTCTTCATGGAAGGTGACGAGACGGCGATTAAAACATTGGAGTCGCTGGCCTCGGCGATAGGCGGGCGGTGTGTGCGCATCGCCTCCCAGGCCAAGGGCTTGTATCACGCTGCGGCCGTGCTGGCCTGCAACTATCTTACGGCCCTTCTGGATGCGGCCCTGTCCACGGATGAGCGGGCGGGCATCGACCGGGCGCAGGCGAGCGAGGCACTGGAGCCGCTGATGCGTGCAACGCTGGAGAATGCGTGCAAGATGGGCACTGAACAGGCGCTGACCGGTCCGATCGTCCGCGGCGACGTGGAGACCGTTCGTCGGCACCTCGGAGGCCTTGCCGGCTGCGAGCAGGAAGAGGTCTATCGTACGCTGGGAGTTTACACGGTCGGACTCGCCGAGCGGAGCGGACGTTTGCCCGCCGGCGAAGCCGAACAGATGCGCCGACTGCTGCGGCGCGAAAAGGAGTAGCCGGATGGCGGCCAGGATCCTCGACGGACGCGAGATTGCCCGGCAGATACAACACCAGGTCGCGCTGGACGCGGCGGAACTCGCCCGTCAGGGCACGCCGCCCCGACTGGTGGCCGTGCAGGTAGGCGAGAACCCCGCCAGCCGCATATACACCAAAATGCAGGGGCAGAGCTGCGCCGCCGTAGGCATCGAATACGAGCTGGTGGCGCTGGCGGAGACTTCCAGTCAGGAGGACCTCATCGCCCGCATACAGTCGCTGAACCTGGACCCGCGCGTGACGGGGATCATCCTGCAGATGCCGCTGCCGGGAGAGATGGACGCCCGCGAGGCGATGAACGCCATCGCGCCGCAGAAGGACGTGGAGGCCGCCAACGCCGTCAATATCGGACGGTTATTCTTCCGCCGCGGCTACGTCGCGCCGTGCACGCCGCTGGCCGCCCTGGAGGTGCTCAAGAGGGCCTGCCCGGACCTGGCCGGCAAGGAGACCGTCATAGTCAGCCACAGCGAGATTATCGGCAAGCCCATCGCCATGATGCTTCTGGAAAGCAAGCTGGCTTCACCGACGGTGACTGTCTGCCACGTGGCCACCCGCGACCTTGCCGTTCATACGCGCCGTGCCGAGGTGCTGATCGTCGGAACGGGTATCCGCCAGGCCCGCTGGCTGAGCTATAAGCGGCGGCGGAAGAACGGCGAAAAGTGCGATCCGCCCGACCTGTCGCCCCTGGTAACCGCGGACATGCTCAGCGAAGGCGTCGTGGTGATCGACGTGGCCATAAACCGTATCCCCCGGGAGCTGGACGCCGACGGGGAGCCGGTGAAAAACGAGAAGGGCGCCCCGGCCATGGTCACCCGTGGGGACGTGGACTTCGAAGGCGCCGAGAAAAAGGCCTCCGCGATTACGCCGGTGCCGGGCGGCGTGGGACCGGTAACCGTCGCAATGCTGCTGCGGAATACCATCGCCTGTGCCCGCGCCCAGCGCGAGGGGCAGAAACTCAGTTGATTGTCCCGGCCTTCTCTGCCCTCGGCCATCATTGCCGTTCGTCCGACAGCATCTGCAGCAGTTCAGTGGCTATCGTCTGCGCGCCGGGGCGGTAAAGCTCACCGGCCGCGGTCGCCATTCGCTCCAGCTCGGCCGGGTTGTTCAACAGACGTTGGACGTGCGCGACCGTCTCCCCGGCCGTTCGACCAATCACTGCCGCCCCGCGTGACCGGATGTACTCGGCATTGCCGGCTTCGTGGCCGGGCACCGGTTTTAGAAGCACGGCCGGTTTCGACTTGGCAAGCAGCTCGGACGTCATGATTCCGCCGGGCTTGGTCACCATCAACGCCGATACCTCGATAAGCTCGTGCAGCCGGTTCGTGAAGCCCACCGGCGTTACCCGCCCGTGGGAGTGCGCGAGTCCGGCAAAGCGGGCCAGCAGTTTTTTGTTTCGCCCGGCCAGCGGCACCAGGTGCGCATCGGTACTTTCCAGGATGTCCCGGGCGATGCGCACAACCGGCCCGCAAGTAAAGGCCGCTCCGCCGGACAGCAACACGATTGGCCTGTCCGACGGCAGTTTCCATTCGTCAAGCACACGGTCCCTGTCCACGCTTCTGGTCCATCGGGGGTGGACGGGAATTCCGCTGACGGTGATGCGCTGCGACGGAATGCCCCAGCGACGGATGATGTCGGCTGTGTATTCCGTAGGCACAAAGTAGTGGTCCACTTCCTGTGAATACCAGTAGCGGTGCGCCTCGATGTCGGTAACAACCACCACCTGCCGCCCGGTGAAGCGCCCCTTGCAGCGCAGGTGTGCGATATAGGGCGTGGTCAGGAAGTGGGTGTTGACGATCAACTTGGGCGGGTCGTGCTCCAGCATATTGCCGAACCGCCTGAGCATGAGCCGCTCGCCCAGGAGGCGCAGCCGCTCGGATACGCTTCGGCCCGGGCGATGAGGGCGGTTGCTCAGCCGGTAGGCGAAACCGTACAGCCACGGCGCCCGTGACATGCTCAGTGCGAAGCCGCCTGCGTAGGCCAGGGTGAACAGACGCGGCGTAAAGGCAAGTGCCTCGACGAGACGGGGACGAATCAGCGGGTTGTTCGTCCGCAAGCTGTCGGTGAGGGCACGGGTTACGGCGTGGTGTCCGGTGCCAACGCCGGCGGTGACTATCATGAGTCGGCGGTCCCTGAGTTCTCTTGGCATTTGGACGATAGTCTCACCAGAGGTGGCGTTGCATGCAAGGTGCGGGCGAAAGCTTTGCGACCGACTTGAACGGTTTTTGCGTGTCTGGCATACTAGTAAGCGCAACCCTCGCCGATTTCGGCGGTATGAAGTGAGAGGATACACCATGCCTCGTATGCTTTCGATGCTTCTGGTCATCCTGCTGACCGCGGCCGCGGCTTATCCTGCGCCGCCGGATGTGGATGAATTCTCGGATGAGGAGGTCCGCGAGGGCATTGAGAGAGCCAAGCAGTGGCTCTACGACCAGCAGAACGCCGATGGGAGCTGGGGGGACACATTCGGCGGCAGTCGCACTTACCCTGGCGGGCTGACCGCGATAGTTCTGTTCGCCCTTCTGGAAAGCGGCGAGAACGCCCAGGATCCCCGGCTGGAGAAGGCATTGGACTGGCTCAGCACCGTGCCTTCGGACAAGACCTATACGCTGGGTCTGAGGTGCAACGTCTGGCAGTTGGCCAACCGCCAGACCGGGGGAAAGTACGAATACCCCTTCTACCAGGATGTGGAGCTGCTGATCACTTCCACCAAGGACGGCAGCTACGGTTATACATGCAACGGGGACGGCGAAAGCAGTGGCGACAATTCCAACAGCCAGTATGGCCTGCTTGGCGTCTGGGCCGGTGCGATGGGTGATCTTGAGATACCAGCGGAGTACTGGCGTAAGGTACAGCAGTACTGGGTCAACAACTCCAACGATGACGGTGGCTGGGGCTATAAACGACGCGATCAGAAATCGACTGCCACCATGACCTCCGCCGGCATCGCCAGTCTCTATGTGACGATGGACCATCTCGAGCTGGAGAGGTTCGTGCGTTGCGGCACGGGCATCAGGGCCTCGGCCATAGATGAGGCCGTTGACTGGATGGATGAGCATTTTCTGGCAACATTGGATGGAAAGCATCACGGTCATGGTGACCTCTACTACCACCTGTTCGGCGTCGAGCGGGTCGGCCTGGCCGGAGGGTACAAATACTTCGGCGAGAATGACTGGTACAAGATGGGTGCGCTTCGCATCCTCGACAGGCAGAAGCGTGACGGCTCCTGGAGCGGCAAATGGAATTCGCTGGTCTCCACCTCCTACGCGCTGCTGTTCCTTTCCCGTGGGCAGAAGCCGGTGCTGTTCAATAAACTCCGTTTCGAGGGCGACTGGAACAACCGCCCCCGCGACCTGGCCGTGCTGACGCGCTGGCTCAGCGACACGTTCGAGACGGATATGTACTGGCAAATCGTCAATCTCGAGGTACCCGTCTCGGAGTGGCACGACGCCCCCATGCTGTATATATCCGGCTCGAACAGGCCCCAGTTCGAACAGGAGGACCTCGAGAAACTCCGCACATACGTGCAGCAGGGCGGGGTCATATTCAGTGCGGCCGAGTGCAACGGTCGTGGATTCATGGGTGGAATCCGCCGGGCGTACGAGCAGATGTTCCCCGACTATCCGCTGGAGATATGCACGCCGGACCACGACCTGTACACAATGCATTTTCAGCTTCGCACACAGCCGAGGTTCTTTGTTCTCTCCAACGGTGTCCGTCCGCTGGTCATCCATACCGATCAGGATGTTCCAGTGGCCTGGCAACTGCGACGCTACGCGACACACCGCTGGGCCTTCGAGGGAGCGGCCAACGTCGCGATGTACGTTTCGAACATGGGCAACTTCCGTCCTCGCGGCGTAAGCCATTGGCCTGACGAGCCGGGGAGCTACCAGCCCCGCCGCACGGTCAAGCTGGCGAGAATCAGCTTCGAAGGCAACAGCGACCCGGAGCCGCTGGCGTATGAGCGGTTCGCAAGGATGATGGCCAACGAGTACAGGGTGCGCGTGGAAGTGGGCCAGCCCGCGCCGGCGTCGGCGCTGTCCGAAAGCGATGCCGATATCGCGACGCTGACCGGAACCGGCTCCTTCGAGCTTTCCGAGGACGACATCGACGCACTGAAGCAGTGGATCGACGACGGCGGCACGCTGATGATAGACGCGGCCGGCGGGGACGACGAGTTCGCCGCATCGGCCGAGCAGCTCATCGAGAAGCTCTACGGCGTCGGCTCATTGCGGCGGCTCAGCACCGGCTCGGACATCTATCAGCTCTCGGGGATGGAAATAGAGAAGGTCCAATACCGCCGTCGCACCCGGGTACGTCTGGGTGGCACGGACACACCTAACCTGCGGGCTGTGATGGTGGACGACCGTCCGGGTGTGATATTCAGTCCCGAGGACATTACCGCCGGGCTGCTGGGGATACCGGTTTATACAATCGACGGCTACGAGCCGGAATCCGCCTGGGAGCTTATGCGAAACATCGTGCTATACGCCGGCGGGGGATCGCTGTAGAGCTTGGCAAGCGTGGAAGGTGTGTCATGACTGCCCTGAGGGTTGTAAAACGGCCATGACCGTTGCGGCAATGAAAGCCGTCCACCCCACCACAGTCAGCACGATCTCGACAAAAGGGGTGTCAAAGCGGGCGGTAAGAGCTATCAGGACCATGCCCGCCAGAGCCACGGCCGCGCAGGCACGGGCCAGGCGGGTCGGGCGGTCCAGTGCACGTTTCAGAAGCACCTGCGAACCGATCGCCAGCACCAGCAATCCCCCTACGTGAAGGTAGTATCCCCCGACCCACCATGGGGTCGTCTCCAGCAGCCAGACCGTCGCCACCAGCAATGCCGGCAGCAGACATAGCGCGCTCATGGCGCCTCTACGCTTTCCTGCGAGTATTGCCGCCCCCGCCAGCACAGCGGCCGCCGGCAGGCGAAGCTCTCCGACGGGCAGGAAGGGCACGGTTGCTCTTGAGGTGTCGATAAGTCGGCAAACGCCTCCGGCGGAGGCGATGACGCCCGAAGCACAGGTTACTGCGAGCAAGGCCCAGCCACGGCCGACGCCGGCGTGAGGGCGGACAATGGACGTCATCGTCATGGCCGCCAGAACCAGCACATAGACCATCGCGGCCAGCATTATGCTCGCGTCGTAAGGCGATACCGGCCCGCCCTGGACCGTCTGGGGCAAGGAAAGCTCGCGCCCGACGGTCCAGCGGAGCGAGAGCACTATGAGAATCGCCACCACCAGCGTGGACGCCGGGGATGCTATCCGCAAGCGAACGGTCAGCAGGGCGTTGATCGCCCCCACGGCCGCTCCGGCCGATAACGCGATCGCCATCGCGATCGCAGGTGTGACTCCATGCAGCAGCAGCCAGGTCGTTATCACGGCGGACAGGTCCGCCACCATCCAGACGCTCAGGTCCACCACGCCCAGACGCATCGCCGTGAGCATCGCCAGAGCCGTCAGCATGGTGGGTGAGAGCAACAATCGCAGGACGTAGTCCCGACCTGCCCAGCCGGGCAGCAGCACCACCGCCAGCAGGATCAGGGGAACGAGTACCGCCACATCCCTCTGCCAGACGGGTCCATCCTCGCGGGGGGCGAGCATGTCCTCAAATATCGGGGTTGCCTCAGTGTCTCTCATCGCCGCAGACTGTAACCGATTTGCCGGCCGCCGACGAGAGAAGAGGCACCTGCTACGATCAGCCGGTCATACGCGCCAGCAGGTCCGCGTAGTCCACGAAGTCCGGCCAGGAGATGTCGGCCGGCACCCCGTGATCGCAACCCGGTATGTAGCCCCCGTCGGCAATCACCGGCTCGACCCTGCGCAGCTCGTCGCGGATGGTCTGCCCGCCCGCGGCGATGGCCCGCTTGTCCACACCTGCCAGAAACGCCACCCGCCTTCCCGTGTCTTTGCGGCAGGCCAGAATGTCGTTACCTGCGGCCACCTCCATGGGGAAGCAGCAGTTGATGCCCGATTCCATCCACAGACCCAGCAGCTCTCCGACGTACCCGTCGCAGTCCATGGTGATTACTTTCACCCCGCCCGAGCGGGCCGGCGGAAACCACCGGTCGTAGCTTGGCTTGCAGAACCGTCTCGTCATGGCCGGCGAAATCATGCTGTGCTGCTTGTAGGCCATGTCCTCGTTGATCATCAGCTCATCGGGCGTCAGTTCCGCGAGCATCCGCTCCAGCACCGCCTGCACGAAGTCGGTCCAGAACCGTGCCATCTCATCCACGAACTCCGGGTCCTCTACCATCAGGACGCACAGACCTTCGAACCCGCACCACTCCCGCATCTGCCAGAAGGGGCCGGGGAAGCTCACCCGCAGCGGCCAATCCCTGTCGTGCAGGCGGCGGCAGCGGTCGCTGAAGTCTTCGGGGAAACGCCCCGGCGCCTGTGGGTCGTAGCGGAGCTTCATTCGCTCGAAGTCTTCCCTCCCTTCGACGGGGCAGCGAATCCAGCGGCGGGTGACGAAGTCCTTGGCCTGGCGGAGATAGCTTACGTCGTATTCGTCGGAGATCTCGCAGACGTTGCCTTTCCAGTCGCGGACGATCAGATGCCCGTCGCGACGGTCGAGGACCTCCTCGGTGAACTGGGGAATCATGCGGAAATCCACGCCGGGGTCGATGCGCGCCCGGGTCCGGGGCGGTTCGATGCCCAGGTGCCCGCAGAGGTGCTCAAACCAATGGCCGTCCGGGGGCAGCCCCTCGCCATGCCAGCGGCGAAGTGTTGATTCTCTCGGCCTGCCCGGCTCAAAGGGCACACGGTCGGGCCGGCCAAAAGTCAACGTCTCGACATACCGCTCTCGTGAATTCATGCCAACGGATGCCGCCGCGTGGCGTCCCGCCGCGCCCTCACGCAGATCCTATTCCTGCTCCGTTACGGGCACGGCGAGCTGCTCGAACTCATCGACGGCCGACTGGTCGCCCGAGCGGACCTGCTCGCTGAGCATCCGAATCTCGGGCATGCGCCACCGCAGCCAGTACCGCAGCGTGGCCCGCTTGCTCTCATCGGCCGCGGCGTGCGGGCACATTATGGCGGCTATGGTCAGGCACGTGGCCATGTCCACCAGCCGGCGGGCGTGCAGGTCGCGATAGGTCCTGCCGGGCTGGCCCTTGATGAACTCCACGCACTCGGCGAGCATCTCCAGCCCGTTGCGTATCTGCTCGACCAGCGGGGCGACGGACTCGCTCCAGTCTTCGTCGAGGATTTCCTCGATGAAGTTACGGGCGGTCCCGCTGGTGACGCCGGCGACGGCCGCAACCACCTGAAGCTCCGAGGTGCCCTCGTAGATGGTGGTGATGCGTGCGTCTCGGTAGAGCCGCTCGGCCGGGTAATCCCGCATGTAGCCGCTGCCGCCCATGACGCTGATGGCGTCGCGCGTTACCCGCATGCACATCTCCGAGGCGTAGTACTTGCTCATGGGCGTGAGCATCTTGTTGTAGCGACCATAGTGCCGGGAGAGCTTGCGAAGCTCCTTTTTCTCGTCGGCCTCGATATCGCCGAACTCCATCTTCTTAAGCGCCCCGTTCTCCAGGTCCACGCAGAACGCCGCATGGTACGTCAGCGCCCTGGCGGCCTGGAGGTCCACGCTCATGCGAACCAGTATCTCGCGGATGGCCGGGAAGTTTTCGATGGCCGTCTCGAATTGCCGCCTGTCGGCCGCATAGTCGCGAGCCAGTCGATAGGCCGCCTCGCCGATACCCAGCGACTGCGACGCGATTCCGATCCGGGCGCCGTTCATCAAGCTCATCACGTAGCTGATAAGCCCGCGCTGTCGCTCGCCGATGAGCTTCGCCGGCGCGTCGTCGAAGAATATCTCGCAGGTCGGGCTGGCGTGGATGCCCAGCTTGTCCTCAAGGCGGCGGATCTTGACGCGCGGACCCTTTTCCACCAGCAGCAGACTGAGACCCCGGCCGTCGGTAATCTCCGGCTCCGTGCGGGCGAGGACCAGCAGCACCTCGCCGCAGCCGTTGGTGATGAAACGCTTCACCCCGCGGACATACCACTGCCCGTCCTCGGTCTGGTATGCGCGTGTCTTGACGCTCTGCAGGTCGCTGCCGGCGTCCGGTTCGGTCAGGACCATCGCTCCGGTCCACTCGCCGCTGGCCATCGGGGGCAGGTACTCCTCCTTGATCTCCTCGGAGGCGAAGGCGTTTATGGTCTCGGCGATGCCCTGCAGACCGTAGATGTTCATCAGGGCGGAGTCGGCCCGGCTGAGGATGTCGTTGGACATCGTATAGACCAGCGTGGGACAGTTGATGCCGCCGAAGCGGTAGGGCAGTGTAAAGCCCATCAGGTCGGCTTTGCCGAGCGCGTCGATGGCCTGGACGATGCCGGCCGGCCGCTCGACATTGCCGTCTTCGGTGAGCTTGTTGCCCTCACGGTCGTTGTCCTCGGCGGTCGGGGCGATGATATTGCCGCAGATGTCGCCTATGGACTCCAGGACGAGTCGATAGTTCTCGACCGCGTCGTCTTCGTTCTCCGGCGCGAAGTCGTACTGCTTGCAGTAGGAGAAGTCGTCCTCCATGATCCGCGCCAGCCGCTTAAGGTCCATCCGGCGGAAGTAGAACTGAATGTCCTCGTTGTCGGTGAAGAAGTTCGGCATCTCAGTATCCGTATTTATCTGGGTTGGCTCAAAACGCTCGCGAGTCAGCTACCGGCCTGTTCAGCGGCCTTATGGACGCCCGCGCCGCCGCGGACGGCCTTTATCATCCTGGGTATGACCTCGTTGAGATCGCCGACGATACCGTAGTGGGCGACGCTGAAGATCGGGGCGTCGGGGTCGTTGTTGATCGCCAGTATCTTCGCAGACTCCTGCATGCCGGCGCAGTGCTGCACCGCGCCGCTGATGCCGCAGGCGACGTAAAGCGCCGGGCGGACCGTGGTGCCGGTCTGCCCGACCTGGTGGTCGTGGTGGACATATCCCAGGTCCACCGCGGCACGGCTGCCGCCGACGGCCGCCCCGAGACAGTTGGCAAGCTCCCAGATGAGTTTGAAGTTCTCTTTACTGCCCACACCCGCGCCGCCGGCGACAATGATCCTCGCGGCCTTGAGGTTTACGCGCTTCGGTTCGCGGTGCCGCTCATGAAGAACCAGCGGCAGCTCGACGTCGTCGAGGTCGGCCTCGCAGCGGACGACCTCGCCGTTGCGGCTGTCGTCCGGCTCGCCTATGGGCATCACGCCCTCGCGGACGGTGGCCATCTGAGGCCAGCGCTGGGGGTTCACGATCGTAGCGATGATGTTGCCCCCGAAGGCCGGGCGTATCTGGAACAGAAGGTTCTTGTAGTCTTTCTTGTTGACGGGGTCGTGGTGGTCGCCGATCTGCAAGTCGGTGCAGTCGGCCGTCAGCCCGCAACGCAGTCTGCTGGCGACGGTCGGGGCGAGGTCGCGACCCAGCGGCGTGGCGCCGTAGAGCACCACCTGCGGCCGATGCTCCTCGATGAGCTTGCAGAGCGCCTCGCAGTAGCTGCGGGTCTGGTAATGGGCGAGCTTCTCGTGCTCGACGAGATACACCTTCTCCGCGCCGTGGGCGATGAGAGAGCCGGCGTGCTGCTCGACTCCGTCGCCCAGCAGGACGGCCGCCAGCGGCACGTTCAGCCGATCGGCAAGCTCGCGTCCCTTGCTCATCAACTCCAGGGGCACTTCCGATAGCCGACCATCATCGGCCTCGGCGAATACCCATACTTCACCGTCGTGGTTGGGGTCTACCATGGTTCTTTGGTTAACTCGTTAACTGGTTAATTGGTCAGTTCGTTCGTTTCTGACACCTTCGCTGGTTGCTCTTTCAGCACGCCGCCGACTCATTTGGCTTTGCTTTCGGCCCCGGCCATGCGCCCGCGAAGATAGCCAATGTATCCATTTATGAGCTTCACGACAGAAACGGCCTGTTTCTGCAAATCGGCAAGGTGTTCAGGTTGAAAGTATCCTTCGTCCATGCAAGTGTTGATGTCGTCCATCAACTCGTTAACGCTGCCTCGCGACCGATACAGATAGCTGATATTGTGTCTGAAGCTTCTGCTGCCGTGTCCTTCGGCGATGTTATTGGTAACCGACAATGCCGCTCGGCGCATCTGCCGGAACAGGTTCGGCTTCTCATCCTTCGGGAGCTGCCTGGTCAGCCGGTAAACCCGACGCCGCAGCACCCGCGCTTCCTTGTAAACATCCAGATCCTCAAACCCCCCGGCCATCCGCGGCTCCTTTCCGACCGACCTGTCCCAAATCCGCTTAGCTCTTCGTCGCCGACCCAAACCAACCAGTCAACCAATCAACCAGTTAACCAGTTAACCAAGCGTGTGCTCCTCCACCAGTTCGCCGATAAGCTCGGCGATTCCGTCTTCGGTGGCGGGGTACTCCTTGTACTGTCCCCCGGTCAGCACCACCGACTGGATCCGGTGGACCTTGGTGGGACTTCCGGAAAGTCCGCACCAGGAGGGGTCGGCGTCGATGTCGTCGAGATTCCACTGATCCAGCAGCAGACCGCGCTTCCGCAGCCGCTCGCAGTGTTTCTCGACCTCATTGGCCTTAAGCTCGGCCGTGTAATCCTCGTAGTCGCCTTCGAGGAGGTTCTCGGCCATCTTCTCGACCTCGGCGCGGGTCTTGGCCTTCTTGTACTTCATCAGCCGCCTGGCGGCCCGCGGCCGGGGAGTGTTGGCGCTTTCAGTAACCGTAAGCAGCACCGGCAGTTCGCAGGAGACCTCCTCCCAGCCGTTGCCGACATTCCGCCGGCAGCGGAGAGTACGGTCGTCGAGCGAGTCAAGCCGGTCAAGGTAGGTAACCAGGTTGAATCCGAGCTTCTCGGCAATCTGCGGGCCCACCTGGGCGGTGTCGCCGTCGATGGCCTGACGCCCGCAAAGCACGATGTCCGGCTGGAGCTTGCGCACGGCGCAGGAGAGGATGTAGCTGGTCGCGAGCGTATCTGAACCGGCGCCGCGGCGGTCGGTTATCAGCACGCCGCGGTCCGCGCCGCGGTACAGCGACTCCCGCAGTATCTCGGAGGCGTTGGGCGGACCCATGGTAAGGACGGTAACGGTTCCGCCGTGGGCGTCACGTATCGCCAGCGCCGCTTCCAGTGCGTTGAGGTCCTCGGGGTTGAAGATGGCCGGCAGCGCGGCACGGTTCACCGTACCGTCTTCCTTCATCGCCTCGGCCGTCACTCGCTTGGTGTCCGGCACCTGCTTGGCACAGACTACGCAGTTGTATGGCACTTCGTCGGCCTCCAGTATGCTTGTCCCGCCGCCCGGCCCGAAACGCCGGCCGGAAGCGGGCGATACAATAACGGTCCGCCGAGACGGACCGGAAGCTTCCTCAAACTACGGTGGTCCCGTCGGCGAATCAAGCGCCAAGCCGGGCGCACTCAGAGCATGCGGTTGACGATCCGCCCCGCTCGGGGCGCAAGTATGGCCGCAAGCATGACCTTCACTGCGTCCGGGAGGACGAATGGAGCTACGCCGCTTACCAGCGCCGCACGCATGCCCACAAAGCTCGCCAGCCACAGCGCCCCGAAGGCGTAGATTACAAGAATCCCCAGTGCCATAACCGCCGGGCGGACCGCAGGCCTGGCGAACCATCCGCGACGCAGCAACTCACCACAAACCAAACCGGCGGCTACGAAGCCGACCAGGTACCCTCCGGTCGGTCCCAGCAGGTGCACCGGACCGGCACCGCCGCCGGCGAACACCGGCATGCCGGCCAGTCCCTGGGCGATGTATGTCAGCGTGGCGGCAGCCGCACGCCGGCCTCCCAATGCGCCGGCCAGCAGAAGCACGGCCAGCGTCTGGGCGGTCACGGGTACAGGTCCCAGCGGCAGCCACAGTCGGGCGCTTGCCGCCAGCAGCAAAGAGCCGCAGAAAATCAGTCCCGCTTCACGGACAAACGTCACGGCACGTCGGCTGATGTCAATCCGTTGTGTAAGGGTCGCAGTGCTCACCGTTTTGCCTCCGTATGTCGCCGGCCGCAAACCTTTGCCGCCGGGAAGCCAAACAATATGAAGCGGCCCTCGGCTGCGTCAAGTCGAAACACGCCTGCCTCGTCCCGCATCGTCGGTTGGCTTGACACGGCGCGCGTGTTGCTCCGACAATCGCATCGTGGAGCGTCTGATATTCATTCTGGGAGCGACGGCCTGCGGCAAGGGCTCGGTCGCCCGGGAGGTCGCACGGCGCATCGGCGGACGCATTGTCAGCGTCGATTCGATGAAGGTCTATCGACGCATGGATATCGGGACGGCCAAACCCCCGCCGCAGGTACGCCGGGAAATTCCTCACTACTGCATCGACGTGGCCGAGCCGAGCGAGCACTTTTCCGTGGCTCGTTACGTCGAGTGCGCCGATGCCGCAGTCGCGGATATCCGCGCCGCCGGCGCCGTTCCGCTGGCCGTGGGGGGGACCAGCTTGTACATCAAGGCGCTTTCGGAAGGTCTTTTCGAAGGTCCGTCGGGCGACGCGGAAATCCGCCGCCGCCTCCGCAGCCGTGCGGAACAGGAGGGCACGCCGGCTCTGCACGCCGAGCTGACGCAGGTGGACCCGACGGCCGCGGCACGCATCCACCCCAACGACCGCAAGCGTATAGTCCGCGCTCTGGAAGTGTACGAGCTGACTGGTACGCCCATAAGCGAGCTACAGCGGCAATGGGGAAACCGGCGGCGGTACGATTGCCTGCTGATAGGCCTGCGGCGGGAAAAGCCCGACCTGCACCACCGCATCAACCGCCGGGCCGAGCGGATGGTGGAAGCGGGGCTGGTCGATGAGGTCCGCTCGCTGCTTGCCGAGCCGGAGGGGCTGGCCCCCCAGGCCGCCCAGGCCGTCGGATACGCCGAGACAATCGAGCACCTCCAGGGTCGCCTGACGCTCGAGGAGGCGACCGAGCGGATCAAGATAAACACCCGCCGTCTCGCTAAAAAGCAGCGCACCTGGCATCGCAGGTGGCGGGACGTGCGATGGGTGGACATCGATGCCGACGAGCCGTGCGAGCGAACGGCCGACCGCGTGCGGGAGATAATTCTGTCGGCGAATGAGCCGGCGGGACGGGAAGAGCGAACTTGAGCGAAAGCGACAATTCCATCTGGGGATCGCTGATGGCCGAGGCGATCCGGCAGGCGCAACTTGCCGATGCCGCCGGAGACGTGCCCGTCGGCGCGGTGATGGCAAAGGATGGGCGGATTGTCGCGGCCGAGCACAACCGGCGAATCATCGACGCCGACCCCACCGCACACGCCGAGATGCTGGCGATACGCTCGGCGGCCTCGGCCTTGGGTGACTGGCGACTGAACGGCTGCACGCTGGTGGTGACTCTGGAGCCGTGCTGCATGTGCGCCGGCGCCGCTGTGCTGGCCCGGCTGGACCGCGTGGTCTATGGCGCCGCCGACCCCAAGGCAGGTGCGATGGGTACGCTATATGAAATCGGCTCCGACGAGCGGCTGAACCACCGCCTGGAGGTGATTTCCGGCGTCTTGGCCGATGAGTGCGGGGCGCTGCTGACGGACTTCTTCCGCCGCCAGAGGGAGCAGGGGAAAAAGTGACCACTTCCGCCAAGAGGTCGCGGTTGCCGGCCTGGCCGGCATATCTTCTCGCGGGTGTGCTGGCGGCCGTGGTGCTGTTCTACCGTCTGGGCACGGAGGTGATGGACAACCATGAATGTCGTGCCGCACTTACCGCACGCACGATGGTACGCGGGGATGTGTGGATCCGGGGGGGCGAGGTTGAGGGGACGGAATATTCCATCCCTCCGGATACGCCCGTCAACCGCGTGCTGGTCCCGGTGGAAAACGGCCGGCCCCGCCTGGTCAAGACACCGCTGGGCTACTGGTGCATTGCCGCGGCGTCGTTGCCGGCCGGTGAGGTGACGGAGTTTACGGCCCGGGTGCCGTCGGCGCTGGCGGGTGTGCTGACCGTGCTGATAGTGCTGGCGATCGGGCGGAAGCTGGTGTCGCCGCGGGCGGCCCTGTTCGGCGCGGTGATGCTGGCGACGAGCTACGGCTTCCATCGATGGTTCCGCAATGCCCGCCCCGAGGCGCTGCTGACGCTGTGTATGACCGCGGCGATGGCGTGCTTTCACCTTGGTCTGACAGAACAACGCCCCCGGCGACGGCTGGGCTGGATGGCCGGGTTCTGGGTGGCGATGGGGCTGGCCAACCTCGCCAAGCCGTTCGTGCCGCTTCTGCTGGGCTGGCCTCTGCTGGCGTTTATGTGCTGGCGACAGGCGTCCAGGCGGGGCGACGAATACGCACTGCGGCTGCTTAGGCGGTTCCTTGCGGCTTCGCTGGTGGGCGTGGTGGTGGTCTCGGCGGTCTCTGCCGTCGGGCAACTGCAATGGTGGCGCCTGGTCGGCGTGGGACAGCAGGCGGGCTACTACACGACGTTCGCTGTCTGCGTCCTGGGTCCGATGTTCTGGCTGCTGGTGCGCTCCCGCGGGTGGAGGCCCGTGGGGAAGCTTCTACCGACGGCGCTTCCGGGGATGGCGGTGATGCTGCTGATGTTCGTGCCCTGGATGGCATACATGGCCCGGCTGTTCCCGGCTCTGGCGGGCGACATATTCAGCGGTCAGGTGACCGAGCGGACGGCGGCCGTCGGCGGCTGGGAGGTCAACCGGCCTTGGCTGTACGCCGAATCGGTCGCGACGTATGCGTTCCTCTGGCTGCCGTTTGTGCCGGTGGCGGTGGCACGCGTGATGTCCAGACGCCTCAGTCGTGACAGGCCCGGACGGGTGTACCTGCTGTTGTGGGCGGCGGGGCTTGCATTGCTGTTCACGGCCGCCGCCGGCAAGCGGGACCACTACATACTGCCGGCCCTTCCACCCTTGTTTCTGTTGTGCGGCGCCTATGCCGACGACCTGCTCGCCCGCGTGCCGCGCGGGCGGGCGGTTCGGTTCCTGGGCTGGTTGTATCCGCTTCTGGCGGTCGGGGCCGTTGTTTCTTTCGTCGTTCTCGTGGGCCGGTCGCCGAGCTGGCAGAACGCGCACCTGTTGCTGGTGGTCGCCGTGGCCGCTGTGCCGGCGGTCTTTATCGGTGTGTTTGTCCTGCGCGGGCGAGAGTATGCGCTGATTCCCCTGGTGGCGGCGACGGCCGTGGTGGTTTACGTAACACACGCAGCGGGTACGGAGCTGTGGGACCCGCGACGGCCGTTGAAGGCCTTCGCCCGTCATGCCGGCCATGCGATCGAGCCGGAGGAGACGGTGTATCACTGGAACGCGCCACCGCCGATGCTGGCGTTTTACTTCGGCCGCCAACTGCCCGCCGTGCAGTGGGAGTTTGCGCATCTGCGGTCGCAAGAAGCGAGGCGCAGCGTAAGACAATGGCTGGAGTCGCCCGACTCGCCGCAGTGGATGTTCAGCTACGAGCAGGACTCGCCGTTTCTGCAACGGTTGGGCTATCGGGAAATACTCCGCTCAGGAGCTGCCGAGGGTGGCAGGCACATCTGGGTGCTTCACCAACGCGACTCCGACACCCAGGGATATGGGAGCCGGTAGAAGTGGTTTCATAACTGGGCCGTTGGCCCGAGAGCGAGGGGTCTCGTCGGCCGGCAAGGACGGCGAAGCAGGCGAATCCCGGCGCGCCGGGATGCGTCGATGCAGCCGGATGCCGCCGGACGGCGAGAAACCCGCTCGAAGCCGGGCACTTCAGTTTTGAAACCGCTTCTAAACACCCATGGATTCCCTCATTCGCACCGGTTTCTCCCGCAGCACTCTGTGTCCCCGTGACCCAATAAGCAGACTCTTCTATGACACATCTCCGTCCGAGAACTTCTCGCTGGTGAACAGATAGACCTCGGTGTCTTTGTGTTGCCAGGCGTCGGCGGTCAGACCGGCCTTGGTGGCGCAGCAGTAGCTGAGGAACTCCTCGGCCGACCAGCCCATCTCCGTGGCGACCTCCGGCAGGAAGCAGCCGGACCGCATGCCCCGCACGATATAGATGCCGTGCCTGCCGACTTCGAGCTTCTCCGGGTGGTCGGTCCTTTCCAGCGGCGAGAGCACCGATATCTGCACGGTGAGCCGGTCCAGCTCCTGCGGAGTAATGGGGTCGGCGGTGAACCGCGGATCCCGCGTCGCAGCCGAGGCCATCTCCACGACCGTCTCCGCCAGAGGCGTGGTCGGCCGGAACGTGCCGATACACCCCCTGAGCCGCCCGGCGTTGGTGAGCGTAACGAATACGCCGCGATGCTCCGCAAGTACGCCGGTGGCGCTATCGACGCGGGGCAGCGGCTCGCCGTTTACCTCCGCGGTGACGGTCTGCCGGGCCAGTCGCAGCAGTTCGGCGCGTTGCTCATTTGGTATCGCCATTGGTACGCCTCCTTCCCACGCCGCCGAGCGTACCGCGCAAGACCGGCCGCGCCAAATGCCACGGAAGACTACCTTTGGGGGCGACTTCGGCGGACTGGGTGTTGCCCTTGCAGGCAAGCGATGCGAGAATCCTGTCGGCCGCAATCAACAAGCCGAAGTTTGTTGGCGGAAAGAGACATCGGGAGTGGACCATGCAAACGCAGGAGATTATCGAGTTGGCCGACGGGCTGGGCAGGGCGCTTGCGGATTCGCCGCAGGCCCAGGCGCTGCGCGACGCGCAGCAGCAGCTTCAGGAAGACCCGGAAGCGTCCCGACTGATAGGTGAGTACCGCGATCAGGCCGAGAAAATCTCCCGCCTCGAGCAGGAGGGCAAGCCCGTCGAGCCGGACGACAAGCACAAGCTCGATGAGCTTCATTCCACGCTGGCCTCGATGCCGACCTTCAAGAAGTACACGGCCGCCCAGTTCGAATACGCCGACCTGATGCGGCGGGTGGACGATGCGCTGAGTAAGCACCTCGGAGGCGACGCTCAGGATGCCGGTAGCGACTAGCCGCCGGCGAGGATCCGCCTAAAGTTCCCGTGCGGTGCGGACCATCTCGACGATGTTTTCGATGGGCGTCTCGGCCGGCAGGTCACACCCGCTGGAGAGAATGAAGTTTTCCTGCCCGTCCATCCGTCTGATAGCGGACTCCGCCTCTTGTCGGACCTTTCGTCGGTCGCCCTGAAGCAGCGTTCGAACGGGGTCGAGGTTGCCGAAGATGACCACTTCCGGGGGGATTCTGCGGGAGGCCTCGGAAAGATCCACCATCGCCCCCAGACTGACTCCCTGTACGCCGGTGCGACACATGCTCTCCAGCAGGTGTGTGCAGTTTCCGCACACGTGCAGCATCACGCGCGTGTCCAGCCGACGGACTACGTTCTCCACGCTGTTACCGGCAAATTCGACGTAGGCCTGGGGAGAAAGTATGACCGCGGTCGGGTCCAGTATGCAAAGCAGGTCCGCTCCGGCATCCTGCAGCGCCCGGGCGTATCGGACCACCACGTGCTCGCAGAAATTCACCGTCGCGCGGACCAGCTCGGTGTGCTCTATGGTGGAAAGGGCAATGTAGTTGGCACCCATCATCAGACCGGCCAGTGTGAACGGACCGATGACGTAAGCGCCGACCGGAATGTCCAGCTTCCTTTTCAGAAGACGAACCGTCTCCAGGTACACCCACACCCGCCCGTCGTAGAGCGGGTCAATTCCCTTGTACTGCTCGATGTCGGCGATCTCCCGCACCGGGTGCCATTCCACGGTGGCCGACTCGGCCAACGGGAACCGCACAGGCAGGCCCAGCGAGCCGGCCTCCACCGACAGGTCCATCATGGTGAAGACCATGTCCGGCAGCGTACGTTCGGCGAGCTTGTACAGAGAACGGGCCTGGAGCTCGGCGTTGAACTCGTTCTGCTTCATGGTCGATTGGGTGAGCTGAACCCCGGGATAACCCGCCAAAGGGACCACAAGCCGTCGCCCGGCCTGGCGGACCATGTCAATAAGGCGGAGCATGCCCACTCCGCCCAGAGGAGATACGGTCATCTCGTGTTGCACTCCCTGAGCATCGAATGCGATGCCTCAGAGCCGAATCGTACCCACCGGTTACCGCCGGTCAAGAACCACAAGACGTTTTCAGGGGTAAATTTGCCGTACCCTCGCGGCCGACAGGGGCACAGGCGGGGGAAACCAGGTCGCAGGGGCGAGCTTCAGAACTCCCGCAGCAGGTCCAGCAGATTGCGGTCCAGCTCGTGCCCGCGGAACGGTTCGTAGGTTATGTCTTCCCGGCGGGAGTCGAGTATGCCGAAAGGCCCGCGCAGGTTCCACAGCGCCCAGCCGATGCCGTATGAGGTCAGTATCTCCAGCACGTCGCGGAACCATCGCAGGAACACGTCGTGCGGTGTGCGGTTGTAGCAGCCGCCCTCGCCGCAGTGCACACCCACGCCGGAGTCGATCAGCTCCCCCCACGGCCGATAGAACTCCTCCAGCGTCGAGCGGTCCCAGGTCCGTCCGTACCAGCCGATAGCCCCGGGCCAGGTGGGCTTGCCCCAGCGGTCGCCGTCCACCCAGCGGGCCTTGTAGTGGCTGACGCCGAGAGGGTGATATCCGCGGCAGCTTTGGGCGGCGCCGGTGTCGGCAAGCTCGGGGCAGGGCAAGCGCCCGGCCGCCAGACCGTCGATGACTATCAACCGGTCCGGGTCTATCCGCCGTATGCGGTCGCTGGCCGTTCGCATGACGCGCTGGTGGTCGTCGCGACTCATTCGGGGGTCGTTCGGTTCGGGCGGTTCGTTGACGAGGTTGAAGCTGATTCCCTCGCTGCCCTTGTAGCGCCGGGCCATCAGTTCCCAGTGCCGGCAGAACGACTCCAGAGCGTCGTCGTCCCGCCAGAGGTTGCCCGGCTCGCCGACGCGCTTGTTGATGCAGTAGCCCGGCGCGTGGTGGAAGTTGATACAGACGTGCAGCTTCCTCGACAGGCCCATTTCCACGGCCCGGTCCAGCTCGCTCAGAGCGGACTCGTTGACGTCCGACTTCGGGTCTTCGGGATCCTTCAGCCAGAGACGGTAGCACAAAGGCAGGCGGATGAAGTCGAAGCCCAGCTCGGCGATTAAATCGAAGTCCGACTCCTCAAACCCCTTGCTGCGACGCCGGCTGAACATGCCCAGCAGGTTGAAGCCGCGCCAGCGGGGAAGGGGATTTGCTCGTTGGTTTGCTGTATCTTCGCTCATGAGAGAACCTTCGTGGGAAATCCGAAATCCGAAGCACGAAATACGAAACAAATTCGAAGCACCAAATCGCAAAAGGTCTTGCGGCTGATGACGCCGACTTGCGGAAGGTCGGTTTTGGACATTGAGTCATTGGGGTTTGGTGCTTGTTTCGGATTTCGAATTTCGGATTTGCAGTTTCTGCTTTCACCCGACGCCGCATGTCAGTCGATTTCCGAAAGGTCCACACCCAGTATGCCCTTGGCCAGTTCGTTCAGTGCGTCGAACTCGCCGGCGAAGTGGGCCGTGCGGTGCTTGTGGGTGATGGACTGCCCCGGCTTAAGTTCGGCCGCCGGCGAGGACGTCTCTATCTCGTAGAATGGTCCCATGGGCTTCTCGCCGGGCGCGGGTGGTCCGTCGTTGTAGCTGTTGACCACATCGCCGGCGTATGGCTCATCCTGCATTTCCCAGAGACTGTTGACGTACGGCAGCTTCAGGGCGTTGTCGGGCAGGTTGAACCAGACGATGGTCAGCACGCCACCGTCGGCGTCATAGCTGCCGAGCACCTCGCGGGAGCGCCGTGGGGCGATGCCGATCTTGCTGCGGAACTTCCCGTCGCAGGTGAAGAAAACGTGACTGTCGGTTATGCGGCAGCGATCGGCCGGCAGCTCGCCGAAGTAATCCGTGGTCACGCCGTCGGCGGGGTCCCGCGCTTCGCCGGCCAGCGGCACCACCACCTTCCCGCGGGGCAGGGGCTTGAACTGACCGACGATCCATACGCTCAGAAGCCCGGTTTCGCGGCTCCACGGCTGATCGCCGCCATTGGTGAGTGTGTTGGCGGATTCAAACGCGACGGCCGATACGCCCGAAGGAATCTGCACAAGCTCGGCGGCATCAAGGGCGGCTATCTTACGCCGCACGTCGCAGGTGAACGTGGTGCCGCTGTAGTTGGTCACGTCGAAGCGGGTGGTCATCTCCACGTTGTCGGGCTTCAGCGAAGCGACCTCGAACGGACCGGCGTTGAAGCCCTCCGGTGTGCGCCAGTGGGCCAGGTCGAACGGCTCGCCCTTGCTGAACCACAGGCCGAACTGGCCGGCCTCGGGGCCGAGCCAGAAGCGGTCCTCGCCGCCGTAGTTGTTGAACTGCTCGCTCTCTTGGCCGGAGGTGATGAAATCTTCGTTCAGCCAGCCAAAGCTCGCGCCGTCGTCACCGGCCAGCGTGGAGGTCATGGCCCTTCCCTGGTAGGCGGGGACGACGGCGATCCTCGCGTCGCCCGGTCCGGCAAGCTCCAGCACCTCCACGCGCTGCCTCAGCAGGGCCAGGTCGTCGGCATACGTTTTGCTTGGCATGGGCGGAATCCTTTCATTTATCGGACGCTGCGGATGACTCTCCGGCAGATGCCTTTATCACAAAGCCGTCGGTGTGGCAAGTTCCGCCGCTGGGACCGCTTGTGACGGTCATGAGGCCGGTGTGAATTTTACCGCCCGGCTGGCCGATGACTAGGATGTCGGACCCGCCTCTTCACGCGGGTTGAACAAGGACCGACGGATAAATACAATGATAGGCGGCGTAAGAGGCGGTCGGAGCTTACGCCGGAGCGAGTATTTCCCGCCGCTTGGAGAGGCCTTCCGAGAGCTTCGAAAACAGGCGGATTAATTACAGGAAACTGCGATGTTTGAGCGATTTACGGAACGCGCCCGCAAGGTGATGGCCCTGGCGAACCAGGAAGCCCAGCGGTTCAACCACGAATACATCGGCACCGAGCACATCCTCCTTGGTCTGGTCAAGGAGGGTTCCGGCGTCGGTGCCAACGTGCTGAAGAACCTGGGCGTTGACCTGCACAAGGTCCGTCTGGAGGTCGAGAAGCTGGTCAAGGCCGGCCCGGACATGGTCACCATGGGCAAGCTGCCCCAGACGCCCCGCGCCAAGAAGGTCATCGAGTACGCCATCGAAGAGGCGCGCAACCTGAACCACAACTACGTGGGCACCGAGCATCTGCTGCTGGGCCTGCTCCGCGAGCAGGACGGCGTGGCGGCGCAGGTGCTGATAAACCTGGGCCTGAAGCTCGAGGACGTCCGCGAAGAGGTATTGAACCTGTTGGGCGCCGGAGTCGAGCCGGAAGAAGCGACTGCCGGCGTCGGCGGCGAGGCGTCTCAGCAGCGCCGCGGAAAGAGCAAGACCCCCGCGCTGGACAACTTCGGCCGGGACCTGACCGAGCTTGCCCGCGAAGGTCAGCTCGACCCGGTCATCGGACGACTCAACGAGATCGAGCGCGTCACGCAGGTGCTCTGCCGACGGACCAAGAACAACCCCGTGCTGCTGGGCGAGGCGGGCGTCGGTAAGACGGCCATCGTCGAGGGACTGGCGCAGAAGATCGTCGATAACGACGTTCCGGAGATCCTCCACGAGCGGAGGATAGTGGCTCTGGACCTGGCGATGATGGTCGCCGGCACCAAGTACCGCGGTCAGTTCGAGGAGCGCATAAAGGCGGTCATGAACGAAGTCCGCCGGGCGCGGAACGTGATATTGTTCATCGATGAGCTGCACACGCTGGTCGGCGCCGGTGGGGCCGAAGGAGCCATCGACGCGGCCAACGTGCTCAAGCCGTCGCTGTCGCGAGGTGAGATACAGTGCATCGGCGCGACGACGATGGATGAGTACCGCAAGCACATCGAGAAGGACGGCGCGCTGGAGCGGCGGTTCCAGACGATCATCGTCAACCCGCCCACCACCGACCAGACGCTGGAGATTCTCCGCGGGCTGCGGGACCGCTACGAGGCGCACCACCGCGTGCACATCGAGGAGCGGGCGCTGCGGCGGGCGGTCGAGCTTTCCAGCCGGTACATCACCGGGCGCGTCCAGCCGGACAAGGCCATTGACGTTATCGACGAGGCCGGCGCTCGTGTGCGGCTCAAGACCATGACCAAGCCGCCGGAGCTGTCCTCGCTGGAAGCGGAGATGCAGAAGCTTCAGGGCGAGAAGGACGAGGCCGTCAAGAACGCCGACTACGAGCGGGCGGCCGACATCCGCGACCAGATAGAGCAGATCCGCAAACAGAAGGAAGAAAAGCAGTCCGAGTGGCAGAAGCAGACCCGGGAAGTTGACGGCGTGGTGGACGAGGAAGTCGTCGCCGAGGTCGTCAGCCGTATGACCGGCGTGCCTCTGACCCGCCTGGAGAAGGAAGAGGCCCAGCGCCTGCTGGAGCTGGAGAAAGAGCTTCACAAGCGGGTGGTCAGCCAGGACGAGGCCATCAAGGCGGTCTCCAAGAGTATTCGCCGCGCCCGCAGCGGTCTGAAGGACCCACGCCGGCCGATGGGCTGCTTCATCTTTGCCGGGCCCAGCGGCGTCGGAAAGACCCTGCTGAGCAAGGCCCTGGCGGAGTTCATGTTCGGCGACGAAGAGGCGCTGATGCAGATCGACATGTCCGAGTACATGGAGAAGCACAACGTCTCACGGCTGGTGGGCGCTCCTCCGGGCTATGTCGGCTATGAAGAGGGCGGCCAGCTTACCGAGACCATCCGCCGCCGGCCTTACGCCGTGCTGCTGCTGGACGAAATCGAAAAGGCACACCCGGACGTGTTCAACATGCTCCTTCAGATTATGGAGGAGGGGCACCTGACCGACTCGTTCGGCCGTCGCGTGGACTTCCGCAACGCGGTCATCATCATGACCACCAACATCGGCGCCGACCTGATAAAGAGCGGCGGTGGCTTCGGCTTCGCCAAACGCGATGAGGAAGCCAGCTACGAGAAGATGAAGGACCTGCTCACCAAGGAGATCGAGCGGCACTTCCGGCCGGAGTTCCTCAACCGCCTGGACGACGTGATCGTCTTCCAGACGCTCAACCGCGAGGACCTCAAGACCATCATCGACTTCGAGCTGCGTAAGGTCCGCGAGCGACTGGCGGCGGAGCACCATCTGGAGCTGGAGCTTACCGACGGCGCCAAGGAGTTCCTCATCGAGAAGGGCTACAACCCCGACTTCGGCGCCCGCCCGCTGCGACGGG
>JBNGDC010000018.1:0-62679 GCA_049975485.1 Phycisphaerae bacterium | reverse complement strand
CTAACGCGCTACGATTGCGTTGGGTGCGCTCTAAGCGTTCGGACCTGCCGCCTGCGACTACTCCCACTGGAAGCGTACGATGGCGGCGTCGGCCTTGCCCCGTTCGTGCGAGACCCACGCGGGACCATCGTCCACGTCCACGCCGAAAAACGACATGAGCGGGGACTCTCTGGTAACCTGCAGCATCGGTATGTCGGTCCATCCGGCGACATACACGCCGGCCGGCGTCACGGCAAGTCCGTTAAAGGCCGACTGTCCTATGACATTCCCCTCGTTGTCCTTCTCGGTACCGCGGATGATGGTGGCGTAGAGGATGTCGTCCAGCTCGGGCGTCAGCACGTAAAGGAAACCGTAGCGTGACCACTGCTCGTCGGGCCAGGATTGATGGGCGTTCTCACAGGTCCAGGTGACGGGCGCCCCGCGGCCGGTTACATAGACCCGCCCGCGGTCGTCCGTACCGACGGCGCTGATATTGTTCCCGCTGAGGTCGGGCCAGCCGGTCGGTGTTCCGTCTTCCTGGAATCGTCCGTTCGAGCCGGGCTTGATGTTATGGAAATACCAGCCGTCCAGCAGCTCGCCGTTGTTGGCGTTCACCCGTCCGACCCAGAATATCGCCATGTTTCCCGTATCGCCGACCAGGTTGCCCTTGAAACGGTACTGGTTCGAGCCGTGCTGCCAGGCGACCATGTAGAGGTTCCCGGTGTTCGGGTCGTAGTGGAGATCTCGCGCCTTCTGGTCGGGCGTGTGGACGCTGTCGCCCTCCTGGTAAAGGTTCGTGGACCACAGCAGCTTTCCGTCGCTTCGATAGCGGGCCAGGAACACATCGAACGCCGGGAAGCCCCGCTGACCTTTGACCTGGAAGTCGTACTGCATCGTGCCGGAAACCACGATGTCTCCGTCCGGCAGTACAACCACCTGTCCGCCTTGTCGAATGCCACGGAGCCAGAACTTTACCGGCGCCCAGCCGCCTTCGCCGTCGTAGTCGAAGAAACCATCCTCGTTCCCTTCGTTCCAGCCGCGCTTGTAGTACCACCAGTACTGCCCTTCCTGGTTAAGTTGCTCATCGCTGTGGTGAAGGTCCACGACCCAGCCACGTGTGCCCTCGTATTCCCACTCGGAAGGTGATCCGTCGGCGTTCAGCCGCAGAAGGTAGGCCGCCTGACTGCGCCCAACGGTGCCGGCCGTCCAGTAAACCCTGCCCTGCTGGTCAACGTCCAGGCCCGTGACGGGGTTCTGGTTCGGACCGCCTGAGCGCACCCAGAGCAGGTCGCTGCCGTCGGGGCTTAACCTGGCGATTACCGACTGCCGACCCTCCCAGTCCTGGTCCGGGGCCAGCGTTGATATCTCAGAGCCCTTGCCCCCGCCGATGTAGATACTCCCGTCCGGGCCGACGGCCATCCGCGTCGGCTCAATGGTGTTGGGCGGCAGTATTGCCACCCACTCCATCCCGGTCAGATCGTGCGTGACCTTCGCCACGAAGCCGCAGTTTTCGCCCACACCACCTGCCCCCGCCCCGGGCCGGCGGACCGGCACGCCCTCGCCCCAGCCGTCAAGTCCGTGGATAGTCCCGCACACCAGCAGCGAGGCGTCGTCCAGAGCCACCATGTCCACTATGCTGTCGGCATTCTCTTCGTTGGAGCTTCCGAACACCACCGCCTTGACGTCGGCCCGGCTTTGGGGATTCCACCGCCCGGTGGGGGCCCGCACAGGAACTGCGGGGGGTGTTTCGGCCGTGGTATGCTCATCCGGCTGCGAATCTGCCGTAACGTCCGAGCGGTCCTGCGTCTCCGCCGCTGTCTCGGCGTCCTCTACGGGTTCGGGGTCGGGGTCGGCCTCAGGCGCCTCGGTCTGACTGGAGGAATCTTCCGCACTCTCATCCGCCTCGTCGGCGACCTGCGTGTCCGGCTGCCCGGCCGGCTCCTGCCGTTTCGACGACGCCAACGGACCGGGCACCGGCTCCCCCGTGTTGCCTTCGGGCATGAGCGTAACGAATGCGATGGCGATGACGGCCACTGTAACCACGCCGGCGGCCACATAGACCCACAGCGAGCCACGACCGCCGCCTGTGCCCGACGTCTGAGCGACGTACTCGGCAGGTGTTTCCCGGGTCTGCTGGTCCGCGACGTTTCCAGTCTGCTCAGGCACAAGGCACAGATTGCCGCACTGGGGGCAACGTCCCTTTTTGCCGGCGGACGCATCGGGGGCGGTAACAGTGGCTCCACAGTGGTCGCATTTGAAGCGGATCATCGCGTATCTCCTCGTATGCCATGAACGTGCAATATAACTTTTCAACGCCCGTCGCGCCCAAGATGTTCCGGGCTTTTGCCGGGCAAACCGCCGATGCGGCGATGGCGAGCCGGCACGGGGAGATTCAGGCGACGTTGCGAATGTCGCTGAAGGCGACGACGCGATTCCTGCCCTGCTGCTTGGCGACGTAGAGGGCACGGTCGGCCATGGAAAGAAGCTCGTCGGGGTTGAGGGGATTATCCGCAGCCAGCGAGGCAACGCCCACCGACAGCGTTACACCCTCGCCGCCGGGCAGTCGCCCGGTGGATTCGCCCAGTTCGCGGCGTATGCGTTCGGTGACCCGCAGGGCCCGTTGAACGGGCGTGTGCGGCAGCAGCAGCACGAATTCGTCGCCGCCGTACCGGCCCGCCACGTCAACCTTCCGCAATGAATGGCGGATGATGACCGCCGCCTCCGCGAGCACCTGGTCACCGACCTGGTGGCCCAGCGTATCGTTGAGGGTCTTGTAGTAGTCCAGATCGCACATGCAGCACGTAAGGTCAAAACCGTAGCGGCGGGCCTCATCGAACCGCTTGCGCAGTTGCTCGTCAAACCTCCTCCTGTTGGCCAGACCCGTCAGGGAGTCTGTAGTGGCCAATCGCTCCAGCTCATCCATCGACTTCTTCAGTTTGGCGTTCTTCTCCTGCAGTTCCTGGAGCATTTCCCTGAGCCGCTGTTGAAGACGGACGTTCTCGCGGCGGATACGGTGCTGGTCGATCGTTTTCTTCACCAGCACCGGGATGGTGAACAGATAGTCCCCAAGTTTCACCACGTAGTCCTGCGCACCGTGGGCGATGGCGTCGGCCGCCGTGGCCGAGTCGTTCTGCCCCGTGACAACAACCACAGGGACGTCGGCGCGGCTTCTGATCTCCTCCAGCAGTCGCAGACCCGGCATGTCCGGCAGGTTCCAGTCCTGCAGAACCACGTCGAAGCGCCCCAGGTCCTCTTCAAGACACTGCGCAGCCGAGCCGACCCCGTGAACACGCTGGTCGGCGGAGGGTCCGTAGTACGACATCAGCGCATCGCGTATCAGGTCGAGCTGATCAACATCGTCCTCCACGATGAGTATTCTGGGCACCTGTCTGTCGTCCTGGGATGAGATCAACTCGATTCCTCTCCGCTGAAGGGCGCACCTGTGGTGACCGCCTCTGCCGGTTGCTCAGTGCGACTCCCGATGTCATCGGGAGGTTCTTCGGTCGTGACCTCCTCAGCCCGCAGCGCCAGATAAAACGTGCTGCCCTCGCCTTCGACGCTCTCGACCCAGGCGTCGCCGTCGTGGTTGGCAGCTATCGCCTTGACCAGCGCCAGTCCGACGCCCTTGCCCTCCACGCCGGCCGTGGCCGGGTTGGCGGCCCTACGGAATATGCAGAACACCTCCCGATGCTGGTCGGCCGAGAGGCCCGGACCGTTGTCGGCCACGTAGAACTCGTGCCGCCCTTCGCGCCGGCGGTAGCCGACTCTGATCCACCCGTCGCCGTCCCGGTGCATGTATTTAAGCGCGTTATCTATCAGGTTCTGGAAGGCCTGCCTCAGTCGCCGCCGCTCTATGCACAGAGTCGGCATGTGCGGGTCTATCTCCAGGGCTATGCCGCGGCTGGATATGTCGAACTCAAAGGCCGACACCACGTCGCGGACAAGCTCGTGCATGTCCGTCGGTTCCCTGCGCTGCGGCCGCGTCTTTATCCGCGACAACTCCAGAAGATCCTCCACCATCCCACAGGCAAGTGTAACGTTCGCTCGCACCCTCTCGAGGCGACCGGCCTCCTGTTCAGCCGGTCCGCCTCGCAGGCGGCGAAGTACCGTCTCCGTCAACCCGGATATGTTCCGCAATGGTGCGTTGAGGTCGTGGCTGACGGCGCGGAGGAAGTCTTCCTTTTCGGCGACTTCGTTCCGCAGACGACGATTGGTTCGTCTCAGCTCCGCGGTTCTTAGACGAACCTTTCGCTCGAGCCGCTCATTGGCTGCCAGCAGCGCCTCGCGCGACCGGGCGATTTCGTCGGCCATTTTGTCGAAAGAGCAGGCCAGCTCGCCTATCTCGTCGGCGCGGCTCATACGAACGCGGGCGGAGTAATCGCCGCCGGCCAGCCGCGAAGTAACCGACACGAGCCTGCGGACGGGCTGGACAAGCACGCGCCAGACAAGCAGGTATCCCAACGGCAAGCCGAAACCGATGAGCACGGCCGCTATCAGCAGCATCGTCTTGCGGACCTCGGCCAGGGAGATGGCCAGGGGCGTTGTGTCGATGACCATCCGCACCGATCCGACCAGTTGAGGCGTCTGCCCGCCGTCGGGAACCTCCACCACCGGACGGGCAACGGCGAAGACCCCCGCCGCGTATTGCTCTGTCCGACTCACGCTTACCGGCCAGTCGGCCGGGACGGACCAGTGGCCGTCCGCCGGGGCCGAAGCTGTTGCCAGCGCGACACCCTCGGCATCAAGGATAGCGATCCCTCGAATCCCGTCGGTAAGCACAAAATCCTGGGCAATGCCGTCAAGCGGTTCGACCTCGCCTGCGCAGAGCGGATCCTCCACCGAGCGCGCAAGTGACTCGGCCAGTACGTTGACGTGACAGCGACGCAAGTCGTTGAGCCAACCCTCAACCACAGCGTAGTAGGACCACCCCGCCGCGGCGGTTATCACCAGCACCACCACAGTCAGCACCAGTACGGACTTCACCTGCATGCCGACAGCGGGCCGGCACAGTCCCCTGCCGATTGCGGCAATCCGACGGGCAATGTTTATCATCGCCACCATTTGTGGATTCTGCGGACCTTTCCGGATACGTGGGTTGTATCGACCGATGCAGAAGGCGACTTTGACCCTGCGGCAGGCACAACCGGGCGTCCGGGCAACGGGCGACAGACCTCGAGGGGCGATTTTTGGCTTGCAGAAATAGCGATGTTGGTGTATAAGTTTGTAAGAGCGGCGAATCGCATATCTTGCGCCAGCGAGGAAAAGAGAGGCTCAGCTATCTGTCAGGAGAGCTGAGACGGCTCGATATGGAAACTGGAGGTAAGGAATTTCCCGGCTCCAGGGATGGAGAACCGTCGGAAGTCGGCGGAGGCGGACCCTCGACAATTGGGGTCAGCCCGCTGCTGCGGAAAGTCGTAAGAACCGCCGATGAAGTAGCTTCCAACGATTGCACGGTTCTCATCGAGGGAGAGAGCGGAACGGGCAAGGAATTGCTCGCCCGCCGTATCCACGGCCGCAGTCCGCGGCGAAACGGTCCCTTCGTACCCGTCAGTTGCCCCGGCGTTACCGACTCCTTGTTCGAAAGCCAGTTCTACGGGCACATCCGTGGCGCGTTCACCGGCGCTACTACCGACTCTCTAGGCGTGGTCCGGGCGGCGGAGAACGGTACCCTCCTGCTGGACGAGATCGGCGAGTTGTCCATGCACCTGCAGCCAAAGCTGCTGCGGCTGCTCCAGGAGCGAGAGGTGGTACCTGTGGGGGCCTCCCGTCCGATAACTGTCAACACCCGCTTCATCGCCGCGACCAACCGCAACCTGGCCCAGCAGGTCGCCCGCGGTGAGTTCCGAACGGACCTGTACCACCGGCTCAACGTCGTACGGCTGGAAATGCCGGCCCTGCGCGACAGACCGGAAGACGTAAACCCCTTGCTGGACTATTATCTGCAGTACTTTGCCGACCGGTACAACACGAATCCTCGCAGCATTCCCCGTGCGGTCCGCAACGAGTTGATGGCGTATCACTGGCCCGGGAACGTACGCGAGCTGTGCTGCTATGTCGAACGTCTGTACGCGGCAAACCTGCCGGCGGCAGCACCCGCGATGAACCGCCAGTACGAGGACGACAGCCGGCAATACGAGCCGGTTGTCTCCGGTTCCACCGACAGGAAGATGTCCTTCAGTCTCGCGGCGGCGGAGGCACGCGCCATCCGTCGCGCCCTGGAGACGGCCGGCTATAATCGCTCCCAGGCCGCCAAACTGCTGCACATCCACAGAAGCACACTCCTCCGCAAGATGCGCTATCACGGCCTGGACACGGGCGTCTAAACCTGCATCCGTCCCGCCGCCTCACGACCCCGTCCGCAGTGCATTTGTGCGTCTGGTCGGCGCGCGCTGCAAAATGCGACACATCGACGCGCGCGGCGCGCCGACTGACGCGCTCCGCGACAATCAGATGCCAAGGGCGCGGACCTGGGCACACGGAAAGTTTCGCGCTTAAGTGCATTTTGAATAACGACTTGTGTTTTCCTTTCTCGCGTAAGACCACTTCGGCACAGCCGTTGTATATATGTACCGATGCTCGTGGAGTTGGTTCATGCGAGAAAGATTTCGAAACATGCCGGTGCTGAGGCCGGCAGAGCGACGTTGTGTCGTCCTGGTGGCCCGGGACGACGGTCTGGCCGAGCAGATACGGCGGGCCTTCGCGAGGCAAGTTAAGACTGGTCGTTTGCTTACGTACCAACGTGCCGAGCAGTTGCTGCGGTCGATGCCGCGTGCGGAAGTAGGGCTGGCGATTCTTGCCGGTCCGCCGAACCCGGCGGAGCTGGCGCGGACGCTTGGTCGGCTCAGAGAGGCGCTTCCGCGGACGGTACTGGCGGCCATCGGCAGGAGTGGCGCAGGCAGCGAGGAGCAGGTCGCCCGCGAAGGCGGGGCACTGTTCTTCACCCAGGTCATACCCCGCCCGCATCTGCGGGAGATGATCAGCCACGCCGTCCGCCGACCATGGGCGGCGGCACATTGACGCAGCAAGCAGGCCGGGCGCAGTGCTGAAAGCACACGACCAGCAAGGACAACAGCATAGAGTTTTCGACGGAGTCCGGCGACTCGGCGGCACAGCCGCCTGCCGGCAACTCCGTCGGGAAGCCTGCGAGTGCCAAGCTACGGACAACGAGCCGCAAGTGGTTCTGAGCGCCCACTTGTTTATTTCGCCCTATTTTCCTCCCAGGGCGTCCGAAACGGCACTCCACGGTAGAGTGGATTAGTTCGCAGGCCGATGGAGATGAGCGCCCATCGGCCCACGCTTCGGTCTCTCCTCCTCCGAAGCCCGCGGACACCGTTCTTGCTAAAGCAGGAACCTCTACCAAGGCGAAGGGCGAGAACGGGCCTTGAGCAAGTCCTTCTCGCCCGCTTTTTTTGCGCTCGGCTCCTGTCCGCGAGCACTCTATTGTAGGCGCGCCGCACAGGAAAACCGCAAAAACCAACGCACGACCGGGAGATTACCTGTCCGACAAGACCGGGGACCGGCAAACCGACAGTCGAAAATCGATAAGTCGTCAATCCAGCAGCGGCACGCCGGCCCGCATGAGTTCTGCCCGCAGCTTCCCGGTATCAACCTCGTGAACAGACGCGCCATCGGCTATGGCGGCGGCCGTTCCCGCCGCCTGACCAAGTTGCATGCAGTTTATCATCACGCGGATGGCCCCTGCCGCCGCGTGGTCGGCATCCACGCATCTGCCCGCAGCCAACACGTTGTCCAGCCCTCGTGATGTCATGCACCGGTAGGGCGCCTGCCAGCAGAGCGTATCCCGCTTGGGGGCGTCCTCCGGCTCGCCGTCCCAGCGATACCAGCGGACGTTGCGCTCCGCGTCGATTTCCCGCGCCCAGCCGCTGAGGTACTCAAACACAATACCCGCCCCGCCGGTCGCGTGGATATCCACCGGGTACGTGCCCTGTATTACGGCGTCGTCGAATCGCTTGCCGCCCAGAATCTCTTCCCGCGTGACGCGATGGTCCGCGACTATCCGATACGTCTCACGAACGCCCAGTTGCGTGGCAATGTCCGACAGGTGTGCTTTCTCCCATCCGGGTATCCCGCGCATCCGCCCAAGTATCCATCGCAACTGGTAGCGGGCCTCCACCTCGGCCCGGGTGAAGTCCCCGGCGTCGGCCGCGTTTATGCCCGGTACGCGCGTACCGGCGAGCATTATCTCATCTTCCGCTCCCGGCGTGCCCCTGCCCCAGAGGTGGCACGGGTAGCTGCGGCCGTTGTAGTCCATCGGCTCGGCGACGAGTTGCCTCTGGAGCTGTGCCTGCGCGTCGTTGTCGGCCGGTCGGCCCGCCATGCGGAAGCACAGCGAGGGCGACTGGCATCGACCATTGTCGCCGAGGACGGTCTCGGCGCCGCTGCGCCGAACAAGGTCGGCGTCGCCGGTGCAATCGATGTAGGTATCGGCGACAATCGCGCCGCGGCCGGACTTGTTCTCCACCAGAGCGGCGGTTACGCGGTCACCGTCCCGCAGCACGTCGGCCAGCCAGGTATGCAGCATGAGTTTCACGCCGCTGGAAAGGACCAGGTCGTCGAACGCGAACTTTGCCCGCTCGGAGCAGATTGCCCAGCCGCCGCCGGGTTTTTCGGCCTTGGCGCCGCCCATCTTCTCCAGCCGCTCGATAAGCTCAACGGGCAGGCCGCCGATTACAGGTGTTTGACCGTCCTCACCGACAATCTTGTGCCAGACGTTCACGTCGCCGGCCGTCGCCATTCCACCGAGGAAGCCATACCGCTCGAGAAGGACAGTGCTCTTGCCCGCCCTGGCGGCAGCGGCGGCCGCACAGGCGCCGGCCGGTCCCCCGCCGAAGACGGCGACTTCGCACTCCGCGACTACCGGCACGTCCCGCTGCGGCTGACGAACGCTTGCGTCTCGGCCGGCCGGCAGGAAGCCCTTCAGCGGAAACTCGACCTCGAAATCGCGATTACTCATATGCCTGACCTCTCTCTGATCCAGGAACTAAACGTGGGGCAGTATAGCCGTTCCTCCTCGCAACTGCACGGCGTCCGGGTTTACAGCGGTTTTGGGAGCGTCTATAAAAGATAGTTGATGCCGACGTCCGCTGCCCCCGCCGAGACAGAGAGGATTCTCACATGGCTCCGCCGAATCTGCTGTTCATCTTCACCGACGAGCAACGCTACGACACGCTGCGGGCCTACGGTAACAGCCGCATCCATACGCCCAACCTCAACCGGCTGGCCGAGCAGAGCTGCGTGATTGAGCGGGCATACGTAACCCAGACGGTCTGCACGCCGTCGCGGTCGAGCATAATGACCGGGCTGTATCCGCACTCCAACGGCTGCACGGAGAACAACGTCCCCCTCTCGGCGGGCGTGCCGTGCCTGGCGGAGATGCTCCGCGGCGACCACGAGACGGCGTACTTCGGCAAGTGGCATTTGGGCGACGAGATATTCGCCCAGCACGGCTTCGAGCACTGGCGGAGCATCGAGGACGGCTACCACAAGTATTACAGCCCCGGCCGCGACCAAAACTCCCGCTCCACGTATCACAACTGGCTCCTGGAGCACGGCGTGAAGCCCGCCGACGGTTCCCGCTTCGGCCGGGGCGAGGCCGCTCGCCTGCCGGAGCGACTCGGCAAGCCCGCCTACCTTGCCGGCGAGGCCGAGCGGTTCATCCGCGACAGCGCCAATCGGCCTTTCGCGCTGTATGTGAACTTCCTCGAGCCGCACATGCCGTTCTACGGCCCGCGTGACGACGAGCACGATCCGGATACCGAGGTCTATCTGCCGGAAAACTTCCAGCACCCACCCACCGAGGACCAGCCGCTGAAGACCCGCCTGTTCGAGCGGAAGTACTACCACAGCGGGCATGACGGCATGGAGCTGAAGACCGAGGCCGACTGGCGTCGCATCAGGGCCAATTACTGGGGCCTCTGCTCGCTGGTCGATACGCACGTCGGGAGGATACTGCGGACGCTGGAGGACTGCGGGCTTTCGGAGAACACCATCGTGGTCTATACGTCCGACCACGGCGACATGATGGGCAGCCACCGCCTGCTGGCCAAGTGTGTGCAGTTCGAAGAGGCCGCCCGTGTGCCGCTGATGATCCGCCTGCCCGGCCAGACCACCGGCCGGCGAATCGCAGGGCCGGTCAGCCAGATAGACCTCGTCCCGACGCTGCTGGAGCTTATGGGCGAGGATGTCCCAGACAACCTTCAGGGGCGGAGCTTGAAGCCCATACTGACCGACGATTCACGCGGCGAGGCCGGCAACGACGTGTTTCTGGAGTGGAACGGTCCGAACTGCGGGCTGGCGGCCGATGTGGTTGGGAAGGTTGAGCTGCCCGAGGAGCTTAAGGCCTATGCCACAGTCGAAGAGGCGGCCGATGCCATCCGCGACCCCGTACGGACCGTCGTCAGCCGCGACGGCTGGAAGCTCAACGTCAGCCCGAAGCGTGGCGAGCACGAGCTGTACGACCTCAACTCCGACCCGCTGGAACTGAATAACCTCGCCCCGCAAGGCGACCAGAAGGACCGGATGAACGATCTCCTCGGCCGCATACGCGACTGGCAGCGGCGCACGGAGGATACGGTGGAGCTTCCCGACCGCCTCTGACGCGGTAAGCAATCACAAAGGCCGCGAAGATCACAATGATCACCAAGGGTTTGATCGGGGCAAGAGCAGCCGGGAGCCAGTGTCCAGCAGCCGGTTGAGTCGTGTCGGGCACGTATGCCCGACCTGCGTTGGTATTCGCTGGTCAGCCGGCCCACATTATTCACGAAAGCTTTGCTGCCTTAGTGGGCCTTGTAAGCATTGTGGCCTTCGTGATTAACAGACCACTCCATCACATTTGCTCGGGCGCGGCGATGCCCAGCAGCGATAGCCCCGTCCGCACGGTTCGCTGTGTCAGTCGGCAGAGCATCAGCCGGCTGGTCCGCAGCGGCTCGGGCGAGCTGAGCACGGGGCAATTCTCGTAAAAGCCCATGAAGGCGCCGGCCAGCTCGTAGAGGTACGAGCACAGGACACTGGGCAGGCAGTCGTCGGTAACGGCCCGGATGGTCTCGGCAAACCGCGCCAGCGCGACGGCCAGCGTACGCTCGGTGGCGTGTTCTATCCGCACATCGCCCGAAGCCGGTACGCCCTCGGCCTGGCCGCGACGGAAGATGCTGCTTATCCGCGCGTGTGCGTACTGCATGTAGGGCGCGGTGTTGCCGTCCAGGGCGAGCATCTTGTCCCAGGAGAACACATAATCGCTTGTGCGGTTCTGGGACAGATCCGCGTACTTCACCGCGCCTATACCCACCGCCCGGGACACCTCACGCAGCGACTGCTCGTCGGCGGCAAGCTCGGGGTTCCGCTGCCTGACAAGCTCGGCGGCGAGACTCTCGGCCTTGTCGAGCAGGTCGTTGAGGCGGACGGTGCCGCCGTCGCGCGTGCGGAACGGCCGCTGGTCGGAGCCGAGCATCATCCCGAAGCCGATGTGCTCCAGCGAGACGTCGTCCGCGGCAAAGCTGGCCGCCCGGGCGACCGCGAATATCTGACGGAAGTGCAGCGACTGGCGCGAATCGGTCACATAGAGTATGCGATCGGCCTTCAGTTCGCGCACGCGGTAGCGGAGGGCGGCCAAATCGGTCGAGGCGTACAGATAGGCGCCGTCGGACTTCTGGACGATAACCGGCAGCGGGTCGCCGTCGGCGTTGGTGAAGCCCTCCATGAAAACGCATTTGGCGCCTTCGGACTCGGTCAAAAGACCGGCCGATTCAAGGTGGGAGACAACTTGCGGCAGTTCTTCGGCGTAGGCGCTTTCGCCTCGGACGTTGTCACGGCTCAGTGAGACGCCCAGGCGCTGGTAGACCTTCTCGCAGTGGCGCAGCGATTCGTCCGTAAACCGGCGCCAGTATTGGAGCACTTCCTCGTCGCCCTGCTGCAGCCGCACCACGGCTGCCCGGGCTTGGGCGGCGAAGTCTTCGTCGGCATCGAAACGCTTCTTGGCGGCCTGGTAGAACTGCTCCAGATCGCTCAGGTCGGCGGCTTCGGCGCCGGTCTCGGCCATCAGGGCTATAAGCATCCCGAACTGCGTGCCCCAGTCTCCGACGTGGTTCTGGCGGATTACGTCATGCCCGCAGAATTCCAGTGTCCGCGCCAGTGCGTCGCCTATGATCGTGCTTCGCAGGTGCCCGACGTGCATCTCCTTGGCGAGGTTGGGCGACGAATAGTCCACCACTACGGTCTGCGGCGAGGGCGGCTCAACGCCGAGCTTTTCGTCCTCGAGCGTCTCAGTCAGCCGCGAAGCCAGCCAGTCGGTGCGGAGGGTAATGTTGATGAAGCCGGGCCCGGCCGGCTCGACCTTCCCGGCGATGTCGTGGAGCTTCGCGGCGGCGATGACCTTTTCCGCAAGCTTTCGGGGGTTGGCCTTCATGCCCTTCGCGGCGGCCATCACTCCGTTGGCCTGGTAGTCACCGAACTCCGGCCGGCTCGCCCGCGCCACCAGCGCGGCACTCCCGCCAGGCGCGCCGGCATCCACCAGCGCCTGTTCGATCCGCCGCGAAAGCTCCGCCAGTATGTTCATACCTTCCCGCTCCGCTTGTCCTGCCGGAAGTTCAGGTCAATCCAGCCGTTGGTCCGCACTTTCGCCTCGAGACCCAGCCCGCCCAGATCGATATTTCGCAGAATCTCCCTGACGACCTTCTCAACCGGCCACCCGGCGGCCTTGGCTACACGCGGCGCTCCTATGTAGCGGAAGTCCGCGGGCCTGCCGTTGGGGTAGCTTTTCAACCATCGCGGGCTTATCAGCGGCGTGGGCTTGACGGACTTTTCGACGGCATTGCGGAACAACTCGCGAAGCTTCTCTTCCACCATATCACCCGCTGATCACCTGTCGGAATTCCGCGGCTCGGCGGACTGCTCCGGTGACCAGTCCACGCGGGGCGCCTCGCCCCAGATAAGCTCCAGATCGTAGAAACGGCGATGGTACTCGTCGAAGATATGAACGACGACGTTCACGAAGTCCAGTATGATCCACTGGGCCGACTCCTCCCCCGCTCGCCGCCAGGCCCGCTCGCCCCGGGCCTTCATCCGGCGGGCAAGCTCATCGCTCAACGTGCGCATCTGCCGGCCCGATGTGCCCGTGCAGATGACGAAGTAGTCGGTTACGGGGCTGGTTTCGCGCAGGTCCAGCACCAATATGTCGGTGGCGTTGTATTCCTCGGCGGTGCGGGCGGCCTGTATCGCCAGCTCACGTGCCGAATCGCCTTTCTTACGGCCTTTGCCCGGCAAATCCGCCTCCGCTTAGTCGATACCCAACAGCGCGCCGATCTGCGGGGCGAACTTGACCACCATCCCTGCGAAAACCACCGACACTATGCTCATCAGCTTGATGAGAATGTTCAAGCTGGGCCCGGACGTGTCCTTGAACGGATCGCCCACAGTGTCGCCGACTACGGTCGCCTTGTGGGTATCGCTGCCCTTGCCGCCAAGCTGGCCGGTCTCGACCCACTTCTTGGCGTTATCCCAGGCGCCGCCCGCGTTGGCCATGAACACCGCCATCGCAAATCCGCAGGCAAGCCCGCCGGCCAGCAGGCCCATCACGCCGGATACGTTCAGCAGCATGCCCACCACCACCGGCACGACGATCGCCAGAAGCGCCGGGATAATCATCTCTCTCTGCGCACCACTGGTGGAGATGGCCACGCATCGGGCGTAGTCCGGCTTGGTCTTGCCTTCCATGATGCCGGGCATCTCCTTGAACTGTCGGCGGACCTCCATGACCATCCGGTTGGCGGCACGGCCGACGGCTTTCATGGTCATAGCGCTGAAGACGAACACCAGCAACACGCCGCTGAAAAGCCCGCAAAGCACCTTGGGGTTCATCAATGTCACATCATAGTGGGCCATGAACTGCGTCAGTGACGCGCGCCTGGCAGGCACGACACGCACACGGTCCTGGACTCCCTCGATACGGAAGGCATGCACAAAATCCTCGTCCGCCTCGCCGAGAACGTCTTCCGGGCTGGACGGGTCGGCCATCGCCATGACTACCGGCACCTCCGCAGGAATATCATCAGGGAGCTTGCCGACCGACATATACGCCTCGTAAGCGTCCTCGCCGGTTCCCTCGCCTGTCTTCATGGCGAACTTGCCGTGCCCCGTATGGAAGAGGCGATACATGCCCGCCTGGGCGTCGGTCTCCGCCTCCTGGACGTGCTGGACGACGGTGGTTGACGCCTCGCGGACGAGGGAGTTTCGCACCTCCTCAACGTAGGCGGCCAGCAGCGCCAGCGTGGTCAGGGCGGCCGAGCCTATCGCGAAGCCCTTACCCATGGCCGCGGTGGTGTTGCCGAGCGAATCCAGGGCGTCGGTGCGCTCGCGGACCTCCGGCGGCTGACCGGTCATTTCGGCGTTTCCGCCGGCGTTATCGGCGATGGGACCGTAGGCGTCGCACGCCAGCGTGATGCCGAGTGTGGAAAGCATGCCCACCGCGGCGATGCCGGCGCCGTAAAGCCCCAGCGGTGCCTGCTCGAAGCCGCCGGCGAAGCCGTACGCCAGCAGAATAGCGGCGATTACGGTCAACAGAGCGCCCCAGGTGCTCTTCATCCCTTCTGCAAGGCCCGCGATGATGACCGTGCCCGGGCCGGTCTCGCCCTGCTCGCTTATGCCGCGAGTGGGCTTGAAGTCGTAGCTGGTATAGTATTCGGTGCTTTTTCCGATGAGCACGCCGGCGAACAGACCCGCGAGGATCGCCAGCCAGATGCCCCACCAGTTGACGCCGCCCACCTCGCCCAGCAGCACATAGCACACGACGCCTGCCAGCAGAGCCACCAGCACGGTAGCGCCGTTAACGCCCCGATGCAGGGAGCCCATGAGCTGCTTCATCGTGGCGCCTTCCTTCGTACGGACGGCAAAGACGCCGAGAATACTCAGGATTATCCCTAAACCGGCCAGCACCATCGGAACCGCCATGAAGCGGATGGCGTCGCTGCCGGCGGCTATGGAGCCGGCGGCCGCCACGCCCAGTGCGGATGTCGCGAGTATCGAACCGTAGTAGCTTTCGTACAGGTCGGCGCCCATGCCGGCCACGTCGCCGACGTTGTCGCCCACGTTGTCCGCGATGGTCGCGGGGTTGCGGGGGTCGTCCTCCGGGATGCCGGCCTCGACCTTGCCCACCAAATCCGCGCCGACGTCTGCGGCCTTGGTATAGATGCCGCCTCCGACACGAGCGAACAGCGCCTGGAAGCTGGCACCCATCGCGAACGTCAGCATGATCACCGAAATCTCACGCAGCGTCATCTCGATGCCGAACCGTGGAGCAAGCTCATAAAGAATCAGGAACCACAAGCTGACGTCCAGCAGTGCGAATCCGACCACCACCAGCCCCATCACGGCGCCGGCCCGGAAGGCCACCTTCAGCGCCTTGTCGAGACTCTCCTTGGCGCCCTGCGTGGCCCGATTGGAGGCCATCGTAGCCGTCCGCATGCCCAGCCAGCCGCACAGACCGGAGAAGAAACCGGCCGTCAGGAACGCCACGAAGACGACCTTGTTCTGGACATGCAGCAGCCAACCCATAACAAACAAAATCAACGAGACGATCACGAAGAACACGGCCACCACCTTGTACTGGCGGCGCAGATAGGCATAGGCCCCCTCGCGGACATAGCCGGCGATCTCGCGCATCTTCTCGTCGCCCTCACCGGCGCTCTTGACCTGCCGGTAGAAGATGAACGCGAAAATCAGCGCCAGGACCGCGCCGACAGGCGCGATGAGCCATATCGCAGGAATGCTCGCCTTGGAGATTGCTTCTTCCTGGGGCCGGCCTTCCACGGGTGTGTCCTGAGCGACGGCGACGCTGATCGCCATGCCCAGAGCGGCCGTGAGTACGATCGACAGAATCAGTCCGCGCTTGCGATGGAATGTTCCAAGCAGTCCGTTCACTTATAAGCTCCTCGTGTCGTCCGGTTGTCTTGCCTCTGTGATATCCAAAGTGCTGACAACACCCCGCAAACCGTCTATATCCGTGCCCGCAGGTCGGTTTTTGCGCTGCCCTGAAAGAACGGCGTCGGCAATTCGCGCCGCCACGTGCAACGGGGATACAACCGCCGCCGAAGGCGGCGCTTGTGCTATCAACGACCATGCCTTGCCGCGCCTGTGGCGACTTTACTAAGACGAGGCGACGCGCTTCATGGTCTTCCGCAGACGGCGCCTGCGGCGCTCGGAGGGCTTCTCGTAATAGCTGTTGCGCTTGATGTCTTTCGTAAGCCCTTCCTTCTCGCACATCTTCTTGAAGCGCTTCAGCATCGCCTGGACAGACTCGTTACTTCTTGCCTTTACCTTGATCATGCGCGGTCTTCGTATCCTTTCGCGTACCTGGACTTCAGAACTACGTTTGTCGGACCATCGGCCCGCTATGAACCGAGCCATGATACCCGCCGGTGGAACTTCTGCAAGGCATTTCCGCCCACACAGACACCTCAATCCACCAGCCGGCAAGATATTAAGGTCTCGCGCCGCCGGCGTAAAGCCCCCTCAAGCCATCGTTCGGCCCTTTTGAGCACTTTGGCGCCCTTGCCATCCTGCGTCCCGCGCCGGTATAAGCGCGGTCCACAAGCCCTGCCGGCTACTTAAGGAAAGGTCGATATGCCCGAATCATGCGACATCGAGGTTCGCGTCCGCTACGCCGAGGCCGACGCCATGGGGGTCCTGCATCACAGCCGATACTGGGTGTACTTCGAGATGGGCCGGACCGAGCTGCTCCGCAGTCGCGGCGTGGACTATCGCGACCTGGAGGCCTCGGGCGTGTATTTCGTGGTGGCCAGGTGTTCGGCGAAGTTTCATGCACCGGCCCGCTACGACGACGTACTGGTGCTGACAACCCAGGCCACCCGCACGGGCCAGGCACGCATCGACCACGCCTACCGCCTGCGCCGCAAGTCCGACGGGATGCTCATCGCGACGGCCGAGACTACCCTTGCCTGCGTTGACGCCGACGGGCGGATCCAGCCCATTCCCGACGTCGTGACAGAAGGCAGGGATGAACGAGGGTGAACGCAGATGTCTTTTTGAGCAGGGATGCAGGGGATACAGCATGATTTCTGGAACCTGAAACCCGATCTCTGAGCGAGACTGCTGCCTCCAATCGCCAATCGAAAAGCGAAAATCGGCAATCAGAAAATCCCCTGCATCCCCTGTATCCCTGCTTAAGTCTGTCCGATGACGGCCACGAATCGCCCGGCCGAGTCGCCCTCGACGCGGTAGCTTGGGAACAGGTCGTTATGGCAGATGGTGCAGACCGAAGCGATGTGGATATTCTCTTTCCTCAGGCCCGCCTCGGTAAGCCAGTGCAGGTTGGCGCCCCAGAGGTCGAAGTGCAGACTCCCCCGCCGTCGCAGAAAATATCGATGGGCCGATTCGCCCATATGCCGCTCGGCCGCCTCGAAGACATCCTTACCGACCTCGTAGCAACACGGACCCGCCGAAGGCGCCACGCAGGCGACCATGTCCTCCGCCGCCGAGGCGTAAAGCTCGCACATCCTGTTCACCATCCGCGCCGAGACTCCGCGGACGGTCCCCCGCCACGACGCATGGGCCATGCCGACCGCCCCCGTTGCGGCATCGGCCGCCAGTACCAGCGGGCAGTCCGCACTGAAGCCCATCAGCCCCACACCCGACGTGTCGGTTACCAGGGCGTCGGCCTCGCCGGCAAAGCCACCGGCGGAAACCGCAAGCACTTCGGCGCCGTGGACCTGCTCGCAGTAGGCGATCTCGGCCAGTCCGGTCAATTCGGCGGCCACCTTCGCCGCGTGGGACTTATCCCAGCCCATGGCGGCGGCGTCCACTCCGCGTCGGGTAGTTACGACGTGCGCCTCAAAGCCCGCCTCCGTCAGCGGCGCAAACCGCCCCACTACACGGGTGCCGGACCAGGCCAGATGGAACGGGCCACGGGAATCAGGCGACATCGATGAGGACCTTGATATGCTCGCCGCGGGCGGCGGCCTCCAGGGCGGCCGGTGCTTCACGCAGGCCGAAACGCCCGGTAACCAGCGCGGAGACGTCCACCGCGCCTTCGCTCAGTGCCGCAATGGCGTCGGGAAAAGGACCGCACCGCGAGCCGATTACCGTCACTTCGTTTATCACCAGAGGCGCCAGGTTCAGCTCTCCGCCGGCGGCATGCGTACTCTTGAGCACGATGACGCCGCGCGGGCGAACCGCCCGCATCGCCGTCTCAAGCCCCTCGGGCGAGCCGGTGGCGTCCACCACCACGTCCACATCCGCACGCGGTGTGAACTCCCCGGCAAGCTCGGTCTGTATGCCCGCCTTTTCGGCGGCCTCGAGCTTGCTCTCGTGCCGGCCGACCAGCAGCGGCCTGTTGACCACCGTCTTCAGCGCCCGCGCGACAAGCTGGCCCAGCCGACCGTCGCCGAGCACCACCACCTTGTCCGACCGGCCTATATCTATCTGGCGGACTATCTGGAAGGCGGCGGCCAGCGGCTCCACGAACACCGCCTGCTCGTCGGCGACCGAATCCGGAACAGCGTGGAGGTTGCGGACCGGCACGGTCACGTATTCGGCGAAGACACCGTCATGGCCGTCGATACCCAGCACGGTGCGGTCGCGGCAGTGATTGGAGAGGCCGGCTTTGCACATGTCGCACTTGCCGCAGACGCAGTTGATCTCGGCCACCACTCGCTGGTTATGCCACTTCTGCGGGCCGGCGACCACGGTGCCGACGAACTCGTGCCCCATCACGCCGCTGAAGCCCATGTATCCCCTGGTGACCTCCAGGTCGGTGCTGCATACGCCCGCGAGGCGAACGGCCACCAGGGCCTCCGAGCGGGACGGGCGCGGTTCCGGGTAGTCGGTCCGCAGGCGAACCTGCTTATCGAATACAAGCGCGAGCATTACTCCTCCGAATCCGTCTTCTCGTCCGCTGTCTGGGCGTCCTCTCCGGAGATGTTCAGTATGTCCCACCACGGCCTGCCCTGCCGGCTTTCGTCGGCGCCGGCGAGCAGGTCTTCGGCGCCCGCTTCGCACCAGGCGTCGGAATCGTAGCCGAGATCGCGGCCGGTGATCTCGACCAGGGACTGTCTGGCGTTGTATCGGACGGCAAACGCGGGGTCGTCAAGACGTCCTATCAACGCGGCCACCACCTCCGGGCGGCGGTAGTGGCGCAGCGCCTTGGCGCAGGCGGCCCGCACGTCGCTGGAAGCATCGCTCTCGGCGCGTCGGCACAGTGGAGCGACCGCCTCTTCGCCCGTCAGCGTATCCAGAGCGGCGGCCGCGTCACGCCGGACCTGCGGTTCCGGGTCGTCAAGCGCCTCTGTGACATCGCCCAGGTATGTTTCATCCTCGGCCTTGCCCAGCGCCCGAACGGCCGCACTGCGCACACGCGGGTCGGTGTCGCTTGCCAGCAGGGCCGCGTAACCTTTCAGATACGGTTCCTCCAATCCCCAGTCCCGCGACGACAGCAGCGTTACACCCTCGCGGCGCCGGTCGGAATCCTCGGCATCGAACGCCATCGCCACCAGCTCCGACGCCGACGGCCCGAACATCCGGTCTTTGAGATTCGATGCGGAACGGTCGGTGTTCGCGCAGCCGCCGCAAGTGACGCCCGCAACGAACACACCCACTGAAAAAGCCAGCATCAAGACAAATCGGTTCATGACTCAATCCGTGTTCTCGGCGGTCCAAGCTCCAGCGACAGCGACTCGGCGAGTTGTCTGCCGGCCGCTTCCAGTTCGTCGGTTCCCACGGCCAGGACCTCGTCGATGCTGCGTGTCCCGCCGATAAAGCGTGCCTCGCCCAGCCGTCGAAACCGCTCGGGACTGTCCGTTGTGAAACACCGCAGCCGACCGCCCGAAGCCCGCGGAGAGATGCCGCCCGTAAGCGTCAGCCGTCTTCGTGCCTCGGCGGCCGCGGCTGCCGCTGAACTGACCAGCGAGACATCCGGTCCCATGACCTTGGCGATGGCTTCGGAAAGCAGCGGATAATGCGTGCAGCCAAGTATCAACGCGCCGGGACGGCGGCGCTGCACGTCGCGCAGATAGTCGCTCAATACCGCAAGGACTATTGGGTCGCCCTGGTCGCGGCCTTCCTCGACTATGGGCACCAGCAGCGGACACGCACGACCGGCTACCTCGCGATTGGGGTCAATCTCCGCGATCGCCCGCTCGTAGGCCCCGGAGGCGATGGTGCCCTCGGTACCGATTACGCCGATCGGACCATCCGTCTGGCGACAGGCCGCCGCCGCACCGGGGCCGATGACGTCCACCAGCTCCACCGGGCACGCCTGCCGCAGTACGTCCAGAGCCGCCGCCGAAGCGGTGTTGCACGCCACCACCACCAGCTTCGGGCGGTGGCTTAGCAGAAAGGCCAGGTTCTCCACTGCAAAGCGGCGGACGGTTTGGGGCGATTTGGTGCCGTAGGGCACGCGGGCACTGTCGCCGAGATAGACCACGTCCTCGCCGCCGAGGGTGCGGAATATCTCGCGAACCACGGTAAGCCCGCCCAGGCCCGAATCGAATACGGCAATGGGTCTGTCGGCGTCGGTTTGGGGTCGCTCGCCGGCCACGCCCGAAGCGTACAGATGCGAGCGTTTCAAAGCAAGCCCGGCCGGACCTGCCGCTCACCTTACCTCGATGTCGCAGTCCTCAAGGTCGAACGGCTCACCACCGCCTGAGCCGGAGCGGACCAGGGGGCAATCTATCAGCCCGCCCTTGAGGCGTCGGCCCCAGACGGCCGCGAAGACCGGCTCGCCCTCGGAACGCTCGTACATGCGGTCGGAGCCGTTCTCGTTCTTAAGTCCGGACCAGCTTGCCGGCGGTTCGCCCTCGGGCCAGTCAATCTGCAGACCGTCGATTACAAGGTCGGTGATACCGTCGGCCACCACCGCCGCCCTTGCGGCGCGGGCCTCGGGCGAGTGGACGGAGAACTGGTGGCTGCCGGCGCCGGGCGCCGTGGGGGCCGGGTCGTCAATCACCGGATAGCTCAGGCGAACGTCGCGCAGCAGCACGTTCTCGACACGATACCCGTCGGCGGCGGTCATAAGAATCCGCCCGTCAGTCCGCGCCACGAAGTTGCTTATCTGCACGTTGCGTATGACGCCCGGGCCAAACTCTTCGCAGCGGGCGTCGATGTGGATGGGACGGTTCAGGATAAACCCGCTGTCGGTGTCGCAGACCACGTTGCTGATGAGGATATCCTCCTCCGTGCAGCCGCGCCAGTTGTACAGCCCTATCGCCCGCGTGCTGGCGTACACGACGCAGTTGCTGAAGGTAATCTGTCGCATGTCGTGAACGCTCTCGTTGGCGCCGAGCTTCAGGCCGACGCAGTTGGTGCGGATGATGCAGTTGGTGACGGTGACGCGCTCGAGCGTCTGGGAGTCGTGCGTGGTCTTGAGGACGATGGCGTCGTCGCCGCACTCGATGTAGCTGTCGGAGATCATCACATCGCGACAGCCGTTGACGTCGATGCCGTCGGTATTAGGCCCGAACAGCGGATTGAGGAGCTTTATCCCTCGAATCCAGACCCGCTCGCACATGTGGGGATGCAGCGTCCAGCCGGGGGAGTTGGCGATGGTGACGTTCTCTATCCTCAGGTCGGTGCACTTCACGAAGTCGAGCATCGGGCTTATGCGCGGGCTTTTGGCGCCTATCCACGCCCGCGGCGCCCGTTGGGGCTTCCAGAAGGCCGGTCCGTTGCCGTCTATGGTCCCGCCGCCGGTAAGCGTAACGTTGCTCGCGTCTTCTGCGACGATGAAGTGGTGCACGTGCCGGTCGCCTCGCCGGCTGTCCTGAACGGCCGGATAGTCGTTTATATCGCCGCTGCCCAGCAGCGTGGCGCCGGGTTGGACGTTCAGCGTGACATTGTCCTTCAGGCGGATAGTGCCGCTGACCCACTTGCCCGGCGGCACAAGCACCACGCCCCCGCCTTCACCGACGGCCGCATCAATGGCCTGTTGAATCGCCTGCGTATTGACAGTACTGCCGTCTCCGACGGCTCCGTATTGCGCTATGTCGTGGTATCCCATGATTTCAGCTCTTCATCTGTTCTTTCGGGCACGTATGCCCGACTTGCGGGACTAACGGAGATTTCGCCGGAAGAACTCCAGCGTCCACCGCTTGACGTTCTCGTCGGGGTAAACCCGGTCGCCCTGGTGTCCGACGCCGGGCAGTATGTGCAGATCGCACTGCCTGCCGGCGGCGTCCATCGCCTCCTTGAACAGGTAGCTCTGCTCAACAGGGACAATCTCATCCGCGCCACCGTGGATCAGCAGGTGCGGCGGTGTGTTCTCATTGACGTATGTTATCGGCGATGCCTCGGCCGCCACTTCCGGCACCTCATCCACCCAGCCGCCGAGCAGCGCCTCGACCTCCGCATTGCGCACTTCGCCCCAATGGGGAAAGTCCATGGGCGGATACACGCAACAGGCGGCCGATACGGCGCTGGACTGCTCCAGGTGGTCGCCGACGTCGAATTTCCGCACTTCGCCGGCAGTTCCCAGCATACCGGCGAGATGACCGCCGGCCGAGTCGCCCCAGGCGCCGAACCGGTCGGCGTCAAGCGAGTACTCTCCGGCGTGGGCGCGTGCCCAGCGTACGGCGGACTTGCAGTCTTCTATCTGCGCGGGCCAGCGCGCCTCTGAGGTAACACGGTAGTTGAAGGCGACCACCGCAAAGCCCTGCTCGACAATCCAGGTGGCGACCTTCGTGGCGCCGGCCTTGTTCATGCCCTTCCAGCCGCCGCCGCATATCCAGAAAATCGTCGGGAACGGGCCCTGCCCCTGCGGCAGATGCACATCCAGAAGCAGTGGCTTCTGCGGCGTGACAGTGAACTCGATGTCCGTGTGCGTCGGCATGGGCGGCCTTAATCGATCTTTCTGTCTTCCAGGCCTTCCCTGCCGGCCGGGGCTTCAAAGCCCTCCAGGTCCAGCTCTTCAACGTGATGCGCCTCGATACCGTGCGCCCAGTAGTCCTGCTTGTTGGCGCCCCAGACGACCCGCACGCCACGCAGTCGCAGACCCTTGGCGTGTTCGGCATAGACGCCGCTGGTGGGGTATTCGGTAAGCCCCTCGTCCTTTTCCGGCTCGATGCCGAAGTCGGTGTTCGGGCTCATGCACGGGCGGCGGTCCTGCTGCCCGCCGGGCCACTTGCTCCACTTGTCTATCTCGACCCGCACGTCCGAAAGCTCCACATCCTCCAGCGGGCTGTCCTCCGAACCGACCAAAAACACGCCGTTCTCACTCCTGCAGAGGATGTTTTTGAAGCGGACGTTCTTGATGCGTCCGAGCTTGGTGCCCGGCGCGCGATGGACGGCCGTGACGTAAATCGGTTCGGCCCGGCCCCACCAGGACGGATAAAAGTACCGCGTCTCGATGATACAGTTGGAGAAGAGCACGTCCTCGACGTTGCCCGCATCGCGAAGCTGGATGCTCAGACCGCGGTTGCTGGAGCGGATGATGCAGTTGCTGAAGGTAATCCGCCGGAAATCGTCCATGCTCTCGGTGCCGATTTTGACGGCCGTCGATGTGCTGCACATCACGCAGTTGGAAACGACGATGTCCTCACTGGGACCGGCCTCGGGGAACTCCTGACGGTTCTTGATGACGATGCAGTCGTCGCCGGCGTCGATGTGGCAGTCGCTTATCCGCACGCGCCGGCAGTGGTCGGGATCGATGCCGTCGCAGTTCGGCAGGCGCAGGTCGTTGAGTATGCGGATGCCGGTAATCAGCACATCCTCGCAGCCGGCCGGGTGGACGGCCCAGTTGGCGGCGTCGCGGATGGTGACGTCGCGCATGGTCACGCGGCGACAGTTGAAGAAGCCGATAAGCTGCGGCCGCTCGCGACGGGCCTTGTAGTGGTAGCGCTCCAGCGATTCCATGAACGCCCTGCCCTGCCCGTCGATTACGCCGTCGCCGGTGATGGCGACGCCCTCGGCGTCGTGGGCGACTATCAGCGCCCAGCCGGGCCTGTCGGAGCCGGGAAAAGCCGCGGCCGTGTAGTGGTCGATATTGTCGCTCGCCAGCAGCGTCGCGCCTCGCTCGACGTGCAAATCCACGCCGGTCTTCAGCTCGATGGTGCCGGTCAGGCACTTTTTGCCCGCGGGCACAACCACGCGCCCGCCGCCTGCGTCATGGCAGGCGTCTATCGCCTTCTGTATTGCCTCAGTATCGAGCGTCTCGCCGTCGCATACGGCGCCGTACTCGGTTACATCGAAAATCGCCATGGGGTTCCTCTGATGGTTCGTTACCAGTTCTTGCAGGCGTGGATTACCTCGTCGAGCTTGCCGGTGGCGACGCATTGGACGGTGTCGGCCCCGCCGTAATAGAGCTTCAGCGTCTCGTCCGGCTCGACGATCAGCGAGCACGGGAAGCAGACGTGCTCGACCAGCCCGGTCATCTCGTAGTCGGCCTGGGGGTAGAGTATGGGGTGCTTCGTATAGTGCAGCGGCTTCCATGGCTCGTCGAGGTCCAGCAATGCCGCCCCCACGGAATACTCACGCGTGGTGCAGTTCTGCATGACGGCATGATAGATAATCAGCCAGCCCTCGTCGGTCCTGAAGGGCACCGTGGACGGACCCAGCCCGCCGATGCCGAAGTTCCACTGCTGGCTGGTCCGCAGCACCCGGTGCGAGTCGCCCCAGTGGATGAGGTCGGGCGAGTAGCTCAGCCAGATGTCGCCCTTGCCTCCGGCCGACGCCAGGTTCGGCCGCTCCAGACGCATGTACCGCCCGTCAGCCGATTTCTCCGGGAAGATGACCATGTTGCGGTTGTCCGGCGCGTTGATGAAGTTGACGAACTCCAGCTCGCTCAGATCGGCCGAGCGGAACATCGCCACGCGGCACTCGTGCGGGCTTTGCGTCGCCAGCAGGACCTTGTACTCGCCGTCGATGTACGTAATACGCGGGTCGTAATAGACGCTGGCGGCCGCTTCCTTCCACTCCGGCGTGTCCGGCATTTCGAACGGCTCGTCGCGAACGGTCCAGTTCAGCCCGTCGTCGCTGTCGGCGCCCCACAGCAGCGTCATGTGGTTGAGCTGGTTGACGCGGCAGAGCATCACGTATCGCCCGTCGTGGGTCTTTATCGCCGAGCTGTTATAGACTGCCCGCATCTTGCAGGGGAAATCCTGCGGGGCGAGCACCGGGTTGCCGTCGTAGCGGAACAGCACGTCGCGGTCGATCTTCGCGTAGTCCATCTGTGTCTCTCCGGCTGGGGGTGGTGAGGTTATCGCGATAAAAACGTCGAGGGGCGATTATAGGCACGCCGGCGGCTTTTTCCAGCTTCCGCTGCCGCGCGGGCGAGAACACGAATGTCACGAATGAACAGCCATGTAAAATGTAGCCGACGACGTTCTTGCCGCCGGGCAGGAACTCGGTAGGTACGTGTCTTCTTACACGTAGTTATTCGTGTGATTCGTGGCGATTCGTGTCATTCGTGTTCTCGTTTTCCCGGGTGGGCAGCTTGCAGAAGCGCATCCCAGAGGGACGGATACGCCCGGCCCTGCCCGTCGGTGTGCTCGTGGGGGGCGTCTTTGAGGAACTCGCTCAGCGCCTCCAGCACGGGCATGCGGAAGCCCTTCTCGGCCGCTTCGGAAAGGGAGTATCCCCACTCGCCGTACTTCATGTCCATCTCGCCGGCGGCGCCGTCACGGACGCGACCAAGCACGGAAAGGAACCCCTCCTTGTCCTTCATGCCGGCGGCGAGAGTCTCCATCGGCATGCCCGCGAGATACCCGAAGGCCGCCACCTCGAGCTGGGCGGCTTCGGCAAGGCCGCTGGACAGTTGCTGGACGCACTTCATTATCTGCCCGCAGCCGCTGGGGCCGGCGTAGATGAGGTACTGTGGGTCGGCGAGGATCTCGAACAGCTCCCAGCACCGCCGGGCGGTCGGTTCGTCACCGCCGACCCACATCCTCAGTGTTCCGTTCTTCGCGCCGTCGCTGCCTCCGCTTACCGGCGCGTCCAGCATCGTCGCGCCGCGTCGTGCGAAATCGGCCGACAGCCGCCTCGTTACCGCGGGACGGGTCGTGCCGTGCTCGATAAAGATCTGCCCGTCGCGGGCGTTCGGTATAAGCTCCGACTCCGCCACCCGCTGGAATACGTCCGAGGTCGTCAACGACGTAAGCACCACATCCGCGCGTTCGACAACCTCGGCCGGCCCGGAGGCAGGCACTGCACCGGCCTGTTCGCACTCCGCCAGACGCTCGGCCGATATGTCGTAGCCGATAAGCTCGTAACCGGCCGCCAGCAGCTTGCGCGCCATCGGCCCGCCCATCGCGCCGAGGCCTACAAAACCCAGCTTGCCCAACTGCTCAGGCATGTTTTCTCAGTGTCAGTTCTGGGGCTGCATGCCGCCCATCATGGCACCCATCATGGCCACGCCTAACTCCTCGCTGAGCGACTCGGCCGTTACGCCGTCCTCGCCTATGCGGTCCTGCTTTTCGCGGACTATATCCGCCATGGAGGAGAACATCTGAACCATCTTCTCCGCATCCTCACCGGAGGGGAAATCGGCCTCAGCTTCCATGTCCATATACCACTGTCCGTCCTTGCGGATCAGCACCATCTCGTCATCATCGCCGGGGACCGTGCCGTACGCCTTGTCGCCCTCGATGCGGAACTCCGCCTCGTCGAGCTTCTCGATATCAGCGTCCATGGTCATGCTGCCACCGGAACCATCGGAAAAGTGGGCCCAGCCCTCATCGCCCCACTCGTCCTTGACGGCCTGCTCGAGTCTTTCATGACTCCCATAAAATCGGCCATGCCGCGGACAAACTCCTTGGCCTGCTCACTGCCGGAGACGCAGGCGGCCGCCCTGTCCCCGTCGCCGTCCATCATGGCCTCTGCGAACGACTTGACGGTGGCCTCGGGGGTGGACTGGTCGGCCTTCTTGCTGCAGCCCAGCGACGAAGCCGCAAGCACTGCGGCCATAAGGACCGCGCAACCGGTGAATTTTGTCAAAGCTTTCATGACCGTCTCCTTACAGGAAATGTATACCGGCCGGTCGCCCGGCCACCGGCGTGAGCTTACCCCCGCCATCGCCACCGCTCCAGCGGAAAATATCATCGTGTCCAACCGCCCGGACCGCCCCGCAGCACCGCGCCGCCGGCGGCGTGTCGGCGAAGGTAGCCCACCAGGTTCGCCTGGTGCGAGCCGTCGTGGACGGACTACCGCTGTAGGGTCGGACAAGTCGCGCTGTCTGCGACTTGCCGACGCGCCCACTAAGAAACATCCACCCTCACCTCGTGCGTCTTACCGCCACCCCGTAGGGTCGCGCAAGTCGCGCTGTCTGCGACTTGCCGACGCGCCCACCGACTAAGAAACATCCACCTTCACCTCGTGGGTCTTTCCGTCACCCGCGGGCGGGAGGACGTTGTCGTCGAGTGTCTTGCCGTCCAACTCGACGGCCACCTCGCCGCGGCAGATGCCCTTTTTCTTGGTGATGGTGATTTCGTAGGTCGCGCCGCGCCAGTCGCGGGTCATGCGCGCCTGCGTCCAGTCGCTGGGCAGGCATGGGTCTATGCGCAGTCCACCGGTTTCCGGGCGAACGCCGAGCATGTGCTCCCAGACGTTCAGCAGCGTCCAGCAGGCCGTGCCCGTCGCCCAGGAGTGCGAACCCTCGCCGGGCCGGTCCGATTCGGGACCGTAGATGAACTGACAGGCGGCGTACGGCTCGATGCGGTACAGCCCCGGATCGCGCCGGTAGCACGTCGTCGGCAGCATCTTGTGCAGTATCTCATACGCCTTGTCGCCCCGGCCGCCGAAGCACTCCGCCCATATCCGCCAGCGCGAGGAATGCCCGAAGATGCTGCCGTTCTCCTTGGTACCCGGCGCGAAGCGGCTGATTATGCCCGCCCGCGGCTCCGGCTCGGCGAACGGCGGATAGAACGTGTAGCTGCCCAGGGGCGAGTCCAGGTACTCGTCGAACGCTTCATAGATGCTCTGCCGCCGGGCTTCGTCGGCCGTCCGCGAGACTATGGCGAAACTGTTGACGTTACCCCAGATCATACCGTGCTCGTTCTCCGACGTTCCCAGCACCCAGCCGCTGTCATGCGTCGCCCGCCAGTACCAACGGCCGTCCCAGCCGATGTCGTTGACGGTCTTGCGCAACTGCTCGATGCGCTTCTTGTAGTCGGCCAGCCGGTCGGTATCGCCGGCGTGCTCCATGCACGTGTAGAACTGCTCTATGCAGTAGATCGCCCAGCAGGCGAGCATCACGCTCTCGCCCTTGCGGTTGTTGCCCATCTGGTCAAGTGCGTCGTTCCAGTCGGCCTTGAGTATCAGCGGCAGGCCCCGCTCGGAGAATTGCGAGAAGAAGAACTCCAGCCCGCGGATGACGTGGTTATAGACCGTGTCGGTCTTCTCGCCGTTGGTGTGGGCGTAAGGCGTTACCTCCTCAAGCACGGAATAGTCGCCGGTCTCGCGGACGTAATTGGCGAGTATGAATGCGGGGTTGATCGGATCGTCGCTGTGGAACGTCCGCGTGCCTTCCATGGACAGGAAGTTGCCGCCGTGCGCCCAGTCGCCCTCGGGGAACTGCCAGATGAATATCCGCTTGACGATGTGGTCGCGCACCCACTGGGGGTCCTGGGGCAGCCGGCTGACCGCGTCCTGGCAGGCGTCGCGAACGCCGAAGTTGTAGATGCCGAAGTAGCAGTAGCCGGTATTGCGGTTCCACCACGACAGGTTCGCGCCCTGGTATTTGAACCAGTAGTTCACCAGCGTGTCGAGGTCCTTGTCCGGCGTCTCGATGTGCGGACTGGCGACCACCCGCCGCCAGTAGTCCTGGTTGTTCTCGAAGGCGGCGTGGGCCTTCTCGACGCTGCCGTACTTCTTGATAAGCTCCGATGCGTCGTCGGCCTCGCGGGGTATGGCGCCGAGCACGAGCACGTACTCGGTGGATTCGCCGTCGTCGAGCGTGAAGCGGTGCTGCAACGCCTCGCAGGCGTCGCGCCCGACGTTCACCCTGTCGCGCAGCTTGCCGGTGTCCATCGCCCGGGGGTTGGTGAGGTCGCGGTAGTCGCCGACGAACTCATAGCGGTCGCCCTCGTAGCCGGCGACCTTCGCGGAGCTTGCCAGGAACACCGCGTAGTCGAAGGGGATGTTGTTGGCGTCGGCGTTGGCGGCCTGCCAGCCGCCGGTGTATTTGACCCACTGCGTGCTGCGGGTATAGATGACGCCGTCTTTGAACTCCTGGCGGTTGAACAGCAGGTAGAACTCCCGCCAGGAGGTGTCCTCGAACCAGTTGCCCAGCGCAAGCTCGGCGTAGTTGGTGGCGGATATCTTGCGCTTGCGGCCGGAGCGGTTGGTGAGCTTCACGCGCCAGATGAGGCACGGGTCGCCGACGTCGTCGCCGCCGGCGCTGTCGGCCGGTGGCATGGGGCAGAAGTATGTAATCTCACAGCCGATGCCGTCATGGGTGCTTTCGATGCGGTTGTAGCCCAGGCCGATATGGCATTTCCAGTCGTCGAGTTCGCGCGTGGGCGGGTAGCCGTTGGCGCACCACCAGTCGCCGGTCTCCTCGTCGCGGAGATAGACGAACTTGCCGGTCGTGTCGCGCGGAACGCCGTCGATGTGCCAGCGCGTGATTCGCCCGACCGTCGGATTGCCCAGGAACGAGTAGCCGCCGCCGAGATGGCTGGCGACGAAGCACCAGTTGCCGTTGCTCAGCACGTTCATCCACGGCCGTGCCAGCAGCGGCTGCGTCAAAACAAACTCCCTGCCGTCGGCGGAGAAGTCGCCGTAAGATTCCGTCGTCATGCTTATCCTCTCTTAAAGCTCAGTTAAGCAGTTAAACAGCTAATCAGTTAAACAGAATAGCTGGGGTCGCCAGCCCCGGCGCCTGGGGATCATACGTTCCAGTTACAGGTTACGAGTTCCGGCCTCATCCCATCTCCATCCGCATCTTGCGGACGTTTCGTTCGTAATACGGGTTGGTCCGGCACTCGCATCGCAGGAACACGTCGCGGAGTGTATCGACCGAAAGTCCATCCGCACCGTCCACGCACAAATCAGCGTCCTGCAACTTTCCGACGCCCACCCCCGTCATGCCGGCCGAGTGCGCGGCCGATACTTCGTCGGCCGATCCGCATATGCCCACGCAGTTCCACGGCAGCCGTCTTAGCCGCTGTGCGGTTACGTAGTAGCCCTGCGCGTCCGGCGGCATATCGGTAAGGGCATCCGCGGGCGTGAAGGCGTCCACTTGCTCGCGCAGGTCTGCGTCTATCGGTCCGAACGCGCCGACGGCCAGCCCCGCGGAGCGCAGTGACGAGGCGATCCTGCCGGCGGATTCCGCACCCACGGCCGGTCCTATGACCACGCCTTCAAGCTCCTCCCGCCATGTGGGGCGGTGCTCGATTCGTTTGCTCTCGCCGGCGGCCAGGGACACCGCCTGCGAGCACACTGTCAACTCCACGGCTCTTTCGCCGGCGTTGGTAACCTGGACGTGCGCCTTTTCCACGGCCACCCGGACGCACTGCCCCGCGAGCAGGAAGCTGTAGTCCAGCCGACTCCACTGCGGGGGCAGTTGCGGCTCGATCGCAACGCCCTGCTCGCCGACGCGCAGACCGCCGAAGCCGTGCACGACGGCCATCCAAATGCCGCCCTCGCCGGCGCCGTGTATGCCGTGGCGCGTGTTGCCGAAGGAGTCCTCCAGGTCCACGCCGGCGGCGGCCTGGAAGTATCGTCGCGCGTCGCGCGCCCGGCGCAGACGGGCCGCCAGGAGTGCGTGCGTCGCGGTCGAAAGCGAGGATGTCTGGTCGCACAGCGGCGCGTGGGCGAGGAAGTTCCGCTCGACCTCCGCGTCGTCGAACATGCGCGGAAGCGCGTGGAAGACCATCAGTGCGTCGGCCTGTTTGTGCCTCTTGTCGCCGGCCTCTCCGTGGTCGCGGATCGCCGCCGGCGACGGCTCGGAGTACTTCTCTATGCCCTCGAACTGCGCCAGCTCACCGCCGCCGAGGCGCGGTACGTGGAGCTTCTCCGCTATGTCGCGCCAAAGCTGCCGCTCGGCGTCGTCGAAGCCCAGGTGCTTGCCTTCCAGCAGCTCCCGCACGCGGCCGCCGTGGCGATGCGAAAGCTCGCCGATAAGCCCATCGGCACGCCGCAGGATATGACGCACCATGACGCAGGTGTAGGCGTCGTCGTCGATTCCCTTGTGTATCTCGTCCGGCCCGCAGATGTTGCGGATGTGGTAGCTGTCGTCGTCCCACTCGACGCGCGAGGCCCAGAAACGACACTGCTCGATGAGCACTTCCAGCCCCGCGGCCAGCAGCGTCTCGTCGTCGCCGGTCAACTCGTGGTAGTGCAGGATTCCCCACGGAACGGCCACGTTCAGGTGCACCTGTTGATACGCCTGTCCGCCGATGGCGGGCGGCTCCTCCAAGCCGCTCTGGAAAGAATGCCACGGAAACCGCGCGCCCTCATAGCCGTCCTGGGCTGCGAGCGTACGGGCAGAGTCGAGACGTCGCCGGCGGTAGAGAATGTGGTTTCTCGCAAGCTCCGGGGCGACGGCCGCCAGAAGCGGTATCTGGTACATCTCCATATCCCAGAAGACGGCGCCGCGGTACCAGTCGCCGGTGAGGTTCTTGGCGCCCACGCTGGATGCGCCGTCGTCGTTTGCGGCGGCTATGCGTGTGGAGTAAATCGCGAAGCGGACGGCTTGCTGTGCGTGCTCGTCTGCCTCGATGCGAACGTCGGCAACGTCCCAGAACCGCTGCCACGACGCCTCGTGGCGGTCCAGTGCGGCCGGGAAGGTCTGCTCGGCGATCTTTGCGACGAACGCGTCCCGGTCGGTTTCGCAGACGTTCACACCCGGCACGTCCGCCACCCAGCCGCAGAGCTTTTCGAACGCAAAGCTGCCGCCCTGCCCCGCGGGCAGGCGAAAAGTCGCGCCGGCCAGCCCGCCGTCGGCTCCGTCGGTGCGGGCCAGCGGCTCGCCGTCCGTCTGACGGACCACCGCCGCAACCAGCGCCCGCTTGAGCGTCTGTCGCGAGAAGATGGCCGCATGGCAGCACCGCTGGTCGGCCCCGACGGACTCGATCTCCGCGAGCTTCAGCCCTGTCTCATCCACATTGGGCAATTGGCCGGGCTTGTAGTACTTCGCGGGGTGGTTCCGCACGTCGCCGTCAACTCCGAGGAAAACCTCCACTTCCCCGCCGCCGGAGACTTCCAGCTCGACCCGCTGGCAGAGCAGCCAAGGCGCCTCCAGCGACGCGAAACGCCGCTCGGTGAGCCGCACCGTCGTATCGGAGGCGCAGAACTCAGCCGTCCGCGTCAGCACGCCGTTGCGCATGTCCAGGGCACGGTGGGACTGCCGGGCGTCCGGCAAGCGGCCGCCGATGCGAACAAAGGCCGGCAGCCAATCCGGCGCGCCCAGGAAGTACACCAGCCCGTAGCCGGCACGCGTGTACAGCCCGGAGACATACGTCCCCCGGAACGCCTCGTGCCTCTGCTCGCCCAGTGTGCCGCGCGTGCATATTTGTCCGTTGCCCACCGTGAAAATGGCCGAAAGAAAGTCCGGCTCATCGAGGGGCAGTTCGCTTTCGCGGATTTCCCAGCTCATGTCGTCCTCGAATCACTTCTGTTGAGCCAGCGGCGAGGGCGGCGGCTCTCGGCCCCAGTCGCCGGGGGTATCGGACAGCTCATAGCGGATCACCGACCCGTCGGTAAGCTCGCTGTGACGTACCCACGCACGGTCCAGCGGCTCGCCGTTGAGGGTGGCCGATACCACGTAAGGCCGGTCCGCTCCCGCACCGGGGGCCTCAATGGTAATGCTCGGGCCGTCGTCGCCGGGGTCTATCTCCACCCGATCGAAGAGCGGACTCGCCAGCAGGTACAGGTCCTGCCCCATCACCGGATACAGCCCCATCGCACTGCACATGTAATAGGCGCTCTGGCAGCCCATGTCCTCGTTGTCCGACAGTCCGTTCCGCTCGGTGCTGAAGAACCGCTCCATCGCCCCGCGCGCCCGCTCGACGGACCGCTCCGGCCGCCCCGCGTAGTGATACAGCCACGGAACGTGCAGGAACGTCTCCTTGGACTTGTACCAGCCGTTGTCGAACACCCAGTCCAGGTGCTTGACGAAGCCGTCCGGCCCGCCGTGACGGGCGACAAGCCCGGCGAAGTCGTGCTGGGTGTTGAAAGACCACAGCACGCTGCGACCTTCCATGAAGAACGGATCCTCCCAGGACTTGGGCACGCAGTAGAAGGGGTCGAACGGCTCGGCCCAGCGCCCGTCGGGGGTCTTCGGGGCGAAATAGCGGATATCCTCCCGCCACAGGTCCCAAAGCCGGCGGCTCCGCTCGGTGTATTCCTGAGCAAGCTCGTCATCGCCAAGCTCGGCCGCCAGTCGGCCGATGCACCAGTCCTGGTATTTGTACTCCAGGTGGCGAGAAACGCAGTTGCGCACGTTTGTTGACACGAAGCCCAGCTCGCGGTCGTCGTCGTAACGGCCGTAGAGATGTGGGTCCGGCGATCGGCACTCGGCGTTCTTGCGCATGTACGCAAGGGCCTTTCCGTAGTCGATGCCGGTGAGACCCTTGAGCTTCGCCTCGCAGAACAGTACGTCGGCGGAGCTACCGCCCTGGATGGAAGCGGAGTGCCCGGCTATCCAGGCATCGACGAGCCAGCCGATGTGCTCGGCGACGTCCAGCTCGCAGTTGAGCATGTCGATCTCGCGCTGCGGGTCGATGAGCGTCAGCAGCGAGTTGGCGTTGCGGACGCTGTCCCAGAGGCAATAGATGTCCGTGAACTGCCGCACGCCGCTGTGCCAGAACGGGAACTCGTCGTCCACGCCCAAATCGCTGGGCATGCACAGCAGGCGGGTCATGAGCGTGTAGAAAAGCGTTTTCTGTTCGTCGGAGCCGCCGGAGACGCGGAGGCGGGAAAGCGCCTTCTGCCAGGTCTCGGCCGCGGAGGCGCGAACCGTCTCGAAGGTGCTGCCGGCCGCTTCTCGCTCGACGCTTGCCCGGGCCTTTGCTACCGAGACGTAACTCAGGCCGACCTTGAGGTCAACCTGTCGTGAATCTCCGAAGGACGCTATGGCGACGCAGTTTGCGCCGTCGGCGGCGGCCGTCGGCAAAAAGCCCGCGTGGTTGCCGGCGTAGCGCTTCTGCACGGGCGTCTCGAAGCGGGCGTAGAAGTACACGGAATAGGGAAAGTCGTGCCCCCAGCCGCCGCGAAAGTCGCCCCGGCCTATAAGCTCGTTGTCCGTGGTCCATTCCACAAAGCCGCCGGTGGACATGCCGGTATCTTCGCCGAAGCGCCGCCGCCCCTCGCCCCGCTGGATCACCGAACCAACGTCGATGAGCAGGTTCGCCTCGGCGCCTTCGGGAAAACTGTAGCGATGCACACCGACCCGCGGCGTGGTGGTAAGCTCCACGCCTATCTGCGACGGGACAAGCGTGACTGTGTAGTAGCCGCACCCGGCCGACTCGCCCTGCCTTTCCTGCGGCTCCAGGCGCGTCCGCGCGGGTCCGGTGAACGGCGTAACCGCGACGTTTCCGTAGCGGCTGCCGCCGCCGGTGCCACTGACGTGGTTGTGGCTGAAGCCCACAATCGGCCGCTTCGAGGAATAGCCGTTCGTGCTGTGGGGAAACAGCGTGTCCGGGCCCAGCCGCACCAGCGAGAACGGCAGGTAAGGTCCGGGCAGGCAGTTGCCCGCGCCATCGACTCCGATGAACGGATCGACGTGTTCTATCATGCCGCGACGCTCCTTTCGGAGGTTGGGAGGTCTATCGTCCGGGGTGAGACCTTATCCCTGCCAGTGGGACAAAAGTCAAGGCAAGGCGTGGTCTATGGGCCACAGAGACACGGAGGACACAGAGATTGCTCTATCAGAAACGACCCTCGCAAAACGGCTATGACGTAAGCTCGAAATCCGAAAGCCGAAACTCGAAACCCGAAACAAATCCGAAATCCTAAGCACGAATTCCCCAAACCGGCAACGGGGCACGAGCTGTTGTTTGGGACATTCGAATTTCGTGCTTCGTGCTTGTTTCGAGTTTCGGATTTCGTGCTTCCCCGAAGGGTCTTTACGGCAGATACGCGCCGTAGTTGCGCAGACGGTTGCGGAGGTCGTCGGTATCCACGTCGCGGATATCCGGTTCCTCGGCGTCGGCCGACATGGCGGCCGCCAGCCCGGCCGCTTCTCCCATCGCCAGGCACGTCGGCATTACCCGCACGCTGCCCTGCGTGGGACGATCGCAGGATATGCTCCTGCCGGCCACCAGCACGTTGGCCAGACCCTTGGGCCTCAGGCAGCGGTAAGGAATGCCGTGCGACTCGCCCGGGCCGTAGTGTTCGTACCGGCCGCTGACAACGCTCCAGTCCTCGCGGGAGGCGGCGATTTCCTCCTTGGCAGTGTGGATGTCTATCCAGTAGCTGTTGCGGCAGATTTCGTCGTCGAACGTACGGCGGGCGAGATAGTCGTCGATGGTCAACTGGTAGTCCCCGACGATTCGCCTCGTCTCCCGACAGCCCATCAGCGACCCTGTAACGGCCAGGTAGGCGTTGGCGAACGCCTTGGGAGCGAACTCGGCCAGCGCCTCGCGGAAGTCGGCCGCCAGCTTCCGGCCTTCCATCAGCGCCCTGGAGACACTCGCCGGGTCCGTGTTGTCCACGTCCCAGAGGTGCCCGGCGTTGAAGCCGACGGTTCCAGGTCCGATGAGCGTGTTGCACAGATGGCGGTCGGCGATTCTCGGCCAACGGCCCGATTCCAGTATGGCGCCGATGGAGCTGGCGGCGTCCTTGGCGTGCAGGTGTGTCTCATAGAGGTACGCGTAGGTGTCAACATTGCTGAAGATAAAGCAATGAGTGGCCGGCTGAAGCTCGCCGGTCTTCTCGTCGCCCATCTGGAACTTCGCTCCCGCCCAGGAAGCCAGGTCCGCGTCCCCGGTGCAATCCACGTACACCTTGGCGCGGTAGGCAGCCAATCCACCCTTGCCGGCGACGATGAGCGAGTCGGCCGGTCCCGCATCGCCGGGCTGGACGTCGGCCAGCAGCGTGTTGAAAAGGACGGTCGCGCCGGCCTCGGTGACCATGTCGTCATACACACGCTTCAACTGCTCGGGGTTGATCGGCACCCAGTCCATCCGCTCCGGCGGCACGTGCGGAACGCCCTTCCGCGACTCATGGAAGACCCTCTCGGCAAGTCCGCCGTAGATGATCCGCTCCTTATCGGAAAATGGACACCACGCCGGCACCAGCCCCGACGTGCCCATGCCGCCCAGGCATCCCGTCGCCTCGATAAGCAGGGTTCGGGCGCCTTCGCGCGCCGCGGCGGCAGCGGCCGTGCAACCGGCCGGCCCGCCCCCGGCGACAATCACGTCCCACGAATCGTCAAGCGGTATGCGCCTTTGCGGCAAGGTGTATTCGGGCATGTCTGGCTTCCTGTCGCGGGGCTATTCGTCGATCTTTCTCTCGCTGAAGGTGACCTCTCCGTCCTCGGTTACGGTCTGCGTAAACACATAACCGCCGGCGCGGACCTCCAGAGTGCCTTCCTTCCAGCCCAATGAGACCGGCCCTTCGGCCTCCACCGGCTCGTAGAGGTCGAAGTTCTCCATCCACTCGTACTGCCGGCCGTCGCGGATGACTACGGGCAGGTCGTTCTCGCGATTATAGCGCATCCGAAGCTCGCGGCCGCCGGTGCCGACGAACGTCACCTCGTCGTCGCCAAGCTCGGAGAGGTCCAGCCGCTGCTTGCGGCGTACTGCGTTCCTGAAGCTTTCGAAGTCGCCGTATTCCGGCTCCTCGCCGACCTCCATGGCGAATCCGGCAAGGCCGTCGCCGGTGCTGCCGGCCCGCAGCCAAAGTTCGTCGCCATAGCGCTGGGCCGTCTTGCCGCCCGGCTCGAACTGCTCGGGGCTTTCAAGGTTGATCGGCCGGATGGCGAGGTACGTCTTTTCCATCTCTACGAACCAGATGTCACCGTCGGTATCTACCTCGGCTGTCCCCGGCAGCATGAAGCCGAAGGGTTCGTCCGCGGGCCTGAGATAGACAAGCAGGTTGCGGTACTGGCCCATCTGGTCGCCGCCGCGTTTGGTGTTGTACTTGTCGCCGGTGTAGGCGATCACGTAATCGACGCCACGCTCGGAGTTCTCCGCCAGCAGTTTGAACGGTCCGACGTCGCCGATGCCGAACTTCGAGACGCACGTACCGAGATAATACGTCTCTCCGAAAAACAGCGTTTCCCACGCCAGCGGCTCGTCGTCCTGGTCTTCCTTCCAGTTCTCGTAGTAGGGCTTGGTGTTGTGCATCTCGAGGGGGCGGGGGAAGTTCTTCCTTGCCAGGTGCGCCACGGCCAGCGGAGGACGGTACGCGCTGGTTATGGCGTGGAAGTCGTCGTAGTGGGGGTTGGGGTCCGGCATGACGGTATCGTCGAAATACAGAGCCATCGCATGCGTGACCCCGGCGCCGAAGACCCTGTTTCCGCCGCCGTAGTCGCGTTTGGTGGGTCCGCCGAAACCGCCACGGTAGTACTTCAGCGCGCCGGCGGTGGTGAGCCAGTCGCAGGCGGCCTTGGCGAGCATCCGGACCTCCGGATCCTGCGCGAAGTCGTAGAGGTTCAGATACGGCATCAGCGTGTGTGCGTGGTAGTTCTCGCTGTCCCACTCACCCATGCCCATGTGGTAGAGCGTGGTGACGTACTCCCTGATCTTCTCCTTGTAGAGCTGCCGCGTCTCCTCATTGCCGGTCTCCTCGGCGAACAGATACACCGAGGTGTCCCGCATGGCGCGGAGATTGTCGGTATTCCGTACGTCCACCCAGCTTCCGAACTTCTCCGGTCCCCAACCCGGCTTGCTGCGGTCCCCACGCCCGTAGCGCGGATGCTCGTGGTATTTCGGGTCGCGCTGGGTCCAGGTTTCCGCACCCCGTCTCATCCGCTGCATGTACTCGTCGTCCAGCGCGCCGAGGTGTTGGCCGAAGAAAAAGTATTTGCGCACCTGGTTCTTCAGCGTGAAGCACCAGTAGAAATCAATTCCCTCGGTGTGGGCGTGGTCGGTGCCGGCCTGGGCGTCCTCGCCCTGAAGGTAGTTGACGGCCCGTTGGCGGTTACCCGCCAGGAAATCCGTCATCGCCTTCGCATAAGCGGCCTTCTCGTTCTCCTGCCAGGTGTTTCCGTAATTGGCGCCCCTGAAATGCTCAATTACGTGTGTCGCCCGCCGCCAGAAGCCCTCTTCCATATCCTCCGGCCAGTCGGAGTTGCGGAACCGCTCGTCCACCTCCACGGGCTGAACGTGGATGTGGCCTTCCTCGTCGGTGGTTATTTTCTCTTCGTCGGCTACGGCCGGTGCGACCGAGACGGCGACGACTGTCAGCAACGCGATCCAGAGCTTGGAATGCATGTGAAATCCTTTCTCAGCAGACAACGAGCAACCACTACCTCCACCCTCTCAGGGGCATGTTGTGATGTTAACGCATCGAACCTTCAACCCCCAAAGGTTTCGGATGGTTCCGCAGCGCTTCGCAACCCAACCCTTGAAAATGCGCTCGACCTGCCCAAGACTGCTACAAGGCCCCGGCTTGGCCGCAGGGCTTTCCATAACGACCCGCAACCCACCTTCAGAACTCTGAAAGGACACGTGTCATGGAGATGCAATACCGCAACCTCGGAAGAACAGGCCTGAAAGTCTCCCCGCTGTGCCTGGGGACCATGAACTTCGGCAACCAGACCAGCGTCGAGGACAGCCATGCCATCATGGACAAGGCCCTTGAGGAGGGCATCAACTTCTTCGACACCGCCAACGGTTACGGCGGCAAGAAGTACGAGGGCTGGACGGAACAGGTTATCGGCAAGTGGCTCGCCGCCGGTGGCGGCCGGCGCGAAAGCATCGTGCTGGCGACCAAATGCTTCAACCGCATGGGCCCGGGCCCGAACGATCGCGGCCTAAGCGCCTACCACATCCGCCGCGCCTGCGAGGACAGTCTGAGGCGGCTCGGCACCGACCACATCGACCTCTACCAGATGCACCATATCGACCGCTCCGCGCCGTGGGAGGAGATATGGCAGGCGATGGAGCAGCTCGTCCGCGAGGGCAAGGTCATATACGTCGGCAGCAGCAACTTCCCCGGCTGGGGAATAGCCACCGCCAACCAGGAGGCGTCCAAACGCAACTTCCTTGGTCTGGTAAGCGAGCAGAGCTTGTACAACCTCACCGCCCGGACAATCGAGCTGGAAGTCATACCCGCCTGTCGCCAGTACGGGCTGGGTCTGATCCCCTGGAGTCCGCTGGCCGGCGGGACGCTCGGGGGCGTGCTGGGCGACGAAAAGGGAGTACGTCGTGACAAGCGCCGCAGGCACGGACAGCTAGAGCCGATACGCAAGCAGTTGGAACAATGGGAATCGCTGTGTGCGGAGCTGGGCGAGCATCCGGCCAATGTAGCGCTGGCCTGGCTGCTGGCGCAACCGCAGGTAACCGCACCCATCATCGGCCCGCGGACCATGGAGCAGTTCACCGGCTCGTTGAGGGCGCTGGAAATCACGCTCGAGGACGATACGCTCGCAAAGCTTGACGAGATATGGCCCGGACCGGGCGGCGAAGCCCCGGAGGCCTACGCCTGGTAACGGCACGGCCGACGACAGGCAGCGAAAGGAGCCACAGTGATTCTCTTCGGAGCGGATTACTATCCCGAACACCGCGAGCAGGAAAAGTGGGACCACGACCTGGACCTGATGGCCGATATGGGCGTCAACGCCCTGCGCGTCGGGGAGTTCGCGTGGAAGCGTTTCGAGCCGGCCGAGGGCGAGTACGACTTCGGCTGGATGGACCGTTTCGGCGAAAAGGCCCACGCCCGCGGCATCGGCCTGGTGCTCTGCCCGCCACTGCGGACCCCGCCGGCGTGGCTCGTCGAACAGGACCCTTCTCTGCTGATAGAGGACGCCCAGGGTCGCAAACTCGCCTTCGGCAGCCGGTATACCTTCTGTATCAACCACCCCCTGCTGCGGCAGCGCGGGTTCGCACTGGCCGAACAAATGGCCGGGCATTACGCCAAGGCCGAATACTTGCTCGGCTGGCATCTGGACAACGAGCCGGGCGACGAGCCGGACTGCCATTGCCCGCTGTGCGTCGAAAAGTGGCAAAGCTGGCTCAAAGACTCCTACGGCGACATTGAGACTCTCAACCGCTCCTGGGGGCTGGTGTTCTGGGGACTGGAGTTCGACCACTTCGGACAGGTGCCCACGCCCCGGCTGACCAAGGCCTCCGCCAACCCCGGGCACGTGCAGGCATGGCGGCGTTTCCGCAGCGACTGCACCGTGGAGGTAATCCACGCGCACGCCGCCGCCGTCCGCAAGCACTCGTCCGACAAGTTCGTAAGCACCAACTTCCAGAACATGTGGAATCCCCGCACGGACTATTACAAGGCGGCCGAGTCGCTGGACTTCTGCGGACTGAACTATTACCCGCCCTACGGACAGAACCGCCCCGATCAGCACTTCGGGCTGGCGTGCGTGAGGGGTTACAAAAACCGGAACTTCCACGTGTACGAGCTTCGCAACGGCCCGCACGCCGTTCCCGGCAGTGGCGGGAACACTCCCGCTCCCGGCGAGGTCGAGCGGCTGACCATGCACACCATCGCCAACGGCGCCGACGGAGTGTTCTACTTCCGCTGGCGGGCGGTGCCCTTCGGACCGGAGCAGAACCACGGCACCATCACCGACTACGACGGGAAACCAAACCGGATATACGGCGAACTGAAGCGTGTCGGCGCCAAGCTGGGGCAGATATCCGACCTGCTGGACGGCACGACCGTCCGCAGCGACGTAGCCGTGATGTACGACTTTCCCACCCGCTGGATGACAAGCACCGGCTGCAGCTGGGAAATGCCCGCGGACCTGTACGTCCGCCACGCCGCCACGCTGCATGCGGCCGTCCGGGACCTGGGCGTCAATTGCGACGCCGTCGGCCGCGACCAGGACTTCGGTCGGTACCGCGTGCTTATTGTCCCGCTGCTGTCGGGGATGACCGACGAGCTGGCCGGGAAGCTCCGCCGGTACGTCGAAGCCGGCGGGGTGCTCATCTGGCACCCGCTCAGCGGCACGCGCAACGCCGACGCCGAGGTGTACCTCACGCGGTTCCACCCCACCATAGCCGAGCTGCTGAGCGTGGAGGTCCGCGACTGGGCGACGGCCGGCGAAGACGACAAGCACCATATCACCTGGCACGACAGGCAGTACGAGGCCCGGTTGTTCTTCGAGCTTCCGCGGTGCGACACCGCCAGGTCGGTCAGCGAATACGCCGACGGCTGGTTCGCCGGCAAGCCGGCCGTGACGCTCAACAGCGTGGGCAAGGGCCGTGTTTTCCACGTCGCGACGTTCGCCGAGCGCGGGTTCTACCGCGCGATGCTGGCGCAACTTTTCGAGGAAATCTCGCTTATCCCGTTGCTGGACTGTGAGATTCCCGAAGGCGTGGAGGTCGTCAAACGCAGCGCCGACGACGGAAGACAACTGCTGTTCCTGCTGAACGTCTCGCAGAAGCGCCAGGTAATCCGCACCGCGGTGCCGCTGGAAGATGCGTGGAACGAGGAAACCGTCGGCCGTGATATCGCCCTTGCTCCGCAGCAGGTGCGTATACTGCGGTTGCGGTAACAGATGGTTGATTGGTCAACTGGTTGACTGGTTGATCGGCTACCTGTCGGATCCACCAGTTAACCAATTAACCAGTTAACCAGCGAACCAGTTAACCAAACACCGACAACAGGAGGCATCCATGTTCACTCGTACACTCGGACGCAGCGGCATAGAGGTCAGTGCGATGGGGCTGGGCTGCTGGGCCATCGGCGGACCCTACACGAATCCCGAGGGCAACCCCTGCGGCTGGGGCAAGGTTGACGACGCCGAGAGCATCCGCGCCATCCACCGCGCCATGGACCTGGGCGTGACGCTGTTCGACACGGCCGCCTGCTACGGCGCCGGTCACAGCGAGCGTGTGCTGGGCGAGGCACTGAAAGGACGACGCGACAAGGTGGTCATCGCCACAAAGTTCTGGCACCGCTTCGACGAGGACGCCCGCGAAGTGCTCGGCTCCTACGAAAGCCCCGACGAGATACCGGCCGCCTGCGAGGATTCGCTGCGCCGGCTACAGACCGACCACATCGACCTCTACCAGTTTCACCAGGGCAACTACGACCCCGCCAAGGCCGACGCCGTCCGCGACGCGTGCGAAAAGCTCGTCGCCCAGGGCAAGATCCGCTACTACGGCTGGAGCACCGACGACCCCGAGCGGGCCAGGGTATTCGCCACGGGTGAGCACTGCACCGCCATCCAGCAGCGGTTGAACCTCTTCGAGGGCAATCACGAGACGCTGCGGCTTTGCGAGCGGGAGAACCTCGCCTCGCTGAACCGCACGCCGCTCTACAAGGGCCTGTTAAGCGGGAAGTTCTCGCACGATTCGACCTTCCCTGCCGACGACGTCCGCCACCCACACTGGGACCTCAAGCAGGGCAAGGAAGCACAGGATCTGGAGCGATTCCAGGCGATTCGCGACGTGCTGGCCTCCGACGGGCGAACGCCGGTGCAGGGCGCGCTTGGCTGGCTGTGGGGCCTCAGCGACAAGACCATCCCCATCCCCGGTTTCAAGACGATACAGCAGGTCGAGGAGAACGCCGGAGCGATGGAGTTCGGCCCCCTGTCGCAGGAGCAGATGAAGCAGATAGACGAACTGCTCGCCTCAGCCCGGTAGCAGACGCGACTACTACTCGTCGCCTTCGAAGCTTGTAATCAGCAGCTCCCAGCCGTTGGCCGTCAGCGGCTCGTCGGCGCCGGGCGGCGTATATTCCTCGCCGGGATCGACGATGGTAATCTCGACTGTCGCGCCCTGGAAGTTTGTGCCCTCGAAGGCGTGCTCGAAGCTGTGCGCCAGAAAGTCCGCCGACACGCCGTGCAGCATGCCCACGACCATCTCGATCCGCCGCACGCGCTGGTAACCGTGCGTCTCGGCCAATTGCTTCAACTGCGGCCAAAGCTCTTTGGCAAGTCCGTGTTCGTGCATCGAAAACCTCGTTGGGTACTCGGAAACAGGAACCGGCAACGTGTTCCTGACAGTAGGCATGGAGCTTACATCACCGCGGGGCACGACTCAAGGCGGCTTCGGGGTGATCAGCCCTTGACGGCCCCGAGCTGAATGCCCTTGACGAGATATTTCTGCAGGACGACGAACAGGATTATCAGCGGCACGACGGACATGGTTACGGCCGCCATCAGAAGGTGTGTCGCCTGTCCCTGCGTGCTGTCGAAGTAGAGCAGACCGATGGGCAGCGTGTATTTCTCCGAGCTTTTGAGCATGACCAGCGGCCAGAAGAAGCTCTTGTAGTTGCCAAGGAAGGTGAAGATGGTCAGCGTTATAAGCCCGGGCCGGGTCAGCGGCAGGATGATGTCCCAGTACACCTGCCACTTGCCGGCGCCGTCGATTTCGGCGGCCTCGTCCAGCTCGCGCGGTATCGACATCATGAACTGCCGCAGCAGGAACACGCCGAACGCGCTGAACGCGGCCGGCAGGATAAGACCCACGTAGGAGTCAACCAGTCCCAGCGTAATCATTATCTGGTAATTGGGGATCATCATAACCAGCCCGGGAAGCATCATCGTCGCCAGGTACAGCAGAAAGACCTTGTCGCGTCCCCGCCACTGCAGACGGCTGAAGGCGAAGGCGGCCAGCGAGCTGGTGAACACCTGCAGGAACGTGACCCAGCAGGCGATGAATATGCTGTTGCCGTAGTACCGCAGGAATGGGATCTCCCTGAACACCTGCGCGTAGTTGCCCCACTGCCAGATGCGGGGCAGCCAGCTACCCGTCCCCGCGCCGACTTCCTCCAGCGGCTTGACGCTTGTCAGGAACATCCACACGAAGGGCAGGACCATCGTGAAACACAGCGCCACCAGCACCACGTGCAAAGCGCTGGCCGAGGCGAGTTTCCTCAATGCGGTCCGCAGCGTTCTCCGGCGGGCTTCGCCGCTCCGGGCCGGCGTGTCACTCGTTGACATAGCGGTTGCCGAACCTCCAGTTGAAAAGTGTCGCCACGAAAATCATCAGGAACAGCACCCACGCGACGGCCGACGCGTAGCCCAGTCGGCCGGACTCGAAGCCGACCGTGTAGATGAAGTAGCTCAGGGGGGTGGTCGCCCCGGCGGGTCCGCCCTGGGTCATGGTCCGAACCATCTCGAAGCCGCCCTGCAGTCCGCCGATGACGCTCATCACTACGATGAAGAACGTCGTGGGCGCCAGTTGCGGCCAGGTTATGTGCCAGAACTTCTGAAACCGCCCCGCCCCGTCGGTGTCGGCGGCCTCGTAAAGCTCCTGCGGCACGTTGCTCAGACCGGCCAGGTACAGCAGCATGTTGTTCGATCCGATGGACGCCCACAGACCCATGAACATCAAAGACGGCTTGGCCCAGTGGACGTCCTGAAGCCACAACGGCGGCTCGATTCCCTCCGGACCCGCAGCCGCGTTCGGCAGGTACCTCCAGGCCATGCCCAGGCCGATGAGTACGAGCTGACCGATCATCACCACAGCCGCCAGCATCAGCCCGGTGCCCAGGCCCTCGCCGGATTCACATGGGAAGTCCTGCTTCCTCCTGAACAGCAACGCCTGCACCGCCAGCCATAACGCAGCCGCCGCAGCGAGTACGATGCCGGCGCCCGATACCGGCCATGCTATGCCGGCGGCTTTCACCCAGACCGTCGCGAACCACCACTGCGCCAGCACCGCCGGCAGCAGTATCAACCCCACCGGCTGGATAAGGGCGAACCAGCCGATTCCACCGTCGCGATACATCCTGCGGAGCTTGTTCAGCCCGTAACCCATCAGCACAGCGGCCAGCGCGACCATCGCGTATTTCCCGGCGATGAACACCCACTGGCCGGTGCAATTCACCCATTGGCTCAAGCCGTTCAAGGGTCCCTGCAGAGCGAGGGTGAACGGGCCTATGTTAGGCCGGTAGAGATGCTTCCAAAGAATGAACACCGAGACGCCCGAGACGAAGTGCGGTACGAAGAATAGCGTTCTATAGACGGTCGAGCCGCCGGACACCCCCACGACCAGCAGACCGCAGGCGATTCCCGTCAGCACCACGGTAAAGGCCGAGCCGATATGCCCGCCGGCGACCAATGCGTTGACGCTGAAAGCCATCACCACGGTCGCCACGACCACCGCCGCAATCATCAGATAGCCCCAGTTCCGCCGATTGCCGCCGCGAAGGTCCTTGCTCAGCAGGATCGCCAGCAGAAGCGACCCGGCGATGCTGAAAGGAATCCCCATCATCAGAAACAGAGTGTTGCCGAGGTACTTCCAGAAGTCCCGCTCGCCGAAGAACTGCACGAAGTTGCTGAAACCGCGGAATTCCGGCGAGGCGTCCTTGAACATGTTGTGGCGGCTGAGGTCCCAATTGCTGAACGCCAGCACCATGCTCAGCACCAGCGGCACCAGCGTGAAAGCCAGGAAGCCGATGATATTCGGCGCCAGGAACCCCATCGCCAACAATCCCTGACCTCGTCGTTTACGTCTCAGGCCCATGGTCAATCCCAGTCCAGCCAGCCACGGTCGCTGTAGAGCTTCCGGTGGAAGGCATTGAGCACCCAATCGGCCGGTATCTTCAGCTCCGGCGGAACCGGCTCGTCCTTTGCGAGGGACTCCAGTTGCTCCACACGGTCATCCACGCGCCGCTGAATCTCGACCAACTCCTCATAGCGCCTGCTCAGGTCCGGCCTTTCGCCTGTCCGTCGCTGAATCTCCTCGTTGATCCGCACGGCCGTCTCGGCGGCGGTCGCCTCGGCCGATTGAAGGTTATTGAAGAACTTTTCGCGTTCTTCCCGCTCTATCCGGTCCCAGGTGGCGTAGATGACGAACGGACTGTAAGTGTAGCCCACCGCGATGGTGCCGGCCGCGTCGGCAAATACCTCGTGAGTGCCCCACTCCCCCTGCCGCCAGTAGCGGGCCAGCGGATACTGCTCGTGGTACTCCTCCAGGTCCCTCTCGAAGCGGCGGACCTCGTCGTCACCGGCGTCGGGACCGGGCGAGCGCGGCGGCTCGGGAACGCCCGGTGGAACGGGCTTGCGGAACTCACGCGTTTCGGTGTACCTGGGGTTGGGCGGCAGCGCGTCGGCGTCGCGGACGATCTGCATGTTGTACTGCTCGCTTGCGAGGTAGGCCAGAAAGAGGACCGCAAGGTCCTGATGGTCACTACCGGCGTAAACGGCGGCCGCCCTGGTGCCGGTGGAGCTGTTGGGAAAATCCAGGTGCGGCGGATGGCTTACGGCCAGTCGCAGCGGCTCATCGCCCCGCTGCAGCCGTGACTGCTGGAACTGGCGGAACTGGATCAGCATGTACCTGCCCGAGCGGAACATCGCGTACGCGCCACGATTCAGAAGCTGCGGGCCTGTTCCGCCGTAGGAGGCCTCGCTGGCCAACGACGCCTGCTCGGCGGGCGTGGGGATTATCTTGTCCTCGTACATCCACCTCTTCTGCAGCCGCAACGCCGCGACATATCGCTCGCGCACGCCGGCGTCGTCCAGGACGCAGCGTGTGCATGTCTCGTTGAAAGTCGATACCCCGAAGGTCCGCCGCATCACCATCGGGTCCATGCCGTCGGCGAAGAAGTGCATCCTGGGAGCTCCCGGCTGGTTGGCCCGGCGGACGTACTCCTTGCCGATGCGCTCGAACTCGTCCAGCGTCCAGCTTTTCGGCGGTGGTTCCATGCCCACCCGTTCGAATTCGTTGAGGTTCACCCAGTACAGGTGCACCGTCACGTTGCACGGGAAAGCCACCTGCCGACCGTCCACCGTCAACTCGTTCCGCATGGCCGGGTAGGTCCTGCCGACGTCGAAGCCAAGCTCCCTCGCCTCTTCGGTCACGTCGCGCAGAAATCCGATATCCGAGAAGAACTGAATGTTCGTGCACCATACGTCGATGACGTCGCCGGCGACGCCGCTGACGCCCTGGATGATCTTCTTCTGCCACTCGTTGGCGGAGGAATCGACCAGGAGATAGCACTCGGCCCGAGTTGATTCCCGCCCGTTACCGCTTGAAGCCCGGGAAGCCAGAAAGGCATTCAGCTCGCCGCGATTTTCCTCCAGCCACTGGTAGAAAAGCTCTATCTGCTGCTCGCGGGCGGGGTTCTCGTCTGTCATCCAGTAAATGACGGGCTTGTCGGCGGCCACCCTCGGCTGGGCAAGATATACCGCCACACTCGCCAGGACCAGAACCGCCGCCGTAACGCTGAACAGAAGTCTCATACCTGCGCCGCCTTTGCACCTGCCGTGTTGCGAAAGAAGTGCTCCCCTTCAGCCCTCGCAACACATTGCCTGCCGATGCGCCGCAACCGGGGTCTTCTTATAGCACGTCCGGCCTTGGCGCCTCCACCGTCTTTTCCGGCCGGTCACTTCACTGGCATTGACCCAAACCTTCCGCTAGCATAGGTGTTCAAATAAAGAGGGTACCGCTATGGCCGAAGTGAAGCTTCAGGACGTTACGAAGACTTTTCCCGGGGGCGTGTTGGCGGTTGACCGTATGAATCTTCTCATCCGGGACCGCGAGTTCGTGGTGCTGGTAGGCCCCAGCGGATGTGGCAAAAGCACCACGCTGCGGATGGTCGCGGGGCTTGAGGAGATCACCGACGGCACGGTCAGCATAGGCGAGCGCGTGGTCAACGACGTTCCGCCGAAGAACCGCGACATCGCGATGGTCTTCCAGAACTACGCGCTTTATCCGCACATGACGGTCTATAAGAACCTGGCGTTCGCGCTGAAGCTGCGCCGCATGCCGCGCGACGAGATAGACCGCCGTGTGCGCGACGCGGCCGCCGTGCTGGGCATCGGCGACCTGCTGGAGCGTAAACCCCGCGCTCTTTCCGGCGGTCAGAGGCAGCGCGTGGCGGTGGGCCGGGCCATCGTCCGCCAGCCCAAGGCCTTCCTGTTCGATGAACCGTTAAGCAATCTCGACGCCAAGCTCCGCGTGGAGATGCGGGCCGAGCTGAAGCGCCTGCACCGCCGGCTGACGACCACCACCATATACGTCACGCACGACCAGGAAGAGGCGATGACGCTGGGCGACCGCGTGGTGGTGATGAAGGAAGGCGTCGTCCATCAGTGCGGCGGTCCGCTGGAGGTGTATGAGGAACCGGCCAACCGCTTCGTGGCGGGGTTCCTGGGCACGCCGCCGATGAACTTTCTGGACGGCAAGATCGTCAGCCAGGACGGACACCTCTACTTCGACGAAGGCAGCGCCATGATCCGCCTTTCGCCCCAGCAGCAGAAGATGGTCGGCGACAAGGCCGGGCAGCCGGCCGTGCTGGGCATCCGTCCCGACGGAATGGCCACCCACCCGCAGGGGCGCTTCAGCGGCGAGGAAAACGTCCTGCCGGTCGGCGTCGGCGTGGTTGAGCCGCTTGGGCAGACCATGGACGTTCATGTAAACACACCCCAGCACCCCTACCTGGTAGCGAGGATAGAAGCCCAGCGCAACCTGGAGGCGGGGCAGAACATCAAGCTGTACATCGATATGACCAAGACTCACGTCTTCGAGCCGGGCGAGGACGGCAAGAATCTCACGGTCGGAGCACACCGTGAACCGGCAACGGCCTGACGCCCGGAAAAGCTCTTGAAGACGCACCAGACAAGCTTGTACCGCCCCAGAGACAGGAGGCCGACATGTACAGGATAGCGCAAACTCTCTGCACTATCGCAATTGCCCTCACCTTTATCGCCTCGCCGGCGGCCGCCCAGACGGACGCCGCCGGGCAGCCCGTAAAGCCCGTCCTGTTCCTGCTGGCCGACGGGTTCAACGGCGATGAGTTCTACCAGCCCTACTTCGCACTGCAGGCGGTGGGCTATCGCGTCGTAATCGCCGGTCCGGAAAGAGGGACCATCGAGTCTCCCTACGACGACCCGAACCTGGACGCCACCGCGGATATCGCGCTGGACGAGGTTGACCCGGACGACTATCTCGCGCTGTTTATCGCGGGCGGCGGAAGTCCGGAGAACCTGGAAGAACACCCCGAATCGATGGAGATCTGCCGGGCGTTCTTCGAGGCCGACAAACCCGTCGCTACCATCTGCCACGGCCCGCGGCTGCTGTTGCGCGCCGGCCTGCTGAGGGACCGTGTGCATTCGGGTCTGTGGCATATCAAGGACGAGCTGCCGGATGAATGGACATCCGACGAACTCGGGGCCTATGTGGACGAGGCGGTGGTGGTTGACGGCAACCTCGTCAGCAGCAGGTACCCGTGGGACTGCGTTCCGCTGGTCCGCCGGACACGACGCATGCTGGCCGACGCGGCCGGGGAGGACTTCGACGCTCGCAACCCCCGCATCGCCGTGGTGGACCCCCGCTCCAGTCGGCTCGACCGCTGGGCGTACCAGGGCGCTCTTCCGGCGGCCGGTGCGGAATTGGAGCATCTTCCGCTCTGGAAGGTCCAGAGGTTCATGGAGTCCGAAGACTACCGGCCGGGCGACTTCCGCATGCTGGTAGTCCTCAGCGGCGAGGAGAACGACAAGCTCGTTGGCGACGAGAACGTCAGGGAACTGCTGGACGACTTCGCATCGGCGAACGTGAGCATCGCCGTGGTCGGCGAGGTTTACGGACAGCTCGTCGAGGCCGGCGTTGTCGGCGACGACGTGCTCCGTCCCGAGGGTTCGCATGGTGAGATACTCGCAAGCTTACTGAGCGATGCCAAGCGTGGCATGCCCTACCCCCAGCCGGTGCCACCGAGACCCGCGACCGCGGCAATAGTGCTCGACCACGGCTTCGACGGGCGCGTATTCGCCGCTGCCAAATCGCACCTGCAGGCGCAGGGTCACGAGGTTCTCGTAGTAGGCCCCGAAGCGGGCTGGCTGCGCGGGCTCAACGGCACCCCCGCGGAAGTGCAAAGCACCTTCGAGGACTCAATGGTGGCCGACGACGCTGTTATCGTCGCTGTCGGCGGGCTTTGGCCCGAGGAATACTCCAATATCGACCAGCGCGTCGATTGGCTGCTGGACCGGTATGACGCGGGCGCGACGATTGTCGCCGTCGGGTTCGACTCGCTCTACCTCGGGCGGCAGGAGCGGTTCAAAGGCCGGAAGTTCGCCACGTCGGCCCAGGCGAGATGGTCCTTCCAGGGCGCGGGTGGCTATACCGACGTGGAAGTCGCGGAAACTGCCGAGCGTCTGATAACGGCCAAGGGCTTCGAGCAGGTAGCCCGGGCAATGAAGCTGCTCGAAGAGCACCAGGACGAATAGTCCGCAGCTATGCCTTCGGTAAACCACAGGAGATACCGCCAATGTTGAAAAGGACTGCGACGGCCGCCTTCGCCTCAGCGCTTTTACTGGTGTTCTCCGCGGCTTCCCCGACCGCCGCCGGCCCGGAAATCCGCGGGGACGATGAAACACTCACGGTTGATCTGGACAACGGCACGGTGCTGCACTTCGCGCTACGCGACGGGCTGTTGCTGGGTCTGAACCGGGCCGTTGTTGACGGAGTTGAGCTGACCAGTGCCGACACGCTGCATCGCCCCGTGCTCACGCAGGAATACGCACAGGACAGGCGGATCTTCCCGCTGATGCGGCTTCAACGGGCGGCGGTCGAAGGCGACGAGGTCCGCATTGAGGTCTCGCTGCTCGGGACCGGCTCCGAACGGGCGTACCGCGAGTTCTTCGTCTTCGCGGGTGACCGCCGGGCCGCCCTGGAAAAAGGCCGGACTGAGAAGCTCGACCAGCTCGCCGAGCGGATGCAGGACGCCACAACCGCCTTGGACGCGACCGTCGAACAGCAGGACAACGTCCAACACCGCAGACAGCAGTTGGAGGACGTCGAGCAGGAGTTTGCCTCGGCCGAAGGCGCGGAGCGGCAGAGACTCGGTCAGCGGCTGGAACAGGCCCGACGGCGTCTGAACCAGGCCCGCGGCCGGGCGCGCGAGGAACTGCTCGAGGAAGACAGGTTCTCCCAGGCCGCCGAGGCCATCGCCGCCTACGAAAGCGAGCTGGACCGCATAGCGTTGGAATACGGCGACATCCATCGCGACTACTACCTGCTGCCGCACGTCCGTCTGCCGGCGGAGATATGCCGCGTAGAGGCGGTACGGCAACTCGCGGATGAACTGTCCGAACAACTCCGGCCCGGCGGCACGCTAACCTGGCACATCCGTCCGGCGGAGCGGAACATTGCCGGCTGGCGGTACGTGGGCTGGCAACAGCACTACAGCTTCGCCCTTGCCGACGGCCGGGAGGTCAACAAGCTCTGGGAGGTCGGCACCTGGGAGATAGACGAATCCGCCGTCGGCGTTACCGTCGCGGCGCTTCGTTATCGAGGGCTGGGCAAAATAGAACAGACCTTCACGGCCGCCGACGGCGGCGGAGCGGCCGAGGCGTTCAGCACAACAGAAACCATTCCCGGAGCGGTCGGTTCGGCGCCGCTGGTCTCGCCGGTCGTTCCGGAAGGGCATGACGTAAGCGACCGCGGGTACGCCCTGCGGCACCGCGCGGGCGCGTGGATCGCCCAGATGGCCCGCGGCGCGGGCGCACCGTTCGTGGACTTCCAGTGGCGGGCAGGAGCGGTTCTGACGAGCTGGCCGCAGCGCCAGGGCTCGCTGCGGTCGCTCACGGAGGTCATGCCCGGCGACGAGACCATCTCGCAGACCGAGTGCGAGTACTTCGCCCTTAAGTCGGAACACTCCACCATACCGCAGAATTATCTCGTTCTGACGTGCGACGAGCCGCTGGCCGACCACCAGGCACGCACCCGCTGGCAGGAGGTGGACGAGTTCGTCCGCGAGCAGGTCAGCGAAGAACTGGGCTTCGTCCGCCACGAGGTCGCCCCTGGCGTGGGCATACTCTACGACAACGGCTGGGCGAACTATTACCAGGACTTGGCCGACAGATACGTCGAGCAGCTTGCCGATATGGGCGTGCGGCTGATAGCGGTGCACAACCCCGGCTGGGTCAACGGCAGGTACCAGGGACCGAACGGCCCGGCCAACACCGGCGGCGGCGTGTGCAGCATCTACGACTGGCAGCCGACCGAAGACATGGTCGGCCCTTGGAGGGACTTCCAGGACGCCTGCAGTCGCCGGAAGGTGGCCTACTATCCCTGGCTTGGTCAGACGCAATGGCGCGACGCGCCGTTCGTTCGGGAGGTGGGGCTGGACAAGCGCCACTGGGCCCTGAACGCGCCCGACGCCCCGCACAGCTCCGGCTACGGCGCCGAGCACATGCAGGGAAACATACTCGACGACCGCTTCAGCGAAGTATTCCTGGGGCGGCTGGACCGCCTGCGGCGCGAGTTCGGCTACCAGGGCTTCTGGTGCGACAGCTTCCAGAACCTGTTCATGACACAGCTCAACTGGTCGCACGGAACGGGCGAATCGCTGCAGCGCGCCTGGTGGGAGCAGATTTCCGCCTGGACGCGCCAAGGCGTGGGCTGGATGGCCGAGAGCCACAGCTTCCCCGGCATGAGCTGCAGCATCGAGATCCACGGGTGGGAGGACCAGCCCTGGTACTTCCGCCACGTGTTCAAGTGGCTGCGAGGCACCAGCCAGCAGGAGTACAGCCAGGAAGAGCTGTCCCGGCTGGTCTTCGAAGTAATGGCCAATAAGGGCTGGGTCGCACCGGATGTGAGCTACAACCGTCCGCTTGCCGAGGCGCTGCCGGACTTCGAGCGGCTGGCGAAGCAGTACAACGCCGCCCTGCCGCTTATGCGGCGTGGATACATACTCTCGGATGAACGAGGAGTCCTGCACCTCGGCTATTCGGGCAACGGCGAGGGCGTGTGGTTCGCATTTGCGGACGCCGATTGCCCCGAAGGCGTCACGGCCCGGCCGATCAACGAACAGGATGCCTCCGCCGTCGAAAAGGTGGAGGCATACAACACCTACCACGTGACCGGCGACGATTTGCTGAAAAGCTTCGGCGTGCGGACAGGTGGGCTTGAGGACCCCCGCATAGGCAGGCAGTACGATCCTCCGGATTACTACTGGCCGGAAAGATAAAGATCCACAGGGAGACAATTGACCATGAGAGCTTTATGCACGTTTGTCGTCGCACTGCTGGTGGTGGCGTTTGCGGCCTGGCAGCCCGCCCGCGCGGCCGAGCCGGTCGAAGTCAGTGAAGAGACCGTCACCCGTCCCATGGAGGTGGCCGACTACCGCAACGAAGGCCCGCGGGCCATGTACCCCGTGCAGGGCGAGGACCGCAAATTCGAGACCCGGACCATCGAGTGGAGCGGTCCCATCGTCACGCTTGACAACGGGCTTCTGGAGGTCAAGGTCGCCCCGACACTGGGCATGCGGGTGGTAAACGCCGTGGACCTGCGGACCGGCCGCTCCCTTGCGGCGACCGACGACCCTCGCGAATGGGAAAACACCACCTGGATCGACTACATCGCCTGGACGGCCGGGTACGTGGAGGCGTCATTCCCCTACTTCGAGCACGGCGTCGGCACGCGCCAGCCGGCCGGCTACCGCGTCATCCGCCACGAGGACGGATCGGCCACCGTCGCGATGAACATGCGGTTCACCGAGCACCAGCACCCCAGGCACCAGAGCCGCTACGGGCGATACAGTCAGCGTGTGCTTTCGGCATGGGTCACGCTCCGGCCGGGCGAGAGCCGCTACAGCGTCACCTTCCGCCTGGATAACCCCAACCCGCTCCGCAGGAGCAACCGACTGTGGACCAACGTGCTGATGACCACCGACCGCTATGACGGCGAGCATATCATCTACCCGGTCGGCTATATCGTGCCCCACGGCGCCTCCTGGGTCCGTCCCTTCCATGCCGAGGGCGGCGAAAGGGCCTGGCGAGGCGTGTCCCACTTCGGGCTTTACCCGGAGCACCGCTTCGCCGGTGTGTATCGGCCCGGCATGGATACCAACTGCCTCATCGTCCGCGGACCCCGCGCCACCGGAATGAAGCTCTATACGAGGGGGACCGAGGGTGGTTTTCTGGAGCACTGGTTCGGCCGTGAGGTTGTGTTCGAGGACCCCGGCAAGTTCGTACATCCCTACGAGCCGGTCGAGTACACACTGTGGTTCTTCAACGCCTCCGACATCGGCCGCGTGCAATGGGCCGACGAGGACCTGGCCATCGGCTACCGCGACGGCAAGTTCCGTCTGATCGCCACGCGCCCGCTGGAGGCAAAGGTAAGTGTCAGCTCCGCCATCGGCGTGCCTCTGTCGGAGTTCTCCGGCAGGATGAAACCCGGCAAGGTGTACGAGCTTACCGGCCAGGAGGACGGCCGGGTGAAGCTGTCCATAGACGGCGAGGATATCGGGCAGGTTCTGCCGTTGACCTTCGCCGACACCACCGAACACTTCGAGCAGGTCAGCAAGCTCGGGGGCAAGTTCCGCCTCGAAATGGAGGAGATCTGCAATCACATCGGAGCGCCGACCTCCCGCGACGCTGTCAAAGCCGCCCGGCAGATGCTGGAAAGCGGCATAAACGACCCGGAGCGGGCCATAAGTCTGGCCAACACCTGCTACCGCTGGGGGCATCGGTCGCCGGCCGAGGAGCTGGCCCGCAAGGCGGGCGACTCGCCGCAGGCGGATCATCTGCTGGCGCTGATAGCATGGGAGCGCGGCGAGGAGGTGGACTTCGGCGACGCCGGCGAGGATTCGTTCTATCACCGCGCCCTGCTGGCGATTCACAACGGCGACACCGAGCAGGCGATCGAGTGGCTGGACAAGCTCGTGGAAGCCCGTCCGGACGTTTACAGACCGCGCCTCCTGCGTGCCTGGCTGAACAGGGACGTCTCCGCGGCAAAGACACTGGCCGAGACCAACCCGGCCTCGCCCGAGGCCCAGCTCGTGCTGGAACTTCTGGGCGTGGAAGGCGCCGCAGAGGCGAAAGAGGCGCTTATCGAGAACAACCCCGGCGCCGAACGGATGGTCGAGGACTTCCGCGACGAGCTTACCGAAGGCCGGTGGCGACACGTCCGCCGATATGAGCCGATGCTGCCGGAAGACGGCAACTGATCACCGCTGTACGGCTATTGATTTCTGCCGAGGTCGTCGGCGACAAGCTTCTCGGCCACATCGAGCAGCGAGTCGAGCTTTCGCGACAACTCGTCGCTGAGCTGTCGGCCGAAGTCTGTAACCTTCGGCTGAACCACCAGCAGCGTGACGGTATCGGGGCTGTGGTAGAAGCGGCCACAAAGCTTCAGCGTCTCGATGAAGGGCACGTCGTGCATGCTGATGCGCTCTTCCGGCGTGTCGTCGGCGAGTTGCTCGGGCTTTACCACGCGGTAGTCTCCGGGGGGCAGGCCCATCTCGGCCACGTCGAAAACGACCATGCGCTCGGCCGACTCGATAACGTTCAGGAGGTTCAGCCCGCCGGCGCCGCCATCGATGAATTCCACGCCATCGCCCCAGTCGCGGCGGCGCGAGACGCCCTCCAGCAGGCGCGGACCCAGCCCGTCGTCGCTCATCAGCATGTTACCGATACCCAGTACGGTCAGCCGGGCCATTCGACCCCTCCATCCTCGCCGTTCTATACCTCAACGCCAAGCTGCCGGAACGACTCGCGGATGTCGGCCGGGTCGTCCACGAGTATCCCCCGCATGCCCAGCCGCACCGCCGCTGTGACGTTCTCCGTCCGGTCGTCCACGAAGACCACATTCTCCGGACTTTCGCCGAGGTGTTGCAGCACCACATGATAGCTTTCCGGCTCGGGCTTGCGGGCGCCAAGTTCGTGCGAGATGAACATCGCCTCGAACCGACTCAATGCGTCGGCGTACAGCCGCTTCCATTCGACGGTATGCAGCTCGTTGGTGTTTGTCAGAGCCGCCAGGCGCATGTGGGACGCGAGATCATCGAGCAGCCGCTCTATCCCGTCGTACAACCCCTCGAAAACATTGCACCAGCCGAATCGGAACTGCTCGAAGTCCATATCCACGCCCATCGCGCCGGTAAGGTGACGGTGGAACTCATCGGCCGTCAGCTCGCCCCGCTCGAAGTCGCGGTACCTGCCGTCGGCCAGCACTGCCGCGGCAAGATCGGCTGCGTCACGGCCGGTGACCTGCGACCAGTACTCGAACATCCCCTCGACTCTCACGCGGATGATTACGCCCCCGAGATCGAATATCGCGGCTCGCGGCTTCACAGCGTGCCCTTGGTGGAGGGGATCTCGCCGCCGGCGCGGGGGTCGATTTCCTTCGCCTCTCGCAGCGCCTGTGCGACGGCCTTGAATACCGCCTCGGCTATGTGGTGGTCGTTTCCGCCATAGGGAACCCGGACGTGGAGGTTCATTCCCGCGGTCGCAGCCAGGCGGCGGAGAAACTCCTCGACGAGTTGGGTGTCGAAGGTGCCGATTTTGCCGGTGCTGAAGCGCACGTCGAACACCACGGCTGCCCTTCCGGAAAGGTCTATCGCGACCTCCGCCAGCGCCTCGTCCATCGGCACCGACGCCGAGCCATAGCGGCGTATGCCGGCCTTGTCGCCCAGCGCCTCGGTTAGCGCCTCGCCCAGGACAATCGCGACGTCCTCGGTGGTGTGGTGGTCGTCAACATGCGTATCGCCGGTGGCCCGGACGGTCAGGTCCGTCAAACTGTGCCGGCCGAGGTGGTCCAGCATGTGATCCAGAAAGCCCACACCCGTGGCGGCATCGACCTTGCCTGTTCCGTCGAGGTTCAGTTCAAGCTCGATGGTTGTTTCTTTTGTCTCGCGGTTTTTTTTCGCTGTTCGGGACATTTTGTTGTTTTAGGCAAAAGGCAATAGGCAAAAGGCAATAGGCAGTAGGCAAAAGGCAATAGTTACGCTTCGGCCAAATTGGCCTCATCGCAGCAGCATTCTCACTCAGCCGGTCCTTTGGAGCAATCCCTTACGGGAGAATTGACGCTCCTTGAAACCGAAGCAATCAACCCACCCAGGACCCGCTGAAGCTCGCCAAGGGACTCGAGAGCTTGCCGAAAGCTGCTTCGACTTAACAATCCAAGCCGTTGTGCTACCAGTAACTCGGTCTCCAGTTCGTTGGCCGAGCCGCGTGCGATGTCCAGAAAGCGGATATAGTCCTTACGCGACCTTCGTGCGTAACCCTCCGCGATATTGGCAGGTACGCTGACCGCGCTGCGACGGCTCTGCGAAGTCAGCCCATACCTCTCGCGATCGGGATATTTGCTGGTAAGCTCATATATCATCTCTACCAGGTCCATCCCCTTCTGCCACGCAACCAGATCCCTGTAGCTTCGAATCGTCCCCATCTTTCTTCAGCCACCCTTTCCCTTTCGAGTTCTGCTTTTTGCCTCTTGCCTCTTGCCTATTGCCTTTTGCCTATTGCCTTTTGCCTATTACCTGCTTTCCCCCAACGTTCTAAACCACCTCCCCCAACGCTTCCAGCAGCCGGTCGTTCTCCGGTTCGGTGCCAACGGCGAAGCGGAGTTTGTCGGCCGTTGCGGCCGCTGCGAAGTAACGCACCAGCACCCGGCGGTCCTTAAGCTCGCGGTAAATACGCTCCGCGTCACCTTCGGGCGGCCGGACCATCAGGAAGTTCGCCTGCGACGGCCAAACCCTGAAGCCCATCCGCTCCAGCCGCTCTGAGAGCTTCGCCCGGTCCTCGCAGATTTTCCTCGCGTTGGCATTCTTGTGGTCCTGTTCCTCCATCGCCGCCGCGCCGGCGAGGCACGGAACGGCACCCACGTTGTAGATGGCCTTGGTCTTGAGCAGTCCCGCCAGCAACTCAGGCCGTGCAACCGCGAACCCCAGCCGCAGACCCGCCAACGAGTACCCCTTGGACAGTGTTCGAAGGACGATTACGTTCTCCCGCTCCAGCGCCAGCTTCAGCGAGACGAAACGTGGCTCGCTGAACTCGATATAGGCCTCATCTATGACCAGCAGCCCGTCCAGCCGCTCCGCAAGCTCGTCGAGCTGCTCGACCGGCACGGCCGTGCCCGACGGACTGTTCGGATTGGCGACGAACGTGACTGCCGCGTTGGCCTCGGCCAGCTCCTCCAACGGCAGAGAGAAGTCCTCGTCAAACGGCACCTCGACGGCCGGTGCATTCTCGATGTCCGCCTGTGTGCGATAGAAGGTGAACGTCGGCGTCGGATACGCCATCCGCCTGCCCGGACCGGTACAGGCGCGGGCGATCATCATAATCAGGTCGTCGCTGCCGTTTCCGGGCAATATCCAGTCGGCGTCCACGTCCAGAACCTTCGCCGCCGCCTCGCGGAACCGCCTGGCCATCGCGTCGGGATAGCGGCGCAGCATCTCCGGATCGAACTCCGCCAGCGCCTGCAGCACACGCGGCGAGGGCGGATAGGCATTCTCGTTCGTGTTCAGCTTCACAACGTCGGTCTCGGCGGTCTGCTCGCCTGGGACATACGCGGCCATACGTTCAATGTTGTCGTTAAACCAGGGCATCTTGGTCCTCCGAAGTGCGTGCTAGCGGCGGGAACCCCGCCGGATCTCCACCGCGCGGGCGTGGGCCTCCAAGCCCTCGCGGCGGGCGAAGCCGGCGATGTCGGCCGAATCCGCTTCCAATGACTCGTCGTCGTAGCGGAGCACGCTCGAGGCCTTGAGGAATTCGTTGCAGCTCAGCGGTGACGAGAACCTCGCGGCTCCGCCGGTCGGCAGCACGTGCGAGGGACCCGCATAGTAGTCACCGACGGGCACCGGGGTGTATGCACCCACAAAGACGGCGCCGGCGTGGCGAAGTTTCGCCAGTACGGCGTCGTCGTCGCTCGTTATGATCTGAAGGTGCTCCGGGGCGAACGAGTCGGACAGCTCGCACGCCTCGTCCAGGTCTCGCGCGACGATGATCGCGCTGTATGCATCGAGACACTTCCGGGCCCCCTCGGCCCGTGGAAGGTCGGCAAGTTGTCCGTCCAGCTCGGTATTGACCTGTTCGGCGAGCCGGCCCGACGGCGTTACCAGCACGGCGGAGCCGGGATCGTGCTCTGCCTGGGAGAGCATATCCGCCGCAAGCCAGCCCGGATCGGCCGATTCGTCGGCGATGATCAGCACCTCGCTTGGACCGGCGAGAGAGTCTATGCCGACGCGACCGAAGAGTTGTCGTTTTGTCTCGGTAACGTAGGCGTTGCCCGGGCCGGCGAGCTTGTCCACCTTCGGCATCCTCTCCGTGCCCAGAGCCAGCGCCGCCAGACCCGCGGTGCCGCTGACGCGGTAGAACTCCCGGACGCCCAGCTCGGCCGCCGCCCCCAGCAGTTGGGGGCTTACATCGCCGTCCATGGTCGGTGGGCTTACCACCGCCACCTCGCGGACGCCGGCGACCTGCGCGGGGACCACGGTCATCACCATCGATGAGACCAGCACGGCCCCGCTGCCGCTGCCGCCGGGCACGAATATTCCCACGCGGTCCATCGGCACGTAGCGAACAGACAACTCCCTTCCGCCACGCTTCAGCGGAGGCGGCGAGGTGTGCTTTATGGACTCCTGGTAGGCGCGAACATTGTCGGCCGCACGGCGGACAAGCCCCAGAAAATCGCCGTCGCAGCGGTCACGCGCATCGGAAAGCTCCTGCGGCGAGACCCTCATGCTATCGCCGGTAAGCTCCACGCCCTCTATCTTTGCCGTGGAGTCGATGACCGCCTGGTCGCCCCGTTCGGCCACGTCGGCGATGACTCCCCGAACGGCCGACGATATATCCGCCCCGCCGGTCGAGCGCACAAGCCCGCCGCCACGGAGTTTCTCGCGCAAGGCCTCCACCGCTTCCCGGCCTTGGGCTTCCGATATGTCAAGCACTCTCAAGCCCATAGTCGATTAAATGTAAGCCGACGTAAGCTTGTTTGCAACTGGACAGGCCCGACTTCGCCGTACCGGCTTTTTCTGGTACAATTCAGTGAGACGATATCCGAGGGTCCGGACGGCGGGCGACCATACCTGCCGTTCGGCCCGGGAGAATGCGATGAAGCGCGTTGCCACGGCATTGCTGTTTTCACTGGCCCTGGTTGCATCCGCAACTGCGGAGACCAAGGTCAAGACCTACAACGAGCATTCCAAGCTCATAGAAGCCGCTAGCAAGCAGGGCCGCTGCGCCCTTGTCATCTTCAGCGCCGGCACAGAGGGGCTCCGGTCGGAGCAGGCGCGTCAGCAACTGGAGACCGAGCCCTTCAAGCAGCTCGTCAACAGATACTTCGTCCTGGGCAAATTGAACGTGCGCGAGGGCGGGCCTTTATGGGATGAGTACGGGGACAAGTTCCCTGAGGGGGAAGACCCTTACTGGATGGTCGTAACCCCGCAACTGGATGTAATCGCCGGCGGTACACGCGACGACATTACCTCTCCGGGTGGGTCCTGGCTCCGGCGGTTGGAGCAGATCGGCCGGCGATACCCGCCCATAGGCAAAGAAGACCAGGAACAGGCCCAGGAGATGCTCGAAGAGGCGTGGAAGGCGCTGCAGGAGGGACAAACCTACGAGGCCGCCCAAGCGGCAAAGCGCCTCAGTGAGGTCGTCTGGCATCCTCCGATGATCCAGCAGGGCTGCGAGCGGCTCCTCACACAGATTGAGGTTCGCGGAGAGCAGGCCCTGCGCAACGCCCGGAACCTCTGCGAGGACAACCCCCTGCAGGCCGCGCGGGCCTACCAGGAGATCGTCGAGCAGTACACCACCGAGCTTGCCCCCGGCCGTCAAGCCGAGCAGGAACTGCGACGGCTGCTCATGCAGAACCGCGATGTCGCCCAGCAACTCCAGCAGTTCCGCCGGGAGGACCGGGCAAAAGAGCTTCTGGAAAAAGCCCAGGCCGAGGAAGAGAAGGACAACCAGCGTTCGGCGACCGGGATCTATCGCATAATAGTGCGAAGCTATGCCGACACTGATAGTTTCCCGGCGGCAAACGAGGCGTTGACCCGGCTGGACCCAAACTACACCCCCACCACCCGGCCGACCACACGGCCCACGAGCCGCCCCGCGGAGGCCACCAGTCGCCCGGCCAGTGTGGAAGAAGCAGACCACCGGCAACAACCCGACGCCGACGAAGCCGCCGCACAGTCGCTGCTGAAGCTGGCGCGTAACCTCCACGCGGCCGGCATGGACACGCAGGCCGGCAACAAGCTCACCGAATGCATGAAGAACTACCCCGACACGGATGCCGCCAAAACGGCGGCTTCTCTGTATGTCGAGTGGGGACTGCAGGGCGATTAGGCCGCTGTGCCTGCGCTGCTGTTCGAGAGTCCCCGTTGTCCCCGCCGTACATCCTGCCGATGCGCAATCCGCCGGAAAAGCACCACAATCATGCCCGCAGCGTTTGTGCTATCGCGGCGAGGAAAATGATTATTTGCGCTTGACGGCGGCCTCAATCGGTAGTAGATAGCTGCTTGTTACGTCTCAGTGCTTTGCCCGAACGGCAGTGCCGGACGGGACAAGTCGAGGTTCTCGGCCCAGGAGTGGCCGAGGAGGAAAGCACGAATCTCTGGGGCCTGCGCCGGACGCGGCGGAATCGTCGGTGCGGGGCTTTGTCGTCCCTGCCGCCGCGGGAAACACCTTTCCTTCGCTGATTTCGTTTTGGCGCTGTACGTCGGCGCCGTTCTGTGGTTTGTGCGTGCGCCGACGACGGAAACACCCGGAACGGAAGCGTGCGAAACGGCGTTGAAGGTCGCTGGTTTGCCATTCGGACACCGGGGTCGAACTGTGCGCTGTTCGGTCCTCGCCCATCGCATATCAACGGTTCCCCCCGGCGAGACGCGGTGCCCCGTTCCGGCGTACCGCCATGAGACCGTCATGTCCCGATATGACTCATTTCGGGCCTGTCCGCGTTGGCGGGCCTTTTCCAGGCAACCAAGCGAGCAATAGGGAGACGGTTTCATGTCAACAAGCAGCGGCAATTCACACTTACGCCTGGTCCGGCTGATATGCCTGGCCGCAGCGCTGGCGGCATGCACGTCGTCGGCACTGGCCCAGCCGGCGGGCTACAACGTCACCGCATCCAGCTACATCGGCGGAAGCGGCGACACGGACGTGGTCAGGGGATCGGCCATCCTTTCCGATGGTACGGTCGTACTGGCCGCCAATATCGGCGACGCCACGCCGGGCGGGCTAAGCCCCATACTCCTGCGCGGGGCCAACAGCAGCACGCCCGGAGCCATCGTGCGTCTCTCGGCGGACGGCACAACCGTCCTGTCGGTGACACGGTTCGCCGATTACGTGACCGACCTTTCCATCGACGACAACGACAACCTATACGTCGGCTGCGGACCGGAGGGGCTTGTGCAACTGAACTCCACCGCAAGCAACGTGGTCTGGGAAACAACGTTCACCAAGAACGTCTATCGCGTCGATTCCGGACCTACCGGATACCTGGCCGTCATGACACGCGACGGCACCGACTACGACATCGCCAAGATGGATAACGTCACCATCGAGGTGCTCGACCCCAGCAAGAACACGCTCAGCAGCTTCGGCGGTCCGACGCACTACACCCGCGACGTCTGCATCGACGAGGCCTCGCAGACCGTCATCAGCGTCGGCTGGCGGAACTTCCACACCTGGGAAGGCACGACCACCTATCCGGTCGATTGCTCCGCCTACCACGGCCGGGCCTACGACGGGACGCTGAAGTACAACGGATACAACTGGGACAGCGACTCCGGATCCGACCGCTGGATAAACCGGCCCGAGAACAACATGGCCGACACCCGCGCCACCCGTTGCGAGATCGGCGAAGACGGTATGCTGTACATGGCCTTCGAGGCGGACGGCGGAAACCACATCTTCCGATACGACCCCTTCGACATCATGGTCCCGGTGGATATCTCCCAGCCGGACAAGTACCACCAGTTCTGGCAGAGCGGAACCGAGCCGAAGAC
>JBNGDC010000017.1:1440-63503 GCA_049975485.1 Phycisphaerae bacterium | reverse complement strand
CCGACGCCATCCGAAAGGCCACCAGCGCCGTCAGCAGGGAAGACCTCATCTGCATATGCGGGTCGTTCTACCTGGTGGGCGAGGCCAAGCAGTTGCTTCAGTAGCGCCCGGTCGCGGCTCCGGCGTCACTGCAGATCCGCCAGCTTCTTCGCGAACGCGTAGTACTGCCGCTCGAAACCCTCCATGTCCGCGGCGATATATTGGCGGAACAGCGGTTCGGACATCCGGCGGTTATATACGCCCCGCATCTGAGCCAGTTGGCTGAATTGCCGCTCGTCCATTCCCACAGTGGCGTGCATTTCCCCGGCCTCGGCGTCCTGAAGAAGCCGCTGCAGGCCGGCGTTGTAGGTCGGCTCGGAGCGGATGAAAAGCGCCAAAGCCCATAGCTGGCTGTAGTAGGCGCCGGCCTTGCCGGGGGCTTTGCCGACGGCGTCGCCGGCATGCATGCCCAGCAGATCCTCCAGCGGTATCCAATCGCCGTTGACGATGCCGGTCCGCAGGGCCTGGAAACGCTCGTGGTTCTCGCGGGGGTCGAACCGGACGGCGTCGCCTTCGATTTCGTGTCCCTCGGCCAATGTGCAAAGCCCCTCCTCCAGCCACAGCGGAAGGGGGTGCTCCAGGCGGTGCGCGACGAACTGGTGCATGCCCTCGTGGGCGGCCACCGGGAAGGTATTCAGCGGGCCCAGGTCCCAGAACACGCAGACGTCCTCGTAGCAGTATCCGCCGGCCTGGATGGACAGGTAGGTGTTCACCTGCTGCGGCGGGACAACCGAGCGAGTGAGCATGGCCCACTGTTCGCGCGTGCCCATTACATAGATGGGCATACGCTGCCCGGCCTGCGGGCGGTCCGGCAAACCCGTAAGCTCCAGATAGTTTTCGTAGGAGGCCTCCATGAAGCCCGGCAGATGCTGCTCCACGGCACGGCCGGAGGCGGTGGAGTAAACGCGATAGTGGTCGGTGATGAACTCGCTGCCGCTGAAATCTTCCCCACTCCAGGACCTGCGGTCGGTGTCTATGCGCAGATGATCCATCTTCGGACCGGCCGCTGCAGGCCCGGCCTGGTGGCAGCCGAACGCGGCGGTCAGGAGCACGAGATGGCAAAAGGCGATAAATCTGGGCATGTTTGCTCCATTATAGAGGTCGGGACGCACAGTTGCATCGGTTCTTTACGCCTGTGGCTGTATGCGGTTCGGTGGAATCTGCTGGTCGGACGGGCGTCGGGACTCTATCATTACGCCTTGGGAAGTCTCATTTGCCTGTATGCCGATACCGTCTTTCGCCGACGGTGTTGAAGCACAAGGAGAGTGATCAGATGAAGCTCCGGATTCTGTGCGTCATGTTGGTATGCGCGGTGGTGTCGTCGGCATCGGCGCAGCCGCCGTTGGCCGATAGGGCGCCGGCCAGGTGGGCTTTCTATCTCGGCTGGTCGGGCAGGACCATCCCCTTCGAGGGGTCGATGCTGGGGCAACTGCTCAACGAGCCGGCTGTCAACAGCATGTTTGCCGCCATTCACCAGGCCGCGGTGGACGGACTGCACGACCCGATGCAACAGGAGGTCTTCGAACGCTCGTGGTCCATGTGCTCTATTGCCTGGCAGCATCCCGTCGCGGTGACCGGCGATGTCGTGGTCCGCGACGGCGAGCATGTTCCGCAGGCGGCTGTGCTGATCGACGTGGGGCGGGACAAGCCGCAGTTCGCCGAGAATCTCGACGCGCTCGTCGAGGCCTTGGGCGACCAGTTCCAGTTTGAGCAGGCCTCCGTCGCGGGCGTCAGTTTCCGCACCGTCCAGGTTGACGACAACCTGCGCCTCTCCTTCGGCTTCATGGAGGAGGTGTTCTTCGCCTACATCGGCCCCGACGGTCCGGCGGAGATTATTGAGCTGGACGCCGACTCGTCCCTGGCCGCCGACGAGAGCTTCCAGCAGCGCATGGCGGCCGTGAACGGTGAGGACGTCCAACTGGCGTTCCATGTGGACGTCCAGGCGTTGGCCGAGCGATTGGGACCTTCCTGGCATGAAGATACAGGGACGGACCTGGCGAAGCTGCTCACCGCGGCCGGGCTGGACCAGGTATCGGCCGTCGCCGGAACCACGCGGGTCGTGGACCGCGGGATGTACACCAGGTCGCGCATATTCTCGCCCGCACCCCATCGCGGGCTGCTGTCCCTGCTGGCCGGTGCCGAATTGGCCGACGGTGACCTGGCGGCCGTGCCCGACGACGCCGACTATGTCTGGGCGGGCAACATATCCCTCGAGAACGTCTACACCGAGCTTCAGCGGTGCCTCAACGAGTACGACGCCGAACTGGCGGCGGAGTTTGGCCGCAGTGTCGAGGAATTTGAGACCGATACCGGTCTTTCGCTGCAGGCGGACGTACTGGCCCCGATGGGTGAAACGTGGGTGCTGGCATCGGCGCCTTCCTACGGCGGCTTCCTGACCGGAACGGTTCTGACCGTGGACCTGGACGACGCGGAACGGTTCGCCCAGTCACTGAAGGTCCTCGAAGAGCAGCTCGCCGGCCTGCTAGGCGACAGCGGCGGCAGGCTGCTGACCACCTCCGCAGACCGCACCGAGATCCGCTATCTGGCGATTGGGAACAGGGGTTTCTTCCTGCCGGTAGCCCCCGCCTGGGGGGCCAACAAAGAGAAGCTGTACATAGCCGCCTGGCCACAGGTAATCGAGGCGGCCGTGGCAGGCACAGGTCGGCGTCCGCTGACGGAGTCGCCGGAGTTCATCTCCGCGCGAGAGAAAATCCAGGGCAACCCGAGCATGCTGTCGTACACCAACACGCCGAAGATCTTGCGTCAGACCTATCACTGGTGGCTGTTCGGCTGGACAACCGGCGCCAACGCACTTTCCGGCATGGCGGGCGTCCAGGCGAAACCGGACTGGCTGCCGGCGCTGCCGACGCTGCAAAAATACTTCAGGCCGCAGATAAGCGCCGTCAGTGCCGACGACGAGGGCATCACCTTCGAGTCCTACGGCTCGCTGCCCGGGGCCGGGGTTGTCGGCTCGTCGCTGGCTTCGCCGCTGACAGCGGCCGCTGTGTTGCCGGTACTGGGCAGGGCACGCGCCAACGCCCGGCGGGTCGCCTCGCAGACCAACCTCAGAGGCATTGGCATGGCCATGCACATGCACGCGGCCGACAATAGAGAGTCCTTTCCTCCGGACATGCAGACGCTTGTAGAAGACGGATACGTCTCAGAGAAGATGCTTGTCAGCCCCGCAAGAGACGACGTACTGCCCGACGGCGAGAGCGACTATGTCTATCCCTGGCCCGGGCTGCGTCTGTCGGAGATCCCCGATTCGAGCGAGTTTGTGCTGGTTTACGAACGCCCGGAAAACTACGACGGCAAAGGCACCAACGTGCTGTTTGCCGACGGTCACATTGCGTGGATGCAGCAGGAGGAGTTTGACCAGGCCCTTCGGCGCACGGAGCAGGCCGTCGAGGAAATCAAGGGGCCTGAAGACTTCTGAGCGTCCGCCTCTTCAGCGGCGAAGCTGCAGGAGCCGGCGGTTGAAGGCCGTGGCAGGGAACGCCTCGCCGGGACTGCGGCTTTCCGGTACCAGCTCACCGTAGAGATAGACACGATCGGCGGGAATGTCGCACGCCTGCTGAATGGTCCGCACCAGCGAAGTCAGCAGCTCGAACTGCTTCTCGTCCGGCGCGTCGAACATGTAATCGCCGTCCAGGCAGATGCCGATGGTGTCGCTGTTCCAGTCGCGCCCGGGGGCGAAGATATGGCTGCCCGTCACCTGTGTTCGCCACAGGTCGGTCGCTACCAGAGAGTCTTCAGTCAGCACAAAGTGGGACTGTTCTGCGACGGCCCGACCCTCATGCCCGGTGGCGTGGATGACGACGTTGCGCCACATATCGCTTTTGAGGGGCACCTCCGTCGAGAAGACCTGATCCCCGGTCCTTCTGCTGTCGGACGAAACAGCGGCCAGGGAAGTGTCGTCGGTCGGTCGGATGGGGGCGGTCTCGAGGAGCATGAGAACGAGCGTGCCCACCGTCATGGAGGCGACGAGTGCCGTGAGTGACTTGATCGTCCGTGACCCAAGCATCGTGTATTCCTGCCGGGATCCCGCCCGGCCGGTCTTGGTTCGCAGTGTGGTCAATCTACCCCGCGTATCGGCAAAGCTCAAGGGCCTGTATGAGTAATTTCGCTGATTGATGGCGATTTTCCCCCGTCGCCGCCGCGGCCTGGCCGCAGACGGTCATTCGTCGTCTTCCTGCTTGTCGGAACCGGTCAGAAGTCCCAGCTCCGAAAGCGCCAGTCGGGCCGCCTCCTGCTCCGCGTCCTTCTTGGTCTTGCCCCAGGCGCTGGGGAAGTGTTTGCCGTTGATGGCGACGGCCACCTCGAACGCCTTGTCGTGGTCCGGGCCTTTCTCGTCCAGCAGGACATACTCCGGCGTAACTCCCCACCGTCTCTGGGCGTGCTGCTGAAGGGCGGACTTGTAGTTCTTCTGGTGTCCCTCGCCCAGGGCCCGCTCGATGCGACCGCCCACCAGCCGAAGTATCAGTTCCCTCGCCGGCTCCAGTCCGCCGTCGAGATAAACCGCCCCGATGAGCGCTTCCAGCAGGGCGGCCGAGATCGACTGCGGCAGCGCACCGCCGTTGGTCAGCCCCTTGCCCAGGGACATCAGTTCCGTAATACCGTGTTCTATACTGACTTGCGCGCATGTTTCTCTGGAGACCACCCAGGATTTAATCCGCGTCATCTCCCCCTCGCCCAGCCGTTCGTCGCGTTCGTAAAGCGCCTGGCAGACCACCAGCCCCAGCACCGCATCGCCGAGGAACTCCATCCGCTCGTTGCTTTCCTCACGCGACCGGGCCACCGAAGAATGCGTCAGTGCCCGCTCCAGCAGTTGACGATCGTTGAACCCGTACCCCAGTATCCGCTCGCACTTCTGAAGGATGTCTTCCACGTTGCCGGCCCTGCGAACCGGGGCCTTTGGCGCCAGCCGCCCGAACCGGCACACCCGGCCGGGGCGGGTTGCGTCAAGGGCCCGCACGCATGAAACGAACTCTCGGATTATAGGATACCCGTAAGGGCGATGAGAAACACAAACTCCGCAGAACCCGCCCAATTTGCCACGCCGAGCAACCTTGTTTCGCCGGTCCCAACAGTGCTAGTATGGTGCACATGAACGGCAACGACATAGTCCGTGCGGCCGAGTTGTCCTCCCTGAGGATAATCTTCTACCCGGACCCCCGGCTGCAGGAAGTCTGCTCGCACATAGAAGACCCCGCCGACCCCGCCGTCGCCAAGCTCGTGGATCGCATGTTCGACCTCATGTTCGCCGGCCGGGGCGTGGGATTGGCCGCTCCCCAGGTGGGCCTGACCGCCAGATTGTTCGTCGCGTCCCCGTCGGCCGAGACGAGCGACCGGCAGGTCTATATCAACCCGGAAATCCTCTCCACCGACGGCCGGCAGGAAGGCGACGAGGGGTGCCTGAGCTTCCCCGGCATATTCTGCAAGGTGAAGCGCTACGCCACCGTAACCGTCCGCGCCCAAGGGCTGGACGGCCAGTGGTTCGAGCAAACCGTCAGCGACCTGCACGCCCGCATCATCCAGCACGAGGGCGACCACCTCGACGGCCGCCTGCTCGTGGACCGCATGGGCTCCGTCGCCCGGCTGTCAAACCGCAAGTCAATCAAAGCCCTCGAAGAACGCTACGCCGAAGCGGCCAGGTAGGCAAGTTGAGTAACTGCTCTGGCTCGTCTAAAGAAGCCTAGCCGGCTTTCTGATCTGGCTTGCTCCCGGTCAGTTTCCGTTTCAGGTCGTTGAACCAGTCCCACTTCCCGGTGAGATACTGGTACTGCCCCACAACAATTCCTGGAGCGATGCCAAGCTCCTTCGCGAACTCCCTAATCTGAAGCTTCGAACGCAACCGCCTGAGTCGCTCACGGTACTCTGGCGGAATCAGGTAGCTCTCGGCAAAGCTGTCCGCTTCCTGCTCTTTAGGGCCTTCATTGCCGTCATCATCAACAAAAAGCATCTTTTTACCATGAAGCAGTACATGCCCGGCTTCGTGGTAGAAAGAGAACCAGAACTGGTCGTCCCGCTTCCCTCGCAAGCTGAGAAGAATCATCACCTTGTCTTTGGTCAGCCAGCGGACTGCGCCATACCACGGCGTACCTGGCATACCGGGTACCAAGACCAGCGCCACTCCGGCTTGCGCGCACAGGGCCTTCATTTCCGGCAGAAATTCTTCGGGTGTCCTCACCGTGAGAGAACGGATTTGCTGCAGCGATTTGCGGAAGCGGTTCTCGTCAAAAGGCTCGCATTCGGTCCGCCGCGCCTGCAGTTCGCCTAGACGCAACCAAGCCGCCGTCGGACCGAGACAGGTCTCAAAGGATTTTGACTTGCGAGCAGCCACTGGATGTCGCTCCCACACGGTTCGCCAAGCTGAGACACTGCTGACTCCGAAAAAACTCAAGACCTCCCGTAGTTGAGCTGCTTTGTCGCTGCACTCTCGCACAGCCCCGCGATTCACAAGTTCCTCCACCGGTATATCATCCAGCCAGTTAAGTTGCTGCTGCAGGCGCCGGCGTTCTTCCGCCTTCGTTTCTCGCTCGCGATAACGAGCTTCCAGATTATTCCAAAGACGCGCTGGGACCCCAGTTGCCAGCTCGAGGCGATTCGCGGTCTCCGCGCTGATGCATTGCTCCGCATTGGCAATCCGGTTGATGCTTTGCACAGTCAGGCCTGTTCTATCCGCCAGTTCTCTCTGCTTCATGCCGAGCGACTCCAACACTTCCTTCAGAGTCTCACCGGGCGGCACCGCATAATCCGGCTCATAGCGGTATGCTTTTTTGACCTTCACCATCAAAAGCTCCGAAGTATCAATGCGTGTCCTCTATGGAAAGTATCTCGATCTCGGTAATCTGCGACCAGTCAAGGCCGCCGTCGGGCTTTCTGGGAGCAGGCTCGTTGGCCACGACGAACAGGAGGCGGTACGGATGAACCAGATCAACGGACAGTATTTCAGCCCGGTCGCCCGTGAGCTGATGGCATCGGGCACCGGGCAGTCTGCTCATGTCTGCCAAGCAATCGGCGGCACCGAGCTGCTCGAGGCGCAACTGCAGCTTCTTCGCTGCTCTCTGGCCCCACTTGGCCCTCATGGCCTTCTCCGAGTTGCAGGACTTCTGCAGTTTTCTACTTTTGAAGTATATATCCACTTCGGCGGTTCGTCAAGAAATCATTAACAGGATTTGTTAATTTTTACCCAACACGCGATTCTCCACCGGCAACCTGCGGCTTAGCTTGTTCAACTGCTCAGCGTCGCGTAGGGGTTCTCGGGCCCAGTAAGGGTGGCATCTGCGTCTTCGGATAGCAGGGCCGCGCGGTGGCTCTGGTTGCGGGTCACGGCCCGGATGACCACGATTGTAAGAATAACCGACAGGGCACCGATGACTATGCAGGCGAGGTCGGCCTCGGTCGCCACACTGAGACCGCCGTACGACATATCGTCTCCGTACGTACGAATGCTGACATAGGATACGAACCAGTCCAGAACCCACACTCCCCACCACAGCGCCACGAGCCCGGCGCCGACCTCGGCGTTCCTGCCCAGCCCCCTGGGGTGACTGCCCACGTAGATGTCGTGCATCGCCTGGCAGGGCTTCCAGAGATTCGCTATGGGGCAAAAGTACCACGCCACCGCCCCGGCCGGGCTGAAACGCAGCACAGGCGCCCGTAGCGACTCCAGATTCTTGTAGGCCCGGTACTTCCAGACCAGCAGCAGCACGAAAAAGACCAGGAAAGCAGCCAGGTGTGCCATGCCCGCACCAAGCTCGCGCCGATCGTTGGACTCAACATCTTCGTAAGGAACCCACACTCCGTCGGCGCGCAGCCGCTGCTCCAGCTCGTCCCCGCCCAGGTCGGCATACGCAAGGGCCGCACCTGCCTCCTGCTCAAGACGCTCCAGCAGTTCCAACTGCAGAAGACTCGAATATGCCGAGAACCCCATCGCACCAAGCAGGATGACGCCGGCTGCGATGGCCAGCTTGCCGCGAAAAGCCGGTGAGCGAAACCTGTCGCCCGGGTCCGACGGTAATGGCGGGGCGGGCGCATCCTGTGGCTCGTCCGGCGGCTCAATCTCCACAGCCGGCTCGATCGTGAACACCTGCCTGCAGCCCCTGCAGCGAGCTTCGCGGCCGATGAGCTTGCCGTCCAGCTCGTAAGACTCACCGCAGTGAGGACATTCTACCCGCATGGCTTTCTCCCGTTTCCCTGATCCGACGTGTGCCCTGGCCGCCCGGCCAGACTGCGAGACCAATAATAGCCGCTGCCACCGAGGCCGCAAGTCCTTCGCCGACTCCACTTCTGCCGGCCTTTCCCTGAGTGCCGCCATGAGTGCCGCCAAAACCCCTTGGCACTTGCGGCGGCGGGGGCTACAATCGTGGATTCTTTGCGACCCCGCAACCGTTGCGCGGGGCGCAGGCGACGGCGCCGGCCGCACCGAACCGATACCACCATGAAGACCAGCAAGGAAATCCGTAGCGAGTTTCTGGAGTTCTTCCAGCAGCACGGCCACACGTTCGTGCCGAGCAGCAGTCTTCTGCCCGCGGAGGACCCGACGCTGCTGTTCGCCAACGCGGGGATGAACCAGTTCAAGGACATCTTTCTGGGCCGCGAGAAGCGCGACTACACCCGCGCCGTCAACAGCCAGAAGTGCATCCGCGCCGGCGGCAAACACAACGACCTCGAAGACGTAGGACACGACACCTACCACCACACGTTCTTCGAGATGCTGGGCAACTGGAGCTTCGGCGATTACTTCAAGGCCGAGGCCATCCGCTGGGCATGGGAGCTGCTGACGAAGGTCTGGAAGCTTCCGCCGGACCGTCTGTACGCGACGGTCTTCGAGGGCTGCTCCGAGGACGGGCTGGACGCCGACACCGAAGCCGAGGATCTCTGGAAGTCAGAGACCGACATCGACCCGTCGCACATCTTCCGCGGGCCCAAGGCCGACAACTTCTGGGAGATGGGCGAGACAGGCCCCTGCGGGCCTTGCAGCGAAGTGCACATAGACCTCACGGCGGACGGCTCCGGCGCGAAGCTGGTAAACGCCGGCGACCCGCGGGTGATAGAGATATGGAACCTGGTGTTCATGCAGTACAACCGCGCCGCGGACGGGTCGCTTTCGCCGCTTCCGGCGACGCACGTTGACACCGGCATGGGGTTCGAGCGGATATGTGCGGTCATGCAGGGCAAGCACAGCAATTACGCCAGCGACCTGTTCCGCCCGCTTATAGAGGCGGTCGAGGCCCGCACCGGGCACCGCTACGGCTCTTCGGCGGAGCACCTGGAAGACCGCTTCGACGTGATGGGCGAGGACGACATCCGCGACGTCGCCTGCCGTGTCATCGCCGACCACGCCCGGGCGCTTACGTTCGCCATAGCCGACGGCATCACGCCGTCCAACGAAGGCCGCGGATACGTGCTGCGGCGCATATGCCGCCGGGCGGCCAGATACGCCCGGCAGTATCTGGAAATATCCGAGCCGTTCCTGGCGGACATGGTGGGGGTAATCCACGAGCAGATGGCAGACCACTTCCCGGAAATACGGCATCGCTACAAAGTCATCGAACAAACCATCCGCGACGAGGAGGAATCCTTCGCGCGAACGATCAGAAGGGGACTGAGCGTATTCTGGGGCGAGGTAACCTTGATCTTGAGCATGCTAAGAGACCAATACTGCCCCGATGTTCCCATCTGGCAAGACAAGCAGGACGGATCGCTCGTCATCGAAGTGCCGAATAAGGGCAACCTCAAAGTAAGAACAAATGCGGACGTTCGAAGGGCCTTGGAGGAACTGGATATTCCGGAGCGCCCCGAGATAACGGGCCAGACGGCTTTCGATCTTTATGCAACAGACGGTTTCCCAGTCGATTTGACCCAAGTGATGGCCCGCGAATGCGGGCTCTCCGTCGATATGGACGGCTTCCGGGCGGAGATGGACAAGCACCGCGCCGTCAGCGCCGCCGGCGGGGACGCCTTCAAGGTGGACGCGATTACCGACCTGCCGGGCACCGACGACTCGCCCAAGTACGGCCGCCGGCCGATTGAGGCGAAAGTCCTCGGCTGGGTCATCGACGGCAAGTACACCGATAGCGGCGAGTTGCCCGAAGGCGCCGAGGCCGGCGTCGTGCTGGACAGGACAAACTTATACGCCGAGCAGGGGGGGCAGGTCGGCGACACCGGGCGACTGGTCTTCGACGGCGGCGAGTTCCACGTCACGGACACCAGGCCCGCCGGCCAATGCGTGCTGCACGTGGGCGCGGTGGAGTCCGGCCGGCTCAAAGCCGGTACGACCGTCCGCTGCGAGGTGGACCCGTCGCGTCTGGACACCATGCGCAACCACACGGCCACCCACTTGCTCAACTGGGCCTTGCGGGAGGTCCTCGGCGAGGACGTCAACCAGGCCGGCAGCATGGTGGACCCGCACCGCCTGCGGTTCGATTTCAGCTACAATCAGGCCCTTACCCGCGAGCAGCTCGCGGAGGTCGAACGGCTGGTGAACGAGCGGATACTTGCCGACGAGCCGGTGCACGTGGAGGTACGCCCGCTGGCCGAGGCCCGCAAGATCCCCGGCGTTCGTGCGGTTTTCGGGGAAAAATACCCGGACCCCGTCCGCGTGGTGCTCATCGGCGGCGGCGGAAACCCCGAAGCCGGCGAACACACCTCCGCGGAGTTCTGCGGCGGGACGCACCTGCCGCGGACCTCGGTGGCCGGGATGCTGAAGATTACCGACGAGGAATCCGTAGCCAAGGGCGTGCGTCGCATAACGGCCGTCACCGGTCACGGGGCGTACGAGTGGGTCCGCAGCGCCGACGAGACGCTGCACGAGATCACCACCACACTCAAAGCGCCGGCCGAGGAAGCCCCCAAACGGCTGGCGGCCATGCAGAAGGAAATCAAGGAACTCAAGAAGGCCCGCCGCAGCGGCTCGGGCGATGAATTCCAGGCCGACCATACGCTGGAGACTTCCGCCGGGACGGTGCTGGTGGGGCACGTGGACCACAACGACTCCGACGCCATGCGGAACCTCTGCGACCGCCACCGTCAGAAAGGAGCGGCCGCCCTGCTGGTCGGCGGCAGCGACGGCGAGAAGGTCACTCTGGTGGCGATGGTTTCCGAGCAGGTCGCCGGCGACGGCAAGCTCAAGGCCGGCGATTGGGTCAAGACCACGGCGAAGGTTCTCGGCGGCGCCGGCGGCGGCAAGCCCACGATGGCCCAGGCCGGCGGGAAGGACCCCGCCAAACTGCCCGACGCGCTGGCCGAGGCGGCCCGATACGCCGGCGACGCCCTTAAGTAGTTCCCACACCCGCCCGTGCGTTGCGGACAGGGGATGTTTATGCTTGACAATAAAGCGGTAGCTGCCTAGTTTTCGGCCTCGCCGAGCGCGTCCGCGGTGTCCCGCGGCTGCCGCGTCGAGGCATTACTGAACGAGGATTCAAGACGATGCTGTGTCCAACCAAGAAAACGTCGCATTCGCGGACCCGCCGGCGCAGAAGCCACCATGCCCTGCGGGCGGTGAACTACACGGAGTGCCCGCGCTGCAACTCGCCGAAGCTGCCCCATGCGGCCTGTGACAACTGCGGCTATGTCCGCCCCGGACTGAGTCTGGAGATTAAAGAGGAGAGCTGAGTGATGCGGATCGGCATCGACGCCATGGGCGGCGACTCCGCCCCCGTCGAGGAGATCCGCGGTGCCCTCAGCGCCCGAGCTTTGCTCGACGAGGGCGATCGCATCGTCCTCGTCGGACGCGAAGAGGTTCTCCGCCAGCGCCTCAGCGAAACCAACGGCTGGGAGCAGTTCATCGAGATTCGACCGGCCGGTGAAGTGATCGGCATGAACGAATCTCCGGTCGAGGCGCTGCGGAGCAAGCCCGACAGCTCCATCGCCGTACTGCTGGAGCTGCATAAGCGCGGTGAGGTGGACGCCTGTATCTCCGCCGGCAACACGGGTGCTTTTGTGGCCGCCGCCCAGATGCGCCTGCGCCGCCTGCGGGGTGTCCATCGCCCGGGCATTGCCATCGTCACACCCACGTACTCCGGACCGGTCGCTCTCTGTGACGTCGGAGCCAACGTCCAGTGCCGCCCGCAGCACCTTCACCAGTACGCCCTGATGGCATCGGTGTACCTCAACGCCCTGTGCGGCATCGACAGGCCCCGCGTCGGTCTGCTCAGTGTCGGTGAAGAGGACGCCAAGGGCAACGAACTGGTCAAAAAGGCCCGCGACCTGATCCGCAAGGACCCCGGTATCGAGCTGGTGGGCAACGTCGAAGGCCGGGACCTCTTCCACGGCGTCTGCGACGTGATGGTCTGCGACGGCTTCGTGGGAAACGTGATACTCAAACTCATGGAAGGTATGGCCGGCGGTGTGATCCGAGGGATGGTCGGCGAACTGACCACGGCGATGCCGGACCAGAAGCAGAATATCCGCCAGGCCGCCCAGCGCATCATCGACAAATACGACTTCAACGAGTATGGCGGCGCTCCGCTGCTGGGGGTGGCGGGCATCTGCATCATCTGTCACGGAGCCAGCGACTATCGCGGCTTCAAGAACGCCGTGCGGGTCGCCCGTGAGTTCGCCGAACAGAAGGTCAACGACCGCATCACCGAGCTGCTGAGCAAAGACCGAAGGACCGCTCATGCCTGACAGCCCCCGCGCGGCGATCACGGGGTTGGGAGTCGCCGTCCCCGAACGCGCAGTAACAAACCACGACCTGGAGACCTTTGTCGATACCAGCGACGAATGGATTACCAAGCGCACAGGCATCAAGACGCGCAGGGTGGTCTCCGACGGTCAGAGCACGGCCACTCTGGCGACGGACGCGGCCAGGGCGGCGCTAAAAGACGCCGGGCTGAAACCCCAGGACCTGGACCTCATCATCTGCGCGACGGTCTGCCCGGAGATGACGCTGCCGGCGACGGCCTGTTTCGTGCAGAACGAGCTTGGCGCCCGCGACGTGCCGGCGTTCGACCTCGGAGCCGCGTGCAGCGGCTGGCTGTACGGGCTGACGGTGGGCGAGCAGTTCATCCACACCGGTAAGTACCGCCGCGTACTGGTAATCGGGGCCGAGGCCCTGACACGCTTCACCGACTGGACCGACCGCACCACCTGCGTGCTCTTCGGCGACGGAGCCGGAGCGGCCGTGCTGGAAGCCGACAACGACGGCGACCGCGGCATCCTCTACAGCGTCATGCACGCCGACGGCACCGGCTGGGACTACATCCACGTACCCGCCGGCGGCGCCCGTGAGGTAGCCACCCACCAGACCGTCGCCGACCGCAAGCACTTCATCAAGATGCGAGGTCGCGACGTTTACAAATTCGCCGTCGAGAAGATGCAGTGGCTGCTGGACGACTGCACAAAGGCGTGCGGACTCTCGCCGGACGACGTGGACCTGGTGGTCCCCCATCAGGTGAACGTGAGGATCATCAAGTCGGCCACCGATAAGCTGGGCTTCCCGCTGGAAAAGGTGTACATGAACATAGACCGGTACGGCAACACGTCGGCCGCTTCGATACCTCTTGCGATGGCAGACGCCCGCAGCGAGGGGCTAATCGGGCCCGGTTCGCTGGTGCTACTGGTGGCGTTCGGTGCGGGGTTGACCTGGGCCGGTGTCGTCGTACGACTCTGAGGACCCTTTTCGAGCTTGGACTATGAAACCGGCAATACTGTTCCCCGGACAAGGCGCGCAAAAGGTCGGCATGGGCAAGGACGTCTGCGAGGCGTCCCCCGCGGCCGCGGCCGTATTTGAACAGGCCGAGCAGGCCGTCGAAATGCCCCTGCGCAAGCTCTGCTTCGAAGGCCCGGAAGAGACCCTCGCCCGCACGGACGTCTGCCAGCCGGCGATATTCACGGTCTCGGCCGCCATGTTGGCGGCGATGGCCGAGCGGCTCGGCGACGACGCGCCCCAGCCGGCACTGACGGCCGGGCTGAGTCTGGGCGAATACACCGCGCTCTACGCCGCCGGCGGCGTGGATCTCGCCACCGGCGTTCGTCTGGTCGCCCGGCGTGGAGCGGAGATGCAGCGGGCGGCCGAACAGAGCGACTCCGGCATGGTCAGCGTGCTGGGCATCGACGAGGACGCCGCCTGGAAGCTCGCGGAGGCGGCCGCCGAGGCAGAGGTGCTGGTCTGCGCCAACTTCAATTGCCCCGGGCAGGTGGTGCTTTCGGGTCAGAAGGGCGCCTGCAAGCGGGCGGCCGATCTGGCCGAACAGTTCGGGGCCTCCGGCGCGGTGGAGCTTAAGGTGGCCGGCGCGTTTCACAGCGAGCTGATTCGTCCGGCGGCCGACGCCCTCGCCGAGACACTCGCCGAAGCCGATATCCGCAAGCCGCGCGTGCCTGTCGTCTCCAACGTGGACGCCCGGCCGCACGAAGACCCCGACGACATCCGCCGTTGCCTGCTCGAGCAGCTCACCAGCCCGGTGCGGTGGCAGCAATGTATGGAATACATGCTTGCCAACGGCGTGGAGAAGTTCTACGAGGTGGGTCCGGGACGCGTGCTCGCCGGACTGATGAAACGAATCAAACGGCGCGCGGATTTCACTAGCATCAACAGCAACGATACGATAGAGAAGCTGGCCCGAACCGGATAGCGGCGTTATGTTCGAGGTACACAATGGCTGAGAAGAAACATGAAAGACCCGTCGCCATCGTCACCGGCGGCGCCCGGGGCATCGGGCGGGAGATCTGCCGCGAGCTTATCGCCGGCGGCATGACCGTGGTGGCCGTGGACCTGCGCGACGACCTGCTCGCCGAGCTGCCCGAGGCGCTGGACTCGCCGGCCGAGCAGCTCGTCACGAAAGCGATGGACGTTACCGACAGCGAGGGCTTCACCTCGCTGATCGACGAGGTGGCCGACGAGTTCGGCCGGTTGGACGTGCTGGTCAACAACGCCGGCATTACCCGTGACGGTCTGCTGATGCGGATGGAGGATTCCGACTGGGAGACGGTGCTGAAGGTGAATCTCACCAGCGCGTTCATCGGCACCCGCGCCGCCAGCCGGCACATGATGCGCGCCCGCAACGGCAGCATCATCAACATGGCGAGCTTCTCCGGTCTGGAAGGCAACCGTGGGCAGGCCAACTACTCCGCCTCCAAGGCGGGTCTTATCGGCCTGACCAAGACCACGGCCAAGGAGTTCGCCTCCAAGAACGTCCGCTGCAACGCCGTGGCGCCGGGCTTCATCCGCACCGAGATGACCGACGCCCTGCCGCAACAGGCCAAGGACGTCGCGCTGGGGCTGATACCGCTGAAGCGTTTCGGCGAACCGGGCGACGTGGCGAAGGTGGTGGCGTTCCTGGCGTCCGACGCGGCGCAGTACATCACCGGGCAGGTGGTCAGCGTGGACGGTGGGATGCACATGTAGCACAGCGATAATTACTGTTGCATGGCCCGCCGCGGGCCTTGACGATGGTGTTGCGTGACCACCGTGGTCACGCTATAGTGCCGCCGCCCGTGTGAGCGGCAGGTGATTTAGCCAGTAGTGGTCCTTTGGCATGGAGGACGAACCGGTGCCCGACGAAGTCGAACAGAGAGTCATCGAGATCGTTGCAGAGCAAATGGGTGTGGACAAGAGCGAGATCACCCGCGAGACGTCGTTCATCAACGACCTCAACGCTGACTCGCTGGACACCGTTGAGCTGGTCATGGAGTTCGAAGACGAGTTCGAGCTGTCCATACCCGACGAAGAGGCCGAGAAAATCCAGACGGTCGGACAGGCCGTGGATTACATCAAAGAGCACACCAGCAAAGTCTGAGCGATTACAGGGACCACCCTCATGGCCAGATGTTGTAACGGGAAGTCCCTCTCGCCGCGCCGTGTCGTGGTTACGGGGCTGGGCACTGTCAATCCGCTCGGACACAATGTGGACGAGTTCTGGAAGGCCCTGCTTGACGGCGTAAGCGGCATCCGGCGGATCCAGCGGTTCGACCCCGAGCCCTTCACCAGCCAGATAGGCGGTGAAGTGCAGAACTGGGAGTCCGTACCGCCGGACCTGCTCGATCCGCGCGAGAGCAAGCGGATGGACCGCTTCAGTCAGTTCGCCGTCACCAGCGCCATCGAGGCGGTGCGCGACAGCGGGCTGGACTTCGAATCCGAGAACCCCGACCGGGCCGGCGTACTCGTCGGCAGCGGTATCGGCGGGCTTCAGGAGCTTGAGGACCAGCACAACCGCATGATCGCCAAAGGCCCCAAGCGCGTCAGCCCCTTCACCGTGCCCAAGCTGATGGGCAACGCAGCGTCCGGCAATATCTCCATCCTCTGGGGCTTGCACGGTCCGAACGCCTCCATCGCGACGGCCTGCGCGTCGGCCTCCAACGCCATCGGCGAGGCCATGCGAATGGTCGCCCGCGGCGAAGCTGACATCATGCTGACCGGCGGCTCGGAGGCGGCGCTTACGCCCATCGGGCTGGCGAGCTTTTGCGCCCTGAAGGGACTTTCCACACGCAACAACGAGCCGGAGCGTGCCTCCCGCCCCTGGGACAAGGACCGTGACGGATTCATCCTCGCCGAGGGTTCCGGCGTGGTCGTGCTGGAGGAGCTTGAGCACGCCAAGGCCCGCGACGCCAAGATATACGCCGAGCTGATCGGCTACGCCGCCAGCGGCGACGGCTACCACATAACAGCACCCCAGCCAGACGGCGTCGGCGCCTGCAAGGCGATGCAGTGGGCGCTTGACGACGCCGAAATCAACCCTGAGGACGTGGACTACATCAACGCACACGGGACCAGCACCGTGCTCGGCGACATCGCCGAGGTCCGCGCGGTAAAAAAGATATTCGGTGAGTACGCCACCAGAGGGCTGGCTATTTCATCCACCAAGAGCGCGCACGGGCACCTGCTGGGCGCCTCCGGCGGCGTGGAGCTGGTTGCGGCCGTCAGGACCCTCACGGAGGGCATACTGCCGCCGACGCTGAACCTCGATGAGCCGGACGAGGAATGCGACCTGGATTTCGTGCCGCATACGCCCAGAGAGCAAAAGGTGGACGTGCTGATGAGCAACAGCTTCGGCTTTGGCGGGCACAACGCCTGCCTGGTACTGAGGCGCTTCAACGGCTGAGCCGTCCTGCGACGGAATCACCAAGGCCACGAAGCTCACAAAGCCCACAAAGCTTCCGTAGGCAACTTCTCCCTATTGCCTACTGCCTATTGCCTATTGCCTACTGCCCGTTGCCTCTGTAAGCGTAGCATGGACGGCCTTGAGGTGCGGCAGGGCGGCCGCTTCCAATTCGGCGGCACGGGTAAGCAGTTGCGTTCTGGTATCGCCTGAGAGATCCTTGTCGCTTACTCTGTCAAGCGTTTCTGCCAATTCAGCGTACAGCTCCGCCAGCATGTTGGCATCGGCCCCGGTGTCGGGCAACTCCCTTGCGATTTCCCGGCAATAGTTCGCGGCATGATTGCGGCCCTCCGCGTAAACGGTTGCGTTCCACCAGTTTCCATGGTCGGCTGCATGCCCGTCGCGGACCGCCTTTATCCACGTGTCGTATGCCCTGGGCCCGATGGAGTATCCGTCAAAGGCATGGGCTTCCGGATTCTCGTACAGTTCGATGGCCAGCGCGATGCTGTCGGCGAAAATGGTGCGCAAATCGGCCGGTTCCGCTTTGTCGTATATCTGAAAGCTGGCGTGCCAGTCGTCCCATTCGTCCCAACTGGTGAAGGTCAGGTGGTCGCTGGTGACGTTATTGGGCCAGCACTTGATCAGAGTAAAGCCCGTCTCGTTGGTACCGGTTATGTACTGGTGCTCGTTGTTAAGGCAGGTGGCGGGCCTGCCGGCCGCGAGGGTGTCGCGTACCTTCTGCTCCACTGCCCGTCGCTGCTCGGCCGTGCTGTCCTCGCCCAGGAAGCCCAGGTCCGTCCGCACTATGCCCAGGTTTCCGAGTGCCTCATCGAACGCCGGACCTCCCCAGCAGTAGGGTCCTGACGGACAAAGCTGCGGATGGATGTTGACCACAAAGGCCGTCCCGCTCGCTCCGAACAGCATTGTCGCCGAATAGTCGAACCCGAGCTGCTTCTGAACCGCCCAGAGCGAGCTGATGCGCGTGGTGTTGAGGCACGGTATGCCGTCAGGCACGGTATCCACAGACGGACTCCATTCATCGCCGAAGCAGGAGGACATGGACTCCCGCGGGCGGCAAATCACCAAGGCCACGAACCTCACAAGGCCCACAAAGCTTCCAGAAGTAACGTGTTCCGGCTTCTCCCTATTGCCTACTGCCTATTGCCTATTGCCTTCTGCCCGTTGCCTCCACCAGCTTTCGTGCCATCGCCATCGCTTCCCCGCGAGAGGTGACTCGCTCATCCAGTTGTGCGTCGTAGGTTTCGCGCAGAATTCTGCCCAGCCGCGGGCCCGGCTCCACGCCAAGCTCCTTCAGGTCCGCCCCGGAAACCAGCGGCGGGGGAGCGACGGCGTCGGCGGGGATGGACTTCACGCGGCCGGCGATGTGCCGGCTGGCAGCTTCCCGTCCCGTCTCGCGCTTCTCCTGGAAGCGCCACAGCCGACGCAGACGCTCGAAGTGCTCGCTCGCCATCAGGCGTTTTAGCTCCCGTAAGGGCATCTGCTCGGCCCGGCGCCAGTCGCCGAGGTGTTCGTGCATCCAGCGGATGGCGTTTCGCAGGTCGTTCGACGCTCCCCAGCGACGGGTGACGGCGTTGATGTCCCGCGGCGGAAGGTCCACCAACGCGGCCGCCAGCGTCAGTACCGGGTCGCGCCGGGCGGCGACGTACTCCACGCGCTCCACAGCCCGCGGCCAGACGTCCGCCTCGAAAAGCTCGCCGACAACATGCTCGGCCAGTCCCAGCTCGTCCATCTTCCTCAGCGCCTCGGCGGCCGACGGCTCCGAAAACATCCGCCACAGCTCCTCGAAGATGCGCTCGCCGCTGACCGACCGGACGTTCCCGGCGTATTTGCGTATACCTTCCGCGGTGGCCGGGTCCATGCGGAAATCCAGGCGGACCGCGAACCGCACCGCGCGGACCATCCGCAGATAGTCTTCCGCGAAACGGTCGTCGGGGCTGCCTATGGTGCGTATCACGCCGCGCTTCAGGTCCTCCCGCCCGCCGACGTAGTCGATGACCTCGTCGGACAGCGGGTCGTAGAACATCCCGTTTATGGTGAAGTCCCGCCGCAGGGCGTCCTGTCTGGCATCGGCGTAGCGGATGCTGTCCGGGCGTCGGCCGTCGCTGTAGGACTCGTCGCTGCGGAAGGTGGTCACCTCGACGCGCCGCCCATTGTGTATCACCATCGCCACGCCGAACTGGGCCCCCACCAGCAGCACGTGCCGGAACAGCCGCTTGACCTGCTTGGGCGTGGCGTTGGTGGCCACGTCGTAGTCGTAGCTCTTTCGCCCCAGCAGCATGTCCCGCACGGAGCCGCCCGCGAACAACGCCTCGAAGCCGGCCGACCGGAGCCGCTTGAGGACGAACATGGCAACCGATTTTGTCGCGGGTCGCGCCAAATGTCATTCCTCGCCGGCCGCGCGGGTGTACAGAGCCACACCCATGCTGCCGTAGGTTCGCATGCGGTCAAGCCGCAGGCCGCCCAGATTCTCCGGCGGCGTGAGCTTCTTGGGAAGGCGCAGCACCACCAGCCCTTTCGGCGAGAGGTGCTCGGCGAGTGGAGAAAACAGCGAGTCGGCAATCCGCCGCCAGTCCCAGCTCTGCGCGTCGGCAAAGGGCGGGTCCACGAACGCAAGGTCGATGGGCTGCGACGCTTGCGTAAGCCAATCGGGCAGGCGCGCGGTAACGTCGCCCCTCCAGACGCTGGTCTGACGCTCGACCTCGCAGTCGGTGATGTTGGCCCTGAGCCGGCGGATGGCGCTGCCGTCGCGGTCGGCGAAGCCGCACCACTCGGCCCCGCGGCTCAGCGCCTCCAGCCCCAGTGTGCCCGTGCCGCAGAAAAGGTCGGCCACCCGCAGGCCCGAAAGGTTCTCGCCCAGCATGCCGAACAGTGACTTCTTGACGCTGGCGGTAATCGGGCGGGCGTGCCCGCGAAGCGGCGAACGCAGCTTCCTGCCTTTCAGTATGCCCGCAAGTATGTACACCGGCTTCGGCTCCGCTGTGTTCCTGGCCCTGTCGATACTCCCGGCGCCGGGGGCATTGTAACGCGATGAAGGCGTGCGCTTAAGCCGGGAACGCAGCTTCATCCGGAAGCGACACGGACCGGCAGGGATAAACGCGGGTAAACACAGATGGTTTAAGCATCATCGTCGCCCAGGTATGCCCGAGAACTGGACTGACGTTCGCGGCCGGCCGCCGGCGGCGGCCGGCGGAAAGACGGACTTTGGCGTTGCATCCTTCGGCCGTAGGGTTAAATTGATTCCGCCGGCCCTGATGTGGCGCAAAAAAGCGCCCCGGCCAGAAGGCGTGGGCCGGGGCTGCGGGGCATTGGTGCCAGGCCGCCGTGCGGACTGGTACGGTTGGCAGATGCTGAACCGCAGGAAACCTACGATATGGCAAATCACCTCGGCAAATTAATGCGGGCAAGTTTTTGTGCGGCTGTCTTCCTGGGTGCGATGGTAGTGCTGCTGTCCGCCGGCTGTGCAAAGCACACCGAGCCGATAGTGCCGGCCGATGAGATGCACCCCGGCGAGCCGGAGTTCCTGGCGATGTGGGACGCGACAAAGGAGGTTCTGCGCGACTACCGCTTCGAGCTGGACCGCCAGGACCGCCGGGCCGGCGTTATCACCACCGAGCCGCTACTGGGCCGCCACGGCATGGAGTTCTGGCGGAAGGATGCGGCCACGCGCGAGGCCGTCTGCGAAGGCACGCTCCAGACCATCTACCGAACCGCCACCGTGGAGATCGTCCCCGAAGACGGCGAATACAGGCCGGTAGTCCGTGTGAACGTCTCCCGCAGCGACCGCCGGACGCCGCAGGTAACCTCCACTTCCGAAGCCATCGCCCTCTTCCGCCTGCCCGGCGACTCAAGCGACCGCCAGCGGTACCTGATGGAGTACGAGCTGGGCGACGAGGAGACCGAGGAAGTAGGCATCTCCCGCCTCGGCCGCGATGAAGCGCTCGAGCGCGAGCTTACCGAGGAAATCATCTCGACCGCCCGCTCAATTCAGTAACGGCGACGCCGAACATATCCACACCGGTAAAGCTCTGTACATGCGCGCCGGCCGCTACAGCGCCAGGAAGTTCGCCAGCAGCTTGTGGCCGACGTCGGTCAGGAAACTCTCGGGGTGGAACTGCACGCCTTCGGTGGGGTGGTCTTTTGAGCGTATGCCCATCAGCTCGCCGGCATCGACGGTCCAGGCGGTCTGCTCGAACTGCTCGTCCAGACCTTCGGGGTCCACTATCAAGCTGTGGTAGCGCGTGGCGGTGAAGGGGTTGGGCAGACCGGCAAAGATGGTCCTGCCGTCGTGTTTGATCTCGCTGGTTTTGCCGTGCATCAGCCGCGGCGCGCGGACGACCTTGCCGCCGAAGACCTGTCCGATGCACTGATGCCCCAGGCAGACGCCGAGAATGGGGATCTTGCCGTGGAAGTGGCTCACGAACTCGCAGCTTCTGCCGGCCTGGTCGGGCGTGCACGGACCCGGCGAGATTATCAGGTGCGTCGGTTTGCAGTCCTGCTCGACCTGTTCAGGCCCGGCCGCGTCGTTGCGGTACACCTTCAGACCGTCACCGGCGCCCAGCTCGCCGATGCGCTGGACGAGGTTGTAGGTGAAGCTGTCGTAGTTGTCGATGACGACTATCACAAGCTAATCGTAAGCCCCCGCCACTAACCGGTCAAGCCGACCCGTGTCTGTGGTAGTGATGGTGACCGAGCCGCCCCGCGCGCGGTTTTTCCGACCGGACCGCCGGCGGAGCGGTCTAAAGTGGTATTGGGAGGCAACCAATGAACCCATTGCGAAAGATACTGGCCGCTGCGTTTGTGGTTGCGTTTGTTGTGCCGGCGATGGCCCAGGACACGCAGGCCGTTGAGCCGCAGAGCGACCCAACCCCGGCCGACGCGGAGGCCCAGCTCGCCCAGGCCGTGGCAGATGTCCAGTCGGCCGAGAATGCCGCCGAGGCGGCCGCCGCCTACGCCCACGGCTGCAGTATCGATAGAATCCACGTCCCGCTGCACCGCGCTTACATGCACAGGATGCTTGAGCTGGGCATGCCGCAGATAGCCGCCCACCCCGCAAGGACGTTGACGCTCCTGAAGCCGGAAGAAGAACCTCTCGCCTGGGCCCTGGTGGGCTACCGGGACGCCACGCAGAACCACTGGGCCGACGCGCTCGAGGCCACCATGCGGGCGGCCGAGGAGCTGCCCGACAACGAAGCGGTCCTGCACAACGCCGGGCAGCTCGTGGCGTGGTATGAAAGGTCTGACGACAAGCCGCGCGCGTCCGACCGCACCAAGCGCGCCATGGCCGAGCTGCGAGTCGAGCATCTGCCCAAAGGCGGCGCCTTCGCGGCCGCTTACCGCGACATATCCGCCGCCTATGACCAACGCGCCGAAGCCGTTGCCGAGGCCCGCCGAACCACCTCCGCGATCGAAGCCCGCATTGAGGAACTGGAACAGGTGCTGCATGAAAACAGTCGCGAGCGGGCGGCCGTAGAGACCGAAATCATCCACCACCGGGATGTGCTGGACGACCTTGAGAGCGACCTGCGGACGCTGCGGCGAAGGCGCGACATCGTCCTGCGCCGCCGCGCCCACGATACCGACGCCACCGTGGTGATATACGAGGACTACGATCCGTACGGCGTGGAGATAGCCGAACTTCGCCGCGAAATAAGGGAAGTCAACCGGCACCTCGGGGAACTCAGGGCCTACCTGACCGCTCTGCGCAGAGACAGGAACAAGATCCTCTCCCAGCTCCGCGGCAAGCGCGACGAGCTGGCCGAGAGACGACGCGAACTGGAGTTCGACCTGGAGCTGCAATTTCGGCGGCACTTCCGCTGGGACGCGCCCGACCCCGCCGGAACGGTGGTTACCGAGCGGCAGTATGGTTTCCAGGCCGCCACAGCCCCTTCAACCCAGCCGGCCGGTCCGGACCGCGTCGCCCAGAGTCGTCTCCGGCTGGCGGAACTGTACCTGCGGCATGACATGCCGGAAAAAGCCGCCGAGACCCTCAGTGAAATCGTGAAGGACTATCCCGGTACAGAGGCCGCCGTACAGTCCCGGGCGCTGCTGGAGAACATCGCTGCTACCGTCACGGATTGACCGGCATCGGCCTCAATCGCGCGGTACGGGAAACCTGTCCACCCGCCAGTGGCCGCGCTCGTTAAGAACCACTTCCACGCGGTGCGAGGACGACTCGACCCGGTCCTCCGCCTGCCCGGTGAAACGGAACACCAGCCCCACATGAAATGCGAAGCGTTCGTCGCCGACGGGTTCGCCGCTGGAGACAGTGTACGCGGCGTGCTGAACGTTGGGATGCCCGCGAATGGCGTCCTCAATCTGAGTCAGCGTATGCGCGCGGCGCAGTCGGTCGCTGAGAAGGTTAAGCCCCGCCTGCATGTCCTGCTCGCGCCATGCCTGCAGGAAGTCATTGAGCGCTTCGAGGGCGGCCGCATGACCTGGCTCGTCCAGCTCCGCGGTCTCGGGTTGTTCGGCGCCGTCACAGCCGACAAGAGCAGGCAGGATGAAAACGACGGCCGACAGGAGCATCCGTGCCATTGGCCGAACTTCCATCGGTTTTCTCCGCGCGGGCGGCGCCGTCCTCGCACCCAGCGCCTACGAGACCGGCACGACTTCCTTGACTTCCGGCACGCGCTGGCGGAGGTGTCGCTCGACGCCCATCTTCAACGTCATTACCGCTCCCGGACAGCCCCGGCAGGCGCCCTGAAGACGAACGGAGACGACGCCGGTCGATTCGTCAACTTCGACCAGCTCGATGTCGCCACCGTCGCCCTGAAGATACGGGCGTATCTCCTCTATCACACCTCGGACGCGCTCGGTGATGCCGGCGGAGTCGGCTTGTTTCTGTTCGTCGGTCATTGGTACCTCTGTTGGTGAGGGAATTTTCTCTGGCCGGGCTTTCACGCAGACCATTATACGCGCTCAACGGCTCTTCACAACGCTGCCGGCGCCCACCGGGCGAACGACACGGTACAGCCGTATCATCCCCTATCTGCCATATGATATATTCCTGTCCTTTCCACACCCGGTTTGCGCCTTAACGAAGGGGCCAAAACAGCTCGCCGGTTCCATGCCCGCCCGGCCCTGCGGGACACTGCCAACACTTGCCAACAGCTTCCCTACAAATTGTGCACAGGAAAATCTCCACTACCACATATTGAGGGTCTTGACATCCCGGAAAATTCTGTTAGCATCAAGTACGGGTGCAAAGGCCTGTCGGAGTCTGTTGGCAGCCGACAGTGGCCCCGCCCAAAGGCGTTTGCGGCAAGAGGTTACAGGAAACTACCAGATTTAGTGAATATTCTCTTGGCGCGCCCTACATATAGGGCTAATTTTGGGTTCACACCACACGAGACATAAGGCCGAGGGCCTTGCGTGGTGTGTGCCGTCGAGCAAAGGCAAATCCCGGCAATCCGGGGCCTCTTCGATGCATGCGGCGGATGCCCGGGCCGCCGAGCAGTGAACCGGGCGGACGGATTGCTTCAGTTATTGGTCATCTCATCGCGGGAGCGTTTTCATGACGCCTCAGGAATCGACGGAATCTTCACGCCGCTCAGAGAACTCCCAGGAACCGCTCAACGTTTCGCAGGACGGCGGGCTTCAGATTGAACAGGTCTTCGCGACGCCCGGCATCCATCCGTTCGAGGAGCTTTCATGGGACATTCGCTCGGCCCGCATCACCGGCGATAAGGGCGAGACCATCTTCGAGCAGAACGACGTCCAGGTCCCGTCGGAGTGGAGTCAACTCGCGACGAACGTGGTCGTCAGCAAGTATTTTTACGGCCAGGCCGGCACCGACGAGCGGGAAAACTCCGTCCGCCAGCTTATCCACCGGGTGACGCGGACCATCACCGACTGGGGCAAACAGGACGGCTACTTCGCCTCCGATACCGACGCCGAGCGTTTCTACAACGACCTGACCTGGCTGTGCGTCAACCAGCATGCGGCCTTCAACTCGCCGGTGTGGTTCAACGTCGGGCTTTTCCAGCAGTCCGGAGTAGTCGGCTCGCCGGGGCAGTATCACTGGGACGTCGAGCAGGCCCAGCCGGTCCACACCAAGAACAGCTACGAATATCCGCAGGCGTCGGCGTGCTTCATCCAGTCGGTGGACGACACCATGGAGGATATCATGCGCCTCGCCACCGACGAGGCGATGCTGTTCAAATACGGCTCCGGCACGGGCACGGACCTTTCCACGCTCCGCAGCAGCCGTGAGAAACTCTCCGGCGGCGGGCAACCCTCCGGTCCGCTGAGCTTCATGCGGATCTACGACCAGATAGCGGCCGTCGTCCGCTCCGGCGGCAAGACGCGCCGGGCCGCCAAGATGCAGTCCCTTCGTGTGGACCACCCGGACATCCGGGAGTTCATCACCGCCAAGATGACCGAGGAGAAGAAGGCCTGGGCGCTCATCGAGCAGGGCTACGACGGCTCTTTCAACGGCGACGCCTACGCCTCGGTGATGTATCAGAACGCCAATTTCTCCGTGCGCGTGACGGACGACTTCATGCAGGCGGCGATGGACGACGACGACTGGCAGACCTATGAGGTCACCACCGGCGAGCCGAGCCAGACCCACAAGGCCCGCGAGCTGCTGGACCTCATCGCCGAGGGAACGCACGTCTGCGGCGACCCCGGCGTGCAGTACGACACCACGGTCAACCGCTGGCACACCTGCCCGAACTCCGGGCCTATCAACGCGTCCAACCCGTGCAGCGAGTACATGTTCATCAACGACTCGGCCTGCAACCTGGCGAGTCTGAACCTGATGAAGTTCCGCCTTGCCGACGGGCGCATGGACACGGAGCGGTTCGCGGCGGCCGTCAGGATCATGATCATCGCCCAGGAGATACTGGTGGACCACGCCAGCTATCCCAACGAGCGGATCTGCCGCAACAGTCATGAATTCCGTCCGCTGGGACTGGGCTATGCGAACCTCGGCGCGTTCATCATGTCGCTGGGGCTGCCCTACGACAGCGACGGCGGCCGGGCGGTAGCCGCGGCGGTGACAGCCCTGATGACCGCCTCCGCCTACCACGCCAGCGCCGAGCTGGCCGGGCAAAAGGGCCCCTTTGAACGCTTCGATGAAAACCGCGAACCCATGTTGCGGGTCATCCGCATGCACCGCTCGGCCGTTGCGGACATATCGGCCGAGCACTGCCCCGCCGAGCTGCGACAGGCCGCCGCGCGGGCCTGGGACGAAGCGCTGGACGCCGGCGAGAAGTACGGCTACCGCAACGCCCAGGCGACGCTGCTGGCGCCGACCGGGACCATCGGCTTCATGATGGACTGCGACACCACCGGCATCGAGCCGGACATCGCCCTGGTGAAATACAAGCAGCTCGCCGGCGGCGGCATGTTCAAGATGGTCAACCGCACAGTCCCGCTGGCTCTGGAGCGGCTGGGCTACGACCGCAAGCAGGCCTCGGAGATAATCGACTACATCGACGAGCACGACACCATCGAGGGCGCTCCGCACCTCACCGGCGAGCACCTGCCCGTGTTCGACTGCGCCTTCCAGCCGGCCAACGGCAGCCGCTCCATCCATTACATGGGGCATATCCGCATGATGGGCGCCGTCCAGCCCTTCCTCTCCGGCGCCATCTCCAAGACCGTGAACATGCCCAAGGACGCCACCGCCGAGGATATCCGTGACGTTTACGTCGAGGGCTGGAAACTCGGGCTCAAAGCGGTGGCCATCTACCGCGACGGCTCGAAGCGCACACAGCCGCTGAATGTTTCCGACGGCAGCAGGAAGCGCAAGGACCAGTCCGCCCAGACTGTAAGTCTGGAGCAGCTTGAGACGGCCAAGCGCACGCCCCATCGCCACCGCCTGCCGGCGACGAGACCGTCGCTGACGCACAAGTTCGAGGTCGGCGGGCACGAGGGCTACCTGAACGTCGGGCTGTACGAGGACGGCGCGCCGGGAGAGCTTTTCATCACCATGGCCAAGGAGGGCTCCACCGTCGGCGGCATGATGGACGCCTTCGCGACGGCCATCAGCTTGTGCCTCCAGTACGGCGTACCGCTGGAGGGACTCGTCAAGAAGTTCTCGCACCAGCGGTTCGACCCCAGCGGGATGACCTCCAATCGGGACATCCCCTTCGCCAAGAGTATCGTGGACTACATTTTCCGTTGGCTCGGGCTGACTTTCCTGGAGGACTACCGCCAGGCGAACCTGCCCGACCGCGGAGAGAACAAACAGCAGAAGGAAGAATCAGCGCCCGAGGCGGTCACGGAAGACGACGTTTCCTCGGACAACGACGCCGAACGGGCCGACGGCAAGGACGCCGATCGGCCCCTCGGCGCTATGTTCGCCTCGCAGTATCTGCCCGAAACCGGCGGCAGCAGCAGTGACCGCGCGATCCGGACAAAGCAGAAGAAAACGGCCGCGCCTACCCGGGTCGATGAGCAGTTCTCGCACTATCAGGAAGACGCGCCGGCCTGCGACGTGTGCGGGTCGATAACGGTGCGCAGCGGCAATTGCTACAAATGCTTCAATTGCGGCTCTTCCATGGGATGCAGTTGAGCCGCGGGACGGTTTTTCTGCCGGAAGCACCGGGTGTCGGCTAACGGCAGCCACGGCTGGTATTGCGGCTCGGTGCCCGCTTGGTTGGCAGGTGTTGCAAAGGCAGATGCCCGTTTCGGCTGCCTGGCGGAAGGTCCGTTGTTCGGGCTTTTCGCAGCGTAGCGCGGCGCGTTCATGGCGCCGCCCAGACGGGTTGTTTGAGCGTCCGGTGGGCGCGTCGCGCCTGTAGGACAACAAGTCACTTATCGGGGACGGCGGAAGCGGCGCCCCACCGCCCCCCGTGAAAGGAACGCATTTCAGGGCGTTTCATACTCGGAAATCTTTTCCAGACGGTAAATTCCGTCTAAAGGTTGCAGTCGCAACCGGCCGAGTAGAATAACCGTGTGAGTTGTCCGCTGCACCCTGAGCGGTGCAGGTCTCCCTCCGCCTGCATCACGGGTTGCGGCACGAATGGGCGACGCCGAGGTCTCCCTCCGCCTGGGTGTCGCCCTTTTCACGCGCCGCGAAGTTGACAGCGACCACCGTCTCCGCGATGATGCTGCACGCAGCGCGGGACCGACATGTCACGTTGCCAAGGGTCCGACACATGACAGGTTCATTGCCACTTGCCGCAAGCTGGTTCGCGGAGCTTTCGCTGCCGCCGGCCGTGCTTATTGCGCTGCTGGGGCTGGTGAACTGCTTCTTCGGATATGTGTTCTTCCGCGTTCTGCTGGCGTTCTACGGTGTGATGGGCGGGCTGGCGCTGGGGCTGCAACTGGTGGCATGGTTCAGGCCCGAACCGGCGACGGCCGACTACCTCGTCGCCGCCGGCGCGATGGCCGTGCTGCTGGGTCTGCTGTCCTGGTACGTGTTCCGCCTGGCGTTCGCCGTTCTGGCGGCCGTGGTGGTGGCCTTGCTGCTGGCGGGGTTGTTCGGCGATCCGCCCACGGTGATCGGCTGGATAGTCGGCGGTATCGTCGGCGCGCTGGTGGGATTGGCCGCCTTCGCCCAGCTCGGTCGCATGGTGGTGTTCTTCACGGCCATCGCAGGGGGCTTCGGCGCGGTCTTCATACCGGCGATGTCCTACGCTGGACCCGACGGCGTAACCAGTCTGGGTCCGCTGGCCGGTGCGATAATGTTCCTAATCGCGGCGGCTCTGTCCATAGCCGGCTATTTCGCCCAGAGCCGTCTGGCGCGCGTGTTCGATACGGGGCTTACACCCCGCCGCCGTCGGGCCGAGCGGGGCAGCACGGCCCTTAGGCCGCCCTTTACCAGGCCCTGAGCCGCCTTGTGCCGGCCTCGAGGTGGTGTATAATCCCTCCCCGGCTCAGTCGAAAGGCAGGAACCCATGGGTGAGACCATACGAGGCAAGGCGTTTGTCCTCGGCGACAATATCGATACCGACCAGATCATCCCCGCGCAGCGACTGGTGTACGACCCGACGGACCCCGAGCAGCGCAAGCTCTACGGCAAATACGCCCTCAGCGGCGTGCCAAAGGACCAGTCGGGGCTGCCCGAAGGCAACGTGCCCTTCGTGGCCGACGGTGCGGAAAAGAGCAATTTCGCCGTCATCGTCGCGGGGCGGAACTTCGGCTGCGGAAGCTCGCGGGAACACGCGCCGCTGGCGATCTCCGAGGCGGGCTGCCGCGCCGTCATCGCGGAGAGCTACGCCCGCATCTTCTACCGCAACAGCGTCAACGGCGGCTATCTCGTACCGCTGGAGACGCCACGGCGGCTCATCGAGACCATCGCCACCGGCACGGAGGTGGAACTGGACCTGACCGCCGGCAAACTCACCGACCTCGACGCCGGCACAGAGTATCCGCTCAATCCGCTGGGTGACGTCGCGGAGATAGTCGCGGCCGGCGGCATCTTCGACTATGCCCGCAAGACAGGGCTGCTGGACGCCAAGTGAAAGGCGCTGAGAACGTCAGCATCAGACCGGGGGATTCCGGGGCAATAATCGCCGTGAAGGTCGTCGCGGGGGCGTCGCGCGACGGCGTTGCCGGAATCATCGGAGACCGCCTCAAGGTAGCCACCTCCACCGCGCCGGAGAAGGGCAAGGCCAACGCGGCCGTCGCCGAAACACTGGCCGACTTCTTCGGACTCCCCAAGCGACAGGTCCGCCTTGCCTCGGGCGCGACCCGCCCACAGAAGACCTTTCTGCTGGAAGGCATCGACGCAGAAACTGCCCGCGATATCCTGCGCCAGGCATAGTGGTGGTGCCGATTTGGTTCTCAGCTAACACCTGGCACGGACAGGGCCGGGGTTTGCGCTCGCTTCCGCTCGGGACCAGGCGTGAACTTCGGTGCGCGGGCAACCGTGACGGTCGCTCATGAACCGTTGTTGTGCTGGTCTCTTCGGGCCTTGGCTTCGCCCAGAAGGGCCTCTATGCCCGGCGCGTCGGCCAGTTCCAGCATGTCGCGCAGTCGGGCGAGCGATTCGTCCATGGCGTCGAGAGACTCGACAATCGCATCCCTGTTGGTCACGAGGATATCGCGCCACACCTCCGGGTCGCCGCCGGCCAGCCGTGTCATGTCCCTGAACCCGGTCGCCGCCACGTCGAGCTGCTCGTCTTCCGGCAGCAGCGCGAGGATGGCCGAGAGGGCGTGCGGCATATGCGAGACGGCCGCCACTGCCCGGTCGTGCTGCTCGGGACTCATCCGCAGCGTCCGCATGCCCAGCGATCGCCACAGTTTCTCGATCCGCTCGGCCGCAGCGGCCGGGGCAGCCGGCATGGGCGTAATCACGCACGTTGCGCCCTCGAAGAGGTCGGCCGAGGCGTGTGCGACGCCTTTCTTCTCGCTGCCGGCCATCGGGTGGCTGCCGACGAAAGGCCCGTCGCGCCCCAGTGCCCGCTGTGCGGCCCGGACCACGAAGGCCTTGGTCGAGCCGACGTCGGTGACGACCGCGTCGTCGTCCAGCACCGGCGCGATGTCCCGGAGGTGTTTCTCAAACGCCCCCACCGGCGTGGCGAGCACCACCAGGTCGCTGTCACGGGCCGGGTCGGCCGCTTCCAGATACGCCTCGTCGATGGCGCCGCAGGCCAGCGCCTCGTCCAGACTGCTCCGGCGCCGTCCTACGCCGCAGATGCGGACGGACGGGGAGCGGGCCTTCAGCGCCAGTCCCAGCGAACCGCCGAGAAGCCCTACGCCGACTATGGTTACGCACCTGAAACCGCCTTCGGACATGGCTCGGAGCTTAGCAGCACCGCCGCCGGCGGTCAATCGCATCGCTTGGCGCTGCAGCGACCGTTTGCCCCGCACGGGGCGGAATTTACTTGCATTTCTGGGCCTGAAAACACACCATATTTTGCTGTAATCTTGACGATAACCGCACTGAGGACGCGATTAGTGTTCTACCCGCCGCGGGCGCAGGGATGCGCGGCGATGCCTTCAGGAGCATCGACTATGCCCCCTAAAAACGGTTCTGCAGCAAACGGTTACCAACTACCGTTTGAAAAGCCTATACTGCGCCTTCAGCGACAGATAGCCGACCTGGAGGAAGTCCAGGCCGAAGCCGGCAGGGATTACTCCGCCGAGATACGCCAACTCCGCAACCAGTACGTCTCGCTGCTGCGCAAGACCTACGCCAACCTCACCCCGTGGGAGACCGTGCTGGTCTCGCGGCATCCCAAGAGGCCACAGGCGCTGGACTATATCTCCATGATGGTCAAGGGCTGGGTAGAGCTGCACGGGGACAGGCGCTTCTCGGACGACAAGGCGATCCGCTGCGGGCTGGGACGCATCGGCACCGAGAAGGTCGCCCTTATTGCCCAGCACAAGGGTCGCGACACCAACGAGAAGATTCAGTGCAACTTCGGCTGCGCGCATCCGGAGGGCTACCGCAAGGCGATGCGGGTAATGAAGCTGGCCGAGAAGTTCCGCCTGCCGGTCGTCACGCTTATGGACACCGCGGGCGCTTACCCGGGCATCGGCTCGGAGGAGCGCGGAGTGGCCGAGGCGATCGCCCAGAGCATGATGGAGATGAGCCGCCTGCGCACGCCGGTGGTATGTGTCGTAATCGGTGAAGGCGGCAGCGGCGGCGCCATCGGCATCGGCGTCGGCGACCGCATCGCGATGATGGAGTTCTCCTACTACTCGGTCATCTCGCCGGAGGGTTGTGCCGCCATTCTCTGGCGCACCGGCGAGAAGGCCCCGGAGGCCGCCAACGCACTGAAGCTCACCGCCCGGTATCTCCACGAGTTCGGCGTAATCGACGACATCATCCCCGAGCCGCTGGGCGGCGCGCATCGCAGCCCGGCCGAGGCGGCCGCCAACCTGGAGCGCTACGTGGTCCGCTCGCTGCGGGAGCTTAAGAGCGCCTCGCCCGAACACCTGCTGAGGCACCGCTACGACCGCTGGCGACGACTGGGACGGTTCGTACGTTCCGAGCAGTCACACCCGGCCGAGTCCGCCCGGACGTAACCGCTCCCTAGTCCAGAAAACCCGCCAGTCGCTGGAGCACCTCCCCGACGACGATCTCCGGGCTGGAGGCCCCCGCAAGTACTCCCACGCGCAGGGGACGTTTCTCCGGCAGCCAGTCGCGCGCAACGGTCGGCTCGTCCCGCCGGAAGTCGTAAGTCGCCAGCTCACTGCGTGAGCGGATGGCCGGCGCGTCCTCGATGAGATATGCCGGCGCGAACTGCCCGGCCAGCTCATGCAGGTGGCGGGTGTTGGAGGACGTGAACCCGCCCACGACGATAATCAGGTCGCAGCCGCTGCGGCACAGCTCCACGGCGGCCGCCTGGCGGTCCTGTGTGGCGTGGCAGACGGTCGGCTCGAACAGCAACCGGTCCTCCAGCCCCTCCTCGCCGAAGCGTCGCCCGTACGCCTCGCGGAGTATCTCGCGGACGCGCATGGTATCGTCGTAGAGCATGGTGGTCTGGCTGACCTGGGCGAGATGCTCGAACGGCTCCAGCTTATCGGCGTTTGTGGCGTCCGGGCCGAACGTCTCTCCGAAGCGCCCGGCCGGCAGGTCGCCGGCGATCAGCTCGCCGAAGCTGCGGACCTGGTCGAGATTGCCCGCCACCACGTAGCTTCCGCCGGCCGCGGCCAGTCGGCTCTTGGTCACGACCGTCTCGTCGTGGTTGGCACGGCCGAAGATGAAGACCGCGTAGCCCTTGCCGACAGCCCGCTCGGCCCATACCCACAGCCGGCGAACATCCCCGCAGGAGGTATCCACAATCTCACAGCCGATGTCCCGCAGCTTCCTTTCAATGCCCAGCGGCACCCCGAACGCCGGGATAACCGCGCAGTCTTCCGGCCCGATTACCTCCCCCGGCCGGGCCAGCTCGTCCGCCGATAGTATCCGCACGCCGCGCCGCTGGAAGTATTCGTTAACCCACGGGTTGTGGATTATCTGCCCCAGCAGGAACAGGCGCTTGCCCTCGTTGGCGTGTTCGCGGACGGCCTCATCGAGCATCGCAAGCGCCCGCTTGACTCCCCGGCAGAAGCCGAATATCCGCGGCAGGCGAATCTGACCGTTCGGCAGTTCCCACACGCCGCCGGCCTCGCGCACACGGTCCACCACCTCGCTGCTGAAGATGCGCAGTTCGTCCCTCGTCCGCGTGGGTCTGTGGTTATTTTCGTCGCTCATGGCCCCATCATAGCCGCCCTCGCCCGACCGCTACAAGCCGCGTGGCCGTATCATTGAGCCGGGGCTGTCTGCGGGCAACATGCCTCGCCGTCTTCCACGTCGGACTGCGGGACGGGCTGCGTGGTGGTCCCCACATGCTCGCTGAAGTGGCGTTGGAGTCGCTGTGAGATGATTTCCTCGGAATCCTCACGGCGTTGCCGGAGTTCCTCCCGCAGGCGCTTAAGCTCGGCCTCGAGCTGGTTGAGGCGGTATTCCCGCACGACAAGCTCGGCCTGGAACTCCTGGCGGATGGCCTGACGCAGCTCCCCTACCAGCCGCGTCCGCATATAAGAGTCTTCGACGTCGCGCAACTCCCTCGTAACGCGGTAGATTGCTATCTTGGCGTTGCGTGCGTCATTGGCTGCCTGCTGGACCTCCTCCGGCATGCTCTTCCAACGCCGGTACCACCGCCAGGCCGCATGCACCGCCGCCTGATAGCGGTCCGGGTCTTCCTCACGAAGCTCCATCAACCGCTGATACTGACCCAGTTGGTGCTCCTTCAGCACCTCCAGAATCTCCTGCTCCTGCTCCTCGCTGAGCGTCGGACCCCGCCGCTGCGGCGCCGGGCGGGTCTGCGGTTCGTCACGGTTTTCAGTGCCGTCGGCACTCGGGTCGCCCGTCAACAGGGCCGTAACGGAAACAGTCGTAAGAATCGCCAGCGCTGCAATCATACGTTTGGGCATCTTGCACCTCGTTCGCCGTTTTACAGCTCCGGGTTCTCCACGCCGGCGTCGCGGAGCCAGAATTCCTCAACGTCGCTTTCCAGCAGGTCCATGCGGGTTTCCGTCAATCCGCCCGTATCATCCGAGGCCGCCAGCTCCATCGTCAGTTCGCCGACCTCCAGTTCCAGCAGCTCCAGCTCGGCCGTCTCGACCGAATCCTCGAAAGCCTCCAGAACCACAGCCAGCGGCACGCCCTGGTCTGTTGCTGTCTCGGCCACGCGGACCGTGGGCCTGTCCGGAATCGACAAAGCCACAGCAAGCAGCACTGCCGCCGCAGCGGCCGCCGCCCAGGACGCCCCCACGCCGGCAATCCGCAATACGCCTGGCCGGGAGCGGTCAAGCTCCGTTGAAACGCGCGACTGAATCCTCGCCATTGAGCCGGCAGGGGGCACGACTGCAAGGAGCCGAGCCACGTGCTCCTCATCACGGCGGAACGCCTGCTCAACGTGGCGGGTCTGTTCGTCAAGCTCGACAGCTTCCCCATCCAGGCGGTGCGCCAGACGCTCAAGCTGTTTGTCATTGAGTTCCATCTTCGGCTCCCATAAGCAGCCGCAACTGCTTCATTCCGCGGTGCACCCGCGCCAGCACCGTCCCCAACGGGTTGCCGGTAAGCTCCGCGACCTCCTTGAAGCTGAGCTGTCCGAAATGCCTCAGAAGTATCATCTGTCTGGTGTTCTCATCCAACCGCTCTATTGCGGCGTTCAGCCGCTCCGACGCCTCGGCCGCCTCCAGGGGCACGTCCGGGCCCGGACCGTCGTCCCGCAACTCGGCGGCCCAGCTCCCGCTCTCACCGGCCGAGAGACTGTGTCCCGCGGGCCTCGAACGCCCGCGACGTATCCGGTCGCGCAGCACATTGGCGGCAACCCGGAACAGCCACGGCTCGAACCTGCCTCGCTCGTCATAGCGCTTCAGTTCCCGGACCAGCCGCAGCATCACCTCGCCGACCAGGTCCTCGGCGTCGTGATGGTCGCCGGTGGCACGGTAGAAATACCCGTACAACCGGGGGCCATACGCCTCCAGCAGCGCTCGGTAACCCTCAGCGGAGTTTCGCCGTGCTGAGGATATAACGGCGCGAAGCTGTCGGGGTTCCATGGTCTGTCCTTAAGGTCTAACGCGGCCTGCGCCGGGATATTGCGGCAACCCGCCCGGCGGGGTCGAAGATTGCTGCAGTGTGATTTTACACCATTCCCGCGACAGCGGGGCCTTGGAGACTAGCTTTGAGAGGGCGCAGAAAAGAGGCCCGGGGCGGTCCACTCCTCCCTCGGACCGCCCCCGGCCGATGCGGGCGAAAGGCCTTCGGGCCTGGCGCCCGTTTCCGCCCCGCGGGTAGCGAGGCCAAGGCGAAGGGCAGGAACCTGTGTGCTTCCAATCCATACTAGGATTCACCTTGCGGCGAATGCGAATCGGGGAACCACAAAATCCGGCGGTTTTGCCGGCCCGTGAACGCTCGGTGTTTATCGCCGGCGGCACAGGTGATATATTGCCGCCGTAAGAGGACACCTTTCACGAAAGGCCCGGCCATGGACGCGCCCACGGAGGACTTCGTACACCTTCACGTGCACTCGCATTACTCGCTGCTGGACGGCGCCTGCCGGCCGGAGAAGCTCGTCCAGGCCGCCGTGGATAGCGGCATGGACGCACTGGCGTTGACCGACCACGGGAACCTCTTCGGCGCGGCCGAGTTCTACAAGCTCGCCACCGGAGCCGGAATCAAACCGATCCTGGGGCTGGAGGCGTACATCTCGCCCACAACGCGGCACGACCGCTCCATGGGCAACCCCGCCACGGCCGCCTATCACCTGCTGCTGCTGGCGATGGACATCACGGGCTGGCGGAACCTGATGAAGCTCTCCTCTCGCGCGTACACAGAGGGCTTCTACTACCGACCCCGTGTGGACCGTGAGCTTCTGGCGGAGCTGAATGAAGGGCTTATCTGCACCACCGCGTGCCTGGGCGGAGAGGTGCCGGCGGCGCTGCTTTCGGGGCAAGCCGAGCAGGCCCGACGCATCGCCGGCGAGTACCGCGATATCTTCGGTTCCGAGCGGTTCTTCATTGAAATCCAGAACCATCAGCTCCCCGAGCAGCAGCAGATAAATCCCGAGCTTATCCGCCTCGCACGGGAACTGGGCGTGGGTCTGGTCGGCACCAACGACGTGCACTTCCTCCAGAGGTCCGACAAACAGGCCCACGAGGTGCTCACCTGCATATCCACCGGCAAGACGCTCTCGGAGCAGAACGAGCTGGCCTACTCGCCGGAGCTGTACTTCAAGGACGGTTCGGAGATGCGCCGGGCGCTGAAGGACTATCCCGGGGCGGCCGACGCCACGCGGCAAATCGCGGAGATGTGCGACGTAAAGCTGGACTTTTCTTCCAGGCACCTGCCGCACTTCCCCACGCCGCAAGGCCAGGACCCGGACAGCTACCTGCGAAAGCTGGCCGAGGAAGGGCTGTCAGGCCGCTTCGACGGCAACGTGCCCAAGGAGTACGCCGAACGGCTGAACTGGGAGCTGAACGTAATAGCCGACAAGGGCTACAGCTCGTACTTCCTGATCGTCAACGACTTCGTTCGGTATGCCCGGGACAACAACATACCGGCCGGCCCGCGCGGCAGCGGCGTCGCGACACTGCTGGGGTACTCCCTGGGTATTCAGAACGTGGACCCCATGCGGTACGGGCTGCTGTTCGAGCGGTTCACGGACCCGGCCCGCGAGGAAGCGCCGGACATGGACATCGACCTCTGCCAGGACGGCAGGGCGGACGTAATCCGTTACGTACGCGAGAAGTACGGGCACGTCGCGCAGATAATCACGTACGGCACACTCAAGGCGCGGGCGGCCGTCCGCGATGTGGGGCGCGTAATGGGCATCCCCCTGCCCGAGGTGGACGCCATTGCCCGGAAGGTCCCGGAAGGCCCGAAGGTCACTCTCGACGGGGCGCTGGAGAGCGAGCCGGAGCTGCGCCAGGCGTACGAGTCCGACGCGCGCATCCGCGAGCTGCTGGACTACGCCCGCAAACTTGAGGGCCTCGCCCGCCACGCCGGCGTGCACGCCGCGGGCGTCATCGTCTGTGACGAACCGCTGGAAAACATCGTCCCGCTCTGCCGCCAGGCCGACAGCGAAGACCCCATCACCCAGTGGGACGGGCCGACCTGCGACGAAATCGGGCTGATGAAGATGGACTTCCTGGGGCTGCGGACGTTGAGCATCCTCGGCCGCTGCCGTGATCTCATCCGCCACAGCACAGGCAGGGATATCGACCCCGAAACGCTGCCGCTGAACGATCCTGAGGTATATCGCCTCTTCTGCGACGGGCTTACAGACGGCGTGTTCCAGTTCGAGTCCGAAGGCATGAAGGCGGTTCTGCGCCAGATGCGCCCGGAGCGGATCGGCGACCTAATCGCAGCCAACGCCATGTACCGCCCGGGTCCGATGGAGCTTATCCCCGCCTACTGCGCCCGCAAGAACGGTACTGAGGAAGTGCCCGGCATCCACCCTCTGGTGGACGACATGCTGGCCGAGACCTACGGCATCATGGTGTATCAGGAGCAGGTGATGCAGGTGCTGGAGCGTCTCGGGAAGATCCCTCTGAACCGGGCGCTTACGCTGGTGAAGGCGATCTCCAAGAAAAAGACCGACCTCATCGCAGAGGAGCGCGGGAACTTCCTCTCCGGTGCGGAGGAAAACGGCATCGACCGCGCCGAGGCCGAGCGGCTCTTCGAGCTTATCCTGAAATTCGGCGGCTACGGCTTCAACAAGGCGCATTCCACGCGTTACGCGCTGGTGGCGTATCAGTCGGCCTACTTCAAGGTGCACTATCCGCGGGAGTTCTTCGCCGCGACGCTGACGTACGAGTGCGTGGATACGGACAAGGTTGTGCAGTACATGGCCGAGGCGGAACGCTTCGGCGTGACGGTCGCGCCGCCGGACATCAACACCTGCGGGGCGGATTTCACGGTGGACGGGGAGCTGGTGCGGTTCGGACTGGCGGCCGTGAGGGGGGTGGGCGCCCGTGCGGTGGACGCCATTGTCGCGGCACGGGAGGAGCAGGGCAGCTTCCGCGACCTGTACCACTTCTGCGAGAGCGTGGACCTGCGGGCGGTCAACCGCATCGCCATCGAAGCGCTTATCAAGTGCGGCGCGTTCGACGCACTCGGCGCCAGCCGGGCCGAGATGGTCGCCGCACTGGACCGAGCCATAGAGCTGGGACAGGCCGCCGCCGAGGACCGCCGCAGCGGGCAGCTCAGCATCTTCCAGGCCCTCGGCGGAGACGACCAGAAGTCCGCCCCGGGTCCGCGCTTCCCGCGCGTAGAGCCGTGGAGCGAATCGGAACTGCTTGCCGCGGAAAAGGAAACACTCGGCTTTTACATTACCAGCCACCCGCTGACGCGCTACGTCCGCGAGCAGCAGTTCCTCGGCAGGCCCGCCGGTGTTCGGCTCAGCGACCTGGAGAACTACACCGGCCCGCTGACCATCGGCGTGATGATCGCATCCATCCGCCGCACCGTAACACGAAAGCAGCAGAAGCCGATGGCCGTGCTTACGGTGGAGGACGTTTCCGGGCAGTGTGAGGCCGTAGTTTTCCCCGAGACTTACGAGAACTATCGCGAGCTGATTAACGAAGAAGCGATGGTCTTTCTGCGAGGCACGGTGGACCGCCGGCGCGAACGGGCGAACATCATCGTTGAAGAGATAATACCGATGGACGCGGCCGTAGAGCAGTTGACCGGAGCGATGCTGCTTCGACTACCCGCCGGCGCCGACGACGACATGCTTGCGAGTCTGGCGGAGGTGCTGCGGCGGCACGGCGGAGCCAGGCCCGTGCGCCTGGAGATTACGCCGCGGTCGCGCCCGGACGTCCGCGCGCAGGTAAGCACCGGTGACGGGTTCCGCATATCACCCTCGCGGACACTGATGAACGAGCTTGGCGAACTGCTGGGCGAGCAGAACGTGGTCCTTGAACCGGTTTCAGCACCGCAAAACAATTCGCGGCGGCGCAACTATCGCGCGCCGGCCGGTGCACGGTGAGATTGGAATTTTGGCTTTGACTTGCGCGGTGCGCGGCCGTACACTTCCGCCCGTGATTAAGGGAGCGGCCGACACACCAAGGATGGTTCAACACCCGCGGCCGCGCTTGTAGTCCCTGGACCAATTCTTTCATCGTTCGTTTATCCGGGTTCGGGAGGCGACTAATGCCGATGGTGGACCCCGCAGTATGGCAACGGATCATCGAGAGAGTCGTCTCAGCGGCCGGACAGATTATCCGTCCCTGGTTTACAGAGCTTGAACCGGTGTCGCTTGAGCACGGCGTGCTGGAGGTGCAGACACCGGGAACGTCCGAGCGCAATTACTGCGCACGTCACGCCACGCGCCTCTTTACCGAGGCCGCCCAGGCCGCTACCGGAAGACTGATCAGCGTGGTTTTCGTAACCCCGCAGGAGGCGTCGCAGCATCAGGACGACTCCACCCCCGCGGCGACTGCCGAAACCGACGCGCCACTGCTGGAGCTGAACCCAGACTATACCTTCGAGACCTTCGTCCGCGGGCCCAGCAACCGGCTGGCCCACGCGGCCTGCCTTGCGGTCGCCGAATCGCCCGGAAAGAGCTACAATCCGCTGTTCATCCATGGCAGCGTCGGGCTTGGCAAGACCCACCTGCTGCACGCCACCAGCCGGAAGGTCGGCGAAGACCTCGGCGACGGACAGATATCGGTGCTGAGCTGTGAAACGTTCGTAAACCATTTCATCACGTCTGTCGAGCAGGGTGATCTGCACGATTTCCGCTACCGCTACCGGCACGTGGACATGCTGGTCATCGACGACATCCAGTTCCTCTCGGACCACGAGCAGAGCCAGGAGGAGTTTTTCCACACCTTCAACACGCTGTACCAGTCGCAGAAACAGATTATCCTCTCCTCCGACCGCAGTCCGTCGGAGATACCCGGCCTGGAGGAGCGGCTGGTCAGCAGGTTCAACTGGGGGCTGGTCGCCCGACTCGACCGCCCGTGCTACGAGACCCGTGTGGCCATCGTGCGCAAGAAGGCCCGCCTGCGCGGCATGGAGCTGCCGGAGGACGTGGTGTGCTACATCGCCGGCAGCATCGAGTCGAACATCCGTGAGCTGGAGGGGGCGATAGCGAAGGTGGCGATGCTGGCACGCGTCACAGACCGCGATATCGACCTCTCCGTCGCCCAGGACGCCCTCGGCGGGGAGGCACGCCCGCGCGAGCGCGAAGTCAGCATAGAGGACATCCTCAAGGCCGTCACGAACTGCTACGACGTCCGGCTGGCCGACCTGCAAAGCAAGAAACGTAGCCGTTCAATCGCCCTGCCTCGCCAGGTGTGCATGTACCTTGCCAGAAACTTCACGCGGCACAGTCTGGAGGAAATCGGCGGGTACTTCGGCGGCCGCGACCACAGCACCGTCCTGCACGCCAACCGGGCCGTCGATTCGCTCCGTGAAAAGAACCCGGAATTCCGCGCCACGCTTGAGCGCCTCTCCCAGCAGATACAGCTCACGCAGTGACGCGCCGCCCACAGGCAGTTGTGGATATCCTGACGGTTCCGTGCCCGCACTTCCCAAACCTTCGCACACGTCGGCACAACCTCTTCCGCGCGACACCTCGCCCTGTCGTTTCCCCAGCGGGCCTTCGTCGGCTCCCTACAGCGGCGCCGACAGGTTTTCCACAGACGCCGCGAAGGTAAATGTCGGCGCAAACCATTCCGCTGCTGGGCACTATGCAAACACACACGCAAAGTCCACACACCCGACAGGACTGATTAGTACTGTGATGTTCATTTAATCTCTTACAACATCTTAGTAATAACGCTGTCGGCTGAGCATGTGTTTGCTCGGGCGTCCAAGCCGTCTATAATCTCCTCTGACCATGTCGGAGAGACAATCGTCAGGATCATCGCTTCGCGCCCTGTCCGATCGGGATCGTACGAGCCGGCGAAGGGGGATGCGCGTTATCGTGCCGCTTGCGATATTCGTGGCGGTCATACTCTGCGGAAGCATCGGCTACTGCATCCTGCAGCCGGAATATACGTTCCTGGAATCGCTTTATATGACGGTCATCACCGTCGCCACGGTCGGCTATCGCGAGATCCATGCACCGACCCAAGGCACGATGTTCTTCACCATCATCGTTGTAATGGCCGGGCTTACCAGCGGGGCGGTTCTGCTTACGCTCGTGGCGTCGATGCTGATAGAGGGCGAGGTCAGAAGGATCTTCGGGAGAAGGCACTTGGAACGCAAAATCGAAAACCTCTCGAACCACATCGTGATATGCGGCTACGGGCTTGTCGGTCAGAACGTCGCGGCCGACCTGAGCAAGAGCGGGCGTTCGGTGGTGGTTGTGGATCCCAGCGCCGAGCGGACCGAGCTGGCGGAGCGCGCGGGACTGCTGTACCTCCGCGGGGACGCGCAGGAGGAGGACACTCTGCGGGCCGCCGGCATAGAGCGTGCCTCCGCGGTCGTCGCGGCGTTGCCTACGGATGCGGAGAACGTCTTCCTGGCGCTCACTGCGTGCGCCGTCAACCCGCGTGTGCCGATAATTGCCCGCGCGCAAAGCCCGTCGTCGATAGGCAAGCTGCGGCGGGCCGGCGCGACGCGCGTAATCTGCCCTACCGAACTGGGTACCTCTCGCATGGTGGACGTGATACTGCGTCCTGCGGTTGTGGATTTCGTGGAGATGGCTCAGAAGGGCGTCGAGCTGGAACTCGACCAGATGGTGCTCTCGGCCGACAGTACGCTCGCCGGCAAGGCGCTTCGCGAGCTGGAGCTGCCCCGCCGGGTGGGCGCCCACGTGGTGGCGGTAAGGCGCGCCGACGGCGAGACGGTGTATAACCCCACCTCCGACCTTCGGCCGGCTCCGGGTGATACGCTTATCTTCGTGGGTCAGCGTGGCGCCAGTGCGGCCGTCCAGAAGCTCCAAGCCGAAGAGGGGTAAGGTCCGCTCAGACGTACCGCAGGCGGGCCTGGGCGTAGAAGCGTCGGCCCTGGGCGATATACTTCCGCTCGAAGTTCGTTCCCACCATCTCGCCGCCGAAGCCAGCCAGCCGCGGCAGCGGTATCCGCGCCATCTGCGGAACGTCCGCCAGCACGCGCCTGATGTGTGTGTAGTAGCCCATGTGGTCTGTAACCACGAGCAATTGCCCGCCCGGCGCCAGCACGCGGCGGAGATGCTCGACGAACCTCGGCTGAATCAGCCGGCGGCGATGGTGTCTCCGCTTCGGCCAGGGGTCCGGGAAGTAGATGTGCACGCGCCAGATGCTTCCGTCGGCCAGGGCTTTCTCAAATACGCCGGCCGCGTCTGTGTGCAGCATCCGCACGTTGCCCAGCCCATGCCGCCGGGCCCGGTCGCCGGCGTAGTAGCAGTAGGGCTTGGCGTATTCAATACCCAGGAGGTTCACGTCGGGCCGGGCCTGCGCGCGGGCGAGAAGAAACGTCCCCTTGCCCGTGCCGATTTCCACCTCCACCGGGCGGTCGTTGCCGAACACCTCGCGCAGGTCCACCGGCCCGCGAAAGACCGACGCGTCCAACAGCACCTCGCCGGGGTCGAATCGCTTCCTGTGGCCGATGTTTCTGGACGATTGACTGCCCATACCGGCAAGGATAGACGCCCGTCGAGCCGCCGACAAGCCATCCGCGCTTGCATCGTGCGCTGTGCGGGGCATAATGGCCGCGCAGTTGGTTGCCACAGCAAGCCCCGGATTCAGACAGGAGACACATCATGGAACTCGGCGTGATGGGAGCACTTTTCGGCGGGATGTCGCTGGACGATGCACTGGATTACTGCCGGAAGCTCGGACTGGACGCCATCGAGCTGCCCTGCGGGGCCTACCCCGGCGACCCGTGGGACCTCGCCGGCATCCATGCCAAGAAAGGCAAGCTCAAGGAGCTGAAGGCCAAGCTTGCCGACCACGGCCTGAAGGTCCGCGGAATAGCCGCGCACGGCAACCCGGTCCACCCCGACAAGCGCACCGCCAACGCCCATCACAAGGCCCATCGCAACGCGGTGCGGCTGGCGGCGGAGTTCGACACGGTCGTGGTCAACTTCTCCGGCTGCCCCGGCGGCGGACCCAACGACCGCACGCCAAACTGGGTGACCTGCCCCTGGCCGCCGGATTTCGAGCAGATCGCCGACTACCAGTGGAACAAGGTCATCATCCCGTACTGGTCCAAGGAGGCGGACTTCGCCAAAAAGCACGGCGTCAAGATCGCCTTCGAAGCACACCCGGGCATGACGGTGCACAACCCTGAGGCCATTGTCCGCCTGCGCAAGGCCGCCGGAAATGCCCTGGGCGCGAACCTCGACCCCAGCCACTTCTTCTGGCAGGGCATCGACCCCATCGAGGCCGCCCGCTACCTCGGCGAGAACAAGTGCATCTACCACGTGCACGCCAAGGACTGCGAGATCGACGCCCGCAACAGCCGCATCACCGGCAACCTGGACATCAAGAGCTACGGCGAGATAAACGCCCGCGCCTGGGTCTTCCGTACGGTCGGCTACGGGCATGGGGATGAATTCTGGAAACCGTTCCTGAGCATGCTGCGGCGGTACGATTACGATGGCGTCATCAGCATAGAGCACGAGGATGCCCTGATGAGCATGTCCGAGGGCTTCGAAAAGGCCGTCGAGTACCTCCAGCCCATCATCCTCCGCGAAAAAGCCGGCGAGGCGTGGTGGTTCTGAGGCCCCCGCGGCCACGGAAAAACACGGCAAGCTGATTGTTGACAATAGCTTCACGTCCGGTAAGAATCCGGCCCATATCGGTGCTATTCGCACTTGCGCATGGAAAAGGGTCGGGTCATGTCGTCTCGCAAGGGCTGGACACTGGTGGAGCTTCTGGTAGTAGTGGCCGTGGTCGTGCTGCTGGCGGGGATATTGCTTCCGTCGGTCTGGGCGGTGCGTGACCGCGCCCGTTTGGCCGGCTGCTCGGCCTCGATGCGGGCGGTTCACCAGGCGCTGTTGAGCTATGCGGCCGCCAACGACCAGCGCTTCCCGCCGTTCGGCTTCACCGACTACCGCGACGCCAACGTGCCGCTTTCCGGGCACTGGGGCGGGACGGGCGAGCTGAGCGACCCCGGCGGCTTCGGCCGCTCGGGAATGGACAGCGTCAACCTATGGGTGCTGGTGGACGAGGGACACATCGCGCCCCAGCGGCTTATCTGCCCGGGCGAGGAGGACGCCGGCATCGACGGAACGGCCAGCTACTTCCCCTACACGTTCCGCTTCAGCAGCTACTGCCTGCGTTTCCCGCCGAGCGAGGATTTGTTCTCACGCGTGTGGGACCTGGCGTACTTCGGCCGCCAGGGCCTGCTGCAAATCTACACCGCCCGCGCCGGCGGACAGACCATCCCCGTAGGCCGCACCCGCCTGCACGTCCCGGTGGTTCGACTGGATAAGGACTATCGACTGGCGGACCCGATCGGCGGGCGATTCCGGCCGATGCAGGACGCTGTGCTGGCGGACCAGTTCTGGCGGCAGGACCACAGTGAGCCGGCCCCCGGCTCGCCCGGGCCGCAGAGCTATCCCGTGCGGTCGCGGTGGTGTCACGGAGGGCGGTTCAACGTGGCCTTCGGAGGCGGGGCCGTGCGGACACTTGAGGACGACGGCACGGTGCGGGCCAACACCGTCCCGCCCGGCGGCTCGCTGGAAGACGACGGGCTGTACTGGTCCACTTACGCCGAGCGGGTGTGGCGGTTCTTCGACGGCCGGCGCTGAGCCGACCCGCCGGGATTTGCCGTTTGGGCCGCGACGCCGGGGGCGTTAGACTCAACGGCCATGAGAATCCTACTCAGTAACGACGACGGAATACTCGCGCCCGGGCTGGCCGCTCTCTACGGAGCCGTCGCGGACATGGGCGAGGTTACGGTGGCGGCTCCGGACTCGCCGCAGTCCGCCGCCGGACACGCCATCACCATCCGCAACCCGCTGACCGTCCACCGCGTGGAGGTTGACGGACCGCCGCCGTTTCGCGGCTTCAGCGTGGCCGGTCGCCCGGCCGACTGCGTGCGACTCGCCGTCCGCAGCTTGATGGACGCCCCGGCGGAGCTGGTGGTTACGGGTTTGAACGCCGGCAGCAACGTGGGGATAAACGTGTTCTACTCCGGTACGGTCGCTGCCGCCGCGGAGGCGGCCATGCTCGGGCTGCCCGCTGTGGCGTTCTCCGCCGAGACCAGCGAAGGCGAGACGGACTTTGCCGCGGCCGCCGGGATGTGCGGAAATGTCCTGCGGCGTCTGCTGGATGTGGGGCTGGGTCCGGGCGAGTTGATAAACGTGAACATTCCGCTATTGGCCCATCGCAGGCCCGCCGGCGTGCGCGTGGTGGCACAGTCCACGGCCGGCATAGAGGACACCTACCACCGCGACGTCGCCCACGACGGGTCGGAGAGCTATCGGCTGACGGATGAGTACTCCTTCACGGCGGAGCAGGAAAACACCGATGTCGTCGCGCTGGCCGAGGGGTACATAACCGTCACTCCGTTGCACGTGGATATGACGGACCACAAACGCCTCGACGACCTCGCCCGAATCGATTGGGATAATCCGTAAGATAGTTGGGAAAAATCCTTGCCCCAAGATGGCGAGTTCGTAGTATGTTCGGAAACAGTGAAACTCTCAAGACAGGGAGGCCACCGATGAGATCGATAGAGCTTTTCGCTGGGGCTGGTGGGCTTGCCTTGGGTACCGCCAAAGCGGGCTTTCGGCATACCGCCGTTTTAGAAAAAGAACGGAACGCCTGCGAGACTTTACGGTGGAACACCACCAGAGGCCCGAAGGAAGCAAAGAACTGGAAGATCCTTGAGGGAGACGTTGCGGAATACGATTTTCGGGTTCACGAGGGGGAAATTGACTTGGTATCCGGGGGCCCGCCATGCCAGCCTTTCTCAATTGGCGGTAAGCATAGGGGATACCAAGATCAACGGGATATGTTTCCTCAAGCAGTTCGGGCCATCAGAGAGACAAGACCAAAGGCTTTTCTGTTTGAGAATGTGAAGGGTTTACTCCGACAAAACTTTGCGAATTATTTCAGCTATATTATACATCAACTTCGGTACCCCGAAGTCGTACCGCGCGGCGATGAGGAGTGGACAGACCACCTCAGGAGATTGGAAGCCATCCATACGAAAGGCAACCACGCGGGATTGTCCTACAACGTGGTATATCAGCTATTGAATGCGGCGGATTACGGTGTGCCACAGCGTAGGGAACGCGTGTTCATAGTGGGGTTACGGAATGATCTCAGCGCCGAGTTTTCGTTTCCGCACGCAACCCACGGCGAGGACGCGCTCGTGTATGAGAAATGGGTGAGCGGTGAGTATTGGGAACGTCATCGCATACCCAAGGCAAAGCGACCGCAAGTACCGGAAAGATTGCGTCGGCGCGTCGAGCGGCTATCAACACTGATACCGGACATGTTGCTTAAACCGAGCCGCACCGTTCGCGACGCTATTAGTGATTTACCAAGCATTGTCTTGGGGCGAACCTGTACAAAAGTACCTAACCATTATCTGAACCCCGGCGCTCGTAGCTATCCTGGGCATACTGGTAGCGCGTGGGACGAACCTGCCAAGACATTAAAGGCGGGAGACCACGGAGTGCCCGGGGGCGAGAACACTCTTCGTTTGGCTGATGGCTCGGTCCGGTATTTCACCGTTCGTGAATGTGCTCGCCTGCAGACTTTCCCTGATGATTGGGTTTTTCAAGGCTCCTGGACAGAAAGCATGCGCCAGCTGGGGAACGCGGTTCCTGTTAAGTTGGCCGAGGTTGTCGGGGCCCGTTTGGCTAAGGTGCTCAGAGCCCTGTCTCAGCCAGTCGGTCAATTAGCGGGCGAAGTGGAAAGCGGGTAGAGCGACTGCCGCGGTGGCATTGGTCAGGCCTCTCGTGCGCTTTTGGGCCAGAGGATATTACCGTAGGTATAGTTCCTGCGTTCTTCGTAGAGAATTAGATGGCTGGGGAACGCGGTAGCTTGCCAAGTGGGGCCTAGTTGCTCCGCAACGGTCGTCAAAAACTCATTGGCTGGCATATTGTCTGTCGCTACTGAGATACGCTTCCCGTTGTACTTGGAGGATCCAGCCCGCCATCCGCCCCTTGGGTTGTCTGTCTCGTAGCGAAACGTGTATGGCAAGGCGGCCTTCATTCTCTGAAGCAGATCGTTTGCTTCATAGTCGCCTGCTGGTATTTTGGTGGGAAAATCAATCCGGATGGGAAATTGACTGTCGAATCCGTCCGGGGGTTTGTCTGTTTCCTCGCGATTGCGCCCAGGGTCGTGAGGCCCGAAGCCGTTTCCGTTCCACTCACAGAGGCCCTGTCTCTGATAGTGCCTAATCAACTTCGCTTCGGGGGCCAAGGGTACCCACGTTTCGGCCAGATAGGCGGCGCGGAAACTCACGTCTTCGGGGTGTATATTTTGCCGCCCTGAGAGCTTAACCCTGTGTTGTGTTAGGCGGTCGGTTAGGGGGCCATCGGACTTACCGACATAGACAACTCGGTTCCGCCAGAGAAGCCCGTAAACGCCCTGGAGGGGCTGCAATTTGCCGATTTGCCCTTCTGTAAGCGGGGCTGCCCCCAAATCATCAAAGAACGCGAGCAGTTGGTCGAAAAACGGTGTCGCCAAGTCGAACTCAAAGCGTCCTACGGCGGGTCGTCCGGTTGATCCCTGCTCAGAATTCATGGTACCTTCTCTATAGCGAGCAATCTTGGATACATTAAGCCAGACAGAACGCAGCCGGGTGATGTCCTTGGTTAAAAGCAAGGACACTCGGCCCGAGCGCCTTGTGCGGTCCGTCATTCACCGCATGGGCTACCGCTACCGGCTGCACGTGCGGGACCTCCCCGGCTGTCCCGATATCGTCTTCCCAAGCCGCAAGAAAGTCATATTAGTCCATGGTTGTTTCTGGCACCAACATAATTGTCGGATGGGCAGAAGGATGCCGAAGTCACGTCGTACCTTTTGGCAAAGAAAGCTTGAGGGCAACAAGCAGCGAGACCGGTGTCAACGCCGTAAGCTTCGCCGCCGGGGCTGGCAGGTGCTGACGGTGTGGGAGTGTCAACTCCTTCCCAACCAACTCGATGCCACACTGCGTCGCATAAGCGATTTTCTTGAGGGATAATGCGCCCCAGGCGTCGTTCCGGCACCGGGGGCATATGGGTTTCGTATGGGATCCATGCCTGAATTATACGGATATAAACCAAGTTTAGCAAGAAAGCGTAAAACCCGTTAATCTTTGTAAAGACGGCAACTGGCCAGGCAGGAAAACAGCCATAACCGCTGACATAATAACCTGCTATGTTTGTAGTTGGGGTTGCCGCCAGGACGGGCCCATTTTAGCAAAGCCGGTGCGGTCTACCCGGCCGGGGGGTATTCGTTGCACAGCAGGTGCAGTGGCGGTTCGTCCTCGTCGATTTCGGGGAATCGCGGCAGGGATTCGAGGAAGCGGTTGTCGTTCTCGTCGTCGTTTACGCGCGAGACCTCGCCGGCGAGCACGGCGTCTCCGCCGGCCTCTGCGTAGAACGTGTGGTACATGTAGGGTGTCAGGCAGATGGACTCGCCGGGATTCAGCACCACCTTGCCGCCGGCGGGCACGGTGCGACGGATGCCGTCGATGCTGACGGTCACGTCGGACTTTTCGTCGCGTTTCTCGTCCTCGCGGCCGGCGTTCCAAAGCTCTATCACCAGCCGTCCGCCCGAGCGGTTGATGATGTCCTCCATCTTCTGCCAGTGGAAGTGGATTGGGGTTATCTGTTCCGGCTCGATGACCATGATCTTCTCGCAGTAGTCCTTGGTCATATCGCCGCCGTCGGCGTCGGCCGGTCCGTTGCGGAGCGTGAACAGCACCAGCCCGCATTTGTCGAACTCGCCGGAGCCGAAGTCGGTCAGGTCCCAGCCGAGCGCGCGTTGGCGGATTTCGTCGGCCTCGTGTCCGGCGGCGCCCCATTCATCCGGCGTCCAGAACGCCCAGGGCGGCAGGTGGAAGTTGCCCTTTTCCAGCAGTTCGATGGCCCGGCGCAGATGTGCGTTAATTTCGCTTCGTTTCATGACGCCTCCTCGCTTGCTTCGAGCTTACCCACCCCCGCCGGCCGCGCCAAGATGAACGCTTCGAATCGCAGGTCCGTGCAATTCCGGTCCGTTTGTGCCGGCGGGAATAACCGACGTTCGGATGATAGATCGACCCGCGCGTCGGCAAGTCCCGTGGCAATGACAACGGGACTTGCGCGACCCTGCACGTTGATCCGAGCTTGCTACTCGGTTTCCCAGATAACGAGATAGCCGTCGGTGTGTCCGGCCGGTTCCGATTGCCAGGCGTTGTCCGTGGTTATCACCTCGCCCTGGTACACTTCGCCGACGAAAGCGCCCCAGCCGTTGCGGACGCCCAGTGCCCACGCGGCGGCCTCGCAGTCCTCGCGCGAGAACACCGTCCATACGCGCCGCTGTCGGAAGTCCGGCGTAACCGACAGCAGGAACACCTCCGGCGCGTGGTACTCGCCCACCTGTTCACCGGCGACCCGCTGCTGGTCGCGGTTATTGATGTAGGCCTCGCAGTAGCCGGCTATATAGACGTTGCCGTCCTCGTCGGCGTCGATGCCCTTTATCTGTATCTGCGTGGGCTTGCCGCCGCCGTTGGGTTGCTCGCGGCAGAGCAGGACCTGGCCCTGGAGAATCTCGCCGGTTTCCGGGTCGAACTTGGCGAAGTAGCTCTGGTCTATGCCCCGTCCCATGTTGGACGCGACGGTGTAGCTGTCGTAGCCCACATCCACCTGCACGCGCTGCTCGACGTCGAAGGGATCGTGCCTCCAGATGTAGTCGCCGCCGTGGATATATCCGCCCATGTACAGGTAGCCGTCGGCTCCGATGGCCAGCCGCTGCACGCGGCTGTCGGCGTAGGTGTTCTCGGCATATACGTCCTTGGCGGGGAAGTCGTAGGCCGCCCAGTTGACGTTCCCGTCATAGGTGAAGGCGGTGAGGAACTGCATGTGGATGGGGTGGTCTTTCATGTGCGGCGAGTCGTGGGAATAGGTGTTGAACCCGCCGACGATGACCTGCCTGTTGGCCGAGTCCACGCACAGGTCCTTGGGGTATTTGTATTTGGTCATCCGCAGATCGCACAGCCGCTCGCCGTCGCTGTTCCACACATACAGCCGGCCGTGCTTGGGGGCATCGCCCCAGTCTTTCTGCTCGGCCTGGAAGGAAGCGACGGTGCCGTCCTGTCCGATCGCGACTCTCGCGACGCGTCGCGTGTAGCGGTACTTCCTGAACGGCGGAGTCTGGTTGCGGAACTGGGCGGCCCGCGTGCCGCGGACGATGTCGCCGTCGCGCCAGACTATCTGTGAGGCGTCGGGCGACAGCACGGCCACTCCGAACGAGCCGGTGATCGCGATCTGTCCGTCGGGTCCGACTTCCATGTCCTCGATGTAGTCACCGATGCGCGTCACCGAGACGACTTCGTTGGTCTGCGGGTTCACTCGCAGTACGATGCCGTCACCGCCGGCCATCAGCCAGGTCTCCTGCACGCCTTCGACGCTGTAGCCCGGCGCCATGCCGGCGACCACCACATGCCCATCCGGCGCGACATCGGCGCACGTCCACTCCTCGATGCTTTCCGAGCCGCCGAGATATGTCGCCAGCGTGGGCTGGAAGTTGTCCTGACCCGATGCCAAGGCGCAGGCACACAGCATCACGGCCGCAAAACCAAAAGAACGAATCATCGAACACCTCCTGTAAGGTTCGCGTGTGTTTTATCGATCTAGGGCCGCTCCCGTCGGAACGGCGTCCTAATCTGCAACGCGATTTTCGCCGTCGGGTTCCGCCGGCGTGTGCGGTTCCAGCCGCTCCTGGCTGAGCGTCGGCGGCCGCAGCGCCAGGCACTGCTCGGCGTCGATACCGTGCGTTGCCAGCAGCCGGGCCGGGCTTTCCGGCTGGCTGGTCCTCTCCGAGAGGTAAATGGCGTCTATGACGGCGAGGTTGAGGAGGTTCTCCCAGCCGGAGCATTCGTAGCGTTTTGCTCCGGTTCCGACGGCGTTGACGAAGTGCTCCGCCTGTCGCCGGAAGACCTGCATGGGGGTGGCCTGGTCGTCGCCGACGCGGTCGAGGACGTTGCCGTCCGGGTCACGCACGATGCAGGTTTCACTGTCGGCCACCACCGACCCGTCGCTGCCGTGCAGTGCAAGCCCCTCGCTGACCGGCCCGGAGACGCGCGTGGTCACCATAGAGCCCATGCACCCGTCGCGGAAGCGCAGCAGCGCCGCGGCCGTGTCCTCGGTATCGTAGGGCGTGGGCGACAGAGACCTGCCGGCGCAGTTGGCGCCGCAGACACCCGATCCGTACACCTCCTCGGGCAGTCCCAGCATGCTTACCAGCAAATCCACAATGTGGTAGCCCAACTCCAGCAGCGCCCCGCCGCCGGCGGAACGGTCCGCCCGCCAGCCAAGATCCGGGCCCCAGTTGAACAGGTAGTGGCCGCGCGCCAGAAAGAGCTGCCCCAGCCAGCCCTGAAGCTCCCGCGCCCTGCTGTAGCCGGTCGCGAAGCGCCGCTGCGTACCCACCGAGAAGACGGCCTCGGCGGCATGCATGCGCCGGACGAACTCCAGTCCTTCGCCGAGGTTCCGCGCCAGAGGCAGCTCCTTCCAGACGTGGATGCCGCGCTTGGCGCAGGCGGCGATGATATCGCCGGCCGCCGGTGGCGGAACGGCCAGGAACACCGCGGCGGGTTTGGCCTCGGCAAGCAGTGACCGGTTGTCGGTGAAGGCGGCAGCGCCGGCCTCGCGGGCGGCGCGCCGGGCCGCCTCCTGACGACGGTCGGAGACGCCGACAATCTTGACCGAGTCCATACCGGCCAGGGCCTGAAGCGTGTTTCCTCCGAAGCCCCCGGCGCCGATTACCGCGACCGGCAACGGCTGATTTGTCATGGGATATCCTCAGGATAAGCGGACAGGTTTCGTGCGGGCAAAGTATCCGCCGCGCGCGAAACTGTCAAGCAAACGCCGCGCCCGCAGATATGGAGGCGTCTGTAACCCTCACCCTGTCCAGACCCGAAGAGTCGGGAGGGGCTGCGTTGCCCTCACCCGGTCCTTTGGACCGACCTCTCCCAGGGGGAGAGGAGTTGCCCGACGACGGCGTAACGGGCAAACATCACCAGCCACGGCTGAAGCTGCTTAACGCCTCACCGACTCGGCAAATTAGCGCGGCCGTTTAGCCCGTCACTGGTGTTTCAGGGAAAGGTCTGTTTTGCGCCGGCGGTGTGGGCGTATCCGTCGCCCGCGGCGTATCATTATCACAGGCCCGGCTGAGACAACCTGTGAAAGGAGCCACAGATCATGTCGCGTTCCACTATCGTTTTTGCCTCGTTGTTGCTGGCTGTGTCGTGTGTATTCGCCCCGCGTGTGGCCGTGGCGGGTTCAAGCCCGGCCGAGACGCAGGAGCTGCAACTGACCCTGCATGGCGCGCTGTTTCAGGGCGATGAACCGGGCGAGGGCGACCCGTCACTGCTGCTGTGGACAGGTCGTTCCGGCGGGAACTGGGACCGTGTATGGGGCGTCGCGCGCAACTACAACGTCGCCTACCACAGCGGCAGGGTCGCAGCGGCCGACACCGACGGCGATACGCTCTCGCTGACACTGGAGATGCGCATCGCCGGCGACGGCTGGACTCCCGGCGGCTGGGCGACGTACGAGGTCTCACTAGCGCCGGCCGCTGTCGGCGACGTCCAATACAAAGGCGTCTTTACAGGTACTTTCAAGGAGCGGACCGTCAACGGCACGGCGACGGCCCATTGGCTGCCGCGGCGGCAGGAGCCGAAGGAGGGCTACGGACCGGTCCGCGCGGGCGAGCACCCCCGGCTGCTGTTCCGCGAACAGGACCTGCCGGCCTTGCGCGAGAAGATGGACACGCCGCTGGGCCAGGCCGCCCTGCAGCGGATGAACACGGCCGCCGGGTTGTCGCTCAAATACCAGCTTACCGGCGAGGAAGAATATGCCGAGCAGGCCCGCGAGATGGTTGTCGCGCACATGGCCGACAGGGGCAACGGCAGCAAGATGGTGCGGGCGCGTGTGTGGGGCTGGCGGCTGGAGCAGGTGGCGCTGGCGTACGATATGTGCTACGACGCCTGGGACGAGGACTTCCGCCGCGAAGTGCAGGACTACATCCTCTGGGCGTCCAACCGCATCATCTACAGCAAGACGCTGCTGCACAAGGAAATCCAGTGGCACATGGCTTCGACGTATCCGGGGACCATCTACTACGGCGCGGCTATGGGCGCCCTGGCAACCTGGGGCGAGCAGGGCGAAGAGCCACAGAAGCCGGAAGCCCCGTTCGCCGTGCGCGCCGAGGAGATGTCCGTCGCCCCGGCCGACGGTTACGAACCAGGCGACGGCGTACCTGTGGTGGCGTTTGACGACGATGAGATGCCGCGCGAGTGGATATACGTCAGTGGCCTGCGGCCACGCGAGGCCGACCACCTGCAACAGGTCGGCGGACCGGAGCAGTTCAGACCGGAAGAGGGAACCGAGGTCACATACCAGGACCAGGCCGTTGAGTTCAAACCCATGGACGCGGAGTGCCTCTGGAACGAGGAAAGGTACACCGGCGGGCGGACCAAGCTGGACCTGACCAGGGCATTTGATCGCGAGTACCACAGCACCGGCTACTTCTACACCGTCATCCGTAACGACCGTCCCCGCTGGGTCCAGTTGCGCACGGACAGCGGCGCGGAGGTTTACCTCAACGGCGTGCATCTGCAGGAGGAAGACTACGTCCGCATCACGCCGGGGCTGTATCCCGTGCTGGTGCGGATAGGTATCGGCGAGACCAACCCCTGGGGCGTCATAGCCATGGAGCCGCGACTGGCGGAGGTTTCCGCGTCGGCCGCCGCCGAGGGAATCGAGGCCGTCCGCCGCACGCATGATCTGCGCATGGGACTGTATCAGCAGGACCACGACGAGTGGCGGCGCACCGGGGGTGCGGACGTCGAGACCACGAAGCTCTTCGAGCTGACGCGTATGCTGATGCGGCTGAACTACCAGCAGGGCATCGGCGCCGGCGGTGCGCAGGGCAGCACGAGCTTTCCCATGGGTCACGAAGGCCCGAACAAGTACGCCACTGCCTACCGCAACGCCTTCCGCTGCGACGTATCACCCTATGAGGACGTTACGCACTATCTGCCGTTCAAGATGTTCTCCCGCCTCTATCGCGGCGACGGCGACCTCATGCAGGACCTCAACGGCGAGCCGGACCTGTACATCCGCAACGTGTATCACGAGACGCGGGACCTGACGGGGGATTTCTTCGCCGCCACGTTCCCGCTGATACCCCGGGACTGGCAGCCGGCCGCTCTGTGGTTCTGGAACCGTCACGTCGGAGCCGCCGGGGCTGAAGACGCGGAGAAGCTTCTGCATCGTCCCGGTCGGCCTTACGACTACGGCGATTACGATACGCACCCGCTGTGGACATTCGTGAACTACCCCCTGGACATGGCCCCGGGGCACCCGGCCGAGGTAATGCCGCTGACATGGTCGGCCCCGCAGTTCGGCCACTATGCGTTCCGCGACGGCTGGGCGGATGACGACGGCTTCCTGGTGCGGGTGTACGCGAAGAGCTTTCACGCCGGGACCGGCACGCGCGAGAACGCCGGCACGTTCCGTGTGATGGGGCTGGGCGAGCTTTGGAGCCACGGGCCCGGGCCGGCCGGCAATTTCAGGTTCGGCGAAAACGTCGTGCTGCTACCGCGTGCGGACATCAACCGCAACGCCTGCGGAAAGGTGCTTTACGCCGCCACAGAACCGGACGGCTCCGGCGTGGTTACCATCGACCTCTCGGACGTCTATGCCGGGCCGTCGGGGCAAGGCCCGCTCTACGAAAACTACGGCAGTGTACGCCGGCCGGCCGCTTTCGCCGAGACCGGCCTGAGCGGACTGCGATCCATCGGCGTGGACTACAGTGGTAAGAGCGGTGCGCCTTGCCTGATAGCCATCGTGGACAGCGTCTCCGGCGTCGGCGACGTCGAAGGCGCCGAAAGGGCCTTGTGGGCCTGGCAACTCGACAGCGGACAGGAAACGGCCGGCGAGGGCGAACGGGCCGGCGAAGGCATGCTCCGGTGGCGGGACGTACTGACGGAATATCAACCCGGCAAGGTCATCAAGGAAGTCAGCCGTAGCATGGAAACAGACGAAGGCGTGTCCGTGGCCGGCAACAGCTTCACCATCACACGCCCGGGAGCTTCGCTGCGGGGTACGTTCGTGACGCCCGGCGACCCGGGACTGGAATTCGCCGAGCGATCGATATACCAGATAACGCACAAGTACGGCATACGTCGCACGTTCAGCAAGGCCGTCTTCGCCGACGGTAACGGCGAGTTCTTCTGTGTGGTGACCATCCAGGAAGGCGAGCCGCCCCAGGTGCGGGTCGAAGGCGAAGGTCTGGACGCGCGCGTGCACGTCGGCGAACGGACAGTAAGATTCGACGGCGAGAAAGTTGTATTCGAATAGCTCACCATGGGAGCGCAAAGATGGATATGACACGTGTCTCGGTAAGCACCTTTCCGTACCGCGACAAGGACGTGGATGAGGCGCTGGTTGACATCGCGGCTGCCGGGTTCGAGAAGGTTGACCTGCTCGGGGCCGAGCCGCACTTCTCACTGGATGAACAGAAGTGGAACCCCCGTCGGGCACGGGCCCACGCGCTGGACCATGGGCTGAAGATCGCCAACCTCGCTACGTACGTCGGCGGCGGTTTCGGCAGCGAGGACGAGAACGCCCGGCAGCAGGAGCTGGAGAAAGTCCAACGAGCCATCGACCTGGCGGTGGCCGTCGGGGCGCGGTCCATACGGGTGTTCCGCGGGCCTAAGGAATACGACGACCCTTCGTACATACCCCGGATGGCGCCCTGGTTCCGCAAGGCCGCCGAGTACGCCTCCGAAAAGTACATCTACATGGGCGTGGAGAACCACGGCGGCGGAATCTCCGGTTCGCCCGAGGCGTGCCTGGAGCTTTGCCGCCAGGTCGGCTCGCCGTACTTCGGCATCCTGTACGACCCATGCAATCTGCTGCGGGCCGGCACCGACTACAAGCAGGCCCTCAAGACGCTGCGCGAGCATATCGTCCACGTCCATCTGAAGGACGGGACTTCCGATCCGGACTCGCAGAAGACCACCATGCTCGGCGAAGGCGATATCGACGTGTACTGGCTGGTGAAGCAACTGGACGAGATCGGCTACGGCGGCGACATCGCCGTGGAGTACGAGGTGGAGACCGTCCCGCCCGACAAGGGCTTGCTGAAGTGGTACGACTACCTGGCCGCCTTGGAGGCCTGAGCCATCCGGCGCCGTTTCCACGCGGCCGGCGCCCTCGCCCGCACGCCGGCCGGTGTCCGGCCGGGGTGATTGCAGATGGTTATTGCACTCGGGAAAGCTTAAGGTAGTCGCCGTAGTCGTGCCGATATTGACCCCCGGCCGCCGGTGCGGCGAACGTCTGTATCGCAATCGCGAAAATGGAGCACAAACAGAGACTTGACAGCCCTGTTCGCACGGGCTAGCATAGGATAATGCGATCGCGGGGTAGAGCAGTCTGGTAGCTCGTCGGGCTCATAACCCGGAGGTCGTGGGTTCGAATCCCACCCCCGCTAGTGAGGCCAACCGGTTAGAACTGGTTGGCCTCGCGTGTTATAAGCAAGCGCCGAGGCCCGCCCGCCTCGGCGTTTCGCGTTTTACGCGAGTTTCCGCAAGACCTTACGACATGCCTCTGCCCGCCGGTGTCTCTCGCCCGCTGCCTCAGAGACAACGACACGCGACGCCCCGCAGCACCCGCGACCGGCCCCTCGGCCGGAAGTCTCTGAGTCTCTCGCTCGGCCCGGCGCTCGGGTTAACGCGGGGTTGGCTGAGACTGGTCGGGTCAGAAGGTGATGGTTGGCTTCGGCCACCCCCGGCCGACCCTCAGGGCGAGCCCGGAGAACACCCCGGCGGGGAAGGGACCGGGGTATGCGTCGCGCGTCAGCAAGGGACACGACGACCCCGCTTGCCGCAGGTCGCGTGAAGCGGCCAATAGCGGGGGCGCGGTCGCTACCGCTTCACTTGAGGGAGGCGTTCTGGCGGAAGCTCCGGTCGGCTGCGTAAGCCGCGTCGAGACCGGCGCTTGCCGCCAACCCCACGAACCCGCGACCTCTGGGGCCGACACCCGGAGGTCTTGCTTTCGGTCACCGTTGGCCTGCGGGCTTTAGCCCTTCGGCGGATGCGGGTCCTTGCCGTAGGTGTGCTCGGTCTGAATCTGGCCGTACTTCCGGTGGATGACGATCGGCCCCTTGGTCTGGGCCTTCGCGAAGTTCCGCGCGTTCTGCACAGTATCGGCCTTGTTATCGTGGGTGCTCGACGCGCATGCAGCGCCTTCCGCCTTCACCGGGCAAGCACCATTGCTGTCCGAGGTGACGTGGTACGTCCGCCGCTTGGCCATTTTTAGCTCTCCTTTGTTCGCCAGCGACACCTCTGTACAGAGCCGTTCCGGGCGGCGTTCGTGCTGCTGGAGCACCGGCATGATCGCTCGTTCGAAGCCGTGGTTCAAGCTGATTTCGGCTGCACCGAGGGCGAGGACAGTACTTGTCCATAAGAGGGCCAATGCACAAGTCATTCTTATACAATGGCCTATCGAATGACTTGTGCGATAGGAAGATTTTCTAAATTATCGCCGGCAAACTAGCCGGCGAGATGATACAATCCTCCAACATGGAGTCAACAGTGCTGACAGACGAACTGCGACCCCGCGGTGACGCCGACGCGGAGCACCTGCGTGATGCGGGTTTCCGATGGGGTGATAAGGGCACGCACACCAGCCGGACGATTATGCTGGACGAACTCCGGTCGGTGCTGATCAATTGCCGGCCCGACGCGGCACGCGAGGACTACCTCGCTGCCATCCACGAAGACAATTGCCTCGGCAAGCGCACCGCAGCGACGCGCCGACTGTCAAGCCAGCGGCTTTCCGAGTTGTACGGCCTTGACCCGGAGGTCCCGCTGTTCCGCGTCATGAGGCGGTTTTGGTACACCGACCGCGAAGGCCAGCCACTTCTCGCGATGCTGCTAGCGCTGGCACGCGATCCCCTGCTGCGGGTGAGTGCCGCGACTGTGTTGCGAATGCCGGTGGGTGAAGAACTGGTGCGACAGCAGATGACGAACGCGCTTCGCCGTACGGTCCGCAGCCGGCTCAGCGACAGCACGCTAGATAAGGTTGTTCGCAATGTGGCATCCTCTTGGACGCAGTCAGGGCACCTCAAGGGGCGGGTGCGGAAAGTACGGCAACGGGTCGTGCCGACGCCGGCTGCGACGGCCTACGCGCTGCTGCTCGGCTATCTCGCCGGCACGCGCGGCACAGCGCTTTTCGAGTCACTTTGGGCTCGTGCGCTCGATGTTCCTACCAGCGAACTGCAGCACCTCGCCATGGACGCACGCCGACTCGGCTTCCTCGACATGAGCCAGTCGGGGGGCGTCATCGAAATGTCATTCTCGCGGCTTCTGGCCCCGGACGAAAGGCGGTAGGCCTATGGGACGAATCGAAGAACTCGCAGCTCGGTTCCGTGGCCACATCGGCGCGCCTTGGCAGCGCAACCTCGCAGGCGATCAGAAGGCGATCTTCGTGGTCTATCCGAAGACCGACGAGAGAAAGCTGCGGGCGCGCATCGAACTGTTTGAGATGGCCACGACCTCGACCGGGCACCGCTGGCGGGCGCTCGATCTGACCGACACCTTTGCGCGCTGGATGGCGGATACGGACTACCGGGATGCCTATTTCGAGGAACCGGAGACACTGGCGATGAAACTGCGGAGCGGCTTCGTGCAACACGCCGCTGGCCGGCTCCGCAAAGCGCTGACGGCAGACGATGTGGACGACGATACCGTGGTCGCCGTCCAGGGCGTGGCGTGCCTGTTCGGCTTCACCCGTGTTTCGCTGGTGCTCAAAGAGGTGGTGAGGGACATCCGGGGCCGTCTGGTGGTCTTCTTCCCCGGCGAATACGAAGACAGCAACTACAGACTCTTGGACGCGCGTGACGGCTGGAACTACCTTGCCGTCCCCATCACGCTCAATAACGGGGTAAATGACTGATGAAGAACCGACAACTCTTCCAACGCGATCCGGCTGTATCAAAGTTGCTGAACAACGGCGTTGCCGCGGTGCGCGAGGCCGCGAGCGACAAGGAAATCGAAACGCTCCGGTACGAGCTTGAGCACTTTGTGTGCGAAGGCCAGTACGAGGACGGCTTGATCCGTATCCTCGAATCCTACCTCGGCAATGCCAACTCGACGACGCAGCCGGCGGCGTGGGTGAGCGGCTTCTACGGCAGTGGCAAGTCCCACCTCCTGAAGATGTTCCGGCATCTGTGGGTGGACACCACCTTCTCCGATGGTTCGACCGCCCGCGGCCTGGCCCGGCTGCCGCAGGGGGTACAGGACCTGCTGCGCGAACTCGACACGCTGGGCAAGCGGAGCGGCGGGTTGCACGCCGCTTCGGGCACGTTGCCGTCGGGTGGCGGTGAGAGCGTCCGACTGGCCGTGCTGAGCATCGTCCTTGCGTCGCGTGGGCTGCCCGAGGCGCTTCCGCAGGCGCAGTTCTGCATGTGGCTCCAGAGGAACGGCATCTTCGATCAGGTGAAGGCGGCGGTCGAGTCGGCGGGGAAGGAGTTCTTCGCCGAACTGCACGACCTTTACGTCAGCCCGGTCCTCGCGAAGGCCGTACTCGACGCAGACCCCGACTTCGCGCCGGACCTCAAGCAGGCCCGCGCCGCCATTCGTTCGCAGTTCCCGGTGGTGGAGGACCTCTCGACGAACGAGTTTATCCGGTTGGTTCGCGAGGTGCTCGCCGTCGGTGGTGAAATTCCCTGCACCGTGATCGTACTGGACGAAATCCAGCTTTTCATAGGCGACAGCCCGACACGCTCGACCGACGTGCAGGAGGTTGCCGAGGCGCTGTGCAAGCAACTCGACAGCCGCGTGCTGCTGGTCGGCGCAGGCCAGACGGCCCTGGCTGGCAATGTCCCGCTGCTCCAGCGCCTCACTGGCCGGTTTACCATCCCCGTCGAGCTGTCCGACTCAGACGTAGAAACTGTGACCCGCCGCGTAGTGCTTGCGAAGAAGGCGGACAAGCGCAAGGCTGTCGAAGACACCCTTGGCACTCACGCCGGAGAAATCGACCGTCAGCTTGCCGCCACGCGCATCGCCCCGTGCGCGGAGGACCGCGATATCATCGTGGACGATTATCCGCTGCTGCCGGTCCGGAGGCGATTCTGGGAGCACGTGCTTCGCGCGGTGGACGTGCCCGGCACGGCCAGCCAGCTTCGCACGCAACTCAAGATCGTTCACGAGGCCGTGCGCGAAACCGCCGAGGACGACCTTGGCACCGTCGTTTCTGCCGACTTTATTTTCGGCCAGCTTCACCCGGACTTGCTTCGCGGCGGTATCCTTCTCCGCGAGATCGACGAGACCATCCGCAACCTCGACGACGGTACCGACGACGGCCGGCTGGCGCAGCGGCTTTGCGGGCTGATCTTCCTGATCCGCAAGCTCCCGCGGGAAGCCGTGGCCGACATCGGCGTCCGGGCAACGCCGGAGATGCTCGCCGACTTGCTGGTCGCGGACCTGTCGAACGACGGCACGCAACTTCGCAAGGATATTCCGCGCATCCTCGACAAGCTGGTGGACGACGGCACGCTCATCAAGCTGGACGAGGAATACAGCCTCCAGACGCGCGAGAGCAGCGAGTGGGATCGGGAGTTCCGCAACCGCCAGACCCGCCTGAACGGCGACCTGACCGCCTTGTCGAGTAAACGGGGTTCGCTTATAAGCGCGGCCTGCGACGAGGCGCTCAAGGGCATGAAGCTTGCGCATGGCAAGTCGAAGGAGCCACGGAAGCTTGTGGTGTATTTTGGCGCGGAGGAGCCGCCCACAGATGGAAGCGAAGTCCCTGTCTGGGTCCGCGACGGCTGGGGCGAGAAGGAAAGCACAGTCCTCAGTGACGCCCGCACCGCAGGCAGCAGCAGCGCGGTCATCTACGTTTACATCCCCAAGGCCAGCGCCGACGACCTCCAGAAGGCCATCGTCGAATACGAAGCGGCCAAGGCCACGCTGGAGTTCAAAGGCGTTCCGACCAGCGATCCCGGCAAAGAAGCCCGAAGGGGGATGGAAACCCGCATGGCGACGGCCGAAGCCACGCGCGACCAGATCATTCAGGACGTTATCAACCAGGCGAAGGTGTTCCAGGGCGGCGGCAAAGAGTGTATGGGCCTGACGCTGGCTGCAAAGGTCGAGGACGCGGCCAACGCCTCGCTCGCCAGGATGTTCCCGAACTTCAAGGACGCCGACGACAACCGCTGGGGCAGCGTCATCAACCGCGCGAAGAACGGCGACGAAGCGGCCATGTCCGCCGTGGACTGGACCGACTCGCCGGAGAAGCACCCGGTCTGCTCGGCCGTGCTGTCCGAGGTCGGCTCAGGCAAGCGCGGCAAGGAAGTCCGCGACGCCTTCGAGGCCAGCCCCTACGGCTGGCCGCGGGATGCCGTGGACGCCGCGCTGATCGTGCTGCACACGACGGGCCACCTCCGCGCGACGTACAAGGGACAGACGTTATCGCAGGGCCAACTCGACCAGTCGAAGGTTTCGGTGACGGACTTCCGGACCGAAACCGCCACGCTCAACGCCCGCGAGAAGATGAAGCTGCGCAAGCTGTTCCACGATACCGGCGTTGAGTGCAAGCCGAACGAGGAAACAGCCAAGGCCGGCGAGTACCTCGTGGCGCTGGCGGACCTGGCCGACCGGGCCGGCGGCGACCCGCCCATGCCGCAGCGGCCGAAGACCGACCACCTCGACACGCTGCGCGCCCTGGCCGGCAACGAACAACTGGCGGAAATCCTCAAACACCACGACCAACTGGCCAAGCAGGCCGAGGAGTGGAAGAAGCTGGCCGAACTCGCGGCGAAGCGCAAGCCGGCATGGGACACGCTCGCCGCGCTGCTCAAGCACGCCGAGCACCTGCCAGAGGCCGACGAACTCCGGGCGCAGGCCGAAGCGGTGAAGTCCGAGCGCCGGCTGCTCGACGCGAGCGACCCCGTGCCGGACATCCGCAAGGCCGC
>JBNGDC010000017.1:0-1340 GCA_049975485.1 Phycisphaerae bacterium | reverse complement strand
CCGAGCGCCGGCTGCTCGACGCGAGCGACCCCGTGCCGGACATCCGCAAGGCCGCGGCCGACGCGCTCCGCGCCGCTCTCATCGCGGCACACGCCGAGTACGAGAAGACCTACAAGGCGCACATGGCCACGCTGACCGCCAGCGACACGTGGAAGAAGCTCAAGTCGGACCAACAGAAGAAGATTCTGGCCGACGAGGGGCTGGCCGAAACCGAGGCGCTGTCCGTCGGGTCCGAGGCCGACCTGATCCGCACGCTGGAGCAGACGCCGCTGCCGGCGTGGAAGACCCGGACCGACGCGCTGACGCAGCAGTTCGGCCGCGCCGCCATGGCCGCGGCGAAGCTCCTGGAGCCGAAGACCCAGCACGTGCACCTCACCAGCGGTGCGCTGAAGACCGAGCAGGACGTGAAGGACTGGCTGGCCGGCGCTGAAAAAGACCTGCTGGCGAAGATCAAGAAAGGTCCCGTCGTGATTTCCTGAGGGGGACAGCAACTATGCCGACACTCGCAAGCGATCTGCGTAACAAGCTGGAGCGCGTGGTCATCGAGGCCCGCGACGTGGCCGAAGCCGGTGCACGCGCGGCGCTCGAAGCCCTCGCTGTCCACCATTACGAGCCGTACAAGCACATGCAGCCGGAGCAACGGCAGCTCCGCAATCACCTCCGCGCCCGCGCCCGGCAACTCGGCGACCGTCAGGACCGCACCGGCCGCCTGACCATCGACCACCTCGTCACGGAATGTGCGTATGAGCACTGGCACCGGATGCTGTTCGCCCGGTTCCTCGCCGAGAACGACCTGCTCATCGAGCCGGAGATGGGCGTCGCGATGAGCCTGTCCGAGGCCGAGGAACTCGCCAAGGAACAGGGCGAGGATGTCTGGGTCTTCGCCTCCCGCTGTGCCCAGCGGATGCTGCCGCAGATCTTCCGGCCGGACGACCCGCTGCTCCAGATCGGCTTCGCGACCGAGCACATGGTCGAACTCGAACGGCTGCTCGACTCGCTGCCGGCGGCGGTCTTCACCGCCTCCGACGCGCTGGGGTGGGTCTACCAGTTCTGGCAGAGCAGCCGAAAGCAGCAGGTCAACGCGTCCGGCGAGAAGATCGGCGCCGACGAGCTGCCGGCCGTCACGCAGCTCTTCACCGAGCCGTACATGGTCGAGTTCCTCATTCACAACACGCTCGGCGCCTGGTGGGCCGGCAAGAAACTCACCACAGAGGACACGGAAAACGCGGAGACGGAAGAAGAACTCAGGAAGAAGCTCGCGCTGCCCGGCGTGGGCTGGGAGTACCTGCGCTTCGTCCGTGACCCCTCTGGCTCGCAGGGAGAGGGCAAGGGTGAGGGTG
>JBNGDC010000016.1:26442-67433 GCA_049975485.1 Phycisphaerae bacterium | reverse complement strand
AAGTCGTTTCGGCTCTCGAAAACCGCCCCCGAAAAAAAACCCCTCAGTTTGGACGGGCAAGGGGTTTACTCTCGCCGGTGGGTTCATAGACTGGAATTTTCGCCGATTCACAAACAACCGGATGACAGGAGAGACCTCAGATGTCCAACGGCAAGACGCGCTACGCACAGGTCGGCATCGGTAGCCGCAGCATGATGTACACCAAGGCCATCGTCGAGAAGTTCCCCGAGATCGCCGAGCTGGTCGCGTTCTGCGACGTCAACCAGGGACGCATGGACCTGCGCAACAAGTACGTCGCCGAAAAGACCGGCTCGCCCGTTCCCACCTACCACGCCGACGACTTCGACCGCATGGTGGCCGAGACAAAACCCGACGTCGTCATCGTCACGACGGTCGATGCCACGCATAACAAGTACATCTGCCGGGCGATGGAGCTGGGCTGCAAGGCCGTAACCGAAAAGCCCATGACCACCGACGAGCAGAAATGCCGCCAGATACTCCAGACAGTCCGCGAGACGGGCAAGCAGTGTCAGGTGACCTTCAACTACCGCTATGCGCCCTATCGCAGTCAGCTCAAGGAGATTCTCGACTCCGGCGCCATCGGCGATGTGCTGAGCGTGGACTTCACCTGGCCGCTGGATACGCGCCACGGTGCGGACTATTTCCGGCGCTGGCACCGGCGCAGGGAGAACTCCGGGTCGCTGCTGGTGCACAAGGCGACGCATCACTTCGACCTGGTCAACTGGTGGATAGACGACGTGCCCGAGGAGGTCTTCTGTCACGGGTCGCGGAGGTTCTACGTTCCCGCCACGGCCGAGCGGCTGGGGCTTGCCAACCACGGCGAGCGGTGCCTGGACTGCCCGGTCAAGGACAAGTGCCCGTTCCTGCTGGACCTGACCGAAAGCGAGAACCTCAAGGCGATGTACCTGGACAACGAGCAAGAGGATGGCTACTACCGCGACCGCTGCGTCTTCAGCGAAGAAATCGACATCTGGGACAACATGTCCGTCTCGGTCCGCTACAGCCGTGGGGCCATGATGAATTACTTCCTGTTCACCTACTCGCCGTGGGAGGGCTACCAGATCGCCTTTAACGGCAACAAGGGCCGCCTCGAGCACGGCTCCACGCAGTTCGCATACATCTCCGGCGAGCAGGAGAGCGCCGATCCGGGTCAGATAAAGAAGGAAGGCCTGTATATCACGCTGCATCCGCACTTCGGCGACCCGAAGGGCTTCGAGCCGCGTACCGCCAAGGGCGGCCACGGCGGCGGCGACGACCCGCTGCTGGCGGATATCTTCGACCCCAACGCGCCGGCCGACCCGCTGGGCAGAAAGGCCGACCACCGCGACGGCGCCTACTCCATCCTCACGGGCGTGGCGGCCTACCATAGCATAGACCAGGGCAAGCCCATCAAAATCGCCGACCTGGTGGATCCTGAGCTGATTGGATAGGCGGACGTCGCGAGCAGTGTAGCGCCGGATGCCTTGGGCGGGAGTTTACGACGCTCCGCGCTCGCCGTCGGAGGCGTCGGTTTGCTCGTCGTGCCCGAGAGTTTTCGTCTCGCTGCGCCCCGGCAGCAGCCGCAGTGCCAGAAGCCCGAGTTGCGTGACCACCCACAGCACGCGGCGGCTGGCGAGCAGGGCGGCTATCGTTGCCGCCAGCACCACCAGGTAGGTGCCCAGGGCGGTCACCAGCATCAGAAGCAACCCGCGCGCCCCGGTGTCGGCGAGATAGGTATCCCGGAAGAACAACCGGGAGGCGACCAGGACGGCCGCCGCCGATATGACCACCGCCAGCAGCCAGAAGCCGACGAAGACGGCCGTCTCGTTCGTGCGGGGGAGCGTAAGCTTTCTTGCTTCGGGGTGTGCGGCGAGATGGCTGCGCGTGTCGGGGTCGTCCTCGGCGTAGATGAAGCTTTTAGGCCCGGTGGCCCGTCTGGCCATTTCGGCCGGGCTGACCGCCCGCATCCGCTGTGCCTCGCGTCTCCGCCCGCGCATGCGGAGGATGGCGCGATAGGCCTCGGTGAGCCGCTGGAACTCGCGCTCGGCCGCTATGGGGTCGTCCCGCCGGCGGTCCGGATGGCATCGCAGCGCCAAGCGGCGGTACGTCAGCCGGATGTCCTCCAGAGACGCCCCGCGCTCTATACCCAGCACACGATATGGGTCCGCTTCCGCGCTCACGCAACCATTCTACGCGCGGTGCTGCATCGCACCAACGCCGGTGGACCTCACTCGGCGGGCCCGATGATTCCGCGTGTCTGGCGCAGAAGCGTATTGAACGAGTCGATGCCCATCCACTGCACCGTTCCATCGGCCAGCAGCACGAGCGTGCCCTCGTTGTCGTAGTACTCCGGGTTCTCATATACGCGGAGTAGCTGGGCCCCGCGGCCTTGCGGCGGCATGCGCGTGTAGAGATACACGTAACCGCCGCCAAAGATGATCTGCCCCTGGGAGCCCAGGATAATCGCTCCCTCCCCGGACATCGGACTCATCAGTCGTGATGGCTTCAGGTAGTCCTGCTTCGCCAGCGCGCCGAGGTAGCGCGGGTACTCGCCGTGGTCCTCCAGATAGCGGGCCAGGGCGTTGTGAATCTCCTGCAGGTTCTCCCTGGATCTCTCGCGGGCGGCGTTCACGTCCGGCTTCGGCCAGAGGGCGACGGTGAGCTTCAGCAGTGCGTCGGGCGCCAGGCGGCCACGGATTGACAGCGTGCCTTCTTCGGTGACTTCGGTGTTCAGGTCCTCATATGTGTCGTCACGAAGGTTACCCAGCCAGTCCGTGAAAGCCCGGTGAATATCCTCCGTCCTGTCGTTTTCGGAGAAGCCGATTCTCGCGGAGGACTCTCCCTGCCCGTCCAGATCGACCTCCGCCTCGATGTGGTCGGCCGCGATTGGCAGGATGCCCGGCGGTATGCGACCGACGGCCCAGGCGTCCGCCGAGGTGTCCACGTTCTTCATCGCCTCCAGCAGCGAGGGTTCGCGTGCGGGCCCCAGCGTCTCGAACAGACCGGGGCGAACCAGCGAGGACGGTCCGATGAGGATGATGTCTTCAGGAACGTCCTCGGCTTCGCGCCCCAACGCGACGACGACGTCGTTTTCCCGGCCGATGTCAATGGAGTAGTAGCCCTTCGTTTGCTCGATGAGGTTGGCCTCGCGGTTGAAGCAGTACCGCAGGAACTCCCGCGACATGTAGAAGCTGTATCGCCCGTGCACAACGGCCAGCCAGCCGGACCGCGGCCCGGAGGCGACGAAAAAGTCTATGCTTTCCAGACACGGGTGGCGGATATCGTCGTCGTCCAGGTAGGTGTCGCCCATAATACCGACGGCCTGGTACGCATTGCTGGGCATTCGGACCGGTGACTCCGACGACCCCATGAAGGAGTCTTTGGCTGCCGGCCAGTCCAGGTGGGCGGCGAAGACCGCGCCGGGCGGCGCGTAACGCAGGGCTTCCGGCGGCATATCCACGGCTTGTGCCGGGGGATGCGAGGCGGACATTTCGCCCTCCTCATTACCCTCGGTGGTTTCCTCTATGGCCTCCGGCAGTGGGATCGAGTGGATAGCGGGATCCTCGCCGGCCGTCGCGTAGAACAGTCGCCCATCAGCGACGCCGGCCGCCGTCGCGCCGTTCGCCAGCGTGGCGCGGTTGCCCTCGGCCGACCACATCACGACAGGGGCGCCCTGTTCCACCTCGAACAGCCGCCGGCCCCGCGCGATGACGGCTCCATCGTCCAGAACGGCCACCGGCAAGATGCTGCCGCCCGGACCGGCTTCCACGCCCGCTGCGCTCAGCTCCCGCAGCTTGTTGAGAGATGCGTCGGTCACAAGGACCATCGGTCCGCTCTCGGTGTCGCATCCGACGGCCATGAATTGCCCATTCGGGCTGACAGCCATGTCCGATACGTTCTCCAGGGCAAGCGAGCCGAGCTTCTCGTTGCGTTCGGCGTCCCAGCTCCACAGCTCGAAATTCCCGTCCGTAAAGGCCCTGCACAGCAGCACGTTACCGTCGTCGCTGGCGTCGGCCAAATGGCCGCGAACACCAAGCTCACGCGGTTCTCCGCCGAATGGTTCCTGCAGTACGATGGGATGCCATTGGTCCGAATCCATTCGCATCGATGCCATCCGAGGGCCGGCCCATCGCGGTATGCCCGCCCCGGTGTACTCGTGGCACGCCCGGTCGTGCAATGTCACCAGGTGGATTTCTGATGAGCTTGGACGTCCGGAGCCGTCCGGGACGGCCGTCTGCATCAGTGCGTAGCACCCGTCGGGCGACGGCAGGAGGTGAATGACTGCCGTGTCGCCTTGTACCGGAGTGTCCTTTACGAAATCCTGCGCGGCGGTCGTCTCACCGGAGACAGTGTCCAGCACCCAGCTGGAATAGTGGTATCTGACGCCGCTGGCACGTCCCTCGCGGAACTGCTCGGCCTGCCTGTCGGTGAAGAAGACCCACCGCCGGCCGGGGATTACCTCGAAATGGTAGTTCGCCTCTACGCCTTGCGGCAGTGACCAGTGCTTCGGCTCCCGGCCCCAATCGGGCGCCGCCGGTGGGCGCCAGTCCGCCGGGAGGGCGGAGTCGTCGCTGCCGGACTCCCGGCCGGATGCCCTGCGCCATGGGTGACGGGAAGCTCCGGGACCGCTGGGGGTTTCAGGTTCGTCATTACCTGACCAGACCACCAGTGCGGCTATGACGACCAGCAGAGCGACGGCGACACTCACACCGATGATGATGAATGGTGCGGCCGATGCGCCGCCGGTCGTCGCGCTGGCGGCTTGCGTCGCGGCCGGTGCCCTGCGCGAAGGACGGACCGACACTTTCCGTGTCGGGGCTTTATTGCCTGCGGCGGGGGACTGCGGGGCGGCGGGCTGGGTCGACTTGCCGAAAAGCCCCTTTATCTCCCGCGCCGCCGTCCAGTTCTCGTTATCGGCCGAGATGAGGTCGTTGGGGTCCAACTGTCCATTTTCCGCAAGCTTTACGACTTCCTGCGGACTGAGGGGCCCACGTATTTCTCCACGCCGGTGGATCCAGAATTGCTTGGCCATCGGGCTCTCCTGACTCAGCAGGCCGGGCCGGATTTCCATACGACGTGTTCAGGGTTTGGAAGCGCCCGCTCGGCCGATTGCTCTGGGGTTAAGATGGCATTCTAACCCTGCATGCTCAACAGGCAAGGACAATGAAAGGCCCGTTGGTCTGCGCGGCCAGGAGACGACCACTATGAGATGTTACGGGGGGGCGCTTGTTGGGCACACGAGCAAGGCCGTGTCAGGGTCAGCAGGTCAGGTGGAACACGCCGGCCTTGGTGAGTTCGCAGCGATTGTATTCGTCAACGGCCTTTGGCGTTATCGCCGAGCGAAGCTCGACGCCGGTCTGCTGAAGATAATCACGCGCCTCGGGCGCGACTTGCGCCACACCGTTCTGTCCGCTGCCTACGAACACGACTTGCGGGGTGGTCTCGCAGAGGGCTTCCATCTCGGCTTTTGAGACGGTGTGCGAGCTGCCGGAGAGACTGCGGTCCCGCGAGCGGATCGTGCCGTCGGCGAAGATCCACACGTCGTTGTCATAGGTGGTACCGTCGATTCTGATGCTGCCGAATTGCGTCCCATCAATGTGGGGATATCGGGCCATGGCTGCATTCTCCTGCTGTCGCGGCTTTCCGGTTGGATTATATGGGCGAGAACCGGGCGCAAAAAAACAGCGGTCGGTCGGGTGGAGGGAGACCCGACCGGCCGCCGACTCTCCGGGGCCGGGAAAGGAGGAAACCGGCCCCGGACGGCTCGCGCTCGGTGCTTTGGGCTGTGTATTGCTCACACTTCTCAATACTTGCTACGCCAGGATGTCTGAATTGTTCGCGCGGCAGACGTGGCATAAGGTAATTTTCTGCCGGCCGAGGTGGGCCTTGACCGCGGCTGCGGAGGCATTGCATTCGGCGTCCAGATGCGGATAATCGAGCAGGCGTCGATGCGCCAATGGCGAGACGACCACAATGGAAAGGGCGGCATATGTCCACAATCGACAAGGTTTTCAAGGCCTACGACATCCGCGGGATTTACGGCGAAGAGGTGGATGAGGACCTTGCCTGGAAGGTCGGCCACGCCTGTGCGCAGTTTCTGCGGAGCTTGCTGAGCGGATACGAGCGGGGGCAGGCATCGAGCAATCGCCTGGTCGTCGGCCGGGATATGAGGCCCCACAGCAAACCGCTGCAGGACGCCCTGATAGAGGGAATCAGCGCCAGCGGCGCCGGCTGCATCAACATAGGCGAGTGCGACACGCCGATGATCTACTTCGCCGTCAATCACCTCGGCGCCTGCGGGGGCATACAGGTTACCGCCTCACACAATCCGCTCGAGTACAACGGCTTCAAGATCGCCGGCTACCGCGCCCGCGCGGTCGGCCGAGACACCGGGCTTAAGGAGATAAAACACATCGTCAGCACGCTTCGCCGCATGCCTCGGGGAGCGTCGCTCGGCGAGGTCGGTGAGATGGACCTCTGGGACGAGTACCGCAAGCACGTGCTGAAGTTCCTCCGCACGCCCCGGCGGTTGAAGGTTGTGGTGGACGCCTCCAACGGCATGGGCGGCAAGATGGTCCCGGAGATCTTCGACAATACCGACATCGAGATAATCCCGCTGAACTTCGAGTACGGCGGCGAGTTCGCGCACCCCCCGAACCCGCTGGTTGAGGCGAACCTCAAGCAGACAAAGACGGCCGTCAAGCGGCGCCGCGCCGACCTGGGGATATGCATGGACGGCGACGCCGACCGCTGCATGTTTGTGGACGAGAAGGGCAGTACCGTCGGTTGCGACCTGATGACGGCGCTTCTGTCCAGGCACTTCCTGAGGGAGCACCCCGGCTCGGTTGTGGTGTACGACCTGCGTTCCAGCCGCGTCGTGTCGGAGGAAATCCGCGCCGCCGGAGGCGTGCCCCGGCGCGAACGGGTTGGCCATGCCTATATGAAGAAGGCGATGGCCGACGGGCACGGCATATTCGGCGGCGAGTTGAGCGGACACTTCTACTTCCGCGACAACTACAACTGTGACAGCGGCGCAATTGCCTTCGCAACTGCCATCAGCGTGCTGTCCGCCGCGGACCAGCCCTTCAGCGAGCTTATCGCGCCGTTGAGGCGCTACAGCCACAGCGGCGAGATAAACTTCGAGGTCGAGGACAAGCAGGGCAAGATGAAGGAACTCGCCGAGACTTTCTCCGACGCCGAGGTGGACTGGCTCGACGGCGTGACCTGCCAGTACGAGGACTGGTGGTTCAACGTCCGGCCGTCAAACACGGAGCCACTGCTGCGGCTGTCGCTGGAGGCGAAGGACGAGGCCCTGATGAATGAGAAGCTCGAGCAGGTAAAGCAGCTTCTCGGCGAGCCGGTGGACCACTGAGCCACACGGGCTGCGGGTGCGGCGGTACCGCTTCGCTGATAGGCAGAGCCCAGGATGAGGGGCTTGTTCTGCTGCAAGTCGCGTCGCTACAGATCGCGGAGGTCGTATTCCTTTATCTTGCGGTAGAGCGTCCGTTCACCGATGCCGAGGATCCTGGCGGCCTGTTCGCGGTTGCCTTCGGTCATTTTGAGCGTGTTGCGGATAAGCTCTTTCTCGGCCTCTTCCAGTGAGATGCCCGCCAGCGAGCCGAGCTGGCTTCCCGCGGCGTCACCCGGGCGGTGGTGTATCTCCGGCGGCAGGTCGTCCACGGTCAGCGTATCGCCGGCCGCCAGGACCACCATGTTCTCCACCGTGTTGCGTAGCTGGCGGACGTTGCCGGGCCAGGGGTACGCCATCATTACCTGCCGGGCATCCGGTGAGATGCCCTTGATGTTCGTGCCGTGGTTCTCGTTCGCTTCGCGGATGAAGCTGTCGATCAGCAGCGGGATATCCTCCCGCCTTTTCCGAAGCGGGGGTATCTCGATGGTTGCGCCTTTGATGCGGAAATAAAGGTCCTCGCGAAAATCCTTATTCTCGACCTTCTCCGCCAGGTCGCAGTTGGTGGCCGATACCACCCGCACGTCCACCTGCACGGAATCGTTGGACCCGACGCGGACGACCTCTCCGTTCTCCAGCACGCGGAGCAGCTTGGCCTGCATCGCCAGCGACATGTCGCCTATCTCGTCGAGAAACAGCGTACCGCCGTCGGCGTGCTCGAAGCGCCCGGCCCGGTCGGAGGTCGCGCCCGTGTAGGCGCCCTTGACGTGTCCGAAAAGCTCATCCTCCAGCAGCGTCTCACTGAGACCGGCGCAGTTGATGGCCACGAAGCGTGCGTCGGCCCGGGGGGAGTTCTGGTGGATGGCGTTGGCCAGAAGCTCCTTGCCCGTTCCAGACTCGCCCAGCAGCAGAACGGCCAGGTCTGTGGGGGCGACACGGCGGACCACGTCCAGCACGTGGAGCATCTCGCGGCTGCGGCCGATGATGTTGTCGAAGCCGAACTTCTCGTCCAGCCGCTGCTTCAGCTCGCGGATGACCCGCCGATGGGCGGTGTGCTCCACCGCGCGGGACACAACGGTGCGCAGCTCCTCGATATCCAGGGGCTTCTCTATATAGTCGAAAGCGCCGCGCTGCAGGGCGGTTCGGCAGGTCTGCACGGACGAATGCGCGGTGATGAGCACCACCTTGCTGCCCGGCGCGTGTTCGCGTGCCGCCTGGAGCACGGCCATGCCGTCTTCCTCGGTTCCCAGCACCAGGTCGGTGACGATTACGTCAAACCGCTCGCTCTTGAGCTTGGCGATGGCGCTGGGCCCGTCGTAAACAACCACGCACTCGTGCCCCAGGCGGCTGAGGCCTTCCTCGATGGCTTCGGCGTGCGCCTGTTCGTCCTCGACGATGAGTATTCTTGCGGTAACTTCTTCGAGCTTGGTCATAGACACATCAACGTATCGCGGGCGTGCGAGGGTGTCAATCGTGACAAGGTTCGGCTGCCGACAGCGGTCAATTGTCCGCCAACGGCAGCTCGATGATGAACCGAGTGCCTTTGCCCGGCTCGGAGTCCACGCGGATGCCGCCGTCGTGCTCCCGCACTATGCGGCGGGTCGTCGGCAGTCCCAGACCGGTCCCGCCTTTGCGGGTGGAGTAGTAGGCGTCGAAGATGCGGGCCTTGGTCTCGTCGTCCATGCCGGGACCGGTGTCGATGACCTCCACACAGCATTTGCCCCGGTTTGAGGACAGACGCACCAGCAGCTCGCCGCCTTCACTCATCGCCTGGACGGCGTTGATCATGAGGTTCAGAACCGCCTGCTTCAGAAGCCCTACGTCAACCTTGCAGGACACCGGCGCTTCCGGCAGGGAGGTTCGCAGGACCACGTGCGCCGCGTCGGCCTGGGCGGAGAAAAAGTCCGTCAGCTCCTCGATTACGTTTCTGAGGTCAACCTTTTCGAGGTCGAGTTCATATCGGCCGGCGAAGCGCATGAAGTCGTCGAGTATTTCCCGAAGCCGCTCGGATTCACCGCGCAGACTGTCGAGTCGGCGCAGGCACCTTTGCCTGTCCGGAGGTCCGCTTCGGGCCAGGTCCTCCCGCAGAAGCTGGAGGTTAACGTTCATCGTGGACAGTGGGTTCTTGATCTCGTGGGCCAGTCCGCCCACCAGATGCCCCAGTTCACGGAAGTGCTCGTCGCCCTTCCTGCGGGCGCTCATTCTGCGGACGCTGCGCCAGATTCTCCGCGCCGTCAGTAACGTCGCGGCCGAACCGACCACTGCGCCGAGCAGGATTCCGATAAGCAGGCACACCAACTCTGACATGTACTTCCTTCGCTACATCCCGCCCGGTCCGCCGGCGCGTTGCGTCCGGTGCGACGTTGCGCTAGCTTTCCGACTCGCCGTCCGCGGGAGGCACGGACCCGGACGGCTCCGGGGCGCTCTCGGTCTCTCGACTGACGTTCCGGGCCTGGTATCCCTTTTCGCCCTCGACCAACTCGTAGGCGACCGTCTCCCCATCCTTGAGTGCTCGAAAACCGTTGCCGTGGATCGAGGTGTAGTGGACAAACACATCCTGACCTTCATCGCCGACGATGAAGCCGTAGCCCTTCTTCGGATCGAACCACTTGACCTTACCAACGGGCATCCCACTACCTCCTTCCGTCGCAGCCGCCGGATTCCCTGAGGAACCCATACGGCTCGACACAAACAGTCGGTGCTTGCGTGCCCGCATCCGACCGGCCGCGGCGGATCGCCAAAGGCCGGACCACCCATCAACAGGAGCGGCCTGAAGAGGTGATTTTCCGCCGCTGTTCAAACATGCGATCGATATGATATGAGCATCTCCGCGGCCCGGCAGCGCCGCGGTCCCCGCAGGGGCCGCGACACTGCCGTAGCACAGCGGTCTAATGCTTTCCGGCAGACCGGTTATGTCCCTTCTGATGCCGCCCGCCTTTGCCGCCGCGTCGGCCACCCCCGCCGCTGCCTTTGTCGTCGCCGGCTTCTTCCGTGCGGCCTTCCTGCTCGAGGATCGCCGCCTTGCGGGAGACCTTCACGCGGCCCTGGTCGTCGATGTTGATAACCTTCACGGTCATCTCGTCGCCTACCTGGCAGACGTCCGCAACGTTCTTTACGTACCCTTCGGACAGCTCGCTGACGTGGCAAAGACCGTCCTGTCCGGGCAGGATCTCGATAAAGGCGCCGAAGTCCCTCACCGAGACGACCTTGCCTGTGTATAGCTTGCCGAGTTCCACTTCCTCCGTCAAGGCGTTTACCGCGTCGCGAGCGGCCTCGGCGGCGGCGGCGTCAACAGAGGAAATGTAAACCGTGCCGTCATCCTCGATGTCGATGTTGGCACCAGTATCGGCCTGGATGCGGTTGATGGTCTTGCCGCCCGGGCCTATGACCTTCCCGATCTTCTCGGGGTTGATCTTCACCGTCAGCATGCGAGGCGCGAAGCGGTTCAGCTCGCTGCGCGGCTCGGGGAGGACCTGCTTCATCTGCTCGAGGATATCAAGCCGCGCCTTGCGGGCCTGCTCCAGTGCCTTGACGATGTTGTCCTGGGCGATGAAAGGCGCCTTCATGTCGAGCTGGATGCCCGTGATGCCTTTCTCGGTCCCGGCGACCTTGAAGTCCATGTCGCCGTGGAAGTCCTCTTCGCCGATGATATCGGTGAGCAGCTCGCAGCGGTCGCCTTCGCTGACCATGCCGATGCTGATGCCTGCGACCGGGGCGCGAATGGGCACGCCGGCGTCCATAAGCGCCAGTGTGCCGCCGCATACGGTCGCCATCGACGTGGAGCCGTTGGACTCCATTATGTCGCTGACCAGCCGCACGGTGTAGGGGAAGCTCTCATCATTGGGCAAGACGCCCTCGAGACTTTTCTCCGCCAGCGCGCCGTGGCCGATCTCGCGCCGACCCGGGCCGCGTATGGGGCGTATCTCGCCCACGCTGAACGGGGGCATGTTGTAGTGCAGCATGAAGCTCTTGTGGTACTCCTCCTGCAGCCCGTCCACGATCTGCTGATCGCGGGGCGTGCCCAGGGTGGCCGATACCAGCGCCTGCGTCTCGCCGCGGGCGAACAGACCCGAACCGTGAACGCGCGGCAGCACGCCGACTTCCATCTTCAGCGGGCGAACCTGGTCGTACGGACGGCCGTCGGGGCGCTGACCGTCCAGGATCATCTTCCTCTGAACCTTTTTCTCGACCTTGTAGAACGCCGTTACGACCTCGCCCGGGGAGAATTCCGGCTCCGGCTCATCCGGCGGGCACATCTCGGCGACCAGCTCGTCGCGAAGCTCGCTGAGCTTCTCGTTGCGCTCCACCTTGCCGGCGATCTGCTTGACCTCGAGCATCCTGTCGCCGATCTTCTCGTACACCTTCTGTATGAGTTCCTCGCTAGGCGCCTCGTCTTGCCAGTTGTCCTTGGGCGGGACGCCTACGGCGTCGGTCAGCTCGTTAATGAGGTCGATCACCTCCCGGACCGTCTCGAAGCCCTTTTCGACTCCGCCGGCCACCACGTCCTCGGAGACCTCCTTGCCGCCCAGCTCCAGCATGTTCACGCCGTCTGAATGGCCGACGACGATAAGGTCCATGTCGCTGAGTTCCTGCTCGCTGTAGAGCGGATTGACGACGTACTCGCCGTCGACATGGCCCATGCGGACCGCTCCGATGGGGCCCTGGAACGGAGCCGGGCTTAGCTGAAGCGCCGCCGATGCGCCGATCATCGCCAGGACATCCGGGGCGTTCTCCTGGTCGGTGCTCAGCACCAGGCAGTGAATCTGCACCTCGTGCTGAAAGCCGTCCGGGAACAGGGGGCGGACCGGGCGGTCGATCATCCGACAAGTGAGCACCTCCTGGGTGGAGGGGCGGCCTTCCCGCTTGAAGAACCCACCGGGTACCTTGCCGGCCGCGTACTGCATTTCCCGGTATTCCACGAACAGCGGGAAAAAGTCCAGGTCCCGCTTGGACGGCGCCGTAAGCACCGTCGCCAGTACCACAGTGTCTCCGTACCGCACCAGCACCGCGCCGTCGGCCTGATTGGCCATTCGACCGGTCTCCAGCGAAAGCGTCCGGCCGGCTATTTCCTTCTCTACTTTGATTACCTTACGTTCCTCTGTCATCTCTTTCCTTTGCCTGCAATCTGTTTCCTGTCTCGACTTCTACGTCTCTATGTCTTCTTTTCGGGATATCTCAGAGTAGGCACTCGATGGCCATGGCGCATACAATCAGGACCGGCCGCCCGCGGCTCAAGCCGTTGCAGAACCAAACCGGACAATCCGGAGAACAGCGGTTTCCAGGCCGTCGCGGCGGCAAGCTCCCCGTTCGCGAGGCGCTATTTGCGCAGACCCAGCTTCTCGATCGTCTGGCGATACCGGTCCGGGTCCTTGTTGGAAAGGTATTTCAGCAGGCGGCTTCGCCTGCTCACCATCTTCAGCAGCCCCCGGCGTGAGGCATGGTCTTTCTTGTGTGCGACGAGGTGCTTCGTCAGGTCGTTGATCCGCGCCGTAAGCAGGGCGATCTGAACCTCGGCCGAGCCGGTGTCGTCGTCGTGCCGTCGATGGTCGCTTACCAGTTTCTGCTTTTCTTCCGTCGTTACCGTCATGGGCTACTCAAGTTCTTCCACTACCGTCGCGGCGCGGCTACATGCCGACCGCCGACCGGTGACACTAAACACGCTCTTCGGCTCTCTCGCCGAGGCGATACTTTAACCTCTCGTCGCAACGGCGACAAGTGCTTTCGCCCGGCTAACCCAGAAGAGATTTAACCGATTCCACCAGTTTTTCCATCCGGAACGGCTTGTTCAGGTACAGGTCCACGCCCAGCGACTGGGCGTAAACCTTGTGCCTCTGACCCTGGTTGCCCGTGATCATTATGACCTTCGGGCGTGGGTCCTGGCGACGCAGACGCTCCATCACCAGAAAACCGCTGCGCTTGGGCAGCATCTGGTCGAGCACCACCAGGTCCGGCTCCTGTTGTTCCGACAGTTCAACCGCCTGGTTGCCGTCGGTCGCCGCCAGAGTGGCCGCTCCCAGTTCCGAGACGGCCTGCTCCATGGCCGAGAGAATGTCCCGGTCGTCATCGACGATGAGCACCGTCTTGCCTTCGAGTTCGCCTGCCACAGTCCGGCCTCCTGCAAATCGTGGGGATTTCCGCCCCCGGCACAAACGACATATTAGGCCCTCGGCGCGGGCCTGTCAACGCCGTCAAGCCGTGCGGGGCGCGGGTTTTCCACGGGCCGGTTGGGCCGACCTACTTCCTGATAAGCAGTTTTTCTCCGTCGAAACGAATATTGAGGTCTCCGACCGTCACACGGGAGTTCAGGCCGCGCCCGCGTGTGCGGACCTCCGGCGCCTCGCCCCTCTGGAGGGTCATGACGACAAGATAGTCATCGCCGCCTTCAATCCACACGGCACGGTTTCGCAGCCCGTGCTCGCCGGTGTTTCCGAGATGGTCCACGGCCGAGACCTTGGTGCCGGCGTCCACAATGCGAATCTCCGGCTCCGCCGGCGAAACCACGGTCCCCACCAGCGACGCGCCGTCGCGGGCCGTTAGGACGAACTTCCGGCCGTCCACTGTGGCTTCCAGGTTGTCGTCGATGAGCATCTGCCAACGGTTGTGGCGGGCGCCGCTGGTGCTGTCGGCGAGGGCGACGACGGCGGCCGTGCCGCCCGTGCCACTGAAGTCGGCCGCCACCGAACGCGTCCAGTCGATGCCCAGGTCGCGGATGTGCTCGGGGTTCTTGCGGCCCAGCTCGTCGGTCATTCCACCGGTGACGACGGTCTTGCCGTCCTCTTCGGTGAGCTGCCTGCCGAGGACCACGTCGCCCATGTCGGCCGAGACCGCTCCGCCTCCGTCTCCGGCGGGGGCAAAGCTTATCACCCGACCGCCGAGGGACTTGTTGGTCGGATCCTGTGGGAACAGCACTACGTTCTCCTCGGCCACGCGGTTGCCCGCGCGGTCGTGGTGGTGGACTGCCCAGGTGTGGCCAAGCCCGCTGAGCCAGAACGTCCCGGCGTTGGGGCGGTTCCAGCCGGTCTTGGGGAAGCTCTTGTAGTACACGTGGGCCGTTACGGTCTCATCGCCCTTCCAGCCGTTACGGAACTGGTAGTAGCCCATCTGACTGTCAACGTAGGGCGTGGGGATTATCCCCTCGGGGTTTTTCGCCTCCATCTGCCGCGGGTAGTTCAAGAAGTGATAGACCGGGTTGTCGCCGAAATCGTCCCTGTTCTGCCATGCCCAAAGCACGGCGGGTTTATATTCGTCCGGAGTGGCCGCAAAACCGATGGCGAACCGGTCGGCGTCACCTTTGCCGCGGGCGACATAGCTCGGCAGATACATCCGGCTGTTTGGCAGCATCACGCCGGCCATGTTGCGGTACACGTGCAGGGCGGTGAGTCCCTCGCGGCTGGATACATCGTGATAGGCGCCGGATTCGTTGGGATAGGCCCCGTCGCCGTGGACCCACCTGTCGAACCTGTGGAGCTTCCGCTCGGCGATACGGTACAGCGGCCGGCGATAATACGCGTTGCAGTAGTTCTCCCACACCGGCAGCTGCCGGTCGTACTGCGCCATACGCGTGGCGAGGTCGGCCTCGGCGTCGGCCTCGGTGGTCCTCTCCGGTCGCGGCCGGAGATAAACCTGATACTGCCGCGTCGTTGCCCGCACCAGCAGCGGGTAGCGGCCGGGCGCCAGATGCACGGCGTCGCCGTGGTGGAGTTTCTCACCTGCGAGATACGCCTCGGCGTCCAGGCGGAAGGCCACGTGGTCCTTGGCTTCGGGGTCGGCGGAAAACTGCTCGTAGCGATTGCCCAGGTAACGGTTGACCTCGCTGGCCCTGTCGGTCGGGCCTTCGAGCTTGAGCGTGTACCAGCCCGCCTCGTCCGCGTCGAGCACCGTGTAGTAGTAGCCCGCGGCAGACGGCACGTCGTCGCAGTCGGCCCAGACGTCGAGCGTCGGGATGCCGGCGGTGTCCGCCGGCTCGTAGAGGGTGAACTCGGCATTGCGACCGTGGTAGGTGACCTGCGTTCCCGACTCGGGCCGGGCCTCGGCCGCGCCGCCCAGCGACTCCAGGTAGTCCAGTCCCCAGTGCTGGTAGTAGTGCCCCTCTCCGGGCGCCTGCCGCCACTCGGACAGCACAAGGTAGTCCTCGCCGTGCTTCCACGCGCAGAACGGACCGGCAAAGAGCCACTGATCGATGACCGCCCCGTCGCGCAGCTCCGCGACCGGTACACCGTCGCCCACCGGGAAACCCTCCGGCGGGGCAATCTCAACCATCTTCGGCTCGACCGGCGGAGGCGGGAACGCTCCGGGGGCGTCCCAGATAGCGGCCTGGCTGGTGTAGGCGCCGGGGATCAGCTTACCCATGTAATTGCTGCCGGGCGCCTGGTTGGTCTTGGCCGCGAGGTGGCTCGGCCGCAGCAAGCTTCGCGAGTTGTAGTACCATAGATACCCGGCAATCATGGAGCGGAACTGCTCGTCCAGTCCGTCCCACGCCAAATCCAGCGTCATGCCCATGCGCATCTGCCGCGGGCCGTGGTAATGCCCGGTGTTGAACGGACCGCCGGAGAAGTCGTTCCGGTCGCGGGTGAGTATCTCCCTGCATCGGTCGGCGTACTTCTGCTCTCCGGTGAGCTGGTACATCAGCCCCATCGCCAGCCCGTCGTTCTCCATGCCTTTGATTCGTTCGATAAGCTGCCGGCCCCATTCGGTCTCGGCGCGGCGCTTAAGCTCCGGAAGCTGCGAGCGTCGGAACAGCAGTCTGGGGTGCTCTCCGGGCTGCGGCGGCTCATAACCGGCGGCCTGCTCAAGAGGTCTTTCCAGAGTGCCGTCGATTGTGCCGTCAATCCGCTCGCCCTTGAACGTGCCGGTATAGCTGCCGGTGACATCGTCGCCGGAGAACTCCAGCGTCAGATCGTAGGTGGTGACGTCGCCCTTGACCCACGGGTCGCCGTCCACCTCCAGGTGTACCTTGATGTTGTGACTTTCGCCGGTCTGGTCGGCGGAGAGGACTCGCCCGAAATGCTCGGCGCGGTTGAAGTTCCACGCCCAGCCCCAGACGTCGGTAGCCCATTGCCCGTCGCGGCGGGTCAGCGTCAGCCACAGGTCCCTCGGGTCCTCGCTTCGCGGGGCCTCCTGGAAGACAGCGCCTTCCATTCGTATCTCAACATCGGCGTCGGCCGGGACCTGCGCCTCAGCGCCCACGCCCGTCGCCGCCAACGCAAGCAGGGCAACTACTGTCCGTTTGGTGATTCTCATCGTCCGCGCCTCCACGATTTGGCTGTTCAAGATGGTTCGTTACCGCCTTACTGAAATGCACGAACCCGTTGCCGGTGTCGCAGGAACTTACGAGCCGACCACCCGGCTGTACCATATATCTCTTTTGGTGCCCGGTACAGGAAGGGCCGGGCTAAGTAGCACGGAGGGGAAATTCGCGAAGTCCCGCCGGGACCATCTGCACAGACGGCTTCCGCCGGTGCCCGCAGCCGTGCTTGACCGGCGCGGGTGGGGATGCGTAAAGTTCCAAATCCGGAGGTGATAATGGAAAGAACACTGCTGCTGCTGAAGCCCGACGCGGTCCAGCGGGCGCTGGTGGGGCGCATTATCTCGCGCGTCGAGGACAAGGGACTGAAGATTGTCGCCCTCAGGATGCTCTCGGTATCCCGCGAGACGGCTTCGCGTATGTACGCGGAGCACGAGGGCAAGGATTTTCACGAGCCGTTGATGGAGTTCATCTGCTCGGGACCGGTGGTGGCTATGGTCGTCGAGGGGCTGGAGGCCATTGCGACGGTCAGGCGGCTCGTGGGAGACACCAACGCCCGCGAGGCCCCGCCGGGAAGCGTCCGCGGAGACTTCGGCATGTCCCGCAGACACAACCTATGCCACGGTTCGGACTCGGCGGAATCGGCCGGTCGCGAGATCGCTCTCTTCTTCGCGCCCGGGGATATTGTGGATTACGAGCAGACACTGGACGGCTGGACCTACGGCCGTCTGGACGACGGCACGCGAACCTGACGCAGCCGGCGTTGGAGAAAAGGCGATGGCCGACGACAAACAGCGCATCGAGCAGTTGCGGGAGGAGATTCGCCGCCACGACTGGCTGTATTACGTCAAGGCCGAGCCGGAGATCTCCGACCGCCAGTACGACAAGCTTCTCGAGGAGCTGGAGCGGCTCGAGAAGAAGCACCCTGAGCTTGTCACGCCGGACTCCCCCACCCAGCGCGTCGGCGGCGAGCCGATAGAGGGCTTCGAGACGGTCACCCACTCGGTGCCGATGCTGAGCATCGAGAACACCTACAACGCCGAAGAGGTCCGCGAGTTCGACCGGCGTGTCCGGCGCGAGGTGGGCGACAGGAAGTTTCACTATCTGGTGGACCCGAAGGTGGACGGAGTGGCCGTGTCGCTGCGCTACGAGGACGGGCGGCTCGCCATGGCCGCGACGCGCGGCAACGGCGTCGAGGGAGACGATATTACCGCCAATGTTCGCACCATACGCGCGGTGCCGCTTCGTCTGCGGGGGGACGACTGGCCCGATGTTCTCGAGGCCCGCGGCGAGATATACTGGCCGACGGGCGAGTTCAACGAGTTCAACGCCCGCCGCGCCGAGCAGGGCGAACAGACCTTCGCCAATCCCCGTAACGGGGCGGCCGGCACGCTCAAGCAGCTCGACCCGAAAATCGTCGCCGAACGGAACCTGGCGTTTCTGGCCCACAGCATCGGGCAGCTTTCCGAACCGGTGGCCGATCGCGCAAGCGAGGTCTTCGCGAAGTTCGAGCAGTGGGGCATCCCCATCAGCCGGGGCATGACGGTCTGCGACGATATAGACGAGACCCTGGAGGCGATAGACGACTGGCTCCGCCGCCGCGGCGAGGTGGACTACGCCACCGACGGCATGGTGGTGAAGGTGGACGAGCTTGCCCTGCGCGACGAGCTGGGCGCGACCAGCAAGTATCCCCGCTGGTGCATCGCGTACAAGTACGAGGCCGAGCAGGCCGAGACCACGCTGACCGAGGTCGAGTACCAGGTGGGACGTCTGGGGACGATTACGCCGGTGGCGCACTTCGAGGCGGTGCAGCTTTCCGGAACGACGGTAACCAGCGCCACGCTGCACAACTTCGACCAGGTCGATCGCCTCGGCGTGCGCGTCGGCGACCGGATACTGGTGGAAAAGGCCGGTGAAATCATCCCGCAGGTGGTGGCCGTTGTGCACGAGAAGCGGCCGAAGAACACCAAACCCATCCGCCCGCCCGAGAAGTGTCCCGCCTGCGACGGTCCGACCGCCCGCGACGAGGGCGGCGTGTACCTGCGGTGCGTAAACCCGGAGTGCCCGGCCCAGCTACGCGAACGACTGAAGTTCTTCGCCGGCCGCGACCAGATGGACATCGACCACCTCGGCGAGAAGCTTATCGACCAGTTGGTGGACAAGACTTTGGTGCGGCACTTCGCCGACCTCTACAAGCTCCGCAAGCAGGACCTGGTGGAGCTGGAGCGGATGGGGGAGAAGTCCGCGGACAATGTGCTGTCGGCCATCGCTGAAAGCAAGGACCGCGGACTGCGACGCGTGCTGGCGGGTCTTGGCATACGCTACGTGGGCGGGCGAGTTGCGGAGGTGCTGGCGGATAACTTCGACGATATTGAGGGGATCGCCGCCGCGTCTAAGGAGGACCTGGAGCAGATACCGGAAATAGGACCGGCCATCGCCGAGAGCATCGCGCAGTTCTTCCAGAGCAGTCAGGGCCGGGACGTAATCAAGCGGCTCAAGGACGTCGGCGTGGATATGTCATCCCAGCGTGGGGGCTCCACGGCCGGTCCGCTGGCGGGCAAGACGGTCGTCATCACCGGCTCATTGGAGAACTTCACACGGTCGGAGGCGGAGCAGGCCGTCAAGTCGGCCGGGGGAAGGTGCACCTCCAGCGTGTCGAAGAACACGGACTTCGTCGTCGTCGGAGCCGACCCCGGCAGCAAGTACGACAAGGCGAGGCAGGCGGGGGTCGAGACCATCGACGAGGACGAGTTTATCAAGCGCCTGGGCAAGGCCTGACAGCGGGGTGTCACGAAGGCCACGAAGCAATCGCGTCGGCAAGTCGCAAACAGCGCGACTTGCGCGACCCTGCTTGCCGAGAGCATTCGCGCTATTGGCATCAGGGAGCCATTCGTGTCATTCGGAGGCATTCGTGCCATTCGTGTTATAAAGACGGCCCGCGCAAGGCGGGCCGTCGGGGAGGAGTTACGCAGTGCGAGCACTCGCGGCTGTCCGCCGGGGGGCGGACTTCAGCACAGGGCCGCAAAGCTCAGCACTATGTAAAGCAGAATTTTCAACTTGTGTCGCAGTGGCTCAGGCACGGTTGATCACCTCCAAAGGCAATCCTTGGTGCACCTGCTATGATACCGCGCGGCCGTGAGGCGCGAAGGGCAAAAGTTGCTCAAGTGCATACCAAAGCCGGGGAATTAGGCAAAAGGTAAACACCGTAAAGTATGCGGATTATGACGGTTACAGCGGATATGCGGGCCGTTGGAGATACTGTGGCGGGGCTATTCTTCCAGGGGGACGGGCCAGTAATCCGGGTCGTTCCAGAGGTTTATGTCCGGGGGTATGGTTCCGGCGCCGCCGCCAATGTAGCCGACCGCCGACTGGTCGCCGAGATGCCGGCCTTCGGAGATGTCCTCGTTGGTGAAGCGGGGGTCGTTTATCAGATAGCCCTCTTCGGTGCCGGTGTTCTCCTCGCCGGCGAGGATGTAGTCGGCCGTGTTGGGGAAGGTCGAAAGCCGGCGCGGGCGGATCTCGTGTCCGCCGGCGCCGTCTATCATGCGGGGGTTTCGCTTGCCGTCTTCGCCCGGGGCTACGCCGGTCCGCCCGTTGAGGGTGTAGCTGTATGTGTGCAGGTGGTCGCCTTCCACGCCCGTGGGTCTGCGGTCGGAGGGGCACAGCCATATCTTCGGGTCAGGCAGCGCGCCATCCTCGGCCAGCCAGCCGGTGCTTACGGGTGTCTTCTCCCAGTCGAATCGATGGTCGGGGTCGGCCACACCGCGTTCGCCTGGTATGTAGTCGTTGTTCTCCAGTGCATAGGTGTGGTGCGCCTGCGCCACGCCCCGCAAATGGACCATGCAGCGCGTCAGCCGGGCCTGCTCACGCGCCCTGCCCAGCGCGGGCATGAGTATGCTCATGAGAAGCGCGATGATGGCGATGACTACAAGCAGTTCGATGAGTGTAAAGCCAGAACGAGCAACGACTTGACTGACGCGCATCTTCATTCTTGCACCTCCGGCGATAGCGCCGCTATGAAATTGAATGTTACCTATTATATCCTAACGCCCCGACATCGTCCGGCAAGCCCCTTTTGCGTAGAAACGCTTCTGTTTTGCGTCAGCCATAGAGACGGCAGAAGTTGCCCCCCACCGTTGGTGATGCGCAAGGCGCAACTCGCGAGTCTAGGTCAGCGGGCGGGCCTGGAGAGTCAGCGGCATTTGCTGCTCGGCCGCCACGCGGAAGCGCGTGCCGCAGGTCTGATCTTCCGACACCTGCCAACGCAGCGAATAGTCGCCGAAGAAGCCGCGGAAGCTCACGCAGCCGTTCTCGTCGGTGGTCAGGCATTCCCGCGTGGTCCATTCGTCGCGGATGAGCCGCCGCACGGTGTCATAGACGACGGTGGTCTCATGGCCGGAGTTCTCACCGCGGAAGCGGACGGCCTGGTTGATGAAGCCCCAGAAGAAGAACGCTTCGATAGCCGGGTGACCGAACGCGACAGTCATATAGTTGGAGACGTATTGCGACAGCAGTTGCTGTGTCTGCTCATCGGTAAGCTCTCCATCACCGCTCAGTTCTCGCGTCGGTGCGGAAAACTCCGTGATGTGCAGCGGCAGTCCGGCTTCGGCCAGCTCGTCATAGACCGCCTGCTGCTCGCGCGGGCTTACCCATCCGCCGGTGTGCGATTGCAGGCCCATGGCGTCCGGCGGACAGCCACGGTCGCCGAGCACCTTGATGAGCCGGCGGAACCGCTTGCGCTGCAGCTGGGACGTTACCACGGTGCCGTCCGAGCTTTTCAGCTCTTGCTCGTCCCGTGTCTTGTCGGACATCAGCCCGTAGTCGTTGATGATGTAGCAGGCGTCGGGGTCTTCGTCCCTGGCCCAGCCGACGGCGGGGGCTATGTAGTCCGCTATGTTCTCAATGTCTTCAATGTGAGGCCAATTGCGGTTGGGCAGATTCTTCCACGCCGGTTCCCACAGCGCCTCGTTGACCAGGTCCCAGATGCGAACCTTCCCCGCGGCCGCAGAAATGAGCTGGCGGACGCGGACCTCCAGGAACTTCATCTGTGTTTCGTAGTCGTAACGCATAACCCAGTCGGGCACGCACTTGGGGATGGACCACACCAGCGGATGACCCTTGACGGTCAGGCCTTCCGAAGCCGCCCAGTTGACGCAGTAGCGGAATCCGTCCAGTTGGGGCCGGCCCTGGATGTCCTCGGTCTTCGGTCCGTCGTTTCTCGGGCGTTCCGTCCAGTAGCACAGGGCGTTGGCGGAGTTGAGCACGTCGGCGAAGCGGAGCTTCCAGTATCGGGCGCGGTCGGTCTCGGCCTGGTTGAAGCGGAACATGCGGTCCAGCGCCCAGAGCTGGTCGCCGAAGCAGAACGCGTGGCGGTTGAGCTTGATCTCCACCTGCCTTCCCGCAAGCGGCTTTCCGCCGGAGTCCACGACCCGCAGAGCTACGTCACGCTTGCGGATGCGGTCTATGTTCTTCCTGGCTTCGGCGAGTACGTCCGAGTCGGCCGAAGGGTCATAGCCCTTCGAACCGGTCTGCATGATCCGCCATTCCTCTCCGCCTGCTCCGATAGTCATCCGGTGCTCCTCACAAATTTACGTATGGTAGTCGGCGTTGATGCGGACGTACTCGGCCGAGAGGTCGCACGTCAATGCCGTGAACTCGCCGGAGCCGAGGTTCAGGTTGCATTCGATCTCCACCTTATTGCCCGCGAGGTGCTTTTCAACGGCTTTCATGTCGAACTTCCGCCCGCGGCCGCGCGAGAACACCGTCACGCCGCCGATGCGGATGGACATCTTCTCGCTGTCCACGCGAGCGGACGATTTGCCGGCGGCCGCCGCTATGCGGCCCCAGTTCGGATCGCCGCCATGGACGGCGCATTTGACCAGCGGGGAGTCGGCGATGGCAAACGCCGCGGTCCGCGCGTCGGCCTTACCCGTCGCGCCATGGACGCGGATGCGGATGAGCTTGGTCGCGCCTTCGCCGTCGGCGGCGATCTGCTCGGCCAGGTCCACGCAGACCTGCCGCAGCGTCCGGGTGAAGGTCTTGTAGCCGGTGGATTTGGCGGTCAGCGGCTTGTTGCCGGCGGCGCCCGAGGCGAAAGCTGCTACCGTGTCCGAAGTGGACGTGTCGGAATCCACCGTTACGGCGTTGAAGCTCATATCCGCCGCTTCGCCCAGCGCGCGATGCAAAGCAGCCGGCGTAACCGCCGCGTCGGTGGTAATGACCGCGATCATGGTGGCCATGTTCGGTGCGATCATACCCGATCCCTTGGCGACGCCGGCGACGGTGAACTCGCGCCCACCGATCTTTCCGCGTGCGACCGCGGATTTCGGCCGGGTGTCCGTGGTCATTATCGCCTGGGCGACCTTGGCGTCGTTGTCGGTGCCCAGAGCGTCTCCGGCGGCATCTATGCCGCGGCGGATCTTGTCCATCTCAAGCCGGTGTCCGATGATGCCGGTGGAGGCCACCAGGACCTGTTCGCTGGTCGCGCCCAGGCGGGAGGCCGTCAGTTTCGCCATAGTCCCGGCGTCGCGCAGACCCGCCTTGCCCGTGCAGACGTTTGCGCATCCGGCGTTGATGACGATACCGCGCATACGTCCCCGGCCGCGTGGCAGCACGCTGCGGCACCACTGCACCGGCGCGCCGACCACCTGGTTCCGCGTTGTCAGCACGGCGCAGGCGGCCGGTCGATCGGCCGCGATAACCGCCAGGTCCTCGCCGCGGCTCTTGATGCCGCAACGCACACCGGCGGCGAGAAAACCGGCCGGAAGCGTTATGTGACGTTGGTCTTTCATATCGCGTTTATTCGTAACAGAAGCCCGAGAACACGAATTTCACGAATTTCAGAAGCGATTACACGGATTTTCCAGAGTCTGCCAACTCTGTCGCCCCTTCGGGGCTAAGAGCATTTTGCGGCTCTTTCCGGGGCTGACGCCCCCGGCTATTTTCTGTCGGCCCTTCGGGCCTGACACGCCGCTTGTTCGAAGTCCATACAGCAGACCAGCCAAGGGAATGCAGCTTCTACGGATTGCTGGTTGCGGCCATTCGTGTAATTCGTGTTCTTCTCGCCCGAAAACAGGCGAATGGTCTTCTAATACAGTCCCGTCCGCTCGTCCAAACCGAACATGACGTTCATGTTCTGTATCGCCTGTCCGGCCGCTCCCTTGATCAGGTTGTCCACCGCTCCGAAGGCGACGACTGTGCCCTTGGTCAGTCGGACGGCCACGTCGCAGAAGTTGGTGTTTGCGACGTATTTCGTCGCCGGCAGCACGTCCTCGCGGACGCGCACGAAGGCCGCCTTGTCGTAAGCGGCATGCAGCGCGTCGGTGAGCTTCTGCTCGGTCGCGCCGGCCGTGGGGCGGGCGTAGATGCTGCTGAGTATCCCGCGGTCCATCGGGGACAGGTGCGGCTGGAACAGCAGCGTAGTCGTCGCGCCCGAGATATCCGAAAGCACCTGCTCCATCTCCGGCATGTGGCGGTGCGAGCCGACTTTGTACGGCTCGAAGCTCTCGTTGCGCTCGGGGTAGTGCATCATCGCACTGGGCGCTCGCCCGGCGCCGGTGATGCCGCTGGCGGAGTTGACCACTATGCCGTCCGGCTCTATCAGCCCTTCAGCCAGCAGGGGCGCCAGCGGCAGGATGGCCGAGGTCGGATAGCAGCCGGGGTTGGCCACCAGGTCCGCTCCGCGGATCTGTTCGGAATAGTACTCCGGCAGCCCGTACACCGCCTGGTCCAGCCGGTCGGCGTCGCTGTGCTCGCAGTACCACTGCTCATAGACCTTGCGGTCGTGCAGCCGGTAGTCCGCGGAGAAGTCGATCACCCGCAGTCCCATCTCGCACAGAGCCGGCACGTAGCTCATCGCTACCTTGTGCGGAACGGCCAGCATGGCGACGTCCGCGTCGAGTTTCTTCACGGCTTCGGGGGTGTAGAGTTCCTGGGAAAGCGAGACCTGCTTGCTCAGCAGGGGGTAGAACTGCTCCATGGCGCCAAGCTCGCCCTGAGGCCCGAATATGCCCACCAGCTCGGCGCGGCTGTGGCGGAGCAGCCACCGCACCGCCTCGAATCCGGCGTATCCGCTGCCGCCGACCAGCACCACGCGTATCTTTGAGTCCTTTGTCATGTGTCGCTCCGGAACGATCACGGTCTTGGTCCAGCAAAAAGCCCCAGGGTCTGTGTCAGACCGCCGGGGCTTTTGATTTCTCGATGCCAGTTTCTTTAACGCTTGGAGAACTGGAACTTCTTGCGGGCGCCCGGCTGGCCCGGCTTCTTCCGCTCGACTTTCCGGGCGTCCCTGGTGAGCAGTCCTCTGTGGCGCAGTTCCTCGTAAAGCTCGGGAACGGCTTCAGCCAAGGCGCGGGCGAGGCCCAGGCGGACGGCGCCGGCCTGTCCGGTGTAGCCGCCGCCTTTGACGTTGGCCCAGACATCCCAGGAACCCACCATATTCGCCACCGCCAGCGGCGTTACCACGCCCTCGCGGTCGCGAAGCTGGGTGAAGTATTCGTTCGCGTCACGGCCGTTGACGGTGAAAGAGCCGCTGCCCGGTCGGATACGAACACGGGCGACGGCTTCTTTGCGCCGGCCCGTACCCCACCAGTAGTGCTGGCCTTCCGGCGGCGGCGGGGCCGTGCGCGAGGGCTTTTCCTGCGGCTTCTCGGCGGTCGCGACCGCAGCGATCGATTCCGCCGATTCCTGCTGCTTTACCTCTTTTTTTTGTTCCTGCTGCTCTGCCATATGCGTGGTTTCCTGTTGTGGCTACAGCTCCAACACTTCCGGCTGCTGGGCCTGGTGCGGGTGGTCCTCACCTGCGTAAACCTTCAGCTTTCCGAGCATCTGCCGGCCGAGCTTGCTCTTGGGAAGCATCCGCCGGACGGACTCCCGAACGACCTGTTCGGGGTTCTCGGCCAGCACTTCCGCCAGCGGCACGACGCGCCTGCCGCTGGGGTAACCGCTGTATCGCTCGTGCGACTTCTGCTGGAGCTTCTTGCCGGTAAGGCGGACCTTCGCCGCGTTGATTACGATAACGAAGTCACCTACATCGGTATGCGGGGTGTACTCGCACCGATGCTTGCCCATCAGCACGCGGGCGATCTCGGTGGAGATACGACCCAGCACCTTGTCGGCGGCGTCAACGATGTACCACCGCCTGGCGACATCTTCCTTCTTTGCCATGAACGTCTTCATCTGGTTTTGCCCTAGCACTCTGGGGATACAGTCGAAGCCCTGCATTATGCCGCACTATCCGCCCGTGTCAACCGCAAACCGTCGCCCAGGTGGGAATAATGCTCCCCGAGCGGACCGGTAGTTTACACAACCTCTCCAGGCGGGTCGAGGGTTTTTCTTGGGCTCCACACTTGCACCACAGCCGGTGTGGCAGTATAGGTTGCCGTCGCACCTTACGGATATCTCATGGGCCTCGTTTCTTTGACGCCCGCTGCGAGCGGAGAAGGGAGTTTCACGGTGAGTCTGGTTCCTCGCATTTCCTTGACTGGTGCGTTTCTGTGTTCGCTCGTCATGCTTCTCGGCTGCGGCGGGGGAGAGGAAATCACACTCTCCTACGAACGCATGCCCGAATACAACATCCCCTCGGACGTTCGGCGGGTGGCGGTAGCGGAGTTCGGCGGGCAGACCGCCGAGGACCGAAGGTGGGGGGATATCGCCTCCGACGAGCTGGCCGCCGCACTGGATGAATACAACCGCGAATACAAACGCTACGAACTGGTGGACCGCAAGCGCCTCGGCGCCATCATGGACGAGCGGGACATTCAGCTCGCCATCTCCGATACCTCCTCGGCCGTCGAGATGGGGCAGATAGCCGAGGTGGAGGCCATCATCTATGGTTCCGTGCGGGTCAACACAAGGGATGAGAGAGGCACACGCACCGCCTTCGACCCGCTGCGGCAGAGCACCAAGACAGTTCACTACACCCGGCGGTACTGCATGGCCTCGGTGAACTTCACGATGGACGACGTGAGCACCTCCAAAACACTCGCTACCGTGACGGTTACCCGGGAATTCGATTCCGAGGACGATGAGGGATCGGCCCAGATGGTCAAGTACATGGGCTTCTCGGGCGACGACCTGCCTCCCACGGACCAGATAGTCAGCCAGCTCATCAGCGAGTGTGTCGATACCTTCGTTGCCAAGATTAGCCCGCACAGGGTTACGGTGACCGAGAAGCTGTCCGGCGGTAAGTCCGACGTCGCCAAGGACGCCACCGAATTCGCCGTCAGCGGCGAGTACGCCGAGGCCCTGGAGCTGTACGAGCGGGCAATCGAGATCAACCCCGACGACCACGGCTCCATGTTCAACGCCGGTTTGATGTGCGAGGCGCTGGGTCGCTTCGACCAGGCCGAGCGATACTACGACCGGGCGCTGGAGCTGGAAGTTGACAAGAAGTACATCCAGGCCCGCAAGCGGGTGAGACAGGAAGCACAGCAGTAGCAAATCCGCACCGCCGGAGACGTTGACCGGTGCGTTCGCCCCGGGCGCGCAGCGCCCTTATCTAAAAGGAGAAGTGAGCGATGGGCAGAACCTTCAGGACGCTTGGGCTTCTTGCCGTTGTGGCAATATTCGCCGGCCCGCTGGTCGGGCAGGATTCCGCAGACCTTCAGAGAGAGGCACAGAACAAGCTGCTGGCCTATCGCGCCGCCCGGGCGGACGCCATCCGCAAGCTCGCCGAGCGCATCCAGGGCCTGCAGATAAGCTCCGAGACCACCGTTCGCGACTTCGTAACGGAGTCCGACGTTATCCGGACCGAGCTGGACACCTTCCTCAGCGGCGTCCGCGAGACCGACAAGCGATACATGGAGGACGGCACCTGCGAGGTGGATATGGAGGTGACTCTCCGGACGGTCGTCGCCACCCTCAAGCAGATACACAACCGCCACTACAGGGGCAACACTGTGCGGGTCGAGGACTTCGACCAGATTGTCGTCAATACCGAAGACCAGGTCCTCTCCGAGACCGGCGTGGGCGCTCCTCCTCCGTCGATGCAGCCGTCGCCGCTTATTCCCAACCCCGACGGCGGGACCGTCAGCATTTCCCGGCTTACCCCCGCTGCCAAGCAGTTCTGGATGGCGCACTGCACCCCGCAGGGCCGACTGATGGCCGAGCGCGGGGCGCGCGTGGAGGCCATGCGGCGACTGGCCGAGCGAATAAGAGGCGTGCGGATCGGCTCGCGGACGACGGTGCGCGACTTCGTCGCCGAGAGCGACCAGATCGACGTGGACATGCGGGCCTTCCTGCGGGGCGCCCGCGAGGTGGGCGTCCGCTACCACGAGGACGAGCTGATGGTCGAGGTGGAGATGGAAGTTACCCTTCGCACCGTGTACGCCTCGCTCAGGACCTGGGCCGAGACCCATTACCAGGGCGACCAGGCCAACGTCAGGCAGCTCGATGAGCTGGTCGTCAGCAGCGAGGACAGGGTCATCAGCGAGACGGGCATGGCCGTTCCCCCGGCCCGGTATCTGCGGGAGGCGCCCGCGGACATCGAGGAGACCACCTCCCTGGCCCAGAACGCGCCGGACTGGATCAACACCACGATGCGCGAGACGGGTTACGCGGCCGTTGACACCAACAATCCCAACGAGGCACAGGCGAGACTGATGGCGTATCGGGCGGCCGAACTGGATGCCCGCCGCAAGCTCGCCGAGCAGATCAGCGGGCTTGAAATATCCTCCGATACCACCGTGCGGGACTTTGTGGCGACCAACGACCGTATCCGCACGGATATGCTTGCCTTTCAGCAGGGCGTTCACGTGGTGGAGGGTTCGCAGCGCATTACGGAGGATGGCATGGCCGAGACCGTTGTGGAGCTGGAGCTTCGCCCGCTGTGGAATATGGTGGTTTACTATCACCGCGACCGGTAACGGGCGGATTTCCGCCGACAGATTCGGACCAGCACAGAGCGGTCGGCGGGGCGGTTTCGCTGCGGACCGACGATTGAGGACGAAATATCATGCGTAAGCGACTGCTGCAGATAGGGGTCTCGGCCTTGTGCCTGTTGTGCGTGCTCGCGGTGGCCGGCGCCCAACCGGACGAGCCGACCATCACCCGCCGAGGCGACAACCTGGCCGAGGTGATTATCACCGGCCAGGGCATGGACAAGGCCGAGGCCGTTCGCGACGCCCAGCGCAGGGCGGTAGAGCGGGCGGCGGGAACGTACGTGTTCAGCGAATCGCAGGTCGAGGACTTCACGCTTGTCCGGGACACGATACTGGCCCGCTCGGCCGGCTACGTTCACAGCTACGACATCATCTCGGAGGAGACCGCCCCGGACGGCATCGTGTCGGTCAAGTGCCGGGTGGTGGTCTCCATACAGGGCATAGAGGACACATGGGGCGTAGTTACCAACCTGCTTGAGCAGATGGGTCGCCCGAAAATCATGGTCTTCATTGTCGAGCGTATAGAGAAGGACGACTGGCAGACCGAGACCGTGGGGACCTCCACGGTGCAGACCGCCATCGAGGAGATACTCCAGGAGAGCGGTTTCCTTCTGGTCAATCGTGAACAGATAGACGCCATTCAGCAGAGGGATCTGGAGTCGGCCATTGCCGAGGATGACGCAGCCAAGGCGCAGGCCGTCGCCAAACGGTTCGGAGCGCAGCTTTTCATCACCGGCTCGGCGAACGCCGCACGCGGGCAGGTCAGGAACATCTCGGGAATGACGCTGCACACCTACGAGGCCGAGAGCAACATCAAGTGCTATCGGTCCGATACGGGACAGCTTCTCTCGAGCGTGCCCGGCTCCGCTACGCGCGGGGCGCAGCGTGTGTGGCGGTCGGCGGCCAAGCAGGCCCTGCAGTCCCAGGCCCAGCAGGTCGCCCCGAGGGTCCGCGAGGACATACTGCGGTTCTGGATGGACGCGATGTCCGGGCGGGGTGAGGTGAAGCTCGAGGTCCGGGACGTCAGCTTCCAGCAGTATGTGCAGATCAAGGGCATGCTGGAGGAAATGGAAGACGTAAGCAGCGTGGCCAACGTCAATTATCACAACCAGATAGTCGAGTGCTCGCTGCAGTCGCGGGTGACCGCGGAGCAGTTGGCTGTAAAGATGGTCGAGACCATGGGCGAGCTTGAGATTACCGACGTCTCACAGAACGTCATCAAGGCGAGGTACGCCGCGGGCGAATAGTGCGGCCGGATGCGGCAGACTGCTTGAGGACACAGAGAGCACGTATTACACGAATCCCAACGCGCCGGGATGGATTACACGAAGCATGGAGTTCGGGGCCACGTGCAATTTGCTGCTATCCGCGTAATCGGTGGACTGAGGTTATGAACTACAGCGTCGGCAGTATCGGTCGGGTTATTGTCGCCCGCGGGTTCGATGGGGAGGATGTGTACGAGGGCATCGAGAAGATAGCCCGCGACGAGGGGATAAGCTGTGCGGCCGTCGTAGTTGTCGGCGGTCTTCGCAGCGGCAAGGTGGTGGTCGGGCCGAAAAGCCCCACCGGGCCTATCGATCCGCAGACCGTGGAGTTCGACGACGCCCGTGAGATTGCCGGCGTCGGCACCATTTTCTGCGACGAGTCAGGGCCCAAGCTGCACCTCCACGGCGCAATCGGCCGCGGCGGCGAGCAGACCATCGCCGGCTGCCCGCGCGGCGGAGCTACGGTGTTCTGCGTGCTGGAGGTGGTCATCTTCGAGGTCAGCGACGTGGACGCCGCAAGGAGGATGGACCCCGAACTCGGCCTGAAGCTTCTGACGTTGGGAAGGTAGGGCGAAAGTCCGCCAGTGCCTGCGGAACGCAGGGGACCGACAGGGGTTTATTCTGATACACTGCAACCTGCGTCCCAGGGCATAAACATCCGCTGTGCAAAGCCGAGGTACTTCATGCGATTCCGTTTCCTGCTGGTATTTGCGTGTGTGCTGTCCGTCGGCTCCCTTGTTTCCGCCGCCCGGCCGATTCTGAATACCGACAGCCCGTGGCGGGCTTATTACGCATGGGGCCCGGAGGCGACCGGCACACAGACCGAGCCGAATTTCCGCGGTTCCATTGAGGTTCCTCTACCGCCGCCCAACTGGACGACCATCCGTTTCGACGACTCGGACTGGGTGCGTGTCAGCGGACCTGTGTTCCAAGGCGGCGGCCAGGGCTGGGGCTTCGGCGAGCCAAGGAATGTCCTGCTGAGCTTGCGTGGCAAGTTCGAGGTCCGTGACCCCGACGCCGTCGGCGACCTGACGCTGAGACTGAAGTACCGAGGCGGCGTGGCCGTGTTCATCAACGGCCGCGAGGTCGCACGCCACCACCTTCCGGCCGGCAAGCTGGACAGAGAGCTGCTGGCCGAGGATTACCCCAAGGAGGTTTACCGGTACGAGGGAGGCACCATCCCCAGGCCTCCCGAGTGGGGCGGAGCCGACCACACCGAGCGGGTAAACAGGCGTGTGCGCGAATCGGGCGAGATAACCATACCGGCAGGTGCGTTGCGGGAGGGCACCAACGTGCTTGCGTTGAGGTTCCATCCCGCCGCCTACCGCAGCGACTGGGCGGACTACGCCGGCGACCGGGCCAGTTGGTCCACCATCGGCGTGCTGGACATCGACCTGCAGGCGTCCGGCTCCGGCGGCATAACGCCCAATGTCAGCCCTCCGCAAGGCGTTCAGGTCTGGCCGGCCAACCCGCTGGAGCGCATCGGCGAGACGGTCCGCTATCCCGACCCGATGGAGGAGGCCGCTGCCATGCGGCTGGTCGCGCCGAAGAACGGCGTGGACAGCGCCAAACTGGTCGTCTCCGACTCGCGCCAGGGCAACGTGCCGTCGTTCACTGTTAGCGCGACCGAACTGGAGAGCGAAAGGGGCGATCGCCTGCCTGCCGGCGTTCTGGACATCCGATACCCCGGCCCGGGTCTTCAGGCGAAGCTGTCGGACCGTTCCAGCCCGGCCGTGGCGCTTGTAACCGCGCGTGTTCCCGCCGACGCGACGGCCGGCACATACACAGGCGCGCTCAACGTCTCCGTCAGCGGACAGGGCGAGCGGGAAGTGCCCGTGATACTGGAAGTCGCACGCTGGCGCGCGCCTTCGCCGCCGGAGTTCCGAGGTAAACTCAACATGCTGCAAAGCCCGGAGACCATTGCCAGACACTACGGGGTGCAGCGGTGGTCGGACGAGCATTTCAGGTACATGGACCCATCGCTGCGGCTGCTTGGCGAGCTGGGCAACAACATTCTGTACGTCAACCTCATCCGCCACACGCACCTGGGCAACGAGGAAACCATCGTGCGCTTCCGCCGTCGCGGGGGGACTCTCGTGCCGGACTTCGGGCCGCTACGCCGCTATCTGCGGAAGATCGATGAGTACGCCGGGCAGCCCGATGTGCTCGTGCTATACCTCTACGAGGGCGGCGGAGATCCGGTCGAACCAACAGTCACGCAGATAAACCCGGACGGCAGCACAGAGGCCGTCGCGGCCCCGCGGTTCGGCGGACAGGGGAGTCTGGGATTCTGGAAACCGGTATTCGACGGGATCATCGAGATTGTGGAGGAGATGGGCTGGTCGCGTGATGTGCTGTATTTCGGCGTGTTCGGCGACTCCTGGTCCACCGATCCGCAGGTCCAGGAATTCTTCGAACGGGCCGGGGGCGGGATCCAGTGGGCGATGTTCACGCACGCCCGCGGACATCCCCGCCCCGACGGGGACAAGCTGGAGATTGACGGATGGGATATCGGTTATCGGGAAATGCCGGGCATTGTGGATTTCAGGCATTTCCATCGTTCGCCCGGTGGTGGTTACCTTCGCCGGGGGCACAGGCAGGAGTTCTTCCAGATGACTTCGGTACGGGGGTATCTCAGCACCGACAGCCACCCGGGGAGGTTCCTGACGGTGGCGGAGTACGCTATGACAACCGAAAGCAGGCGCGGAGTGGCCAGGATCGGGCTGGACTTCTGGTCGGTGGACGGCGGGGCCGTCATCGGACGGTATCATCGCTGGTATAACCTCTATCGGAACAATCCCCGCTACATAACTTATCCCGGCCCCGAGGGCGCGGTATCGTCGGTCCGTCTTGAGATGCTCCGTCAGGGATTCCAGGAAAACGAGGCCATGATCCTGCTCGATATCGCCCTGCACGACCACGCCGACAAGCTCAGCGACGGGCTGAAGCAGAGGATCCGCGAGCTGATGGTCGAGCGACTGACCTATCTGGCGTTCGCCAACAGCACCGACGATACGTGGGACTGGTTCGCCGGCTCCGGTTGGAAGCAGCGCTCGCTGCGGCTCTACAACCTGACGGCCGAGGCGGCCGAGGCCATCGGCGAGGTCGTCTCCGTGGAGGACGCGAAGCGATGGTCCGGAGCCGACGAGGCGACAGCGACCGGGCCGCAATCGCCGCCTGATGAAGAGGCGGAGCCGGCCGAACCGGCCCAGTCAGAGGACCAGGCCGAAGCCGCGGCTCAGTCCATGGTCAAGCTAGCGCGAAACCTTCATGCCGCGGGGCTTACGGAAAGCGCTCTTCAGCGCCTTGTCCAGTGCATGAAGGAATACCCGGACACCGAAGCCGCCAAGACAGCGGCCGAGCTTCACGAACAGTGGAGCAGCGAGCAGCGGTAAGGTCGCGCAGACCCGGCATGCCGAAAAAGGTCGTGCCGACTTGCCCTTACCTGGCCGGTGTGCCTGATTGCGTGTTGCGCCGGCGGCGGACTATGACTTCTGCTTTTTCTCTTTCTGCTGTTTCTCGAGGTCGATACCGGCGATGGCCGCTATCTCTTTCAGGCGCTCCCGGATGGGAATGTGCTGTGTGCACTTTTTCTCACATGCCCCGCACAGTGTGCACAGGGCGGCGTCCTCGGGGCTGAGGTCCCAGTGGTACTTCAGCCGGTCGGTAATGTGCCGCTCCTCCGGACCCGACAGGATGCGCATGTTGTAGGCGTCCATCATCTTGGGGATGGGCACGCCGAAGGGGCAGGGCACGCAGTACCCGCAGCCGGTGCACAGCCCCTCGAAGGAGTCGATTATCTTGTCGCGCATCGCCTGGATGTGCTCGGCGGAATAGGGCTTGAAGTCCTCGACGGCTTCGACCGCCTCGTCCACGTGCTCGGTGGTGGTGAAGCCCACCAGCGCGGTGGTGATGTTCGGGTGGGAGACATTGAAGCGGATGGCCGCCGATACCACGGAGGGGTCGTCCGGGCCTTTGAGGAATTCGAACCGCTCGGCGTTCTGCGGTATCAGTCCGCCGCCGAGGGGGTTCATGGTGACCACGCCCATGTTCTTTTTGGCCGCCGCTTCCACGGCGACTTCGCGGTAGGGGAAGTTTATGGCACAGTAGCCCAGCGTTACGCCCTCGAACGGTCCTTCCTCCAGAACCACTTTCAGCTCATCGCCGATGAGGTGGCTGGAGACCACCACGTGCTCGACCAGGCCTTCCTCTTTTGCCTTGAGCGCCTCGGCCACCGCGCCGCCCTGCTGGCGCTGGTTCCACTGGTCCAGCGTCACCAGGCACCAGATGTGGTAGAAGTTCAGCTTTTCGACACCCAGCCGCTTCAGCGACTTCTCCAGGTCCTGCCGCAGCTTGCCCGCGTCCGAGGCCATCGACTTGCTGGAGAGGTAAAAGGTGCCCGGGTCCATATGCGCGACGGCCGCTCCGATAATGTCCTCGCTCTTGTCCTTGCAGTATCCCGGAGCGGTGTCGAAGTAGTTGATCCCGCGTTTGTATGCGTGCAGAACGACTTCTGCATTGGCGTCGATGTCTTCGGGGTTGTCGAACCGCATCCCGCCGAAACCGACCACCGAAACGTCTTTGCCCGTCTGTCCGTATGGTTTGGTCCACATAAAGCGATATATCTCCTTTCGCTGCTGGGGGAGCATGGGGGACTGAAAGTTATGATAAGCGTTTTGGTGCGGGTTTTCCAGTCGGCCGGTTCCGCGCACGCTGTCAAGGGCAACGTGGCGGTACTCGCGGCCGGGTGTGGATATGCTTGCCGGAAGGTGAGTACCTCGCTGTTTTTTCACTGTCCGCCGGTGGCGACGGGTGTCCGTAGCTTTTACAATGCCTCACCGGAAAGGAGCGGAAACAATGTCTTTGAGAAGGGCAGTCATCAGTGGGGCGCTTGTCTGTGTTGGTATCATCACGGCCGCCTCGGGACAAACGGCACAAGTTCCTGTGCGCGAGGACGTAATGCGGCATATTCCGCACGACGCGATGGGGTTCGTCGTCGCCCGCAGTGTCAGGTCGGCTACAGACACCGCCGATGAGTTCCTCGAGAAAACGGGAATATCCGAGCAGGCCGAGGAGGTCCTTGGCGAGGGCGTGCTGGAGGCGATCGCCGGCGAATTGACGCTGGGCGAGGGCTTCGACGCCGACGGCGGCTTCGCCGTCGTGCTTCTGAACCCCGAGCCGCTGGGCATAGACGTCGAGAAGGAAATATCGCGGGCCATCGCACAGTCCACCATCTCCTCGATGCCGGGCATGGCGGGCGTGCTGGATACGATTTTCGACCGTTGGCCCAGCAGCCAACCGTCCATGCCCCGGGTTCCCTATGCCATGCTGCTTCCCGGCAGCGACGTGCAGTCGGTACTGCCGGCCGCGAAAGTCTCCCAGGGCGCCGACGGCACGACGCTCAGCTTTGCCGGCGTGGAGCAGGAGTTTCACGCGGCCTCTCTCGGACAGTACGTGGTCGTAAGCCCTCTGGCGGTCGCCGTTGAGGCGGTCTCAGAGGCCCGCAGTCGGCCTGTCGAGCTGACCGGCGGTCACGCCGAGCTTCTGGAGACCTCCGAGGTGGTGGCGTGGGTGGACGTCGAGGGCATCCGAAACGCGTTGGGCGGACTGCTGGAGAAGATCGAGCAGATGGAAGCCCCGAGCGATGCGACCACCGCGCCAACTACGCAGGCGAAGGATTTCATGGAAGGTTTGGCCTCGTTGAAGGAGCCGTCGCTGATAGGCCCGAGTATGCTGGACACGTTCAAACAGGTTCGGCAGATTACCGCGGGGGTGTACGTTACCGAACTGGGTCCCCGGGTTGAGGCGGTGGTTGAATACAACCCGGACAGCGAATACGCGGCCGCGCGCGCCACGCGCGGAGTTCCCGGCGAGCTTCTGGACCGCCTGCCCGATATGCCCTACATGATGGCGTTGGGTTTCACCACTCAGCAATGGTCGCCGGAGATCACCCGGCAGCGGCTGGAGCACTACATCAACAAGCTCGAGGAAGTGGATGAAGAAACCCGCGCGGAGCTGGCGGAAGCAGGCGCGGAGCTGATCGGGCAGGTCAAGTCCGTCCAGTTCGTCTGGGGAGCGGCCCCGGAGGGGCATATGTCGGGGGCATTCGGCTTCGCCGGCGTCCTGGAGTGCGACGATTCGCAGCAGGTGCGGTCGCTTCTGGCCCGGCTATCCGAAGCGGGCAACCAGGCCCTTACCCAGGCCGCCGGGAATGAGGAGGACATTCCTGAACTCAAGATCACCCACAGCGCCGACACCGAGACGGTGGACGAGACGTCCGTGGACATGCTGACTCTGGCCCAGCATTCACAGGACGGCATGGGGATGATGATGCCCATGCAGATGCTGCTTGGTTCTCCCGACGTCAACATCCGTATAGCCGCCGCCGACGAGACGCACCTGGTCCTGACGGCAGGCGGAGCGGAAGTGATGCTGTCGGAGGCGCTGGCTAGGGCACGGGCCGCCGACGGGCCGATTGCCGCCCGCGAGGAGGTCGAGCAACTGCTGGGCGAGACCCGCGGCCGCACTCAGGCGGTTATGCTGTTCAACGCGGGCACGTACCTGCAGTTGATGATGCGCATGTTCGGGGGCATGGGCATGACGCCGCCGGCGATAGTGGAGGATTTCACCGAGCAGCCGGTGACGGTGGTGGCCAGCGAGGACGACGGCCTGGACCGTGTCGTTTTCCATGTCCCGACACAGATGGTCAGCGACATAGTCACCTTCACCAAAGAGATGGAGCAAATGTACTCCAGCCCTTCGGAATCGGGACCGCCACCGGACGCGGAGGATTTCTGACGGTAGCCGCAACGGCCTGCCTTGCCGCGGGCAACCGGCGTACGGCGTCGTCAGCTTTCCAGGTTCTTCTTGAGGTCCTTCAGGAAGCCCATCAGGACTTTCTGGGGGATGCTGTCCAGCGCCGGTTCGAGCGTCTTTTTGTTCAGCAGGTCGTCTATGGCCTGTCGGGCGGCCTTGGGCCACTGCCGCAGGCGTGAGGCGTGGCGCTTGGCGCGGTCGAGGTTGCCCTCGCCCATGTCCATGCAGTAGTTCACGACCAGGTGCTGAACGTCGTCGGCCGAGACGTCGTCCCGGTCTTCGAGCGGCACTTCCTCGCCCTCGCCGCCGGCGATGACGGCGGGGTCCTGCTCTATCAGCCGCCTGTTCTCTTCCCGGCGGCGCTGCTCGAATTCCTCATCCTCGGCCGCCAGGGGTATAAGCTCGTCGTCGCTGACCGGCGCGGGGATATAGCTGGTCAGTCCGCAGTAAGGGCATTTGCCGCGTTGCCCGGCGGCGGAGTCCGGCGCCTTGACGGTCTTGTGACAATGCTGACAGCGGAACTTTATGGACATGGTCCTATTCTCCCATCGCCTTGATGACCAGCCGCTTCGGGCGTTGGCCGTCGAACTCCGCGTAGTACACCTGCTGCCAGGGACCGAGGTCCAGCTTGCCTGCTGTTATCGGCAGGATGACCTGGTGATGGACAAGCAGATTCTTCAGGTGTGCGTCGCCGTTGGTCTCGCCGGTCCGGTGGTGGCGGTAATCCTCGCGGAACGGCGCGAGCTGCTCGAGCCACTCCTCGATGTCCGCCAGCAGTCCGCTCTCGGCGTCGTTTACGAAAACGCCCGCGGTGATGTGCATCGCCGAAACCAGCACCATCCCCTCGCTTATGCCGCTTGAGGCGACCACCTCCTCCACGTCGCCGGTGATGTTGACGAACTCGCGGTGCTTGTCGGTGTTGAACGTCATGTAGTGCGTTGTGCTCTGCATGTTTGCTCGCCTCGCCGCCTAGAACCGCAGAATGACTATGCCCGCCAGAAGAAGCACAAGCCCCGCCAGGGCCAGGCCGCCGGCCACTATGTACGCCACGTCGATCAGCAGCTTGATAAGGAACAGCACGGCCGCCAGGACTATCAGGGCGATGGCCGATCCGACCAGCGACCGGGCCAGCAGATACCGCTGAGGACTCATCCGATAAGCTCCCACCGACGGCGTTTGCGCTTTTGGCATGCGTGCCGTCTCTCTAAGATAACGTAATCATGAGACACGGTATTTTCCAGCTTCACCTGCGAGAGCGACAGTTTGATGCGTGACCTGGGCGAGCGGATAAGTCGCGAGCTGCTTCCTTACGTGCGGAATCCGGGTCAGTACATCGGCCTGGAAACCAACGCCCGCTGCGGTCGATCGCCAGCAACCGCCGAGGTCGGCGTATGCCTGGCGTTTCCGGACGCCTACACGGTGGGCATGTCGCACCTGGGCGGGCAGATTCTCTATCAGGTGCTCAACGACCTTCCCGGCGTCGCCTGCGACCGGACGTATTGCCCCATGCCCGACGCCGAGCAGCGCATGCGGGAGGCCTCCGTGCCGCTGTTTGGGTGGGAAAGCCGGATGGCCGTGGCGGACTTCGACGTGCTCGGCGTGTCACTCTCGACCGACATGGGCGTCACCAACGTTCTGACGATGCTGGACCTGGCGGGCATCCCCCTGGCGGCGGCCGACCGCGGCGGGCAGCACCCCATAGTGGTCGGCGGGGATGCGATGGCCGACGCGCCGGAGCCGCTGGCGGATTTCTTCGACATCTTTCTGCCCGGCGACGGCGAGAACACGTTGCCGGAGCTGGTGGAGATTGTGAGACGCGCCAGGGCCGACGGCGCCGCCAGGGCCGATGTCCTCCTGGAGGCGGCGCGGGCAGTTCCCTCGGCCTACGTGCCGCGGTTCTACGAGCCGGTGTACGAGCAAGGGGCATTCGCGTCTCTGCGGCGGCTGCGAGACGATGTGCCGCAATACGTGGAGCGGTCGCACCTCGGTGACCTGTCGCACTCCCCGGACCTCACCGCGCCGCTGGTGCCCCTTTCCGAGGCCGTCCACGAGCGCGTAGTAGTGGAGATCATGCGGGGCTGCCCGAACGCCTGCCGCTTCTGCCAGGCCGGCTCCACGCGACTGCCGGTGCGCTATCAACCCGTGGAGGAGATCGTCCGGACCGTCCGCGAGGCGATTGCCAACACCGGCTATCGCGAAGTGGCTCTCTTGAGCTTATCCAGCAGCGATTACCCGCATCTGGAAGAGCTGATGAACCGGCTGCATGATGAATTCGCCGAGCGGCACGTCTCGGTTTCGCTGCCGTCGCTGCGGGTCGGCACGCAACTGCGGCTCCTGCCGGCCCTGACCTCACGCGTGCGAAAGAGCGGGCTGACCATCGCCGTCGAGGCGGCCTCGCGGCGTCTGCGGCAGGCCATGCGGAAGGACATCGGCGACGAGGACATACTCGCAGGCGTCCGGGCGGCCTACGAAGCCGGCCTGCGGCGGGTGAAGCTGTATTTCATGGCCGGTCTGCCCGGCGAGACGGATGAGGATATCGACGCGATTTTCCACCTCTGCCGGCGCATCTCGCAGAGCAAGAAGGAAGTGGACGGCCATCCCGCGAGCGTGGATGCGACCGTCTCGTGGTTTGTTCCCAAGCCGCACACGCCCATGCAGTGGGAGCCGATGCGGGATGCGGACTACTACTTCTCGGTTCGCCGGCGGCTGAGAGAGCTTTCCAGGCGCACGCCGATAAAGTTCAAGTTCCACCGCATAGAGCGGAGCATACTGGAAGGCCTGATCGGCCGGGGCGACAGGCGAATGGGGCGGGTCATCCGCGCCGCCTGGGAAAGCGGCGCCCGCATGGACGGCTGGGACGAGCACTTCGACTATTCACACTGGCAGCGGGCCTTCGAGCAGACCGGAGTTGACCCCGCGGCCGAGACCTGCCGCTGCATACCTCTGGATGCGCCGCTTCCGTGGGGGCATATCCGCTGCCCGCGAACGGAGAAGTTCCTGACGCGCGAAAACCAGCGCCTGCATGAGGTGTTGGGCGATTGAGCGTTCCGACGTACTCGGGCGGCGGGAAATCACGAATTACACGAATTAAGACAGATTACACGAATGGTTTCCTGAACAGTTGCTATTTGTGTCATTCGTGCTCATCTGTGTAATTCGTGTTCTCTTCAGCCCGGTCTGTCGGCACAGGCGCCGGTTGTCAGTCCCAGATGATATCGCTGGCGTCGAAGACCGGCCCGTCAGTGCAGCAGAGCTTGTATGACCAGCCCTTCGGCGAGTCGTCGCGGATTTTCACGATGCAGGACTGGCAGGTTCCCATCCCGCAGGCCATGTGTCGTTCCATCGCCAGGCGACACTCAATACCGCGCGAGATACACAGGTCTCCCACCGTCCGCATCATCGCCTCAGGTCCACAGGAATAGACCACCACGTCGTCCGCAGACGGGTCCGAGCGGTCCAGCCATTGGGCGAACGCGTCGCTCACGAAGCCCCCGAAACCCAGCGAGGCGTCGTCCGTGGCGATGACCGACAGCACGCCAAGGTCGGCCAGCCGTTTCACGCACCCGGTCGGTTCGGGTTCGCCGGGGACCTCTGCAACGGTTGCGACCGGCAGCAGGTCGGAGGTGCCCGCTCCGATGAAGGCGAACGTCCGCTTGCCCGCGGCCGTCAGCGCCTCGGCCTGGTAGAGCAGGGGAGGTACCCCCACGCCGCCGCCGACCAGGACGGCCGTTGATTTCCGCTCGCTTACGGCGAAGCCGTTGCCCAGCGGACCGAGGATGCTGAGCTGCTCGCCGGGCTTGACCTGCGCCATCCAGCTCGTGCCCCTGCCGATGGCTCGATAGATTATCTCCAGCTCGTCGGTCTGGCCGTTCCGGCGGCGTCCGGCCAGACTGAACGGCCGCCGCAGTAGTGGCTGGGAACCGGTAAGCTCCGGCTGACCCAGTTGGGGCGGGCGCTCTTCGGACCAGTCCACGACTCGAAAGCTCTCCGGCTCCACGGGTCGGCGGCACTGAATCTGCACGAATTGCCCGGGGGACGTAGGGGGGAAGCCGGCCACCGGCAGGCGAAGAACATAATGATCCCGACACAGCGGCTCGTTCGAGGCCACCTCCGTCAGGAATACTCCGCGCCTGGCCGTTCGTTTCGTCATGGCCGGAGCATCCTAGCGCGGGCGAATGCCGTGGTCAAGCGAAGGGTCTATATGAGATGTCCGTGGTCGCCGAACCTGCCTGCCGGCCGGCAGGACGTGGTGGGATCGTGAGGTCCGGCCGGTTCAGAAAACCTCTCAATCGCCCCCTGACGGGGGCTCCAACATTTGCGATGGCGTTTCCCACGGGCTCAGCTTCGCTTCGCCCGTGGCTACTTTCAGACGCCCGCTG
>JBNGDC010000016.1:0-26342 GCA_049975485.1 Phycisphaerae bacterium | reverse complement strand
CGTTTCCCACGGGCTCAGCTTCGCTTCGCCCGTGGCTACTTTCAGACGCCCGCTGACGGGGGCTTCAACATTTGCGATGGCGTTTCCCACGGGCTCAGCTTCACTTCGCCCGTGGCTACCTTCGGACGCCCCCTGACGGGGGCTCCAACATTTGCGATGGCGTTTCCCACGGGCTCAGCTTCGCTTCGCCCGTGGCTACTTTCAGACGCCCGCTGGCGGCGCTGCGACGTCCGCGGCGATTGACCCTCAAACAACGGTCGGGCGAGGAGTCCCGGCTCGGCCGGGACGACTGAAAATAGCCACGCCCGCAAGGGCGTGGATTTGTGGCGACACCATTCGTAATAGCCCCCGAAAGGGGGCGATTGAAACCAAGGGTTTGTTGCCCAAACGTACCCAACGGCTATAGTCGACCACACATATCCGCAGCAGCCCGCAAAGCCAGTCACGCGGATTCAATCTGCTCGCGGAGGTCCTGCAGCGCTCTGGGCAGTTGCTTTGCAAAACTGCTCCACTTGGCCTCGATGGAGACGCCGCCGTCGTAGCCGACGGCCTTGAGGGCCTTGAAGTAGGCCCCGTGGTCTTCCTTGCCCAGGCCCAGCGGCACGCGGCCCTGGGAGTCCGCACAGTGCGCGTGGGCGATGAGCGCTCCGGCCTGGCGTATGTTAAGCGCCGGCTCACGCTCCATGGCCATGTGGTAGGTGTCCGCCAACAGTCGTACGTTCGGGTGGTCAACCTGGCGGACCAGCTCGGCGCCGGCGTGGACGGCATTGATGATGTTGCACTCGCCCGTGTTCAGCGGCTCGACCACAAGCGTCACATCGCAGTCCTGCGCCATGGGGGCCCATCTGCGCAGGTGAGCGGTCAATTGCTCCAGGGCTTCGCCCGCGGGAAAGCCGTCGGGCACCCTTCTGCTGCCGCCGGAGCCGAATACGAGGATCTGCAGCCCCGCAACCTGCGCCCGGCGCAGGACAGTCTGCATGTATTCATCCAGCTTGTCCTTGTCCACGTCCGGGCCGGTCGTCTTGAGGTCGCCGGGGATAAGGCAATTTGCCGCCGTAACCGGACAGGGGGCCGATTCCGCCTCGCGGCGGCGTTGGTCGAATGTATCCTCCCCTTCCAGCGGGCACAGGAGGTGCCCAACGGTGGTCTCGATGTAGTCCAGCCCTTCGACCTCTTCCGGTAGGTCGCCCGGCTTCGCGCAAACACCAATGTTCATGTCATCCTCCTGCCGGCGGAGAACACCCCTGGCGGAACGGTGAAATCGCCTTGCACTGAATCTCCCGAGTTCCAGGTCCGACGATAAGACAGTTATTATACACACACTTGCGTCAATCCGGTGGGGTATTTTGCCAGGAAATCCGCATGGTGTTCCCGTCCGGTTTGACGCAGACGTTCGATATAAGCGGCGGTTCTATCGCCGCGTGTATGGAACGGACCGCCTTCGCGCATCACCAGCCACATGGGGTCGCTCGCTGATACTGCCGTGGCCATCATTTCGGCTGTCCATCGTTCCAGCAGGGCCTGGCCGTGGTCTGCCAGCTCCGGCCGCTCGGACGACAGATCGTGCAGCTCGTGGGGGTCATCGGCGACATTGAACAGCATCCTCTCGCCGTAGTGCTTCAGGCCGGTGTGATACGAGCGGATAAACAGCCAGTTGTCCCACCGCACCGACCTCTGGCAGCTCCAGCAGCACTGCCCGGATACGACTACGTCGCGGCCTTGCGATTCACCGCTGCGGAAAGCGTCGGCGAAGCTGCGGCCGTCCCAATGGGCGGGCACCTCGCTGCCGGCGAGTTCAACCAAAGTCGCCGCGATGTCGTTCTGGTAGTGAAGGGAGGCGTCTGCCCGCCCGCCGGGCAGTCCGGGGAATCGCACAATCATGGGCACGCGGCAGGTTGCGCGGTCGGCCGTGGCGTGGTCGCCTATGACGTTCAGCTCGCCCATCTGCTCGCCGTGGTCGGACGTAATCAGAATTACGGTCTCATCCAGTACGCCCAGGTCCTCCAGCGTCCGGAGCACCTTGCCGAACCATTCGTCGGCGTAGCGGATGCCGCAGTCGTAGCCGTCCACCCAGCGCTTGTAGTCGTCCATGGACTCGATAGTGCTGGGTTGGCGGGGGTGGGAGCTTTCGCGGCCCATGTCGCCGGCCGGCTCCTGCGGCGTGCCGGGTCCGAAGTCGTCCCATTGCCGCCGGAGTATCTCCTCGGTGTACCAGTCCTCCAGCGGCTCATCCGCGAAGGGATTGCCGAAGTCCTCCGGGGCGCGGTAGGGCGTGTGCGGGTCCCAGATGTTGATGTGGCAGAACCAGTTGTCCTGGGAGCCGTGGCGTTTGAGCCAGTCGATGGCGGCGGGCACCACCTCGTCGGCCCGCTCGCCGCCGCCCTTGCCGGGGTTCACGAACTCGCGCCAGCCCTCATGGAACCACCACGCCGAGTGGCGCTCGGCGAACGGACTGAAGCTCACCGGGTACAGTCCCGCCTGGCGAAGCTGCCAGATAAAACCGGGCCTCTGCGCCATGGTGGAGAACGATCGCTCCATGCCCACCGGGCGTATGTCGGCGGCCGAGCCGCCATGCCCGACTATTCCGCTGTGTATGCCGAACATGCCGGTGAACATGCTGGCCCGGCTGGGCAGGCACGGCGCGTCGGATACATGGCACTCGTCGAAGCGGACGCCTTCGGAGGCGATGGCGTCGATGTTCGGGGAGGTGTTCCGATGGTAGCCGTAGCAGCCGAGATGGTCGGGGCGAAGCGTGTCGATATCGAAATACAGTATTCGCACGGGGAACCTCTCATAGTCTGGTGCGGGATTTGAAAAAGCCCCAATATAGTGCGTGTTCAGACGCTGTCAATATATCCGGAAAGCTCGGGCAAGTCAGCACATCGTCTGGTTACGAACTGAGCTTTCGGAAGGACGCGGCCGGGGCATCGCCTGGCGGTATCAGGCGAACCACCGGCGCCAGTCGGTCGGCAGGTCGTAGTGCTCGATTTGCCGGGCCATGGGCTCGGCGCACTCGCACGGCTGGGATGGCTCGCCGATGGCTTCGGCGACTCTCCTGGTGATCTCGCTCATAGCTCCGACGGCCGACGCCAGGCGTTGCTGCTCGCGTGCTTCGGGGGGATGGCCGAACAGGTCCACCGAGGGAAACGGGCGGTGGTGGCTGCCGGTCTCGGCGTAGTTGACCACATAACACAGGCCCGCGTAGCAGAGCTGCAGCTCCTTCGCCAGGAATACCTCCGGCGCGAACGAATGGGTCAGAAGCTCCGCTCCCATGGTGGCCAGCATCCGCACCTCGGCGGGAGTTTCCAGGCGCGGGCCTTCTCGCACGGCCGCTACGCCTGTGCCGTGGTACACCAGCTTCATCTCGTGCAGCACGTCGCCCAAGGCCCGCCGCAGTCTCGGACAGAACACCGGGAACTGCCGCAGGTACCCCAGCGGCGAGTCCTCGAAGAAAGTTTTCTCGCGCAGGAAGGTCTGGTCGATTACGTCGCTGAGCACCAGCAGGTCGCCTACGGCGACGTTGTGGGTCACCGCGCCGGCCGGTCCCCAGGCGATGACGGCCTCTGCGCCGAGGTCCTTCAGCGCGTAGATGTTCGCCCGGTCATTGACCAGACGCGGAGCGGTCTTCTGAAGTCCGGGCCTGAATCGCGACAGCAGCAGGAACTCCATCCCGTCCTCACGGACGGTGAATATGTCCCCGCTTTCGCCGAAGGGTGTGTTCCGCGCACCGATGCGATCGCCGGCGATCCTGCCGGCCTCCCACTGCCTGTGCACCTCCTCGCCTGCGATGCACGCTATAGTGGCCGGCACGTCTGGACCTCCGAATCGTTGAGGGGCATCTTTATGTCCACCGGCAACACAGCCGGTCGCATGCGGTCAGACCTCATATCGTACGCCCCCGGCGGTATCGACCGAATAGAATTGGCCGGGGACCAGTCGGATCTTGTTGAGCGGCCCGGGGAACCGCCGGCGGATCTGCGCCATCAGCCCACCATTGAGCAGCATCTGCAGGCGGAACCGATGGGCCGCCGAGTCCACCATCACGATCAGTGTGCCGCGTTCCATGCGCTCCAGAGCGGTATGGTCGCGTATGTCCGCGGGAACCAGCTCGTCCCATATGCCCGCTATGCTGCTCAGCGCGCGAACGCGCTTCGCCAGACGGTACTTCATGAGCATCTGAATGGGGCCACTGACGTGCGACGCCCTCTCGGCCGGTCGCCGCTGCTGCCAGATGGTCTGCAGAAGGACGTCGTCCATGACTTCGACTCCTGCCGGGGCTTTGCCGGTCCACCGACTTCCGAAGTGCTATACGCTTCTGGAGCAGGAAACTATCAGTTCCATCGAAGATGTCAACCGCAAAACTTGAGCGGGCCTTTCGGCATCACTGGCCGGCGCAAACAATCAGGGCAGTTCCGGCTCAATTAGCTGTCGGAGGTGGTTGTCCGATAGGCGGGAGGCCGTTAAAATGCATCGTGTATCATCACAAGCGTCAGCATGTCGAGGTGAGTACATTGAATACCGGACAGATACAGCATGTCGGCAGGAACTCCAGACCTCCGGTATCCAGGGCGTTCACGCTGATAGAGCTTCTGGTCGTCATCGCCATCATCGCTCTGCTGATGTCGATCCTCATGCCGGCTCTGGGAAAAGCGCGAATGGCCGCCCGCAACGTCAAGTGCGCCAGCAACCTGAACGGCTACGGCGACGCCATGCAGATGTACACGCTGGACTCCGACGAGGTGCTGCCGCCCAGTTTCGATTGGCTCTTCCTGGACAACGGCCAGGGCCAGAGCGGTCTCTACGACCCGGACGTCGAGCCGGACGGGTACCTCTGGCCTTACCTTAAGAACCGCAATATCCACATGTGCCCGACGTTCGAGCGGGTGGCAAGCGGGGACTACCGCTACTCATACGTGCAGAACGCCTTCCTCAACGGCGACGGCTTCCCCGGAAGCTACCACATGAAGGTAACCCGACTGACGCAGATTCACAGTGCGGCCGACACGCTGGCATACACGGAGGAGAACACCTGGGTCGTTGAGGACCTCTACTCCGTTGCCCGCAACGACACAAACATGCGTCCGGCCGGACCGGACGGAAACCCCAAGGACGGTGTCGCGACCTATCACAACCCGCCCGGCGGCGACATTGACGCCGGCGATGCCAACGCCGTGTTTGTGGACGGGCACGTGGAGGCGATAACGGCCGAACAGCAGCGCGACAGGGAAGTGGCGGTACTTGCCTGGCCTCTGCGGGAAGAGCCGGACTGGATAGACAACTCTCCGTAGCCCCTGAAATCTTGTCGGCTGTGTCAACGCGCAGACGGTGAGATCAGACCCGCCAGTGGCTCCAGATCCGTTTGCGTCAGAAGCGGTGTTTCTGCCTCCCCGGCGGCGTAGCCGCTACCGGCGGGCCAGTGTTCCGAACGCACCCACGGCGCTACGTAGGAGGAGACAAAGCCGGGCCTGGTGGCGGCCGCGTGCGGATCGCCACGCGACATGCTCGCTCGAAGCTCGAACTGGTAGAGCTTGCGATAAGCGTAGCGTCTCTCGGTTGAAGTGGCGGGTCCGGGGCTTTGGAAGCCCTCCAGGCCGGCCGACGGGCCGCGTACGCCGTCCACCGTGCTGGTCAGCGTGGTTCCCACCGCCAGCAGCCCCACGTCGCGCGGGTTGTAGAAGTTGACGATTCCCTGTCGGCAGTGACTCAGGGCCTTGGTGAGGTCATAGCCCGCCGATATGCTCGCCGACAGCAGTATCAGACCGTCGAGCTGTGTGTCATCCGGCATGGCCTCGGCGGCGAACACGGCCACCCCGCCTCCGCCGCTGTGACCGACCAGATACACCGGCCGTCCGGGGTAGGACTGCTGGTATTCGCGAACCATCCTGGCAATGCGCTCCCCGGCCATCCGGTTGCCGACAACGTCCATCTGATTCAGCACCATTCCGGCGATGGGGATGGGCCTGCCCCAATGGTATATGGGCATGGCGGCCTGTATGCCGGCGCGGTCCAGCCCCTTGCGGATGTCCCGGTTCATGGAACTCTCGCCCTCGATGCCGGGCAGGATGACGACCAGTCCATTGGCCTTGCGCTGCTCGGTAAGGTAGATGGAGCTGTCCTCAAAGCAGCCGCAGCTCAGGGCGACCGTCAGCAGTAACACACCCACGCACAACTGGTTTGCCGTCGCTCGCCGCCGGGCGTAGCCCTTGGTCGGAGATGGTTTCTGGGGATTTGTCATGTCTGCATTCTACCGGAGCACTACGCCTCGGCAAGTCGCATTCCAAGGATATGTTGCAGGCCCGTACAGTCCGCCCCGCCGCCGGGGCCTGAGGTGGAAATCGCTCTGGTTATCAGCGGCATGTCGCCGACAACCAATTTTAGTTGAAAAGCTCGCCCGTCGGTGCCGAAAATTATCAGGTAGTTCACAAACCAGGTCCGCTGTGAATGAAGAGGTCAGCCATGTCCGCCGAAGACGAAGAGTTTGTTCCACCGGAGCCCTCGGAAGAATACGTGCCGGCTGTTTTTGCCCGCTCGAAGGAGCAGGCGGAAGTGTTCTGCGAGTTGCTGAACGATCACGACATCCCCGCGCTCGTCGGCGAGGTGGAAGACGAGGAAGCGGGAGGGGCGCGACGCGGCCGGAGCATGGCCCGCGGGGTGCCTGTGCTTGTGCCCGAGGCCCTGCTGGATGAGGCGGGCGAGGTAATCGCCGAGCGCGAGGACGCGGAGGGCGAGTTCGAGCTGGGTGAGGAAGAGTTCGAAGACGACGAAGAGGACGAGTTCGAGGAGCTTGACGAGGAGTTCGAACCCGGCCCCGGGCGCCGCGATGACGACGATTACCTCATGGACCTCGACGACCTGGATGAAGATGAGGAAGAGGACGAAGAGGGCGAAGACGAGGAAGACGAGGAAGAAGAGTTCTGAATCCGCCTCGCGTGTTTCTGCGCAGAACTCATGTCCGACTCCGCCGCGGCCGATATTCCACCCGGAGCACCTTGTGCGCCGAGGAGGCAGATACCATGGCAGATTCGCCGGAAGCGACACCGCAGACGCAGGACCGCAGGGAAGGCGGCGACCGCCGCGGCAGCGTGGTGGACCGTCGCAGCGGAATCGACCGCCGCAGGAGCAATCAGCCCTACCCGGGGCTGGAACGTCGTCGCGGACCGGGCCGACGCAGAAGCGACACCCGCCGCGCCGCCGAAGAGGGCGAGATGACCGACGAGCAGTTCGAGTTCATCCGGGCCATCGACGAATACAAACGGATCAACTCCCGACCTTTTCCGACCTGGACCGAGGTCCTGGACGTTATAAAGGCATTGGGCTATAGAAAGGTGGCGGAGCCACGGGACATCCGATAGAATATACCAGTCGGGTGGCTATGCAATGAACATGCTTGGCGCGGTCAGTTTGAGCGGCTCTCTGCGCATCACCGTGGTGGTGGCGCCGGTGGCCGTGTATTTCCTCATCCTGGGGCTTTTGAACAGCCGCCGCCGGCCGCAACTGCTTACCGCACGCCTGGACCTGCTTCTGCTGCTTGTTCCGCTCAGCCCGCTGGTGCTGCTGCCGGTGCTCGAATACCTGGGAACCGCCGCCGCATTGGCTACGGGCGGGGTGCTGGCGGGCGCCGGTGTGTTTCTGACCCGAGGCCGCGCTGAGTGGGTTATCTACAACATGCCTGACGCCGCCGGCCGCCGGGCCGTGAGCCGGGCGTTCGAGCAGGTCTGCGGGTGCGAGTCGAGGCAGTGTGATTCCGGGCTGGAGGCCCCCGTAGGCGACCTCCGTGTGGAAATCAGTAGTTTTCCCCTGCTGCGCAACCTTACCGTTCGCCTCAAGGGCGGCGACGAGGTCCAGGAACGCTGGTTCGAGGCGGCGCTTACCGAGCGGCTCACGGGCGTCCACGCCGAGACCAGTCCCACGGCCGTGGCTCTGCTGCTGGTGGCGACGGGGATGCTGGTCATGCCGCTGATGCTCATCGCTCCCCGTGCCGGCGAGATTGTCCGGCTGCTGGGCGACCTGTTGCCGTGACGGCGAGCAGGGCGATTTCGCCTTCCAGGGGGCTTGAACCGCTCGCTTCTTCTGGTACACTGTCGGTTTCCAGAACAGTCAATAAGAACCCCTGAGGTAGCGGACCATGAAGAAAGACATTCATCCGGAATATTCAGAAATCACGGTTACCTGCGCGTGCGGTGCGAAGATCGTAACACGCTCCACGCTGGGACACGACACCAGTACCGAGATATGCTCGAGCTGCCACCCGTTCTACACGGGCCGTCAGAAGTTCGTGGATACCGCGGGTCGCGTTGAGAAGTTCCAGCGCAAGTACGGGCAGGACTACTTCAAGTCGCGCGAGGCCGGCAAGAAGAAATCCTCCCGCGGGTAGCTTCTCAGCAAGTCCAAAGCGCCGACGTAACGCCCGCGCGGGCGGTCGGCGTTTTTGTATGTCCTGCCATAGCCCAGTGCGGCGACACAGATCATGCCCGAAGCCCGAGACACGCTGATAGACAAGCTCGAGGAGATAGAGCAGCACTACCAGGGCCTGTCCGAGCAGATGAACGACCCGGAGGTGGCTTCGGACGGTCAGCGGATAGTGGAACTGTCCAAGGAGCACGCCCGTCTGGGGCGGATCGTTGAGCCGTACCGCCGCTACAAGCAGCTCGCCGAAGAGCTGCAAGGGGCCGAGGCGCTGGCCGGCGAGGACGACGGCGACGCTGAGATGCGCCGCCTGGCCGAGGCGGAGGTCGAGCGGCTCCGGCCGCTGGTGGATGAAGCCCTGGAAGAGGTCAAGGGGCTGCTGGTGATGAGCGACGACGAGGAAATCGACTCGCTCATCCTGGAGATCCGCCCGGGCACCGGGGGGCAGGAGGCGTCGCTGTTCTGCGCGGACCTGCTGGGCATGTATCGCCGCTACGCCGAAGGCAAGGGCTGGACGTTCGAGTTGCTCTCGGCCAGCGCTACGGAGGTGGGTGGTTACCGCGAGGTGGTGGCCAACGTCCGCGGCGACGGCGTATGGAGCCGCCTGGGGTACGAAGGCGGAGGGCATCGCGTGCAGCGTGTTCCGCAGACCGAGGCCCAGGGCCGCATTCACACATCGGCCGCCACCGTGGCGGTGCTCCCGGAGCCGAAGAACATCACTGTGGATATCGACTGGGAGAACGACGTCGAGGAGCATGTCAGCCAGGCCGGCGGTCCCGGCGGACAGAACGTCAACAAGGTGGCTTCAGCGATCAAGCTGGAGCATATCCCCACTGGCATAACGGTCTCCATGCGGGACGAGAAATCGCAACACAAGAACCGTGCCAAGGCGCGACGGATACTGTCGGCCAGGGTCCTGGAGCATCACCGCAGCCGGCAGCAGGCCGCCGAGGACGCCGCCCGCAGGGCCATGATCGGCTCCGGCGACCGCTCCCAGCGGGTCAGAACCTACAATTTCCCCCAGAACCGTTGCACCGACCACCGCCTGAAGGGCGAGGGGCAGGAGGGGGCCAACTTCAACCTGGAAAGAATCATCGCCGGCGATCTTGACCCGCTTATCGACGCCCTCATAGCTCGCGACAAGGCCGAGAGACTGGCAAGCTTCGCCTGAGCGTCCGCCGCCACGGAAGGGAGAGTCAGTATGCCCACCGCAACCGTAGAACCTTCAAGCTCCGCAGACCATCGGCAAAGACGACGCATCACATGGTGGCCGATGCTTTTGATACCGTTGGCCCTCGGTGCGGCGCTTCTCATGGCGTTGCTGGCGCCCGACGTATTCCACGAGATGCAGATATGGCTGGAAGTGCCGGCTCCGTGGCTGGTCGGTTTGATCGCACTGGTCTATCTCGTCCGCTCCGTGAAGACTTCCAATCCGCTGTATATGCTGCTGGCGGCGATGGCCGTCGTCTTCACGCTTAGGGAAATACACTTCGGCTGGATGGACAAGGGAGTATATATCGGCGCGGCGGTCGTGGGCGTCTGGGCGGTGCTCTGGCGGCGACGGCTTGCCGAACCGCTGCGGGACCGGCGGCACACGTCCTGGCTGCTGGCGACAATCGCCGCCTATGCTGTCGCCGTGATGATCGACCGGCGGTTCTTCCAGTTCATACCCGGCGAGGACGACATACATCGCCCGCTGGAGGAGTGGGCCGAAACGGCCGCGCACTTGCTGTTCCTGGTGACTGCGATGCTGGGTGGTTGGCGCAAGTTTCCCCGCTTCAAGACCAAAAGCTCCGGCGACTGACCGGCACGTCGCGGGCTGGAAGTGGTTTCGTAGCTGGGCCGTTGGCCCAAGAGCCCCCGCTCGAAGCCGGGCACTTCAGTTCTGGGACCGCTTCTACTCCAGAAGCTCCAGCAGACGCTCGGTGAGGATGATGTGTTTGCGCTTCTGGCGGCGCACCTCGTCGATCCGGTTGCGGTAACTGGCGTCGGAAACGTAGCCGGACAGCCGGGCATAGATTTGCTCGGCCTCCCGCTGCTGATTCAGCAGCTTCTCGAACTGCTCTCTGAGCATTTCCTGCTCAAGCACCGTCGTGGTCCTTCACATATTTGCCCGCCAGTTGGGATGCCTGGTCGCGGTGCAGGTGGGTCTCGTCTCGCAGGGCGGCCAATATGGCGTATATCTCCGCCCGCTGCTCGGGGTCGAAGCACTCTGCTCGCGAAATCTCGTCGGCGGCCGCCTCCAGCTCGGCCGCGAGCCGTTGCTCCACCGCTACGATGTCCGGCATATTCTGGTTGTCGGGCGCGTTCAAACCGGTCACGACTTCGCCTCAATCCTCATCGCAGAAAGCATGGATATGACCCGAACATGAATTATCCCGCGCGAAGGCGAAGTATGCAAGCATCTTCGCGGCTACGGGTGCAGTTTGCGCCGCGGATAAGGGACGGAAAAGGTCGGAAAAAAGACGGACCCGCCTGCAGGGGCGGGTCCGTCTGACGGTGAAATTGTCCGCTGCGTGGGTTCTCCTGCCCGGGACTGGATTCGAACCAGCACAGGGTAATAACCCCATCAGGCCCTCAACCTGACGCGTCTGCCAATTCCGCCACCCGGGCGAGCCATGCCGCGTCCCTGAACGATACGGTCCCGCCGCGCCCCTGTCAAGCGCGACGGTCGCCGCGTGCCGGGGTCCGGACGGACCGGCGGTGTTAGCGTGCAAGTCGGGGCCGCAAAAGGTATATTCAACGGCGGCCGACACCGGGCCGGCATGAGCCGCGAAGGCGCATTTTTCGGGAAACATTGTGACGGACGGAGCGTCAAACACAGTGGCGAATGAGCAGGGCGAGGCACCGACGAGCGGGCGGACGATCGCCTTCGAGGACGCCTCGCTTGTTCAGCGCTGCCGCAGCGGCGACTTGCGCGGGTTCGAAGCGCTGGTCGCCAAGTACCAGCACCGGCTCTACAACGCCCTGTACCGGATGACCGGGCGGAGCGACGACGCCGAGGAAATAGCCCAGGACGCCTTTCTAAAGGCCCTGGAGAAACTGGACAGCTTCGGCGGAAGAAGCAGCTTTTATACCTGGCTCTACAGGATAGCCGTAAACCTGACAATATCACGTCGGCGTCGCCAGGGGCGAATACGCTTCCAGCCGCTGACGGTCGGCGACGAGGACTTCGACCGCAGTCAGGCGGCGGCGTTGTCGGCGCGGAAGCATCAGAACGGCAATCCAGGCCCCGCGGCGGCGGCGGAATCGGCCGAGACCGCCCGGCTTGTGACGGATGCACTTGAGCGACTGGACGACGAATATCGCATAGTGGTTGTTCTGCGTGACATCGAAGGCATGGACTATGCACAGATAGCAGAGGTGCTGGAGCTTCCGGCGGGGACGGTCAAAAGCCGCCTCCACCGCGGGCGGTCCATGCTTCGGGAGATGCTTGGCAACCTGGCGTGAACGAAATGAGCGGCGAAAAGGACAACATCCGCGAGCAGCTTTCGGCTTACCTCGACGGCGAGTTGAGCGAGGCCGACGCCCGTCGCGTCGAGGCCGCCCTTGAGGACGACGCCGAGCTGCGCAGCGAGCTTGCCGAATTGCGGCGCGTGCGGGAGATGGTGGCGTCTCTGCCGGCCTCACAGGCGCCGGCGGGTTTCGTGGAGCGGGTAATGGCCCGTGCCGAACGCAATCGCCTGATGGAGACCGAGGAGCAGCCACGCCGGGGCGGTCCGCTGCGGTGGGCGCGTCTGCTGGCGACGGCCGCGGTCCTGCTGGTTGCCGCGGGAGCCGGATTGGTGCTTATATCTTCATTGGCGTTTACGCCTCCGGCAGGCATGGACGACACCGAACCGAGCAAGGTCGGCGAGATTGCCCGCGATCGCAGGTCCGAAACGGAAACAGCCGACCATCGCGACCGGCAGGAGCAGCCGGCAGCCGGCGCGGAAGCCCACGACGAGACCGCGGAGAACTATGGCGAGGACCTTTCGGCAAGCACGCCTGCCGGGTCTCCTGGCACCTCGCGGCCGGAAGAAGTTGCCGACTCACAAGACCGGGATAACGTCATTGACAAAGCTGTGGCCCCCGGAGGCGACGAGGTTGCCAGATACCGGCAAGTGCTTCGTGAAGCGGAACCTGTGGGCCAGGGCGGCGATGTTGAGCAGCGGGTCCTGGCGCAGGGGCGAAACGTTGACCTCTATGTATCCGACGTGGTGGAAGCCAACGGTACGGTGATCGACGTGCTGAACCGCAGAGGCATAGTCGTAGAGCCGCCCGAGGGCAACGGCCGGGCAACCACCACGCAGTGGAGCAGAAACTACAATCAGTCTCGTGCCGCCTTCGCGAATTCTCTGGACGAAGAGCAGGTTCAGATTGTCGCGTTTGTGCCCTCCGAAGAGATGCCCGAACTGCTGTCGGAGCTTCAGGAGGCGGCCTCGAAGCAGGACGGCCCGGTGCTGAAGCTGCGGGTTCGAGGCGGTGCGACTTCCGCCCCGTCCGGTTTTGAGAGCGAAGGGGTGGTCTCAGCTCCGCGGGAGCCGCGTGTGACAGGCGGGCGGGAAGACCTGCTGAGACGGCAACTGGATCGTCAGACGGCAATGCGGGCGGCCGGCGATACGCCGACCTCCGGGCCGGCGGCGGACAGGCAATATCACCTTGGCGGGGCTTTGAGCACCACTCGTGCACTGGCGGCGGTGGAGGTCGAGCCGCTGCTCATTAACCTGCTGGAGACACCGGCGGTCCCGGAAGAACTGCACATGGAAACGAGACAACCGCAAGACGGAGCGGAGACCCTCGAGTCGCAGCCGGCTCCAACGGACTGAGACGACGCTACCTGTCCGGCTCGTCGTAGTGCCACGCCTTGTCCACCACCCGGTCGTTCTCGAACTTGATGATTACCCAGGCGGCGGGCTTGCGCCGAATGTAGGTCCACGTGCCGTCGGTTCGCGCCTCCGGCTCGCCGAGTGTCCTGGCCACCTGTTCCGAGGGTTGACCGATATAGATGGTCTCGTACCGTGGACGGGTCAGCTTATCCTGGCAGCCGGCGGTCGTCAGAGCCGCCGCCGCTACCAGGGCGACCAGCAGTGCTGTCAGGGGGCGTTGGGACATGATCGCCTCTATAAGCTACTGACCCGATACGAACACCCGCTCGGCGAACAGCCGTTCGGTGAACGGGCTGTCAAAGACGGCCACGAGAACGAAGCGCCGGCCGACGGGAATGGCCTGGTTCCACTGAAGCTTGAACTTGTAGGTGCGGGTGATGTTGTCCCAATGGACGATATTCTGCTCGGCGTCGGAGAGCGGCACCCTCCACAATGCGATGCGTTCGTCCTTGGGGTCGGGGTTGTTGGGCCTGTACGTGTAAAGCTCGAAGCGGAAATCGCCGAACGCCTTGGTCGAGTCGCCGTAGTGGTCGATCGCCTCTATGCGCACCTCCACCCCCTTAACTCCGCCGGCCTCGTCGAAGGTCCTGGTGCCCGTGAATGGGTGGATGCGAATCTCCCTGGGCAGCAGCAGACTCACCGGATAGGGCACGGGTTCGGCGTCGTGGGGTTGTATCTTCGACGCGGACGGCGGACCGTCGCAGCCCGGCGAGAGCGCCAGCATCGTCAGCATTGCCGTCGGAACCGCCCAGTGGGAAACAGTCGAAAGTTTCACGTTGATCTCCCTGCGCCGCGGGTTTGTTGTCGGCGACAGCCGCGGTGGCGGGATTATAGACCCCCCGCGCGCCGGGGGTCAAGCAACGCTGCCGGCATGGCGTCCGCTCACGACCGCCTCAGGGATTCAGTATCAGCTTGACTGTTGAGAAGTAGATCATCAGCCCGGTGATATCAACCAGCGTCGTCAGTGCCGGCGATGCCACCAGTGCGGGATCGCGTTTGAGCTTAGCCGCCCCCAGCGGCAACAGCGCTCCGATGAGAGTGGCCGAGACCACCTGCAGGCCCAGCGCCAGCGCGACGGCCAGCCCGATTCTCTGCAGCGTGTAGCCCTCGGGGACGGTCGCGCCTCCGGCGAGAAAGAGCACCCGCACATAGGCCACTGCGGCGAGCACTATCGCCAGCAGGATCGCCACGCGGAACTCCTTGAACACGATAGCCGCGATGTCCCTCGGGCGGACCTCCTGCAGCGCCAGCGCCCGGACGATAAGAGTGGCCGACTGACTGCCGGTGTTTCCGCCGGTGTCGGCGAGCATGGGTATAAAGGCCGCCAGTATGGCGAATTGCATCAGCAGCCCCTCGAAGTTCTGGATGATTATTCCAGAGACCAGCCCCAGCACGCCCAGCGCCACGACCCAGACAACGCGGTTCCTGAAGTGCGCCAGCGTGGAAGTCCGCAGGTACTCGCCGGACTCGTGGCGGCCGGTGATGGCCATCAGCTTCTCCACGTCCTCCTGCTGCTCCTGGCGGAGAATATCCAGCGCGTCGTCGTGCGTGACGATGCCGAGTAGCTTGTTGTCGCTGCCTACCACGGGAATGGCGATGAGGTCGAACTTCTCGATACTGCGGGCGACTTCCTCCTGGTCGTCGTTGACGTTCACGCTGATGATGTCCCTGTCCATGACGTTTCCCACCGTCTGGTCGGGTCGGGCGAGTATCAGGTCGCGCAGCGATACGAAACCGATGAGTTTGTCGGACTCGTCAACAACGTAGATGTAGTAAACGGTCTCCTTCGCCGGCGCCTGTCGGCGGATCTGGTCGAGCGCGTCGCGGACCATGGTATCGGGTTTGAGCACGGCGAAGTCGGTGGTCATAACCGCCCCGGCCGTGCCTTCGGCGTATGAGACGAGCTTGCGGATGTCCTCTCGTTCGGCCTTGGCTACCAGGGGCAGCAGCTCGTCACGCAGCGTTTCGTCCAGCCGCTGGACCAGGTCGGCGCGCTCGTCGGGGTCCATCTCCTCCAGCAGCTTGGCCATGGCGCGGCGGTTCTCGCCGGTGGCCAGTTCCGCCTGCTGGTCCAGGTCGAAATGCGGGAATATTTCCGCGCGGTCGGCCACGCCGAGCAGGTGCAGAATCCGCCAGATTTCGTCGGCGTCCAGTCCGCTGAGCAGCTCCGCCACCGTTGCGGGGTGTGTCTCGGTGCAGAACTCGCGGATGGTCTCGGTATCGCCGGCGGCAAGCAGCTCGCGAAGCTCGGGCACAAGCAGGACCTGTTTCATGGCTGTTTTCCTTCCCGGTGGCTATCGACCCGCGGGCCTGCCTCCAGGTCCGCCCCACCGCGCGGCGGTCTGGGCCGGCTGCCCGTATAGTAAGCCGACTTCCGCCCGGTATCCTGACACAAGACGCCGCGCATCCTATAAAATGCCGGGGAACCCGTCCATATGACGGCGGAGACGTGAACGTAGTCTGCCGGGACGTGTGCTGACGCCACGCATGGAGCACAGAAAAGGAAGCACTGAATGTCCGAAGACAAGGCCCTGGGCAAGCGACTGAAGCTGTCGCACGTTTTCGCGATTGCCTCCGGAGCGATGATAAGCTCCGGTCTTTTCATCCTTCCGGGCATGGCCCATGAGATGGCCGGGCCGGGGGTGATATGGTCCTACCTGTTTGCGGGCATACTGGCGACGGCCGGGGCTTTGAGCATCGCTGAGCTTGCCACGGCCATGCCCAAGGCCGGCGGCGACTACTTCTTCATCACGCGCGGTTTCGGTCCCGGCGTGGGGACCATCGCCGGTACGCTGAGCTGGTTCTCACTGTCGCTGAAGAGCGCTTTTGCCATAGTCGGCATGGCGACGTTCCTGACGCTTCTGGTGCATATCCACGGTGTTCTATCCGGCGCCCTGCTCGTGCTGGTGTTCGTGGTGCTGAACCTTGTGGGCGTCCGTGAGGCGGCCAGGGTGCAGGTGGCTCTGGTAGCGGTTTTGTTCGCCCTGCTGATCATGTACGTGGTGGTCGGGTTGGGGCAGGTCCGCTCTGAGCTGCTCATTCCGTTCGCCCCGCACGGTTTGGCTGCAATCTTCACCACCACCGGCTTCGTCTTCGTCTCCTACGGCGGGCTTATCAACGTCGCGAGCATCGCCGAGGAGGTCCGCAAGCCGGGCAAGACCATCCCGCTGGGTCTGGTCCTGTCGCTGGTCGCGGTTACCTTGTGCTACACGCTGGTGGTGGTGGTCACCAGCGGCGTGGTCGAAAGCGCGGAACTGGACGGCTCGCTGACGCCCATCTCCGACGGCGGGCAGGCGATCCTCGGAGGGTTCGGTTACGCCGCGATGACGGTCGGTGCGGTGCTGGCGTTCGTCTCCACCGCCAACGCGGGTATAATGTCCGCTTCGCGATACCTGCTGGCGCTGAGCCGCGACAAGCTGCTTCCCGCTCCGCTCTCGGCGGTCAACAAGCGATTCGGCACTCCGCACGCTGCCATCCTTGTTACCGGGGCTGTGATAGTCCTGAGCTTGTTCCTCAAGCTTGACGTGCTGGTCGAGGCGGCCTCGACGGTGCTGATACTGGCCAATATGCTTTCGTGCCTCTCGGTAATACTCCTGCGGGAAAGCGGGCTTCAGAACTATCGACCGGCCTTCAGAACGCCGCTGTATCCCTGGGTGCAGATAGCGGGCATCATCGGGCTGGGCTTCGTGCTGTTTGAGATGGGCGTAGAGGCCTACGCCATCAGCGCGGGCCTGATTATGGTGGGTTTTCTGACCTTCTGGTTCTACGGCCGCAAGCGGGTGCACCAGGACTCGGCGTTGCTGCACCTGATAGCACGACTGACCGACCGCGAGATCGCGGGCAATGCCCTGGAGGGGGAGTTGAAGCGGATAGTCCACGAGCGCGACGACGTGACGCTGGACAAGTTTGATCGCATGGTCGAAAAGGCGCCGGTGCTGGACGTTCAGCAGCACGTGGCCGTGGATGAGTTTCTCTGCATGGCGGCCGAGAAGCTCGCTCCCCGCGTGAACCTCTCGTCGGAGGACCTCTGCGAGATGCTGCGTCGCCGCAACGCCGAGGGCAGTACGCTGCTTGCTCCCACCATCGCTGTGCCGCACGTGGTCGTGCCCGGGGAAGGTCGTTTCGACATACTGATGGCCCGGGCCAAGGAGGGCGTGGAGTTTTCCGAGGATGCACCGGAAGTGAAGTGCATTTTCGTACTGGTGGGCACGCGGGATAACCGGAACTTCCACCTTCGTGCGCTGGCTGCAATTGCCCAGATAGTGCAGGAGAAGAACTTCCAGCGGCGCTGGCTGGAGGCGACGAGTCAGCAGGGGCTGCGTGACGTACTGCTGCTCGCCGAGCGCCAACGCTTCGGCAGGGACTGAGCCGGCGCGACCCCTCGGCCGCGGGTGCCGGCAAAGCGTGCCACGAAGTCACTGGAAACGACCCACACGCAGCGTGGCATTTGCGTGTCCCCAACGGTCTGTTATCATGCCGCCTTTGTGCCGGGGGGCCTTACAGGAGTGTTTCCGCATGAGCTGCGAAGCTGCAAAGCTACCCGACGGCAGCGATTTTTCGTTCTGGGACGACACGACAGATTATTCCCGCACCTACCACGTCTCGGCCGGGCACGCCTCGGCGTCCGACGACAACGACGGCACGGCCGAAAGACCCCTGGCAAGCATATCGGCGGCCGCGGCGCGGGTGGCGCCGGGCGAGAAGGTCGTCATCCACGCAGGCGTCTATCGCGAGTGCGTCCGGCCGGCGCGGGGCGGCGACGGTGCGGACGCGATGATCGCCTACGAAGCCGCCGACGGCGAAAGCCCTGTCATAAAGGCCTCGGAGGTCTGGACCGGCCCGTTCACCCCCAGCACCGGCTGGCGCATCCGCAAACTGCCCGACGGCGTGACCATCTGGACGGGAGAGCTACCCGGCGAGTGGTTCGGCGGATACAACCCCTTCGCGATGGTGAACATGCCGGCCGCCTATACCAACTACGGCTGGGACTGGCAACGCGACGAGACGCACCGCCTCCAGCTTCGCCGGGGCATGGTCTTCGCCGACGGCAAGCCGCTCAAACAGGTTTTCCATTACCACGAACTGGCTCACACCGACGGCGCCTTCTGGGTGGAGGAGCCGGGTCTGCGGCTGCACTTCCGCCTGCCGGGCGACGCCGACCCCGACAGCGTTACGCTGGAGGTCTCGGTACGTGAGCAGTGCTTCGCGCCGGCCGAGCAGAATCTGGGCTACATCCGTGTGAGCGGGCTTACCTTTGAGCACGCGGCCGACGGCGTGCCCGTGCCGCAGCGGGCCACCGTCTCCACATCCCGCGGGCATCACTGGATAGTCGAGGACTGCACCATCCGCAGCGCCAACGCATGCGGCATCGACATCGGCCGCGTACATTGGCACGCCGAGCCGGTTGACCCTTGCGGGCAGCACATAGTCCGTCGCAACCACATCCACGACTGCGGCGTCTGCGGCATCGCGGGCGTCTGCGACGTGGACGGCTCGCTGATAGAGGACAACATCGTCGAGCACATCGGCGGGCAGAACATCGAACGCATACTGGAATCCGCCGGGCTGAAGTTCCACCACGCCGCGGATGTGCTCATCCGCCGCAACGTCTTCCGGCATATGCACCACTCGACGGCGCTGTGGCTGGATGTCGGCAACCGCAACTGCCGCATCACGCGGAACGTCTTCGCGGATGTCCTTACGCTGCTGGGGGCATGCTACATCGAGTGCACGCATCATCTGAATCTGGTGGACGGCAACATCATCTGGGACGTCCGCAACGGCGACCCGCGTCCGGTTCAGCCGGAGCACGTGATGCACGGCGGCGTGGGCTTCGACGCCGACAGCGGAGAGAATCTCGTGGTCGCGCACAATCTGCTGGGGCGGGTCCACGACAGCTATGCCGCGAGCTTCCACCTTCAGCAGGGCAAGCGCGTTGCCGATGGCCGCACGGGCCTGTGCCGAAGGAACAAGCTGCTCAACAACCTCTTTGCCGACGGCGACAAGCATGCGCTGTTCGCGCGCTCGGCCGAGAACGTCTCCGACGGCAACCTCTTCGCCGGCGCCGGTCGGAGACCGACGCTGTGCGTCCAGGATGAAGCCGAGGGAGGACCGTTGAACCTTGCCGCATGGCGGGAGTATCTCGGCTGGGACGCCAACGGCTGCGACGCGGCCGTTGCCGTGGAGTTCGACCCCGACACGCTGGAGCTGTCGCTTTCGATTGACGGCGAACCGCCCGCACCCGTGGAGGTGCCGGAACTGCACGCAAGCAGCGACTATTCCGGGGCCGGTCCGTTAACGGCCGAGCAGTGGGACACGCTGAGCAAGGACGGCAAGGTCAAGGTGCTCTAACACCGCAAGGAGCCATGCCCCTGTGTTTGTTTACAGGGGCATGTTACCCATGGTCGGGCATTGGTGAGCATGCTTCTGCTGCGCAGGAGCATGGCACCGGGTGTCTGTTGGGCATTGGTGAGCATGCTCCTGCTCTGCAGGAGCATGGCACCGGGTGTCTGTCGGGTATTGGTGAGCATGCTCCTGCTGTGCAGGAGCATGGCACCGGGCTCGGAGGTCCACGTTCAGAAACTCGCCACCGGTTCGGGCAGCTCGCGTGCAATCTCGTTGAGACGATAGCCGAAGCCCGGGCCGCCGATGGTATCCAGTGTGACCTGCCCGTCGCGTCGCGTGTACAGCCCCGGATGGACTTTCGCTTCCGGAGCGGAGGCGTCCGGGTAGAACTGCATGGCGTTCGTCTCGACTCCCTTTATGGTCCCGGCGTGGGCCGCCAGCAGCACGTGCGGTATCTGGGCCAGCATGGGGTTGGTCAGGTCCTGCACCATCAGAGACATTCCATGCGCCCGTGCCCAGCACAACGAAAGCAGCGCGCCGGTCTGCGTCTTGCAGGTCTTCAACGCCACACCGGTCCAGCCAAGCTCCCGGCCGAGCTTCACCAGCCGCCAGTCGTGGGCGCTTTCATCCATAAACAGCGGCTTGCGCTCAGCGACGGACCTCACGTCGATGGGGTTGGCCTCCAGGTCGTAGGGGAAGGGCTGCTCCACGTAGAGGATCATCCGCCAGATGTCCTCATGCTCGGATTTCAGGCGGTCGAGCACGTCGTTGACGTACTGCGGCTCGCGGACGGTGCAGTTGAAGTCGGCCGACAGCGACTCCACGCCCTCGTTCAGACCGATGGTTCCGACGCGGACGAGCCGGTCGTAGTCCCATTCGGCGTCGTCGCCGCGGAGCTTGACCTTCAGGCATTTCAGCCCGTCGCGGCGGATCCAGTCGGCGAGCATCACGGGGTATCCGTCGTCCGGCTCGTCGCCGGTAAGGTCCGATTCGTCCAGCGGGTCCTTGCCGCCGACCAGGTGCCACGCCGGCAGCGAGCGGGGACGGGGAAAGGTCAGGAACTCGTCGGGATACCGGCCGATGAAGTCAACGTCCGTGTGCGGCGCGGGCCGGAGAAACGCCGAGAGGTCGCGCGACATGTAGTTGCTGTTGTACGTGCCGTAAACGTCCATTCCGCGGAGATTGCCGTAGGCGTCGTGCAGGGCGATATCGAACGGCGAGCAGCACACCAGGGCGGCCAGGTAGGGCATCGGCTCGACCTCGTACTGGTCGCGCACGATGTTGTTCATGCTGAGAAGTGTCGCCAGCGGTCCGGTGATGAATTCGTGACCGACCTCAATGGGGTGCCCGCTGACGCCGGGTTCGGCCCAGGCCTCCGCAAGCACCTTGCAGAACTCCACCAGCGCGTCGTGCCGCTCGGCGTAGCTCGCCTTGCTCGGCCAGACCCACTGCACGCTCAGCGGCGTCTCGCCCCATCCCTCGGCCGTGTTGCCCGCGGCGTCGGCGACTGTCATCCGCACGCGGGCGCAGGTGACGGCCGTCAGCGTCTCGGAGCCAAACTTCAGCGGCATGCGTGTCTGGACGTCCAGTAAATAAAGCTCGGTTGCGACCGTATGAATGCCGGTGGCACTTGTCATGAGGGTCCTTTTTGTGTGGCTACGGTATTCGGCGGGCAGGGCGTGCTATTTGAGTAGTCGGTTCAGTGCGCGTCGGGCCTTTCTGCGGAGGCCGCCTCCGGAGCCGTCGGAGCGTTTGCGCTCCAGCTCGGCCAGCAGGCGGTCCATGGCGGCCGGGCTTACAGGCATATCCACCGGGCGGTTCCGATAGGCCGAGAGGTACAGGGCGTTGGACAGCTCCAGCTCGGCGAGGGCGTCGTGTCCGTTTGCGACCATCGGCTCCCCGCGAAGAATCGCCCCGGCGAAGCGGCGGATTACCTCCGTGTGGTCGGCGCCTTTGTCGTCGGGAAGCTCGACGTCCTCCCACGTGCAGCAGGGGCCTTCGAACGCCCCACCGGCCGCGGCGACGTGTTCCGAGACGGGCCTTGCGGGTCGGCCGAACATCAGCCGCTCGCCTTCGGCGATGAGCGTGCCCTTGTCGCCGACGACGATAAGCTCCTCGTAGCCGGGCGCTTCGGCGGTAGTGGCGTAGAGCTGGCCTACCATACCGCCGCCATAGTCCAGAACGGCGGTCGCGGTGTCCTCGGCCTCCATGTCGTGCAGGCGTGTCGCGGCATAGGCGAACACCTGCCTCGGCAGACCGGCCATCCAGGTCAGCAGGTCCAGGTGGTGGGGCGCCTGGTTGATGAGCACACCGCCGCCCTCGCCGTCCCAGGTTCCACGCCAGGGCCTGCTGTCGTAGTACGCCTGCGTGCGGAACCAGTCCGAGCAGGTCAGCGAGACGCGGAACAACCGGCCGAGTTGCCCGTCGGCGATCATCCGCCTCATTGTGCGCATGACCGCACGCGTGCGGTGCTGGAACATTACGCCGAGCGCTACTTCGCAGGAGTCGCACTGATCGACCATCGCGCGGGCGGGTCCTACTGTAGCGGCCAGCGGTTTCTCGCACAGGACGTGCAGCCCGCGGTGGGCGGCCATTACCGCGTGGACCGGATGCCAGTAGTGGGGCGTGGCGACGATGACGGCGTCGATGGTGCCGGAGTCGTACATCTTCTCGACGCGCGAGAAGTAGGGCACACCAAACTCGTCGGCCGCCCGGGCCACGTCCGCGGGGTCTTCCGAGCAGACAGCGCCGAGCCGCATCGATGCATCGTCGGCCGAGGCGATACGCTCGGCGTGCGACCAGCCGATGGCGCCCAGGCCCACAATTCCGAACCGTACGGTTTCCATTGCCTTACAGCCCCTTAATCCGGTACCAGAATCTAGGGGTGATTAGCGTGTGTTGCAAGGCGGTGGTGAGGGGGGTATAGTCGGAATCCGCTTTGCTGCCCCTCATTGTCGGAAGCCCCAGGGACCGGAGGAAAAGAAATATCGCCATGAGTGAACGTCCACACATACTTCTGTTCAACCCCGACCAGTATCGCGGCGACGTGCTTGGCCACGTGGGAAATCCCGGCGCTGTGACGCCCAACCTGGACAAATCCGTCCGGACCGACGCCGTCTCGTTCAGCAGCGCGTTCTGCCAGAACCCCGTCTGCACGCCTAGCCGGTGCAGCTTCATGAGCGGGTGGTACCCCCACACGGCCGGGCACCGCACAATGTACCACATGCTGCGCCCGCATGAGCCGGTCCTGCTGAAGGCACTGCGCGACAGCGGATATTACGTCTTCTGGGCGGGCAAGAACGACCTCATCCCCGGCCAGAACGGTTGGCAGGGTTACGCGGACATAAAAGCCCGCATCCACCCGCGGAAACGGGATTCCCACAACGATAAATCCTGGCGGGGCGAACCCGGAAGCGACACCTACTACAGCTTCTATCGCGGCAAGCTGGAAAAGCAGCAGGACGAGGACGTCTATATGGACGGTGACTGGTGCAACGTCCTGGCGGCCGCCGAGTTCATCCGCAACGCCCCGAAGGACAAGCCGTTGTGCATCTATGTGCCCATCAGCTACCCGCATCCGCCGTATTGTGTGGAGGAGCCGTACTACAGCGCCATCGACCGCTCCAAGCTGCCCCCGCGAACGCCCGAGCCGGACTGGGAGAAGAAGCCCAGCTTGCTGAAGGGCATCCACGAGCGCCAGGGGATGCAGTCCTGGACGGAAGACCGTTGGACGGAGCTGCGGGCGACCTACTACGGCATGTGCGCCCGAGTGGACGAGCAGTGGCGCATCCTGCTGGAAGCACTGCGCGAAGCGGGTATTTACGACGATACCGCCGCCTTCTTCTTCGCCGACCACGGTGACTTCACCGGCGACTACTCGCTGGTTGAGAAGACCCAGAACACCTTCGAGGACTGCCTGACGCGCGTGCCGCTGATAGTCAAGCCACACAAAGGCGCAGACGTGAAGCCGCGCGTCTCTAACGCCATGGTCGAGCTTATAGACATGACCGCTACGGTGATGGACTTCACGGGCCTTCGCCCGGACTGGAGCCACTTCGGCCGCTCTCTGCGGTCGGTGCTGGCCGGCGACGGGGACGAGCACCGCGACGCGGTGTTCTGTGAGGGCGGTCGACTCCACGGCGAGACGCACTGCATGGAACTGGACAGCTCATCCAGCTACGATCCGGAAGGGCTGTATTGGCCGAGAGTTAACCTACAGCAGAGCGAAGGCCCCGAACACACCAAAGCCGCCATGTGCCGTAAGCGCGATTTCAAGTACGTCCGGCGGCATTACGAGACCGACGAACTGTACGACCTGAGGCAGGACCCGCAGGAATTGCATAACCGCATCGACGACCCGTCGCTGGCCGAGACGCTAGCTCGGCTGAAGGAGCGGATGCTCACCTGGTACATGGAGACCTGCGACGTGGTTCCGCACGACCCGGACCTGCGGGAGTTCCCTAGGGAATTCTACGACGAGCAGGACCGCACCCGCACAGCCAGTTCAGGCAGTCAGACCGGGCGGGGCTGATATTCGCGCTTGCAGATTTCGGTATTCTGTGGGATAATCGCCCTACGATAAAATGCCGGTTCGTGGCTATGTCGTGCCGCGCCGTAAAACAACGGAGGCAGCATCCGGAAGAAGGCATTTGCCTGTCATCTCAGCCCCGGACTCGTGCCGGGCAAATATGAAGCACAGGAGATCGCTATGAATAGCGGTAATCGGAGGAGTTTCGGCCTCGTCGCGGTGTCGGTGCTGCTTGCCTGCTCTGTGGCATCGGCCACCACCATCACCATCGATCTGGAAGATCCCGCCGCGGCCAGCGGCATGTGGTCCGCCGGCGATCTGATCCGCCTGGTTATCACCGTGGAGAGCGACGGGGCAAGCAACCAGGGCATATCTCTGGTCGATTTCAAGACGGGTGCGTATTCTCTGTCGGTTATTGATTCAACGAAATTGCATGTCCACGACGTACTGGCTGGATCTAATGGTACTGTACAGGTGGATAGCGAGTATTGGGCAGGTGTTTTTGATGGAAGTGATGGTTACGTTAAGAACGACGATACTTGGGCTTACGATGAACTCGCCGACTTTCTCGGAAGCGTGGATGTCTCCGACACCTCCTTCGAGGCCGTAGCCAACACGCCACTGGATATGGGCAGCGGTCTTGGTACCGATGGCGAGATAGGTTTCCTGAACCTGGTACTGGAGGTCCAGCCGGGCTTCGCCCTGAACGACACAGCGGGCGTGCAGCTCTACTGCGAGGTAGCGGCCTATAACACCGCGAAAGAGGATACCTCCAGCGTGGTCTTCGGCTCGGCTGGAGGAGCCGTCAATTCCGGGCAGTTTGTCGTCACGAACGTTCCGGAGCCGACGACGGCTGTTTTGGTGCTGGCGGGCCTGGCGGGGCTGATCCGGCGCCGCCGCGTGTACCGGACGCATCTTAATAATGCGTTTTTGACTTGCAAAAAAACGCAACTTGTGGTAGTTTGATAATTGCTCTGGCTCTCCGTAGGGAGCGATGGAGCCAATTCCTCTGCAAGAGGACGGACAGGACACCCGCTCTTCCTCGTTCGTCCAGGCCGCCCGGCCGAGTTCCCCGTTGACGTGTGTTTGAGTGCTTTTACGGGCACTTTCTGCAATGCCGGAGCTTTGTTTCCGGCCGGTGAGCAAATCGGAGGCAGTTCAGTGCGGCCGGTGATTTCCAGACCGGTCGTTGAGTGCGACGCCAACGGAGGCGACGAGGAGGTTTGATCGCCTGAGAAGGCGACAGACAAATCAGCAAGAGAAAAAGGAGCGGGAAAATGCGTGGATTCCTGGCCGCAACGGCTGTGGTGCTGGTCGCATGTGGTACGTCTCTGGGCGGCGTCTATGACTATGGCGACTTCTACGGCCAGGACGTGGATTTCATCGGTGTCAGCGAGAGTTCCGAAACCGACAGTCAGGCGCTGTTTGGGACGCCCAGCGTGTCGTCCAACAGCTTGGTGTTCATGCCCGCGTCGAACGACTCGACCGCCAGCAACGGCGGAACCGATGAGACCATCGGCGTTCTCTCGATGACGGTCAACGCCAAGGGCGACCAGGAAATCCGCGGTGTGCAGATTCTGGAGTTGGGCAGCGTCGCAATCAGTGGTCAGACGACGAACGCGACCTACGCCTCCTACGCAAATGACCTGGAGGTAATCGTGTCGGGCACCAGCTACACGGATTCCGTGGCCGATACTTTTTACACGTCCGTGCCCATGTGGGACGGCAGCACTTACGTAGACCTGTACGGCATGGGAATTCGCGGCGTTACGAGCGTTTCCCTGAGCTTCACCAGCGCCCTGGCTACCGAGAGCGAGTCGGGCACGACATCGCACATAGAAGCGAGTCTGCTTGAAAAGGAAATCATGGTCGGCGTGATCATCCCCGAGCCGGCGACGTTGGCTCTGCTGGGCATCGGCGGGTTGGCAGTGCTGATCAGACGCCGCTGAAGGTGGGAACACACGGGCCTGTACGGCGACAGCGGCTTTGAGCACAGATGCAACCGGAGTTGCTTAAAAAGGAGTGGGCTATGAAGGTAATAAAGTTTACAGCGACGGCGGTCATGATCGCTCTGTTGGCGGCCGGCGCGACGGCGGCGACGTACAGCGACTCACTCGCCTCCGGTTCGGGACAGACGGTGGACTTCACCGGCATAGGCGACAACTACGGCCTGTACGGCGGCTACAACCGTTCGG
>JBNGDC010000015.1:2026-69182 GCA_049975485.1 Phycisphaerae bacterium | reverse complement strand
AGGGCGTCCATCAGTTCGCTCAGGCGGATGCCGAGTTCGCCCGTGCAGCGCGGTTCGCCGCGCCCCAGTATGACGTCCGCGAAATTCCGCGCCGGCGTCACTGTCGGAACGGACCAGCCCTTCGGAACGCTGGTGATTTGCAGCGGGGGTCTCTTGCGGTCCACACGGAAGCTGCCGCCGTGCGGACTTATCTCCATGAAGGCGTTGTCGCCCTGCAGTATGAGGTGGCTGTAGAAAGTCGGGCAGTTGCCTCCGCTGGTGATGGTGGCCATGCAGCCGTTGGCGAATTCCATCGTCGCCACGGCGTTTATGTCCACGGGCGTGCCCTTGTTCTGAGTCCAGCAATGGGCCCGCACCACCGGAGAATCCACCAGGAAGACCATGGCGCTGAGCACGTGGGCGGTGCTGTCGTATAGCTGCCCGCCGCCGGAGAGCTTGGGGTTCTGCCGCCACGTACCGGCCGTGCCGGCAAGCCAGCCCTGCGCCATGATGCCGGTGGCGAGCTGCAGATCGCCGATGGTTCCATCTGTGAGCAGTTTTCGGGCGTAGGCAAACGTGTCCGTGTACGTTCCCTGGATGGCGACCTGCAGGTTAAGCCCGGCACGTTCAGCTTTACGGACCAGTCGCCGGGCGTTCGTGCTGCTGGTGACCATGGGCTTTTCGATGAGAACGTGACAACCGGCCGCCAGTGCGTCGCGCGCGTGGGTGTAATGCAGCGTATGCGGCGTGGCGATGATGACGGCCTGGAGGTCCGCCTCGGCCAGCATCTTCCTGTGGTCCTCGTAGATTTCCACACGCCTGCGTGGCAGCAGTTCCTTTCGCAGTTGCACGGCCTTGTGCCGGTCGCTGTCCGCCAGGGCCGCTATGCGGAACTCCGGTACGTGGTCGTTCACTGCGCGGATGTGGTTTCGCACGAAATTGCCGCAGCCGATGACCCCCAGGCGAATAGGCCTCATTCCTCTCTGCCTTTCGGTTAACTCAGGGCAGCGTCATGTTGTTGCGGTGGACGACCTCGTCGTAGGGCTTCTCGCCGAGGACCTTCTGGATCTGGTTGGTCTTGAGTCCCTTGATCTTCTCAATTTGCTCCGCCGAGTAGTTGCTCAGCCCGCGGGCTACCTCTTTACCAGAGGAATCGACGATGCTGACCGTATCGCCCCTGGCAAACCTGCCGGAGACGGAAGCTATCCCCGAAGGCAGCAGACTCCGTCCCTGCCTGCTAAGAGCGCGGACGGCGCCGTCGTCGATGACGATTTTGCCGGTCGGTCGGGACGCCTGGCCGATCCACCGCTTGCGCGAGGACATCTTGCGCTTCGCCGGCACAAAGACCGTCCCAACGGGCTTGCCCGCCAGCAGCTTCCGCAGGACATTAGGCGTGCGGGCATTGGCGATGGCGACGGTCTCGCCCGCTCTCGTCACCACACCCGCGGCCGATAGCTTGCTGCTCATGCCGCCGGAGCCGCGCCGGCTGCGCCCGGCACCGGCGAGCGAAAGCGCCTCGTCGTCCACGCCGTCGATTACGTCCACCACCTCGCCGTCGCGCAGAACCCCATCCACCACCGTCAGCAGAACCAGTAAATCCGCGTGCAGCATAGTCGCGACCAGCGCGGCGATAATGTCGTTGTCGCCGTAGCGTATCTCATCGACGGCCACCGCGTCGTTCTCATTGATAATCGCAAGCGCGCCCACCTCGTCCATGGCCGCCAGAGTGTTACGGATATTCAGGTACCGGGTGCGATTTTCGAAGTCCTCGCGCGTTACCAGCACCTGTCCCACCCGCACGCCGTGGCGGCCGAAAGCGTCATGAAAGGCCCGCATGAGTTGCCCCTGACCGACGGCGGCCGACGCCTGGAGCATCGGCAGCGTTTTGGGTCGCTCGGGCAGGCCCAGCTCGCCGACCCCGGCGCCGATGGCGCCGCTGGCGACCAGCGTTACCGAAAGCCCTCTGTCCATGGCCTCGGAAATCTGCCTCGCCAGAGAGGATATGACTTTGCGGTCGGGTCGGCCGGTGTCATCGGTAATAGCGTCGGTACCGACCTTGACCACCACGCTGCGAGCGGCGGCTATGACGTTCTGTCTCAGCGAGGTACCTGGCATCTCATCGGCTCTCCGGAAGCTGTTCGGTGGCAATTGCGCCGGGGGCGACGGCGGGGTCGCGACCCAGCACGCGGCAAATCATCTCCACGTTGCGCCGCGTGGCGCCCTGACGGGACTGCACGAATCGCTGGGCACTGCGGCTGGCCTGCCCGGCCGATGCGGTTTCCGTCAGCCAGCGGCAGAGCTGATCGATAAGCTCGTCGGCGTCGGCGACGCGCATGCAGCCGTTGGCGGCCAATTCGTCTGCCTGCGGAAAGTTGAACGTGTGCGGTCCGAATGCCGTCGGCTTGCCCAAGGCAGCGGCTTCTATCATGTCCGACCCGCCCATGGGCACCAGCGACCTGCCGACGAACACTGCGTCGGCCAACGCGTAGAACGCCCGCAGCTCGCCCATCGTGTCGCCCAGCAGCACCGCGTCGTCCGGCCGATCGCCTTTGGTCCCGTCGGGGCGCTGTGAGCGGCGGACCAACGATCGACCGCTCTGCGATATCAGCCGCGCAACCTCGTCGAAACGCTCCGGCTTGCGTGGGACTATCGCAAGTACGGCCTGCGGGACCCTCTGGAGCAACTGGTCCAGTCTCTCCAGCAGCATCTTTTCCTCGCCGCCTCCGGTGCCGCCGGCGACGACAAGCTTGTCCGACTCCCGCAGACCCATCGCTGCAGCCAGCTTGTCCTGGCCGGGCACACGGTCGGTGACGTCGGCCGTATCGTATTTCATCATGCCTGTAACGTGCACCTTCTCCGGCTCGGCGCCCAGCGAGCGGAAAAGCTCCGCATATTCCTCGTTCTGCACGCCGATGGCCGTCAGGCGGTTGAAGAGCTTCCCCGCCATCCGTCCCAGCTTGCGGTAGCCGGGATAGCCCTTGTCGCGGCTCATGCGTCCGTTGACCACCACCGCGGGGATGTCGCGCCTGTTGCAGGCGGCCAGGAAGTTCGGCCAGATGTCGCCCTCCATCAGCACCACCAGCTCCGGCTTCACGCGGTCAAGAGCTCTTGCGACAGACAGCGTGAAATCCATCGGCCAGTGGAAAACCTTGTGCTCCGGTGCGAAGTGCTTGCCGGCCGCGGCGAATCCGGTGTCCGTGGTTGAGGAGACGACAACGCGGTAGTCGGGCAACTGACTGTGAAGCTCCGATACCAGTGAACGGGCCGCGTTGATCTCGCCGACGCTTACGCCGTGGACCCAGATGACCGGCTGAAAACCGTAGCTTACCGGGGCGGCTCCCATACGCTCGGCGATCCCGCGACGATAGCGGCCGTGGCGGATCGCCCGGTACAGCCACACCGGACTCAATGCCGCCAGTCCAAGCCCATACGCAACGTCGAGTAACAAACCGGTCATGCACGCAAGTATGCTCGCGGGCTTTGCGCGTGTCAATCACAGCCCGCACGCAAGGCCGGAGCCGGTATTCAGCAGCCCGGAAACGGGAACGTCGAACACGGAAACTGGAACGCGGGCGCTGAGCTTAACGGTTCAACGGTTTAACGGCTCAACAGTTCAACGGGTCAACCGTTATTTCCGCCCTTCAACGCCGCGCACGGTGTATTTCTCGATGGCCTCGGTGAGGTCCACGTCGTTGATATTGGCCAGCGTGCACAGCCAGGCGAAGACATCGGCGAACTCCTCGCTCTTGTTGGCCTGGTCGTCGCCCGCCAGCGCCGTTGCCAGCTCGCCGACCTCCTCGACGAACCACAGAAAAGTCCCCGGTGTGCCGCGGGCACTGTCCGTGGAATAGTAGTGCTCGCGGATGAAGTCCTGGAACTGCCTGATGGTCATGCTGTTTTGTCCGGTCATGGAACGGGTTTCCCTGGGCTGGTCCGCCTGTGAGCATATTGCGGGTGCGGTGCGGCTTCAACGCTCCATCGCCTGCTCGATGAGACCCAGGACATGTCCCGCCGGACCGTCCGGGTCCAGTTCCAGCGCCTTCTGTGCGGCCTTTCGGGCCTCGTCCAGTCGGTCGGGGTCGTCGGCGGCTTTGGCGGCCCGGTAGCGGACCATCGCCAGCTCGGTCCATGCTTCCGACGACTGCGGTCGAAGCTCGCATACGCTCTGGACCGCCCCGACGGCCTCGTCGTACCGACGGGCCCGCAGATGCACCGACGCCATCGCCCGATACGCGCTGACCTCGTAGGGATTCAGATGCGTCACCTGCTGGAGGAACAGCAAGGCCCTGTCGTTCTCGCCCATGGCCATGTAAATCTCCGCTATCTGCCGGGCGTACTGGGGCGAGGTCATCGTCCTGCGATGAAGCTCCGTGAGGTTCGGCAAGGCCTGCTCATCCATGCCCAGCTGCCTGTATAAGCGCGCCAGCTGCTCGTAGCTGTCGGGCGCCAGGGGCTTTCGCTGCTTGAGCATCTCCAGGGCGGCTATAGCCGCACCCCAGCGCCGCTGGGCCATGTAACACTCCGCCAGAACGCGCGGGGCTATACGACTGTCCCGCGAAACCAGCTCCAGCTTGCGGGCGGCTATAAGGGCCGATTCGTACTGCTCCCTGGCCGCCAGTACACTGGCAAGCGCCGAAAGCGCCCGCTCGTGTTCGGCATCCAGCCGCAACGCCTCGCGGGCCTCCTCCTCGGCCTCGTCCAGTTGACCTTCCAGATAAAGCGCAACGGCGTGCTCGGCGCGGGCGTCGGGGTCTTCGGGCTTTCGGCGGGCCTCGGCCGCCGCCTCCGAGACAGTCGGCGGCGGGTCGGCGCTGTAGCCCCACGTTACGACCTGTCCCCTGGCCCAGTCGGCAAAGTCCTTGTCGAACTGCTCCTGCGTCACGCCCAGAACCGTCTCGAAGACCTCCGGCTGCCGCAGACCGTCGCGAAAGCCCGAGAGCATTTCCAGCACAGCCGAGAAGCCGTGTTCCGAGATGATGTACTCCAGAATCCACTCGGCCTGCGCATAGGCCAGCGATCGGTCCCCGGCGCGGCGCGGGCGGATGAACTTCCAGTCCAGCTCGGAGACCGGAACCAGCGAATCCGTCCGCGTGGCGTGGACCAGCACCCGGACGGCGTCGTAATTCATCCGGTCGGGCTGCTGCCAGACCGCGCAGGCCTCCGTGAACCAGTGCGGTATGCGATTCCCGGTTGCTGAGAGCGTGACTGTATGCGTCAATTCGTGTCGCAGCACGGTCGCCCAGTTGTATGTCCCGAACTCACTGCGATCCGCGGACGGAGCCACCATCGCCACGACCCGCCCCGTGCAGGCGCCTACAGTGCCTATCCAGCCACGGCCGCTGATGCGCACGGAAAACTGCGGGTGCGTGGGGAATATCTCGACGATCGTCTTATCGGCCGGGCGGTGCTCGAAGTCGCCGCATATCTCCCCAAAAGCTTCCTCGGCGTAGTCGGCTACCTGATTCAGGAGAACCGCGTCGTACTCGCCGTTGACCTTGACGATGAAGTTCTCCGTCTCAACGACGCGAAAGTCCCTCAACTCACTCAGCAGGTTCAGGTAATTCACCACGTCGGCGCGATAGTCGTCCAGGGCGTGCGCCTCTTCCAGCACGTCGCGGGCGGCGTCCTCCTCGCCGGTCTGCATATAGAGCAGGCCCAGATTGGTCCGCGGCTCGGCCAAATGCGGCTCGAGTTCCATCGCACGCAGGAAGTGCTCTTCTGCCCGGTCAAACTGCCTTGCCGCCGAGAGCCACTGTCCGATGGTGTTCCACAAACCGCCGTAGCTCGGGTTGATCTGCTGGATTTGCTCGATGTACGGCCGCGCCTTTTCCTCCTCGTCCAGCCGCGTGTGCAGTGCCGCCAGCAGCGACAGCGCCTCAAGGTGGTTCGGATTGACTTCCAATGCCTTGCGGCAGGCGGGCTCGACGCGGTCGAAGCGCCGCCACATCATCCAGCAGGCGGCCCGCAGCAGGTGTGCGTCGGCACTGTTGGGATTTATCTCCAGCGCCTCGTCCGTCAGCTCCAGAACGTCCTCAAACCGCCACTCGCTCAGCGCAATCGACGCCCGCATCAGGTAAACATCGGGCAAGTGCGGGTTGGCTTTCTCGGCCAGGTCCAGCTCGACGGCCGCCGACTTCGGCCTGTGTTTTGACAGCAGCAGCTCGGCCGCGGCGAGGTTGGCCGGCCAATAGCCCGGACGAACGTCCTGATAGGCCTTCTGGAAGTAGTTGTGGAGTATGTTCTCCGCCTGCTCGGAGGCCTTTCGCCCGGTCAGCGTGCTGTGACGGTCGAGTATGCGTCCCAGCGCCACCAGCGAACGGGCGTCGCGACGCCAGCGGTCGCCGGCGAGCGTATCGGACATCGTCTCGTAGCAGGCGATGGCCTCCTGTCGCCGGCCCAGCGTCTCCAGCACGGTTCCGTGGATGAGTATGGCCGGCGCCCAGTTGTCGGCAAGCTCACGGGCGCGGGCCGCGTGCGCAAGTGCGGTTTCGTAATCGCCCACGGTGTGCAGCAGCCGGGCCAGGTGCACATGCCAGTCGGCGTCCTCCTCCGCCTGGTCGGCAACGCGGTTCAGTACGTCGATGGCGTCGTTGTACTCGCCCCGCATCGCAAGCACCCGCGCCAAGCCCACAGAGGCAGCGACCGGGTGCTCGCCGGAGGATATCAGTTTCTCATACCCCCTGCGGGCGGCGGCGTAGTCCCCGGACATGAAGCTCTTTCGCGGCTCCGTGAGTGCCGGGGGCATGTCTTTCCGCCCGGACTCCGGCCGGGGAGCGGTCGTGGCCTCGCTGCGATGTTCCCGTCCCCGCACCGACGCCGTGGAGGTCTGCTGACCCGCACACCGCGGAACCATCGGCGGCGGCGCCACCAGCACCACCGAAAGCACTAGCCCTGCCAGTATGGTCCGGATTCTCGTCACAGCTCTGTCTGTCCCCAACATCGGCGAAACGTAACCGCGGCCATTCTAACGCATAATACCTCGCGGCGACGAAACGTTTTGCCGCTTATCAGCGATGAACCGGCTATCGGGCATCTCTGAAAGCCGCAGAAGAAGTGAGGCAAGAGTGAAGCGCAAAAAACAAGCCCCGGACAGCGGGGCTTGGAGCTTCTTTATTGTGCGACCGCCACCACGACGGTCTGCGAATGCCTCAGCGATTGCGACGGCGCAACAACACCAGGCCCGATAGCGCCAGGATGGTCAGCGACCCTGGCTCGGGCGTGATGACGAAAGCAAGCTCGGGACCCGGGTAGAAATCATAGGGGTCGCCCGACAGGGTCCCCTCCGGGTTGGGTATGGGAAACCACTCATCGTAGCGTTGATACACCGCACTGGTGTCGAAATCGTCGTTCATGATTGACGAAAGGTGCCAGCCGATAGCCGGTAACGGGTTGCCACCGTTCCAGGAGGATTGGGGATCCGTGTATACGTTCAGCGCCAGCCAGTACACTGTTCCCTCGGCCTGCGTGAAGGGGCTGACAATATCCTCGATGTTGCACTGATAGACGTTGGTGTGGTTGGGATTCTCCAGGGTGCCCCAGGTGGTCAACTCTTCGGGGATAAAGAACCTTTGGGAGCCGGTATCGTAAAGCCGCGTGCTGAAATCGCCCGCCTCGAAAGTGTCTTCCCAGAGCAGCTCGCCGGGCACATACCTGTCGCCTCCGGAATGCTCCTGCCAGCCGTTGCTGTAAATCTTTGCCTCTATCATGGTTATATCCACCTGATACTCGTCCTTCCACGAATACCAGAAGTGGATATCGCTGACCGGGCCTGATTGCGAACAGGTCCAGTCGTCCGCCAGCGCGGTCCTTCCGTAGAGACTCTCGGATGGTTTGAAGTAGAATCCGCAGTCCCAATTCGGGCCGGGTAGTTGGGGATACTCCATTTTCACCGGGTCACCGGGGTCCCAGTCGCCCAGAAGTACCGAGCCCTGGCAGACCAAAGCAGCAAAACATACGGCCATCGTGATGGTGTGCGTCCACCTCATGGTGCCGCCTCCTTTCACATGTGGGGCCAAAACGGGTGCTCCGCCTGTGCACGCGGAGCATCCGCTTCGCCCAGATTGTCACTGCTGATGCAGCCGTCCAGTCACGCGCTTCGTCGCCGACGCATCACGACCGCAAGACCACCCATCGCCAGAAGCACCATGGTGGCCGGTTCCGGGACACAGATGGTCGCCACGTTCCACGAAGCGACCTCGCCTTCCAGAACGTAGTAGTCCATGTATGACGGGAAGAGGATTTCCTCCCACTGCGGCTGGCAGTCCAACTCCCACGTGAACAACACCTGGCCGTTGTCGGCCGAGAGCTGGGTACTGTCCGGCGACGCTATCACTTCCACTCCCTGCTCGTTGATGTAGCGCAGACGGATGTCCTCATTGGCGTAGTTTGCATCCCGCCCGTAGAAGTCCACCAGCAACTGGATTTGCTTCTGCATCTCTGGGATCTGCTCGTTGCCGACGAAGAAGCGTTCGAACGAAACATTCGGGTCGTTGGGGTCAACCCACTGCTCGGTCATCCACATGGGCGAGGCGTAGATACCGACCTTGTCTCCGGCCTCGCGTGCCGTCGGACCGTTGGGCGATGGTGCCCAGGCAACGTCGTAATTGGCGACGAAGTCGTCGTCCTTGTCCAGACCGGGGCACAGCGTCCAGTAGCTGTCGGCGCGGTAAAGGTAGGTCTGTTGTGTCTGTGGGTCCACCAGGTCCCATGTGCTGGTGAAGGAGTTGATGTAGCTGTCGTCACCGCCGGGGCCAACGGTACGGTCGGAGTCGTGCCAGATGGACTGCCCGATGTTGTCGTCCCAGCCGACGAGCGTCATCGCGTGGGCGGGGTTGTCGAAACCCACGCCGACGTACTGGCAACGGTAAAGCTCATTCTTGAGAAAGCTGTAGTCAACCTGCGTAAGCGTGCGATACTCGGCCGTTACGTCCGTGTAGTTCAGCGAGGGGTTGTATTCGGGGCTGCCGGGGTTCTTTCCGTAAGCGGCCAGCCAATAGCTTATCGCCTGGTCGGGAACCCCACCGGCGGCCGTTCCGTAATCGTTTACAAGCTGGTTGTAGATGCTGGTTGCCCGCTGCTGGGCGGTGCCGCCGCTGCCGTAACCAGCCGCCCCCAGGATGTTGGCCGCGGATGCCAGCCAGCAGCTATTGTCCGGCTGGGGCGCCGCGGGGTTCTTGTCCACGTCCGGTATGGGGGTACCGTCCTGGGACATCTTGGTGTATTGCGGTGGGAGCTGCTGGCCCCATGCCGTTACGGCCAGCAGAGAGACCGCAAACAGTGCGATCAACGTACGTTTGGCAGCCATGGATGCGCCTCCTTTCAAAAAAGCGTTGTTATGCACCCGGCGCGACAGGGGGCAGATGCTTCGGAACTACCGGCCGGCGTAATCCGAAATGCGATCGTCGCTGCGGGGCGGTTCGCGCACGCCCACAGGCGACTTGCGGCGGAGCCATACAGGTCCTGACCGCTACAGGCAGTGCTCAAAGGAAGCCGGGGCCGATTTGCATCCGTAGCTGACGGACAGGCCCGGGAAAGATGAACGCGGGTGAGCGAAACTCGCGCTTTCCCTGATTCTCAAAGCCGGTGGCTCAGGCCGGCGTCGGTCGGCTGCGGGCAGAGCACCCTCCTCCGGGATTGCCTGCAGCCGTCATATATGGTCCCACTGATACGGCAAGTCGTCAAATCAAATCTGTATTAATACATGCCAGACTGCGGATGGCATGCCTGAAGCAGGATATGATTTATGCGTTTGCGACAGCTTGCCACCTGAACAGGACGATACTGCTGTCCGCAAGCTGTTTCCACAGGCCCCGATTTCAGCCGTTGTGTTCAAAGCCGGTGAGTATCCACGAGTTCGGCCTCCTCCAACGGACGTGCCCGGCGTGGATAGCGCTGCTGAAGAGACATCAAAGAATACCCGATTCCCCGACCCCGCTGCGTAAGCGGAGGCCCGCAAATCTATCCCTATGGTCCGCCCGGCGGACCATTTATCCCAGGCGGGCGCCTACCTGCCGCCTGTTCCCTCTTGCCTGCCGCGCTTGCTACTCCTGCTCGGCCGCTGTCTTGTTCTCCAGGAACCCCTCAAGCTTGCGCGCCCGGACCGGGTGCTGGAGCTTGCGGATGGCCTTGGCTTCGACCTGGCGTACGCGCTCGCGCGTAACCTTGAATATCCGCCCGACCTCCTCCAGTGTGTATGTGTAACCGTCGCCGATTCCGTAGCGGAGCTTGATAATCTCCCGCTCGCGGTAGGTCAGGGTCTTGAGGACCTCCTCGATGCGGTCCTTGAGCATTTCAGTACCGGCGGTCTCGACGGGGTTTTCAGCGGTTTCATCCTCGATGAAGTCGCCGAAATAGCTGTCCTCGCTCTCCCCGACGGGCCGGTCCAGCGAGATCGGATGCCGCGATATCTTCAGTACCCTGCGGGCCTCGTCCATGCTCATGCCGGCTTCGCGGGCAATCTCGTCGATGCGCGGCTCGCGGCCGTGCTCCTGCACCAGGCGCTTGGAGATGTTTCGCAGCTTGCTCATCGTCTCGATCATGTGCACCGGTATGCGGATGGTTCGGGCATGGTCGGCTATGGCGCGCGTAATCGCCTGGCGTATCCACCATGTGGCGTAAGTGGAGAACTTGTACCCGCGGCGGTACTCATATTTGTCCACCGCCCGCATCAGGCCGGTATTGCCCTCCTGGATGATGTCCAGGAAGCTCAAGCCGCGATTTCGATACTTCTTGGCGATGGAGACGACAAGTCGCAGGTTGCCGGCGGACAATTCCCGCTTGGCCTGCTCATAGTCGTTGAAGCTCTTCTGGATGGCCTTGACCCGCTTATGAAGCATTTCCGGCGACTCCAGCACCAGGTCAGTCAGACCGTCCAGCTCCTCGTGCATGACCTCGACGTCCTCACGGGGCGTTCCGTTGCTGTCGGCCGAGGAAATCTCGCGCTGCAGCTCCTGCATCTTGGCGGAGATATGCTCAAGCTTGCGCATCAGCGGCTGGATGCGACTGGTGCGAAGCGACAGTTCCTCGATGAGCTTCGCCGCCCGGCGTCGTCGCCGCCAGAGCTGCTTCCGGAGGATCCGCCCCTGGGAATCGCTGCTGGTGGACTTGATTTTCGCCCAGTCGTCGCGGTTGGCCTCGATAATCCTGCGAACGGTCTCGAGATTGGCCGGCATCCGTTCGGTGATGGTCTCCTTGGAGAGATTCTCCGCGGTGGAGATCTTCATGGTGCGGTCGAACGGCAGGTCGCCGGCATAGACCTGCGAGAGGATTTCCACCGCCTGCTGGATGCAGTAATCGCTCTCCAGGACGCGACGGCGGAAGTGCATCCGCGTCATCTCTATTTTCTTGGCGAGCGCGATTTCCTGGTCCCGAGTCAGCAGGGGTATCTCGCCCATCTGGGTCAGATACATGCGGACCGGGTCGTCGATGCGCCGGGTATCGACCTCCAGCCCGGAACTCTCGTCGGCATCAGTCGATTCCTCTTCCTCGGCGTCGTCTTTTTCAAAGGGGCGACGCCGCTGGGCCTCGGCCTCGTCCATCAGCTCGATGCCCAGCTCATCCAGGGTCATCAGCAGTGAGTCTATCTGATCCGGGGAGACCGCCTCGTCCGGCAGCTCCTCGTTCATCTCCTCGTAGGTAAGGTATCCCTTGTCCTTACCGCGAGCGATCAGAGTTTTGACACTGCGGTCAAGCGCCTCTGACATCTATGCCTCCTCGGCTGTCGTTCGTTGCCGTCACAAGCTTAAACGTAGTAATTTACGCCTGTGCCGGGGTGAAAGTCAATCGCTCCCAGATTCATTATAAGGCGCGACTTCGCGCCTTTGATAACGCGTGTGGTCATGTAATCTTCGGGTATCTCCGGGGGTCCGGGTTGCGATGATGGTTCCCCAGCCGCCGCAATGCTTCGTCGTCGGTCCGGCTGCGGAGCTTCAACTCCTCGATCTCACGGCGATGCCGACGGACCGCGATGTGCTCCACGGCTCCGGCGAGCGTTTGCTCGTCGTTGCCGCGCTGCTCGCTCGCCGACGCCAGCTCCGCGGCCAGCGAGCCAAGCTCCGCCAGGTCCTCCCGTGACAGCAGCTCCTCCAGCGTAAGCCGGTCCTTCTCGGCCAGTTGCCATACCGCCTCGGCAATCCGCCGCAACCGTGGGTCGGAGAAATCTTCCGGGCCGATGCGCTCGGCCGCATGGTCGTACAGGTCCGGACGGTTCAGCAGGACCTCCAGCACCTGTCGCTGCGCCAGATCCACCGGCTCCTGAGAGGACGAGTCGTCTGTTGTCGTCCGCGAGGCCCTGCGAACGCGCCGTCCCAAACGTCGCATCTGCTGCTGGAGGTCGTGGGCAGGGATGTTCAACAGGTGTGCGATGTGCTGGGCAAGCTGGCCCCGGCGGACCTCGTCGATGGCGCCGTAGGTAGATGACGACACCACGATCCGCAGGAAGTCTTCCAGCGCCTGCTGCCGCTGGGCGGGGGTCGCATCCGAATCGGCCAGGGCCTCCCGCCGCCGCTGCCAGACATACTCCAGCGCATCCGGCGCCTGCTCCACCAGTTGCGAGAACGCCTCGCCGCCCTCGGAAAGGCAGAAGTCGCACGGGTCCTTGCCCGACGGTATCGTCGCGACGCGCACGTCCAGCTTCTGCGCCAGGAACAGCTCCAGTGCCCGTTCGCTGGCGGCCGCACCGGCGGTGTCGGCGTCGAATACCAGCACGACCTTCCGCGCAAAACGCGACAGCAACCTCACATGCCGGTCCGTCAGCGACGTGCCCAGCGTCGCGACCACGTTGTCCTTACCTTCCTGAAGCGGTATCAAGGCGTCGAGATAGCCCTCCGCAACCACCGCGAGACCGTCGCGTGATATGCCCTGCCTCGCCCAGTTCAGGGCGTAGAGCTGGGCGGACTTGTCGTAGATGCTCGTCTCGGGACTATTGAGGTATTTCGCTCTTTGCTCGTTGTCCAGCGCCCGGCCGCCGAAAGCGATGACACGGCCCTGGAGGTCGATTATCGGGAACATCAGGCGGTTGCGGAAACGGTCGTAGTATCCGCCATCATCGCGCCGCGCGACCAGACCGGCCGCCAGAAGAAGCTCCTCACGGAATCCCGCCTTCCGGGCCGCCTGGGCCAATGCGTTCCGGGCGTCCGGGGCGTATCCCAACCCGAACCGCTCGATGGACTTCTCGCTCAGCCCCCGGCCGCGGGCGTACTCCAGAGCCGCTTTTCCGGTCGGCGACCGCAACTGCTCGCGGTAGAAGCGTGCCGCGAAGGTGCAGGCCCGCACCAGATCGCTTTTGGACGGGCCGGCCTGCTGAGTGGTCCGCTCCGCGGGCAGCGGGATGTTCGCCCTCTCGGCGAGCGCCCGGACGGCCTCGGGGAAGCTGAGGTTCTCCTGCTGCATGACGAACTGGTACACGCCTCCACCCGCACCGCAGGCGAAGCACTTGTAAATCTGCTTGGCCGGCGAGACGTAGAGCGAGGGAGTGTGATCGTCGTGGAATGGGCAAAGCCCCACGAACTCGCGCCCGCGTTTTTTAAGCGCGACGACCTCCGAGACTAGGTCCACTATGTCCGTGGACTGCGCGACCTGCTGGATAAATTGCTCCGAAAACTGCGGCACGGTGCCTCCGGAATTGCGCGCCTGTCCCACCGGCCGTGTTGCTGTGCTCACGCCTCGGTGGCTTCGTCCACGTCGCGTTTGAGGTTCATTGCCTGATTGGCGAGCCGGTCGGCGGCGGTGTTCTGCTCTCGCCGAACATGGTTGAACGAGCACTTTGCGAACCCGTTCGCAAGCTGCCGGGCCTGCTCAAAAAGCCCGACCAGACCCTCGTTCCGCACACGGTACTGGCCGTTCATCTGCCTGACAAGCAGTTCCGAATCGCTGAAGACCTCGACCTCCCGGGCGCCCAGGTCGGCCGCCCGCTGAAGCCCCGCCAGAAGACCCCGGTATTCCGCGACATTATTGGTGGCCTTGCCGAGGAAAACGCCGAACTCCTGCAGAACCTGTCCGTCCGCAGCGTCGCGAACAACCACGCCGGCGCCGGCCGGTCCCGGGTTGCCCCTGGAACCACCGTCCACCTCCAGGCGGACTCGCAGATCTTTGTGGACGTCCATGACCTTTTCCGATGTCCTCGCGGGAGTGCAGACTCAGTCCCTGGAGGCCTCCTGCTGCTGTGGTTCGAGATAGAGAATCCGCCCGCAGTTGTCGCAGGTGCGGATTTCGTCTCGTGTCTGCAATGCGTTTGCGTGCTCGGCGCTTAGAGACATGAAACATCCCCCGCACACATAAGTATAGGGCGGCTTCTTGCCGTGAACCTCGATCTGCGCCATCGCCTCGCCGTCGTAGTTCTCGGCTATTCGGTCGAACGTTGCCAACGCCTCCGGCGGTACCTGCGAAGCCGCTTCGGCACGCTTGGCGTCCAGGTCGCGGAGCATCTCGTTGAGCCGCTGGATCTCGGCGCTGTTGGACTGCTGGATACCCTCAAGCCGCTTTGTCTCGTTCTCGATGCGCTGACCTACCTGCGCAACCTGCTCGCTAAGCGACTCGATTTCCTGCATCATTGAAAGGGCCGACTCCTCCAGCTTGGAGTTGTCGGCCTTGATGGTGTTGATCTGGGTCAGTATGCCCGAATATTCCTTGTTGGTCCGGGCGCTGTTCAGCGACACACGTAGCCGCGAGACGTCGTCTTCACGGCTTTTAAGCTCCAACTCGAGGGAGTCGGCCTCCCTGCGTTTCTGCTGTACCTGCTCACGGAGGTCCTGCTGCTGTTGCTGGAGCTGCTCTATTTCCCCCTGCTGCATCTGGACCGCCCTCTGGCGCGACCGCAGACGTTGTCTGACCTGAGCTCGTTGTGTTTCGACGGATTGCAGGCGTAGTAAACCGGCCAGCACTGGTCCCATGCAAAGTCCCTCTTCACTTTTAAAGACCCAAAAACACTATTATGCCGCAAGCTGCCCGTAGTTCAAGCTTCTTTTCGCCGGGACCTGCATTCAACGAACACGCGGCGTCGTTCAGCCCACACGCCGGAACACCAGCTTCCGCGAATCCGGGCCGGTCAGGGATATCTCCACCTGCCGGCGGGGACGCGGCAGCGCCTCGCCCGCCCGGTCCGCCCATTCCACCAGCACGACACCTTCGGCGAGCATCTCCTCCAGCCCCAGGTCCGCAAGCTCCGCGCCCGGATCGGCCATGCGGTACAAATCCACGTGATACACCGGCACACTCGCGGGATATTCCTGGACCAGAACAAAAGTAGGGCTTGAAACCAGCCGTTCGTCGGCGACACCCAGTCCTGCCGCAATTCCCCGGACCAGCACCGTCTTGCCCGCACCCAGCGGTCCGATAAGACCAACGCAGTCGCCGGCTTTGAGACGCCGGGCGATCCGCCGGCCGACTTCCATGGTCTGCTGCGGCGAAGTGGTGTGAAACTCCTCGGCCGCGCTCACAACTCGTGCTCCCAGCCCGTCGGCTCAAGCGACCGTCGCGAGCCGTCCGGCGCCACCAGCGTCAGGCCCTGCTCGGCGACTATAGTGCCGACGCGGCTCACAGGCACATCCAGGGGATTTCCGGCGGTCAGCCGCTCGGCGTCTTCGTCGGAGAGTGTGAACAGCAGCTCGTAGTCCTCGCCGTCGCCCAGGGCGGCCGAAAGCCGCTCCTGTGCGTCGCCGCCCGGCACCTCGTCGCTGATGGGGACGGAAGATGCGAAAACCTCCGCCCCGACGCCGGAGGACCGGCATATCCGCCACAGGTCCAGCGAAAGGGCGTCGGATACGTCAATCATGGAATGCAGGCGATAGCCCTCCGCCAGCACCTTGGCCTCGGCGACGCGAGGGGTGAACTCCAAGTGCCGCCTGCCCTTCCACGCGCCGCCGAAAGAGCCGGTAACGCATACGGCGTCGCCGGCCTTGGCGCCGCTGCGGAGCACCCAACCCGTCGAGCCGGGGGCCGCCGCCACGGTGACGGTCAAAGCCAGCGGGCCTTTCCAGCCGGCCACGTCCCCGCCGACCAGCGGGCAGTCGAAGGCGTCGCCCGCTTGCCTCAGCCCCATGTAAATCTCGGCGGCCGACTCGTGCGGAAAACCCGGCGGCGCGGCAATTGTTGCCACCGCGCACACGGGCACGGCGGCCATGGCGGCCACGTCGGAAAGACTGCGGTTCATCGCCTTGCGTCCGATGAGCTTGGGCTGCACATCCTCGGTGAAGTGCACGCCGCTGAGCAGTTGGTCGGTGGTCACCACCAGCCGTTCCCCGCCCAGGCCGACCACCGCGCAGTCGTCGCCCGGTCCTACGGGCACCCGCTTGGGCTGGGAAACGCCGCGGGAGCGTATCCACTGTATGAAGTCGTCCTCGCGCATGGTCAGGAAAGCTTGCGCTTCCAGAAGTTGAGTTGCTTGCGGAGCTGGCGGGCGCCGCCGGAACCGTCCGGGGCGTAGCGTTTGACAACATTGGCGGCCCCGAGATATTTGCTCACGTCGGACTCGACCTGCCCGGCCGCCGCCTGGAGCGTCTCCAGAGGCAGTTGTGCCAACGACTTGCCTTCCTTCTCGGCCCGGGCCACCAGCCGACCCACCACCTGATGCGCCTGGCGGAACGGAACGCCCTTCTGGACCAGGTACTCGGCCAGTGCGGTCGCGTCCAGATAGCCGTCGTCCAGTCCCTCGGCGACGCGCTGTTCGTTTATCTTCGCCGTCGCCGCCACGCCGGTCGCCACCGAAAGAGCGGACCGGCAGGACTCGACCGCGGCGAAAGCGAACCGCTTGTCGTCCTGCAGATCCCGGCTGTAGCCGATGGGCAGGCCCTTCAGCAGCGTAAGCATGCCGGCAAGCCGTCCTATGCCGCCGGCCGACCGGGCGCGGATAAGCTCCAGCGTGTCGGCATTCTTTTTCTGCGGCATCATGGAGCTGGAAGTGCAATAGGCGTCGTCCAGCTCAAGCAGGCCGAACTCCACGGTGGAGAAGACTATCCAGTCCTCCGCCCAGCGGGACAGATGCACTTCCAGCAGCGCGCAGTCGAAGCACAGCTCCGCGAGGAAATCTCGGTCGCTGGTGGCGTCTATGCTGTTGCGGCTGTAGCGTGGAAAGCCCAGAAGCTCGGCCGTTCGAGCGCGGTCCAGCGGAAGCGTGGTGCCGGCGGTCGCTCCGGACCCCAGCGGGCAGACGTTCACACGGCGGCGACAGTCCGCAAGCCGGTCGGCGTCGCGCTGAAGCATCTCCACGTAGGCCAGCATCACGTGACCCGCCAGCACCGGCTGGGCGCGCTGCATGTGCGTGTAGGCCGGGAAAACCACCTTGCCCTGCGCCTCGGCCAGGTCCACGAACGCCTGTTGAAGCTCTTTTGCAGCCGCGCATAGCTCGTCGATGGCGTCCCGCGCCCACAGCCGAAGGTCAAGTGCCACCTGGTCGTTGCGGCTGCGACCGGTGTGGAGCTTGCCGCCGACGGGTCCGACACGCTGTATCAGCGCCGCCTCGATGACCATGTGGATGTCCTCGAGTTCGACGGGCATATCCAGCCGGTCCCGTTCGATGTCGTCGGCGATGGAGTGCAGCCCCTTGCTGATGCTCTCAAACTCGTCGTCGGTAATCAGGCCGGTCTCGCGGAGCATGCGGGCGTGAGCGATGGAGCCGGCGATATCGTAGCGCCACAGCGCATGGTCCACGTCCAGACTCGCCAGGAAGCGGGCGGTGTCCGCGTCGGCCTGGGAAGAGAGCCGGCTCTGCCAGCTCTTTTCCACATCGGGCTTGGAGCTTTTCTTACCCATGGTTCGGTCCCTGCCTTCGCCCCGGATGGTAGGTACCCGCCGTGACGGTGTCAACTTGAGGCGCGGAAGCAGTATCGTCTTGTGAGCCGGGCCGGGGGTTCTATAATGTCCATCCCCAGCCAGAAAAGGCGCAACAGGGCAGACGGAAGGAGAGACGATGGACAGGACACCGATGGTGCCGAAAGAGGTCTTTTTCACAAAAGGCGTCGGGCGACAGCGCAGTCGTCTGGAGAGCTTTGAGGCGGCGTTGCGCTCCGCGGGCATCGAAAAGGTGAACCTGGTCCGCGTCTCCAGCATCCTGCCGCCCAAGTGCAAGGTCATCTCCCGCGCACGCGGGCTAAGGAAGCTTCGTGCCGGCGAGATTACCTACGTCGTGCTGGCCGAGGCAAGCACCGACGAGCCGTCACGCATGGTCGGCGCCGGCATAGGTGTCGCCCAACCCGTACAGGGCGAGCAGTACGGCTATATCAGCGAACACCATGGCTTCGGGATGAAGGGCAAGCGCCTGGGGGACTTCGTTGAGGACATGGCCGCCACCATGCTGGCGACCACGCTGGGCATCGAGTTCGACCCGGAAACCGCTTACGACGAGCGCAAGGAAATCTACAAGATGTCCGGCAAGATCGTTCGTACGCGTAATTGCGTCCAGACGGCCGAGGGCGACAAGAACGGCCTGTGGACGACCGTCCTCGCGGCGGCCGTGTTCATCATGTAGTCGGAGTCGCCGATGACCTTTCTCGACCTGCCCGCCGAGTACAGCGACCCGCGGCAGTCGCGGTACGTTATGCTGCCTGCGGGCTATGAAGGTACGGTGTCCTACGAAGCGGGAACGGCTGAGGCGCCCGAGGCGATCATAGCCGCATCCCGCCACGTGGAGCTTTTCGACGAGGAACTGGCTGGAGAGTTCTACGAACCCGGTGTCGCCACGCACGCTCCGATAGGCCCGGCCGAGGGTCCCGACAGGCAGGTGGCGCTGGTCCGCGAAGCGGCCGAGCCGATATTCCGCGACAACAGGTTCCCGTTGGCCCTGGGCGGAGAGCACAGCATCACCGTCGGCATGGTCCAGGCGGCCGCGGCTGTGGACGATGTCAGCGTGCTCATCCTCGACGCCCACGCCGACCTGCGCGACGAATACGAGGGCGAGAAGCTGTCCCACGCCTGCGTTGCCGCCCGTGTGCTGGAGGTCACCGACAAGCTCTGCCAGGTCGGCATCCGCAGCTACAGCCGTGAGGAATACGAGGCCCACGGCGAGCGGGTGCGAAGCTTCATCACGCCGGCCGTGGTGGAGTCCGACCCGAACTGGATTGCCAGAGCGCTGGACATGCTGGAAAGGCGGGTGTACGTCTCTGTCGATATAGACGCCCTGGACCCCTCCATCGCCCCGGGCACCGGAACACCCGAGCCGGGCGGGCTGGGCTGGAAACAGGTGCTGCAACTGCTGCGGGAGGTCTGCTCCAAACGGCAGGTGGTCGGCGCCGACATCGTTGAGGTTCGCCCCCTGCCCCCCAGCCGAGTCACGGAATTCATAGCGGCCCGGCTGGCCTACAAGCTGATCGCCTACACCCAGCAGTCCTGAGACCGCCCACCGGCAAGCCCATCGGCGGAATCCGACCGCCCCGGAAGCGATTCCCTAAAGCAGTTCCGCGCCGTATGTCGATAGCTCCTTTGGGTGCGGAACCGGCCGCGTGTTTGCCGGGCGTGCCCGCTGTCAGGAGAATCTTCCGTGTGTCCTTTTGTGGACAAACGCGACCCGCGGTGTGCGGGACACCTGTCGCTGGAGAATATTTCCAGCGCCTTCGCCCACTGCGCCGACCGCTACACAGAATGCCCCGTCTATAGGCAGCTCCTTTCGGAGACACTCGCCCATGCAGCCGTCGAACTCCCGGCCCGCGTCGCCGCAAGCGGCTGAGACCGGCGATCTGCGCGGCTTTCTGGATTACATTCAGGGCGAGTGCGGCCTGGCGACGAACACCCGCCTCGCCTACTCGCGCGACCTGAGGAAATTCCTGGGGCACCTGGGCCATGCCCGCATGCGAGACCCCAGCCGCATCCGTCCGACCCATATCGAGGGGTTTCTGAGATCACTACGCCGGCAAGGGCTTTCCGTGGCCAGTGTCGCGCGGGCACTGGCGGCGGTTAAGATGTTCTGCCGCTATCTGGTTCTGGTGGGCCGGCTGGATCACGACCCCGCGGCCAGCGTGGATATACCCAAGAACTGGCACCGACTTCCCACCGTGCTGGACACCACAACGGTCCGGGCCCTGCTGGATGCCCCCGACCCCGGCCAGGATGCACACCCGCTCCGTGACAGGGCCATCCTCACCCTCCTTTACGCCACCGGAATGCGGGCCTCGGAGCTGACCTGCCTCAAACGCGAGGATGTCAACGCCAATCTGGGAATCGTCCGCGTCATCGGCAAAGGCGACCGCGAGAGGATTATCCCCCTTGCCGACAGCGCCTATCAGGCGGTTCGCGACTACATGCAGCAGGAACGTCCGAAGGTCCTCCGAAGCGGCGAGGAGCCGGTATTACTGCTGTCGCGTACGGGCAGGCCGCTGGGAAGGGAGCAGATATTCCGGCTGGTGCGCAAGTACGTTCAGCGAGCGGCCGTGCGCGGGCGGGTATCACCGCATACGCTGCGACACTGCTTTGCGACGCACCTGCTGTCGCACGGCGCCGATTTGCGCAGTGTCCAGGAGATGCTGGGGCACGCGGACATCGCCACCACCCAGATATACACCCACATGGATACCGATCGCCTCAAGGCCATCCATAAACAGTTCCACCCCAGAGCTTAGCCGGACAGGTGAAAACGACTCGAATAGCTTACAGCCCCACCGCAGAGACCCTGCGCCGAGAGAGTAGTCTTACGGCGGCGCGGCAGGCGACCGCCGGCTCAAACCTCTACGACCTCATGTGTGAGATTCTCCGGAACGAAGTTGCTGACCGCCGCAAGGTAGCCCCGAATGGCCTCATTCAATCGCTCTCTGGCCTCTTCGTAGGTGCGCCCGCGACACCAGCAACCCGGCAGTGAGGGGCAAACGGCCGTGTATGTCCCGTCACTGTCAACCGTGATGCGAATACAAAGCTTCATCTCTGCGTCCTCCCCGTCGTAGTGCTACCGACGTCCTTTTCGGAGCCCCTGACCCCTCCACATCACGGGCGACCTTGCCTCGATACGCCTCGCTGGACTTACCTGACCGGCCTGCGCGAAACGGCAGCACACAAACTGGCCGCGCCAGGCTCCATTGTCTCAGGTGCGGAACAGATTTGCCTGTGAGAGAGCGCTCGCACCTTCGACTGCTAATTGTAAAAATGTCCATATCCGCTTTCAAGACCCATCCGGTCCAACATCCAAGCTCACGCGAGCCAGATATGCCCGCAGCCACAGTGTAGCTGTATAGAGGTCGAGCGCTTAGGTTGGCTGTGAGATCCTGTTAGTTTTTCAGAAAATTCCGCCCGGAAAAAATGTCCCTCGACAGAATAAACGGGATGCCCCGCCCCGTAACGCGGATGCCTCAGGTATATACCCTACACGGATTACGTTGCGGCATATCCTGGTCTGCGATCCCCCGGCCAACAGCATCCGCGCGCATTCTGGAGCAAGTCAGTCAAGATAGACGGTCACGTCCACCCACTGCCTGCCCCACTCAAGGGCTCGCTGATGACTGAGAAAGAATACGTCGAGGTGATATCCCTTGATCGCACCGCCGCAGTCCAGCACAGGCACCGCTTCGCCTTCGTTATACCCCGGTATCGATACCCGCGTACCGAAAGGCAGGATATCGGTATCGGCGGCCACGAACCGACTGTTGTTGGTGTAGATGTCTTTGCCGCTGGCCGTGATGCCGTCGCTATAGGCGCCGCAGCACTTGGCGCACGGGCAGTATGCGGTAACCAGCATGCGGACCGTCACGGTTTCCCGCTCCTGCTCGCGGTTGGGCCTGTTTACAGGCGCCGGTTCCGGGGAGGTCTGGGCAGGTGGCTGGGACTGTTCGGTCTGCACCGGGCGGGGAGTTGTCTCCCAGGCGGCCAATGCCGGCAGCGAGCCGTGTCGCCCAGCCGGTGTCGGAGTGTCGGCCGGGTCGGACCTGCCGTGATGCATGATCACCAGGGCGACTACAAACAACGGGAACAGTAGCAGGAGTTTCTTGCCGGATCGGGACACTGAGCGGGTCCTGGATTTAACTGGGCCGATGCCTCCGAATGCCGCTTCGGCCCATCCTCCTGTGGTTGTGGGGCTGCCCCAGCGTCCCTGCCGGAGAGGCCGGACCTACCCGGTCCGACCGCTTCTGCGTGAGTGCTATTATATACGACTTGCGTAAGCTGACAACCCCCGTTTCGCCCCTGCCGGGGACCTGTGATCCTTGACACGGCCTTGACGTACACCTACCATCCGGAGGTCGCCGGTCAGGGAATGCGGCCGGCACAGCAATAAGGAAATTCCGATGCCGAAACATCGTCTGTTTGCCTGCGGAGTTCTGTTGACGGCGATGCTATTTCCGGCCGTCGCCACCGCCCAACCCCGGCTCGATTTCTCCTGCGACCAGATCGCCGCCGGGCCCCTGCCCTCGCAGATCCGGCAGCAGGTGGATGAATTCGTAAGCCATTGGTGCGGCGTTATGGCTCAGACGGACACGGACGCCGAGGTGGTCGAAGCGCGCAAGCGGCTGGTCGAGGGCTTCGGTAAATGCCCCGATTCGGCCCAATACCAGACGGCCTACGCCTCGGCCGTGGTCGATTCGATTCGTCCATCGCTTGCATCCGAGGACCTGCTCAGGCAGGTCAATGCGGCCCTGGTGGTCGCGAACATCCGGAATATGCGTGTCCGCCCCGTGCTGGACGAAATGGTCCGGCACAACAATCCGGCCGTGCGGTATCTCGGCTGGCAGGGCTATCAGCGTGTGCGCACGCTGGTGCTGGCGCAGGGCCAGGGCTACAGCCGGCCCATGTTTGAGTCCCTCTCGGAGCGCATAGCGACAGAGACAACGCCCTTCGTAACCCGGCGTCTGCTGGAGATGCTCTATCTGCCGCCGGTTCGCCCACAGGTGGTATCAGAGGGAGACTATAGCTGGGCCCGCCGGCAGGCGATGGAGGCGATGCTGAAGGGCTGGTCGGAGCAATGCCGGAGGATACTGCTGGGCGAGCCGGAGATGCCCGATGCGATGCGTCCGGGCGTCTGGGCGATATCAACCTTCCACAGGGCTACGGGTAGCGACCGCGACGCACAGAGTAAGCTCGTGCAGGCGCTCGTGGATGTAATGTACTGCGCTTCACGGGCATACGACGAGGCCGGTGACGGCGCAACCGGCGACAGGGTTCGCCACGCCAACACGATGCTGCTCACCGACGCAGAGGAGCATCTTAACGAGTTGACCGAGCTGCGACGCGACCACGTATATCGGGCGCTGCGCGATGAGGGTGTGCCCGACAGGGGCGCGCAGGTTCGTCGAGGCGTTCTGGATTGGGTGGACGACCTGATCGAAGCGGGTTTTGAGATTGAGCAGCCCAGCTTCGAACCGCCCCAGTCGAACAACAATAGCGACTGACCGGCATTGCTCGCAAAAACGCGGTCTGTTTGCCGACAAACCGCCCCAGCTTCCCGGAAAATGGCTCAATTCAAAGTGGAACAACCGTCGAGTGCCCCGCAGATCATCCGTCGGTAACCACCGGAGAACGGGATGAAGTGGTTCTACATCATTTCCGCGGCCGTGGTGGCGGCGCTGTCGCTGGCGCCGTTTTACCTTCCTCTGGGCACGGCCGCCGAAACCGACGAATCACAGGTGGTCCTCTACAACATATACAGCGCGAAGGTCAGGTCCATTGACCCGGCCACCTGTGGCGATACCACCTCAACCGGCGTTCAGGGACGCGTCTATGAGGGGCTCTACAACTACCACTACCTCAAGCGTCCGCTGGAGGTAGTGCCCATGCTGGCGGCCGGGCCACCGGAGATTTCCGACGACGGTCTGACCTATACCATCCGCCTCAAAGAAGGCGTGAAGTACCACCGGAACCCCTGTTTCGGCACCGACGCGGACGGCAAACCCCAGACACGCACGGTCCGGGCTGAGGACTTCGTACTGGCTTTCAAGCGTATAGCGGACTATCACCTTACCACCCCCCTTTCGCTGGCTTTCATACAGGACAAGATAGTCGGGCTGGAGGACTATCGCGAAAGGACGCGTACGTACGAGAAAGGCGACTTCTCGCGATACTGGCAGGAGGAGATTGAGGGCGTCCGCGCGCTGGACGAGCACACGCTGCAATTCCGGCTTACACAGCCCTACCCTCAGTTCCGCTACGTACTGGCGATGCACGTTTACGCTCCAATACCGCGGGAGGTAATCGAATATCACCTTTCCACGGAGCCGGACCCGAACGGCGGACGACGCAAGGTGCCCATGAGCCGTCGTGATCCCGAGATCCACAACAGAGAAGCGATGGTGGGCACGGGCGCATATGTGATGACACACTGGACCCGCGGCTCCAGGATCACCTACCGACGCAACAGGGACTTCCGCGAGGCCTACTACCCCCAAGAGGGCGAACCGGAAGATGCCGAGTCCGGCCTGCTTGACGATGCGGGCAAGCGGATCCCCTTCATCGACGTGATTGAGCTTCAGTATGTCCCCGAGGACCATACGGCGTGGCTGATGTTCGAACACAAAAGGCGGGATTACAGCGGCATACCACAGGATGTGTTCGCCCAGGTCATCTCTCCGGACGACAAGCTCGAAAACCGCTGGAGGAGTCGGGGCATACGCCTGGAAAAGAGCACCTACCCGGCCGTTTACTGGATCGGGTACAACATGAACGACGAGGTGCTGGGCAACTCCAAGTCCCTGCGGCAGGCCCTGATGCTTGGCTTCAATGTGGAGCAGTACATTGATGTCCTGCACAACGGCCGGGGGCAGCGGGCTGTCAACACCGTCCCCAGCACGTTTGAGGGGCACGACGCAGGCGGGCCAAGCCCCTACGCACGATTTGACCTCGACGCGGCAAGGGAGAAGCTTTGGCAGGCGAAGGAGGAGCTTGTCGCGGCCGGCGTAATCGAACCCGGTGACGACATCCCCACACTCACGCTGGAGTTGGGCGGACGTGACGAGCAGATGCGTCGTGTTGGCGAGTTCGTACGAGGTCAGTTCCGGCAAATCGGGGTGCGGCTGGACGTTGAACTGAACGATTGGCCCATTCTGCAGGGCAAGGTACACAACAACCGCGCCCAGATGTGGACTATGGGTTGGCACGCCGATTATCCCGACGCACAGAACTTCCTGCAGCTCTATTACTCAAAGAACATCGAACGCGGCACCAACAGCACACGCTACTCCAACGAGGAATTCGACCGGCTCTATGAACAGGCCGCCAATACACTCGACGAGCAAGAGCGGATCGAGCTGTACGGCAGGATGATCGGAATCCTCAACGAGGACTGTCCGATGCTGCTGCTGAGCGAACCGATAAGCTACGCGCTGCTGCATCCCTGGGTGCATAATTTCAAGCCGCATCCCATCGGGTACGGCTATACGCGCTATCTGCGGCTGGACGACGAGCTTCGTCGCGAACTGGGGGGACGCTAGCGTGCTGCGGTACGTCCTTCTGCGACTGCTCCACGCGGCTTTGACGGTCTTCGGCGTGATGATCGTTACCTTCATGCTGTTCCGTCTTGTAGCCGGGGACATCTCCGCCGCCCACCTCAGCGACCGTGCCACCGAGACCGATCGGGTGGAATGGCTGCACAGGCACGGCTACGACAGGCCTTTGTGGGTAAACATTCACCGTCGCTTCCAGCTCAAAGACACCACCGAAGGCGATTGGAGCTTCCACGTTGACGATGCGCCGAACAGCAGCGCCATCGACCGGCTGGGACTGATACCGGCGGACAGCCGGCCCGGCGTGCGCCTCGGGACCTATGTACTGCGGCTTAGTCGCGACACCCCCCTGGACCGGCTGCTAACCGAGTTGCCGGAAGAGCCGGAAGAAGTTACCAATCCGTTCGACGCCGAAGAGGCGGCCATTCGCATAACTACCGCGGACGGAACCGACTTTACGGTGGACGTGACCGGCGTTCAGACCTGCGGTGAGCTTATCGACCGTATCAACTCCGCCGAAAAGAATCTCCGCGAGGACGGCAGTCCGCGTGCCGTAGCGGGCATCTCCGACTGGTCGGCGGCAGACCTGTTCGATTCGCAGTTCTTCCGCCACCTGTACACCTCGGTAACCTTCCAGGGCAGGAGTCTCCAGACCGGCCAGGAGCTCACCGAGATCATCGGCGACCGTGCCCCGGCGTCGCTGGCGCTGATGATCCCCGCCACCGCCATCGGCTGGACCCTGTCAATGATCATCGCCTGCTTTGTCGCGTACTACCGCGGCACGGCAATCGACAAGGCCGGCGTGTTCCTCAGCGTCCTGGGCATGTGCATTCCGTTCCTGGCGTACATGATCTACGCCCAGTGGGCTATGTTCGAGATACCGGCCCTTCGCGACCACGCCTACGGGCTGAAGCACCGCGTGGATATATACGCCCCCGTCGCCATCATGGTGGTGGCCGGCCTGGGCACGAACGTGCGTTTCTACCGGACGGTGATTCTCGACGAGACCAATCGCGATTACGTCCGCACCGCCCTGGCCAAGGGCGTCCCCCTGCCGGGCGTGCTGTTCCGCCACGTGCTGCGCAACGCGATGCTGCCCATTCTGACGCAACTGGTCCTGGCGTTGCCCTTCCTGATTATGGGCTCCCTGCTGGTGGAGACGTTCTTCGGCATCCCGGGACTGGGCGACCTGATGATAACCAGCATCAACGCCCGCGACGAACCGATCGTCAACGGGATGGTTTTCCTCTCGGCCGTTCTTTACACGGTCGGTGTGCTGGTCACCGACCTGTCCTATGCACTGTTCGACCCACGCGTGAGACTGCGCTGAAGAAAACATGACAACGGACCCCGTCAACACGCCCCGCACGCTGGAGGGACCGCCCGCGGCCGAAGCCGCCGGCGGCGGCCGCAGCTTGTGGTCCGACGCGTGGCGACGCCTGCGCCGCGACTGGGTCGCTATGCTATGCCTGGCGGTTATCTTTCTCTACGCGCTGGTCGCCCTGGGCGGGACGGTTTACGACCTGCTGGCCGAGAACTACGAAAGCATCCCGACATTCGGGGAGATGACCGACTACGAGCACAGGAACGAACCGCCCTTCCAGTCGTGGCGCTACCCGCTGGGTACGGACTGGAGCGGTCGCTGCATAATGATAAAGACGCTGCTGGCGGCGAAGGTCTCCATGACGGTAGGCCTGATGGCGAACGCCATCGCCGTGCCCGTCGGCATGGTGCTGGGATCGCTGGCCGGCTACTACGGCGGCAAGACCGACTCGTTCATAGTCTGGCTGTTCTCGACGCTGGCGAGCATACCGGGAATCATCCTGCTGATAGCAATGAAGTTCGCCTTCGAGGATGTCAAGGTAGCCGGGCTTGACCTCACCGGCATCCACGGGCTTTACATCGCTCTGGGGGTGATAAGCTGGGTGGGCACGTGCCGGCTCGTCCGGGCCGAGACCATGAAGGTCCGCGAGCTGGAGTATGTCGTCGCCGCCCGGGCGGCCGGCAGACACAACTTCGCCATATTGCTGAGGCATGTTCTGCCGAACGTCTCGCACCTGGGCATCATCAACTTCTCCATCGGCTTCGTGGGCGCCGTAAAGGCCGAGGTCATTCTCAGCTATCTCGGTCTTGGAGTGGAAACGGGCACGCCGAGCTGGGGCAACATGATCAGCGCCGCGCGGTTCGACCTGGTGCTGGGCAGATGGTGGGAGATTACAGCGGCGGTTACGGCGATGTTCTTCCTGGTGCTGGCGCTGAATATCTTCGGGGACCGCCTGCGCGACGCGCTGGACCCGAGGTTGCGAGGGATATGAGCGACAACGGCACATTGCTGCGAGTGAAGGACCTGCGGACGGTGTTCCACACCGAAGACGGCGACGTTCGCGCCGTAGGCGGCGTGAGCTTCCGCGTCGCCCGCGGCGAGACCTTCGCGCTGGTCGGGGAGAGCGGCTGTGGAAAGAGCGTGACGGCCCTGTCGATACTGCGGCTGATACGCCCGCCGGGCCGATCCACGGCAGGGCTGCTCGAGCTTGGCGGACGTAGCCTGCTGAAGCTCAACGAACGGCGCATGCGCAGCATCCGCGGCGGTGAAATCAGCATGATCTTCCAGGAGCCCATGAGCTCGCTGAACCCCGTATTCACATGCGGCAACCAGATAGTCGAGGCCATCCGCCTGCACCGCGAAGTCTCCAGACGCGAGGCGAAGCGCCTGGCGATAGAGCTTCTGGAACTGGTCGGGATCCCCGAACCCGCCCGGCGCTTCGGCGAATATCCGCATCAGCTCTCCGGCGGCATGCGGCAGCGCGTGATGATCGCCATGGCGCTTTCCTGCAACCCCCGCCTGCTCATCGCCGACGAGCCGACGACCGCCCTGGACGTTACCATACAGGCCCAGATACTCGATCTGCTCAACGAGCTGCAGGCCGACAGCAAGCTCAGCATACTTCTGATAACACACGACCTGGCCGTTGTCTCCGAGACGGCCCGGACGGTGGCGGTGATGTATGCCTCAGGCATAGTCGAGCTGACCGACGCCGACCGCCTGTTCGCCGAGCCGCTGCACCCCTATACCGAAGGGCTGTTCCGCTCGCTGCCGCAGCTCGGCCGCAAGAGAGAACGTCTGGATACCATCCCCGGAAGCGTGCCGAACCCGCTGGCGTTCCCAAGCGGCTGTAAATTCCACCCCCGTTGCGACCGAACCAGGCGACTGGCCGCCGAAGCCGATGAGAGCGAAACGGTTACTCTGGCCGATGGGAACGACCGCGTACTGAAACGCTGCGCCTCGCAGCGACCTCCTCTGCGGGAGGTCCGCGGCGGGCACTGGTGTGCCTGCTGGGAAGTACCCGGTTTCGAGGATGCTCCCGAAAGCGACCCGAGCGAACCGCGCGACGGAAGCGGTGACAATGGTTGAACATGACGACAATGCGCTCCTTACGGCCCGCGGGCTTAAGACTTACTTCCCCATCCGCCGCGGACTGCTGGGAAGAAAGCAGTTCGTCCGCGCCGTCGATGGAGTTGACCTGACGGTACGTCGCGGCCGTACTCTCGGGCTTGTCGGCGAGAGCGGGTCAGGCAAGACCACCGTCGGGCGGACGTTGCTGCGTCTGACGCCGGCCGCCGCCGGACAGGTCCACTTCGACGGCCACGACGTGCTGAATCTGCCCTCGCACCGCCTGCGTGCCCTTCGGCGGCGCATGCAGATAATATTCCAGGACCCGGTCGGCTCCCTGGACCCGCGCATGACCGTAGCCGACATAGTAGCCGAGCCATTGGTGGTCCATAGCGACCTGAATCGCAAACAGAGGCGCGCCCGCGTGGCTGAGCTTCTGGAGCGGGTGGGGCTGTCGGCCGGGCATGCCGGCCGCTATCCGCACGAGTTCTCCGGCGGACAGAGACAACGCATCGGCATCGCCAGGGCTTTGGCGTCGGACCCGGATTTCATAGTCTGCGACGAGCCGGTAAGCGCTCTGGACGTCTCAATCCAGGCGCAGATCCTCAACCTGCTCAAGGACCTTCAGGAAGAACTGGGCATCTCGTACCTGTTTATCGCGCACAACCTGGCCGTGGTGGAGCACTTCGCCGAAGACGTGGCGGTGATGTACCTCGGCCGGATAGTCGAGCAGGCGCCGCGCGAGGCGCTGTATGCCAGTCCCACGCACCCGTACACCAAGGCGCTGCTGTCGTCGGTTCCAAGAGTGGATCGGCGCGGCGCTTCGACGCGCGTTCGCCTCACCGGCGAGGTGCCTTCGCCCATATCCCCGCCCAGCGGTTGTCCTTTCCATCCGCGTTGCCCTCTGACGCGGACGCTCGCCGAGGAATTGCCCGAGGGCAGAACCCATACCATCCTGGTCGCAGGCGAGCGGGTGCGGGTCGTGCGAAGGTGCGTGACGGAGACTCCGCAACTCAAGCCCACACTGGAGGACCCGGACCACCTGCACGCCTGTCTGCTCAGACAGCAGCAGCCCCGGCAATAGCGGCTACGAGCCGGACAGGTCTTGTGTCGTCAGTCGGAACGGACCGATTCGGGATTCGCCAGCCGGGCAGCCGCGGAATCGAAGACCATGATGAGCCGGCCGTTGGTGGGGTTCAGCTGTGCCGCCGGCAGGTCTTTCCGCCGGGGAGAGTTCTCGTCCAGCAAGGCCGCCACCGTATCGGCCTTGTCTTCGCCGGTAACCAGCAGCGCCACGTTGCGGGCCGCGTTTATCAACGGGAAGGTCAACGTCATCCGGTTTCGGCCCAGACGGGGCACGTAACAGGCGGTTACCAGGCGTTTGTGCTCTTTCACCGCGTCGGTGTCGGGGAACAGACTCGCCACGTGACCGTCGGCACCCATGCCCAGCAGGATGAAGTCCATCCGCGGCATGCCGTCCTCGCCGGCTATACGCTCGCGTATGGTCTGCTCGTATTCGGCGGCCGCCGCGTGAAGATCCGTCGCGTCGCCGCGCATGGGGTGGACGTTGTTCGGAGGAATCGGCAGATGGTCCAACAGAGTGCGTTGCACCTTGCCGTAATTGCTCTCGACGTGGTCGTGGGGCACATCACGCTCGTCGCCGAAGAACACCTCCACCGCCGACCAGTTCACCTCTCCGCTGGTCGCGCCACTTGCCAGGCGCTGATACAGTCCGTGAGGCGTGGTTCCGCCCGCCAGCGCGATCGAACACCGGCCGCGCTTGGCCGTCGCCTCGCACAAAACAGACAGCATAAGATCGGCCAGGAAGCCGTTGGCCCCCTCCTCGGTGCTTTCCACTATCCGCTGTCGAGATGGTTGTTCCGCCGTCATGATGACTTGTTATTCTACTTTTCGGTTAAACTGCGTACCATCTCTTATAAGGATCTTCAAAGAGTTTCCTGGCTTCCTCAGGACCATCGGAACCCGCTTCATAGAAACGCAGTGGCGGCGTGTTGCGTCCGGTCCACACTTCACGGATCCCGTCTATGATGCGCCACGATGCCTCGACCTCGCCGTCGCTGATAAACAATGTCTGGTCACCCGTCAATGCATCCAGCAGAAGCTGCTCGTACGCCTCGGGAGAGGCGGACTCAAACTCGCTGCCGTAAGAGAAGTTCATCTTCACGGGACGCAGCAGCATCCGCGGGCCCGGCACCTTTGCGTCGAACACCAGACTCACGCCTTCGTCGGGGAAGATGCGGATATTCAGACGGTTCGGCCCCCGCAGATCGCAACTGAGACCGTCGAAAAGCTTTTCCGCCTCGCGTTTGAGAACCACCACGACGTGGCTGGCCTTCTCCGACAGTCGCTTACCGGTCCTCAGATAGAACGGCACGCCTTGCCAGCGGGCGCTTTGCATGTGCAGCTTCAGGGCCGCGTAGGTCTCCACCTCTGAATCCGCGGCTACCCCCTGCTCATCGCGATACGCGCACATCTCATCGCCGGCGGTGTACTGCCCACGGACGGTTCGGCGAACGACCTGCTCGCCTGTCAGCGGCTCGATGCTCCGAAGGGCGTCAAGCTTGCGGTGCCGAATCGCCTCGCATCTCAAGCAGTTCGGCGCTTCCATCGTCAGCAGCGAAAGAAGCTGGAACATGTGATTCTGCACCATGTCGCGCAGGGCGCCGATTTTTTCGTAATACGCCCCACGCCGGCCTTCCATGCCGCCGGCTTCCGCCGTTGTCATCTGCACGTGGTCCACATACTGACGGTTAAGGAACGGCTCGAAAACGGCATTTGCGAAGCGCAGCACCATCAGGTTCTGCACCGCCTCCTTACCGAGGTAATGGTCGATGCGATAGACCTGCTCTTCGTCGAAGTGCTCGCCGATGGCGGTGTTCAGCTCATGGGCTGTCTGCAGGTCCCAGCCGAAGGGCTTTTCGACGATAAGCCGGGCGAAGTCGCCCTGTTCGGCCGGTTCGTTAAGCCCGGCCTCTCCCAGTTGCCTGGCGATGTCCCCGAATGTCTCGGGCGTCATGGCCAGATAATACGCCCTGTTACCCCCGGCCCCATGGGTACGGTCCAAATCCGAAAGCCGCTGCCGGAGGGACGCGTAACCTTCCGACTCGTCGGCGTGGGTTCGGTGGTAGTACCATCGCTGCGACAGTTCCGTCCAGAACCGCTCATCCACGGCCGTGCGCGAGTGCTTGCGCAGCGCATCGAGCATCTCATTGCGGAACTGCTCGTCGCTCTTGGGTCGCCTGGCGACGCCCAGAACGGGCACCTTCTCGCCCAACAGGCCGTTGCGCGCCAGATTATACAGGGCCGGTGCTATCTTCCTGGCGGCCAGGTCCCCCGTGGCGCCGAAAAGCACAAATACGCACGGCGGGGCCTTGGACGGCTCCTCCACCAGCGGTGAAAGCACCTCGAAACGGTTCATCGATCGTGACATAGGCAAAATCGTCCTACCAGCGTCGCTTCGCGGTCATTATAGTCCCTATGCCGACGACAGGAAGTAACGCCGCCTCCCGTCTCGCTTGGGCAGGTATGTAAAATGCGTTAGAGTAGCCCCCGCCCCGAAGGTTGCGTCCGGCATCGCCCCAACCGCATCGCAGCCGGGCACGAAGGAATATTAAGAATGTCCCTTAAAACACGCCCCGCAAGAGCCGACGACGCCCGCCGCATCGCGGAGTTGATAAACTATCATGCGGAGCGAGGTCGCATGTTGCACCGGTCGCTGGAAAGCGTCTATGAGAATCTGCGAGCTTTCCAGGTTGCCGAGGAAGACGGCCGTATCGTCGGGTGCGTAGCCGTAGGTCTGTTCTGGTCGGACCTTGCGGAGGTCAAATCGCTGGCTGTGGACCCCGCCGAGCAGGGACGCGGGGTTGGCGGCAAGCTTTTGCAGGCCGCTATCGCCGACGCCCGCCGGCTGGGACTGAAGCGGCTATTCGCCCTGACCTATGAAACCGGCTTCTTCGAGCGCGCCGGCTTCCGGAAAATCGACCGGGGTACGCTGCCGGAGAAGGTCTGGCGCGAATGCGTGGCCTGTCCAAAGGCCGACCAGTGCGACGAGGTCGCGATGATACTCATGCTTGACGAGACTTCCGGCGGGTGATAGTTCGCAGCCCGAAGACGACTTGCCTATTGCCATGGTCGAGAAGGAACACATTATCCGGCTCAGGAAGGTTGAGAAGTCGTTCAATTCCCTCCGTGTCCTGCAGGGCGTGGACCTGGATATAGAACGCGGCAGGACCACCGTGATTATCGGCCCTTCCGGCTGCGGTAAAACCGTGCTGCTGAAGACCATCATCGGCCTGCTCCGACCGGACAGGGGCAAAGTGTTCTTCGCCGACCAGGAGATTTCATCGCTCAGTGAGCGAAAGCTGGGCCCCATTCGCCGGCGAATGGGTTTCCTCTTCCAGGGAGCGGCGCTGTTCGACTCGATGACGGTCTTTGAGAACGTCCGCTTCCCCATGCTGGAGCACGACATCGGCACGGCGGAAGAGCAACATAAGCGCGTGCATGAGGTGCTGGAGTTGGTCGAGCTGGACGGGATGGAGGGTTTCTACCCGGAGGAGCTGTCCGGCGGTCAGAAAAAACGCGTCGCACTGGCGCGGGCGATAGTGCTGGGACCGGAAGTCATGCTTTACGACGAGCCCACCACGGGTCTGGACCCCATACGCGCGGACATCATCAACGACCTGATACTGAAGCTTCAGAAGACGCTGGGCACCACGGCCGTGGTTGTTACGCACGACATGGGCTCGGCGTGCAAGGTTGGGCATCGCATCGTGATGCTGCACGAAGGACGCTTCATTGTCGATACCACGCCGGATATGCTTCAGCACATAGATAACGAGATAGTCGCCCGGTTCGTGGACGGCTGGCCCCGCGGGCGCCCCGCGCCGACGCTGGAGTCGCCCGAGCCGCCCCGCGACCACACGCCGACGGAGAACACCCGATGACTGAGCGTTCACGCAACATAGCCGTTGGGCTGACCGTGCTGGTGGCGCTTGCGATGCTGGCGGGGATGGTGCTCATCTTCGCCGGCCTTCCGCAGCTTTTTCAGCGCGGGTACGAGATCAAGCTGGTCAGCGACTCCACCCACGAGATACGCGAAGGCGACTCCGTTCACGTTTCCGGCATGCGGGCCGGGCGTATCGTCGAGGTCGGCTTTACCGACCCCGCGGACCCCACGGCCGGCGTCACGATTGTCGCTCGTATAGACGGAGACATACGGATACCGTCCAACGCCAAAGCGGTTGTATTTACACGCGGGTTCGTCGGCTCGCCGTACGTGGCTCTGGTGCCGGAAGGTCCACAACCCGAGGACCAGCCATTCCTCCCGACCCATCCGACGCCGACGCTGCAGATAGAGCACCGCGGCACCGGTCTGCTGCCCGGTGAGCTTGGCCCGGCCCTGGAAGGTCTTGCGAAGCTGACCGAGAACCTCAACGAGCTTATCGCTCCGGAGGAAGCCCCCACCACCGCAGCGGCCGACGGCGAAGGGCCTGCCACCGAACCCGCACCAACTCCTTCAGGCGTCAAGGGCACCATTGAAAAGCTCAACCGCACGCTCGACGCGCTGTACGTCGTACTGGGCGATGTGGAGAACCAGAGGAACATCCAGGACTCTCTTGCCAACATCCGTCAGGCCGCCCAAGCGGCGACGGAGGCAATGAACTCCATGGAGGATTTCGCCGTCGAGGCGCAGAAGGCGGCGGCCGGCGCTGCCGATACTCTCAGCGAGGTACGTGAGGCCACCGGTGAAGCCAGGCAACGCATGGGCGACGTCGCCGACAAGCTCATCGAAAGCTCTGAGCGGATATCAACGCTGATGAGCACGGTGAACCGGATAGCCCTGAAGATCGAATCCGGCGACGGTACGGCGGGCCGACTGGTCAGCGACCCGGAGCTTTACAACAACCTGCTGGACGCGACACGTGAGATGTCACGTCTGATGAAGGAATTCCGTACGCTCGTCGAGACCTGGAAGGAAAGCGGCGTGCAGATCAAGGTCCAGTAGCGCCGCGGCTCGCGGCTCAGTCCTGTGTCGCCGGAATTGGATGAACCTTCCGCAATCCTTATACCGTCGCAGGTGGATAACGGCGGCAGTCTGGCCTGTCGCGGCTGTTGCCCTTGCGCTGCTGATCCCGCGTGTCGACCCGCTGGCCGGCGAACGCGAGGCCTTTCTTCCGCCCGAAGCCCCCAGCCGCCGGGCGGCTGAAGAGCTGGCGGAGTTCTTTCCAGCCCGATCGGGTCTGAGCGAGGCCGTCATCGTCTTCGAACGCCGCGACGGTCGGCTCACCCGGGAGGACCTGGATTACATCGACCGTGTCGCCGACCGCATCGCCGGCAGCGAGCTGTCGCGGATAACCGACGACGAGCTTGAAAGCATATCCGTACGCTCGCCCGGCGACATCCCCCTGCCGGCGATGCCGGTGGGCGGTCTTGTACCCCGCAACCCGCTGATAAGCCCGCCCGGGGAGTCCGGACAAGCCGCCCTCGTCCGCGTCAGCATGCCCTGGAGCTTCATCACGCTGCGGGCATCGCGTGTGGTGGACCACCTCCACGCCGTACTTCGCAAGACCGATATGCCCGATGGTCTGCGGGCGGCGGTTACCGGATCGGCCGCCTTCGGACATGACTACGCCCTCGCCGCCAAACGCAGCAACCGCCGGACCATGTTCGTGACCGTGGCTGTGGTGATCGTCATCCTGCTGCTGGTGTACCGGGCGCCGCTGGCCGCGATGATCCCCCTGGCGGCGATATCGCTGGCGGCGGTGGCCGCCCTGTCGTTGCTGCGGGGTGCGGCGCACTTCGGCCTGCACGTGGGAACGGCCGAGGAGATATTTGCCTTCGTTCTGCTCTACGGGGCGGGAACCGACTACTCGCTGCTTCTCATCAGCCGCTACAAGGAACAGCTCGCACACAATCGCAGCCCCGCGGTCGCCCTGCCGCAGGCGCTGTCGGCGGTGCAGCCCGCCCTGGCGGCGTCGGCGGGCACGGACGCAGCCGGTCTGCTGATGCTCAGCTTCGCGGTGTATGGAATCTTTCGTACGGCCGGTCCGGCGATCGCGCTGGCTATCGCGGTGGTGTGGCTGGCGGTGGTCACGTTGGTGCCGGCGCTTCTGGGCATATTCGGACGGCCGGTATTCTGGCCCGGCCGGTCGCAGGCCTCCCGCAGTCGCTTCTGGCTGCATACCTCGGCGGCCGTCACCAGACGCCCCGTGCTTGTGCTTGTCGCTGTGGCCCCGCTGCTTACCGTCGCGGCCGTCCGTGGGGCGAGTCTGGATTGGGTGTATGACACGCTCACACAAGTCCGCATCAATGCGTCCTCGCCGACCGGCGCAGCGGCCGAGGGGCTGAAAATGGCCCAGCGACACTGGCCGGCCGGCGAGACCGCACCGGTCAGCATCCTGATCCGCTGCGAAGAACCCCGGGACGAGGCCACCTGGCGCCGACTGGCCGAGCATTTCACGGACAATCTGCATGACCTGGATGGAGTGACCAACGTCCGCAGTCTGGCGCATCCTTTGGGGACACGGGACGGAGCGTCGTCGCAAGGCATGTTCGCCATGCTGGGGGCGGACGCCGTCGCGGCCGAGTACGTCTCCGAGGACGGCCGGGCGATGCGGATGGAGGTCGCACTGGACGCCCCGGCCATGACGCTCGAAGCACTTGCTGAGTTCCGAACCGTCAAGGAGCTTCTCCACCGTCTGGTGGATGAGGCGGACCTGGACGCCGACGTTCTGCTGGGCGGCGCGACGGCTCACACGGCCGACATAAGAAACATCACTGCCGGCGACTTCCGCCGGATTGCGACACTGGTTCTGGCGGTGATATTCGTGATAGTGCTGGTGCTCCTGCGCGACCTTGTGCTCGCGGCGATGATGGTCGCCTCGACCGTGCTGAGCTACCTGGCGACGCTGGGGGTGTCCTACTGGGTGTTCACCGGTCTGCTCGGCGCCGACGGGCTGGACTGGAAGGTGGAAGTGTTCCTGTTCGTGGTCATAGCCGCGGTCGGTGTGGACTATAACATCTTCCTGGCGGCGCGCTATGGGCAGGAATGCCGCGGGCACGGACTCCGCCGCGCGATGGCAAGGGCGCTTACCTCCACCGGGCCGGTCATATCTTCGGCGGGGCTGATAATGGCCGCGACTCTCGGCTCGCTGATGGTCGGCGACCTGATGCTTATGCAACAACTCGGCTTCGCGCTGGCGACGGGCATGCTCATCGACACGTTCATATCGCGGCCGCTGGTGCTGCCGGCGTTCGTCATGCTTACCCGCCGCCGTATCCGCAGCGGCAAGCTGATATAGGCCCCCGCTCAGTCCTCCTTCAGCCGCGCAATCTTGGCGACATAGGCATCGACGTCGAACTTCCGCCCAAGACCGGCCGCGTTCATGTAACGCACCGTCCCGAAAATATCCCGCTCCGCCCACGGGCGGTCATGCAGACCCAGGCACCAGAGCACGTTTGTGAAGCCGTTGGGGTCGCGGCCGTCCAACTCATATTTGTCGTTCAGCGCCAGCATCGCCGCGTGGGCGGCCGTCGCGGACGGCGACCACTCGAGGATCTTCTTCCCCCAGTACATCCGCATGTACCCGTGCATCCGTCCGGTGAGCAGCATCTGCCGCTGGGCGGCATTCCAGCAGTCGTCGTGTGTCTCGCCCGAGGCCAGCTCCTTAAGGCAGTAAGTGTGCTCACGTCTGTCGCCGGCGTGTTTCCTGAGTGTAGCGGCGGCCCAGTTCGGCAGAGCGTCGATGGTTTCGTATCGGGGGTTGTTGAGGACGAAATTCACCGCAAGCTCCCGCCGCACGATGAGTTCCTCCAGGAAGGCGTCGCAGCCGTCCCCGCCGTGGCGAGCCGCAGCCAACGCCACCTCCAGCGGCGAAATCTGTCCGAAATGCAGGTACGGACTCAGCCCGCTGGTGGCGTCGATGTTGGGGTCGTTCCGGGCGGTGTCGTAGTCGTCCAGTTTGTCTTTGACGAACGTGCGAAGCAGCCGCCGGGCCTCGCGGGTCCCGCCGCGGCAGGTGTCCACGGGCGACACGGAGCGGTCCACGTCGAGCCGGGCAAGAGCCGCGTTGGGGTCGGAGACGTCGAAATCCCGCAACCGCAGGCCGGAGAGCTTCCTGCGCGGGCTTTGGTGGCGGATGGGCTTGAGAAACTCGCTCAACCAGCGATGTATCTTCGGGCGAAGCGTCCTGGCGGCATATTCCTGCTTGTCGGAGGCGGTCTCGGCGGGCACGACCACCTCCCCTTCCACGCGAACCACGGCGCAGTCGGCACCGTCGGCCACCTGGTCTCGCCAACGGCGTTGGTGATTCAGGTAGCCCCGGTCGGCCACCACCATCGCCGCATCCGCCGCCAGATCAAGCGCCGCCTCGGCCGGGTCGGCTCGGCGGACCACCAGCGGAATCCCCCGCTCGCGGAGTGTCGCTTCCGTCTCGGCCAGCCCCTGCAGCATGAACAGGTAGTGTCTGGCGTTGGCGCCGGGATACTCGTCGGTCAGCCCGAAGCACACCACCACGGGCAGTTGCAGCTCGTTGGCTCGCCGGATCGCATACTCCAGGGCCGGGTTGGCCTCCGCACGCTGGGCCGCCTGCATCCAGTACAGCACGTACCGCCGCCGGCGGATGGGCATGTCGTTAAGATTTGCGATTCTGTCGGGATGAATCATCGTCTCATTTCCCGGCACTTCTTACAGGGCGTTGACCGCCCGCGGCCGTGGCGATACCGTTATCATATCGACACGCAGAGGCGAGTTTCTGTCCGCATCGAAAGGCGGTTTATTATGCGCGTTTTTCTGTTCATGGCTATCACGGCGGCATTGCTTTCGGGTTGCGCAACGGAAACTGCAGAACCGGAAGTAACGCCGGCCGTTACAACAGCCCCCGCCGGCCCGGCGCCGAGCGAACCGAGCGAACTCGAAGCGGCTCCAGCCGTCGAGGCAACCACTCGTCCGCAAGGCGAGGTAATGGCTACGGTCAACGGCGAGCCGATATACATGGATGAGTTGACAGACCTGCTCATACGCGATCACGGTCTGTCTCTGGCCCAGCAGTTGATTGCCAACGAGCTGGTCCGCCAGGAAGCCCGCAAGCATGGCATCACCATAACCGCCGAAGACATAGACCGTCAGGAATCGCTCATGCTGGAGCGGGCCTTCGGACAGGTCCAGCAGCCGCAGCAAAGGCGGCAGTTGCTCCGGCAGTTCCTCGCCCGTCAGGGAATTTCCCAGGACCTCTGGCGGCTTATTATGCGACGTCAGGCCATGCTGGACAAACTCGCCGAGCGCGACCTGGAGATCTCCGAACAGGAGCTGCAGAAGGCCTTCGGCGAGCAGTACGGACGGAAGGTGGTGGTCCGCCACATACAGACGCCGACACTGGAGGAAGCCCAGGAGATAATTGAAAAACTCCAGGAGGGGGCGGACTTTGCGGAACTCGCACAGGCCGAGTCCACCAACCCATCCGCCGACGAGGGCGGTCTGCTGCCGCCCATCGGAAAGGAGACCGAGAACGTCCCGCCGGCGATCCGCTCGGCCGCTATGGCGATGGAAGAGGTCGGCGAGCTTTCCGAGCCGATCCAGTCCGGCACGGCGTTTCACGTGCTCAAGCTGGAGCGGGTAGTGCCCCCGCAGGACGTTAAGCTCCAGGACGTGCGCGACGAGCTGGAGGCGGATCTGCGCGAGCGCAAGAAAAGCCAGGCCGGGCAGGAGATCTTCCACCAACTGATGATGGACGCGCAGGACAGCGACGCCATCGAGTTCGTCAATCCGATACTGAAACAGCAGCTTGAAGAGGCCCGGCAGGAGGCCGAAAGGGCATATCAGTGACGGAAGAATGGAACATAGACGTCTCGCAGCGGATACGCCGGCTGCCGCCGTACCTTTTCGGTGAGATCAACCGTCTCAAGTACGAGAAGCGCCGCGCCGGCGTGGACATAATCGACCTGGGCATGGGTAATCCCTCCGACGCCCCCTCGCAGGAAGTCATCGAAAAGCTCTGCGAAGCCGCCCGGGACCCCCGCAACCACGGCTACAGCGCGTCGGCCGGCGTGTACAATCTGCGCCGCGAGGTGGCGCGGGTGTACAAGCGGCTCTACGACGTGTCGCTGGACCCCGAAGGCGAGGTCATCGCCTGCCTCGGCTCCAAAGAGGGCTTCTCGCACATGTGCCTGGCCTTGATGGGCCCGGGCGACACGGCCGTGGTGGGAGACCCCTACTTTCCCATCCACGTCTATGGCGTCGCGCTGGCCGGTGGAAACGTAATCAACGTGCCCCTGGGCAACGACGAGGCCTTCCTCGGGCGAATCGCCTACGTGGTGGAGCACCTCTACCCGAAGCCCAAGCTGCTGATACTGAACTATCCGCACAACCCAACGGCCATGACCGTTGACGACGTGAGCTTCTTCGAGGAGGTCGTCCGCCTTGCCAAGACCCACGGGTTCATGGTGATGCACGACTTCGCCTATGGGCGCACGTGCTTTGACGGGTACAAGGCCCCCTCGTTCCTCCAGGCCGAAGGGGCAAAGGACGTGGGCGTGGAGTTCCTCACCATGTCCAAGCCCTACAACATGGCGGGCTGGCGCATAGGTTTCGTGGCGGGCAACCCGGAGATGATACGTTCGCTGGCGACCATCAAGGGCTACTATGACTACGGCATCTTCACGCCGATTCAGATAGCCAGCATCATCGCCATGCGTCACTGCGAGAAAGGCGTCTCCGACCAGGCGGAAACGTACAAGGCCCGGCGCGACGTTGTGGTCGAAGGCCTGCGCAGGGTCGGCTGGGAGGTCCAGCCGCCGCGGGCGTCCATGTTCGTCTGGGCCAGAGTCAGCGAGCAACACCTCGCCGGCGAGGGAACCATCGCCTTTGCCAATCGCCTGCTGGACGAGGCTGAGGTGGCACTGGCTCCCGGACGGGCGTTCGGTGAACAGGGCGAGGGATACGTCCGCATAGCGTTGGTGGAGAACGAGCAGCGTCTCCGCCAGGCGTTGCGGCAGATAGACCGGGCGCTTAACAAGGGCATAAAGGCGCCCTCGGCCACCAAGCTCAAGCGCAAGCGCGGAGAAGCTCAGCATTAGCGCCTGCCGTGAGCCGGCGGTGCCACTGGTGCAAGCGGCCCGCCCCGGTTACCATTTTTCCATGTCGCGAAGGTTCGGGACATTCACCGGCGGAATCGACCTTCCTTACGAGAAGGAAGCCACCCTGGAGTCCCCCATCCGTCCCTGCCGACGGCCGTCGCGACTGCTGGTGCCGCTGGCGCCGACGGGCCGGGAGGCGTCTGAACCCACGGTAGGCGTCGGGGAGTATGTCTCGGCAGGTGAGAAGCTGGCGGCAGGCGGTGATGCCGGGGCTGTGTACGCACCGCTGGCGGGTCGCGTGGCTTCGCGCACAACCGCCCTCGTCGCGGTCGGGGGCGACTTCACAGCGGTTCCGGCCCTGGAGCTTGTTGACCTTGGCGAGCACATGGCTTTGCGCTCACTCGAGCAGGTCTTCGACTGGCGACGAGCCGACGCCGATACGCTACGTCGGCGGCTCTCCCAGGGCGGGCTGGTGCTGCACAGGCGGTGGCCGACCTCCCTGAACCGCTGGCTCAGCGAGGCCCGGCGGCACAACTGTCGAACCCTGATCGCCAACGCGATGGAAGGACAGAGCTACGTCACCTCCGACCATCGTCTGCTGGTCGAGCATGGAGCGGAGGTATCCAGGGGGCTGGCCATCCTCGCCCGCGCCATCGAGGCCGACGATATCCTGCTGGCCGTTGATCGACGACGGACCGACGACTACCGGGACCTGGTCGGACCGGCCCGCATGTACGACATAAAGCGCATCGCCCTGCCCCACAAATACCCCATCGGCGCGGACAATGTCCTTGTGAAGGTGCTGCTTCGGCGGGAGCCGCCGCCGGGGGCCGGGCCGATGTCGGTCGCCGCGGCCGTCATCGACGCCGCAACCTGCCTGGCCGTTTACCGGTGGGTCGCCTGCGCGTCGCCGCCGCGTGGTCGCGTAGTGACCATCTCGGGCGAGCGGGCGATTGAACACGGAAACTTCTACGTTCCCTTCGGAACCGAGTGGAGCGATCTGCCCATAGCCGCCGAACCGCCGGTAATCCACGGCGGCCCGATGATGGGCCGACAGTGCGAGCCGGGGCTGGTCGTTGGTCCCGCCACTACAGCACTGTTGGCGCTGCGGCCCAGTGACAACAATGCCCCGCCCAGCCCCTGCATCCGCTGCGGCTGGTGCACGGACCATTGCCCCGCCCGGCTGAACGTGGCCGCACTGAACGACGACTATGAGCTTTCGCTAGTGGACCACGCCCGGAAAATGAACGTCGCCGCCTGCGTGGATTGCGGTGTGTGCACGTATGTCTGCCCGGCGCGGCTGCCCCTGAGTCAGCGGGTGCGCCAGTTGAAGCGGGCCGTCAGGAGCCGGCCATGAACAACCGCCACGGCGCCATATCGCACAACCCGCCCGCTGCGGCGCTGCCTGTGGAGGGTCCGTTCATCACTGCGCCGGAGAAGGCCCGCAGCATCTTCATCGTGACGCTGGCAACCGCCTGCGCACCGCTGGGCGCGGGGGCGCTGCTCTTCGGCTGGCGGGCGGTGGCGGTGGCGGTGCTGTGCGTGCTTTCGTGCGCGGCCGTGGAGCGACTGTACTACCGCGTCACCCGCGTGCCGGCCCTGCTGGGCAGGTCGCACGCCTATCTCACCGGGGTAATGCTGGCGCTGACGCTACCTCCGTTCGTGCCGTGGTACATACCGGTCATAGCGTCGATCTTCGCCATAGTGGTCGGAAAGGCCGTCTTCGGCGGCGTGGGGCACTTCTTGTGGCAGCCGGCGCTGGTCGGCCGACTCGCCGTGGCGGTGATGTTTCCCGCTGTGCTGACCGCCCCGCCGGCCGGCGACACAAACGCCTGGCCGCTGTTGGCGCAGGAGCAGATGCTCTTCGGGGACATCGCCTCCACGCGGCGCGTGGACAACTACCGCGACTGGACGCGGCTCGCCCCCGAGGGAGCCGATGGCTTCCTGCTGCCCCGTCCCATGCAGCAGCTACGCGGACTGACGCTTTCATCTCCTCCGGACTACAGCGGAATCGCCTACGCCCGCACGGACCTGCCCTCGGCGCCGCCGGCCGCCCTGGAAGGCGTGCCCCCCGTCAACGACATGCTCTACGGGGCCCGGCCCGGAGGTATCGGCGAGACCTGTGCAATCGTCATACTGGTGGCCGGGCTGTATCTGGTCTATCGCAACTACGTTAAATGGCAACTGCCGGCGGCCATGCTGCTGACGGCCGCCGTGGTGGCCGCAATCGCCCCGATAAAGCTCGTCGGCCCAGGCAACACCACCGAAACCCACTGGCTGCCCGTACTGCTGGAGGGGGCCGATGTGGGACTGGTTTACGTCGGCTACCAACTGCTCAGTGGGCCGCTTCTGCTGGCGGCCCTGCTGCCGGCGATGGAAACCACGTCCCGGCCGGTTACAGCGGGCGGGCAGACGCTCTTCGGCATCGGCTGCGGTGCCGCCGCCATGCTGCTGCAGCTATATTTCGAGACACCCATTCCCGCCTACCTCGCCGTACTGGGCATGAACACGCTCACGCCCGCCATTGACGCCCTGTGGAGGCCCCGCGTACTCGGAACGCGTCGCTGGACCGGCCGCCCCAGACGAACACCGGCGGTCAAGCCCGCCGACGGCGAGTGAACCATTCAACTAGGGCCACCAGAGCCGAGCCGGCGGCCACGCTCAGCAGCGGCTCGACCGGAACGCGGAACCTGGGCGTAGAGGCCACTCCGCCGAGCAAGGCCGCCACCGCCACTACCGCAAAGAGTGTCCAGCCAACCGCCGAGGGCCTGAGCCGCACACATCTGACGCACCAGAAACCGACCAGCGCGAGCTTCAGTGCGAGTACCGACCCCATGCCGACAGCCGCCAGCATCGCCGCCGTGTTCCCGCCAAAGTAGTGTCTCGCAGCCGCCCACAGGCCATTGCTCCGCAGGACGCGGAGAGTGTCCTTGCCGCCGGATGTTACGCCCGCGACCTCCAGCACGTCCGTCCCGCCGGGCAGCCAGAAACCCGCGCACCCCAGCAGATGCAGTCGAGCGGCCGTGAACGGGTGGGAAAGCATGACCTCCCTTGCCCGGCGGCTCCGCCAGTGGGCCATCTTGCCGTGGAGGGTCCCGAGTTCGCTGAGGTCCTCCATACGACTTTCCCCCAGCTCCCGCTCCTGGTCGCGATGCTGCAGCTCCAGACGCTTCGTTGCCTCCCTTACAGGCATGTCTTCGGCCTCGGCCAGTACGGCCGGCGCCGAGAAGGCGAAGGCACTGTCGCCGGCGAAGCTGGAGAAGCCCACGTAGCCGGCTTCGAAGTAATTTCGCGTCAGCCAGGGCATAAGCGCCAGCACAAGAACCAGCGCGAAAGACCCGGCCCGGATGAACCGGTGCGGGCGTATCAAAAGCACGACCAGCAGAATCGCCGCCATCGTCAGCCCGACCGGTCGGACGTAGCACGCCACGGCCATTGCGGCCGCGCACGCCATCAGCGTTCTGCTGTGTCCCTTGCCCCGCAGGTGTCGCACGAAAAGCAGCAAAGCAGCGGTCAGCAGAAAGGCATATAAGCTGTCCGACAGCACTCGGCAGCTCGCGGCCACCGCGACCGGCGCCACCGCCTGGAAGGCGGCCGCCACAAGCCCCGCCCTCTGCGAGACCGCCCATTTGCCCAGCAGGTACGTCAGCCCCACCAGCAGCACATCCAGGACCACCTGCACCAGCAGCACCGCGCGCCAACCGCCCGACTGCATGGGCGTCTCGCCGTAAGGCGCGCCGATGAGCAGGAACAGCGGATAGCCCGGCGTGCGGAAGATCTCCGGCATCGCCGCCTCGTGGGGACGGAACTGCCACTCGTCATGCAGGTGGTCCGCCAGCCGAACGTATCCGAACGAGTCCGGCGTGAAGACCCCCTCGGGGTTCTCGAAGGCGACGGAGAGCACCCCAAGCCGCAGGGCCAACGCCGCCAGCATGATTATCGCCAGCAACTTGCCTCGCATGGGGCTTATCGTAGGTCCGCCGCGTGTCGGTTACAATGCCGCCATGGGCCAGACGCTGACCGTCAACGAGATATTCCTGTCCCTGCAGGGCGAGGGGCTGCGGACGGGCATGCCCTGCGCGTTCGTTCGCCTGGCCGGCTGCAACCTCCGTTGCCGCTGGTGCGATACCACCTATGCCCTGACAGAAGGCGAGGAAATGGAGCTTTCAGACATCCTGATGCGCGTGGGGCGACTGGGCTGCAAGCGCGTGGAGGTAACCGGCGGCGAGCCGCTGATCCAGAAGCATACCCCCGAACTCCTGCGGCGATTCTGCGACGCGGGATACGAGACGCTGCTGGAGACGAACGGCTCGCTGGACATCTCGACCGTTGACGAGCCCGTGGTGCGCATAGTGGACTTCAAGTGCCCCTCCAGCGGCGAGCAGGACGCCAACTGCTGGGCGAACGTTGAACGTTTGACGTCCCACGACGAGGTCAAATTCGTAATCGCCGACCGCACCGACTACGACTTCGCCCGGGACACCGTCGCGGAACGTCGGTTGCTGGAAATCTGCCCGGTAACGTTCCAGCCGGTGGCGGGCGTGTGCGAGCCGGCAAAGCTGGCCGGGTGGATACTGTCAGACGGTTTGGACGTGCGACTGGGGCTGCAACTCCATAAAATCCTCTGGCCCGGCAGAAAACGAGGCGTTTGAAGACGAGAGGAAAGCATGCAGGCGGAACTTGTCCGGTCATTCGATTTTGACGCGGCCCACAGTCTGCCCGGCGCGCCGGAGGGACACAAGTGCCGACGCGTTCACGGGCACAGCTATCGCGTTGACGTGCACGTTACCGGCGATGTGGACAACAACGCCGGCTGGGTGCTGGACTTCGGCACCATAGATTCGGCCGTCCGCCCGGTGATCGAAGAGTTGGACCATCGTCTGCTCAACGACGTGCCGGGACTGGCGAATTCAACGGCGGAGATGATCGCCCGGCATATCTGGCAGGCCGTTATCGATGATCTGCCCGGGCTGTCCGCCGTGGTGGTCTGGGAGTCCGACCGCTCGCGCTGCATATATCGCGGCGATTGAGGCAACTCAGACGGACTTTCCGCAACAGTTCTTGAACTTCCGCCCCGAACCGCACGGACAGGGGTCATTACGACCCGGACGTTTGCCTGCCGCGGTGGCCGCCGGTCCGGCCGCTGCCGTGGTGGGTGGCGACTGCGGCCTGGGCGAACGGACCTGTGGCGGCTGCCGGCCCTCCTTGAAATACTCGGCCATGCGGCGCAGCTCCGGCAGGGCCTCACGGAAGAACAGCTTGTAGCCCTGGCAGAAATGGTTCACGCGGTCCGGGTCGGTCCCGATGGGTATGTGGTGCTTCGGACAGCCGCCGTTGCAGAACTCCAGATATTCGCAGTCCCGGCAGGCGGCCGGCAGGTCCGTCTTGAGCCGGGCGAACTCATCCAGTTTCTCGTCGCGCACCAGCTCGGCCAGCGGTGTTTCCGTGATGTTGCCGATGCGCCACTCGGGGTAAACGAAGTGGTCGCACGCGTACAGGTCGCCGTTGAACTCAAGCACGTGGGCGTTGGCGCAGCGTTCGGCGTAACAGCAGGTGGCGGCCTTGCCGAATATCAGCGTGTGCAGCACATTGTCGATGAACCGCTCGGAGACCCGCCCCACGTCCTGCGAGACCCACTGCTCGAAGACGTCCAGCATGAAGCGCCCGAACTGCTCGCCCGTGCAGGAGAACTCCGCAACGCTGCCGTCGGTTTTCCGCTCCAGGATGGGGATGAACTGAAGGTAAGGCACGCCGCGCTTGACGAACCAGCGGTAGATGTCGCCGGCGTGCGGGGCGTTGACGCTGTTGAGCGTCACCAGCACGTTGTATTCGACGCCGTGCGACCGCAGCAGGTCCAGCCCGGCCCAGGCGCGGTGGAACGTGGGGTTGCCGGCGCGGTCGCGGCGGTAGCGGTCGTGCCACTGGGCGGCGCCGTCGATGCTTATGCCGACCAGGAAACCCTCCTGCGCCAGAAACTCCGCCCACTGCTCGTCCAGGAGCGTGCCGTTGGTCTGGAAACTGTTGCCTATCTTCTGGTCTTCGCGGGCATACTGCTTCTGAAGCTCGACGGCCCGGCGGTAGAAATCCAGCCCGGCCAGCACCGGTTCGCCCCCCTGCCAGCCGAACTCCGCCTGCGTGGGCATCGCCTCGATATACTGCCGCGTGTAGGTCTCCAGCACCTCATCGGGCATGTGGAAATCGGTTACGTCGGGGTATAGCTCATCCGGCTTGGACGTGTAGTAGCAGTACGTGCAGTCCAGGTTGCAGACGCCGCAGACCGGCTTGGCCATTATGTTGAACGGACGCAAAAGCTCGCTCATGATTGCCTCGGAAATCCTCGCTGAATGCGGGCAGGTCGTTAATCAGAGTATCAAAACACACCCGTTGTCGGCAACGCGGACTCACCGCCCAGGCCATCGAGCAGCCACGATCCCGCGATACCATCGCCGTCCCGGCGGGTTCCGATTATAGACAACCATGTCCTCAAACAGGAGCAGCCAGACATGCGACGAATCGCGATCATATCGACACTTGCCGTGATGACAATGCTGCCCGTGAACGCACCGGCCGACGAGGATGCCGAGGCACAGCTCTGGCCTTACCAACTCCACTATGAGAAGGCGCCGGACCGCCGCGGCCGGCCCAATGTGAATATCTGGGTGCCGCCGGGCGTGGAGCGTATCCGTGCGGTGCTCATCATCGTGGAAAACACCGACTCCAAGCACTTTGGAGAGCACGCCGCGACGCGAGACGTACTGCGGCGCCACGAGGCGGCGGTTATGTATCTGCGAGTACCCGCGGTCGAAGGCGATCTCCAGCGAGCCATGCAGAGTGGAGAGGAGCCCCGCATTCTCGACGTCCTGGACTTCGCGGCCGAGCGAACGGGAATCGAGGAGTTCCGCCACGCCCCGTGGGTAACGTTCGGGAAGTCCTCCCGAGGCAAGTTCCCCTTCACGATGGCGTGGGCGTACCCGCAGCGGACCATAGCGGGCATCACGTACCACGGCGAGACGCCCACCTGGCCGCCGCCCGAATGGGCGCCGCCGCAGGATGAGAGCGTGCTCTACGTCTGCGTCAACGGGCAGACCGAGTGGGGTGGCACCTGGAACCGCCACGTCCGCCCTTCCCTGCTGAACTACCGGCGCCGAACCGGCTGGCTGCCCCATCAGGTCGTGGTGCGCGGAGTGGGCCACGGCAGTTACCCGGACGCCCACGGCTCCAGTGGCTGGGGCAAGGAATTCCCAGACCTCGTCACCTGCATCGACGTGTGGGACTACCTCGCCGTGTTCCTTGACAAGGCGCTCGAAGCGCGTCTGCCGGCCGATGGGTACCCCACGGACGGCCTGCTGGAGTTGAGGCAGCTCGACGAGGCCGACGGCTGGCTCATCGACAAGTTCGGCGTCGAGCGGATGCTTAACCTTCGCCCCTATCGTCTGGTGGAGTCCGACGGGATATACGTCGTGGACCCCGGCGGGGACGAACACCAGGGCGGCTACGCGGCCGTTGCGCCGGCCGAGGGCCTCTCGGTCCCTGAAGGCGTGCCGGTCTCGCCGCTGGAGATCGGCCGCGGTCCGAGGAGTTGGCTGGCGACCGAGCCGGTAAACGAGGCCGTCGCGGATGACCCGATGGTCGAGCATGGCGACCTGCCAGAACTGCAGCCGGCGCCGGGCACGGAGATAACACTCGAGGGGCATACCACGGCGTTCTCGCCGCTCGACGGGCGCTACGTGGACAACCGCGGCGCAATCGCCCTTCGCGACCGGCTTCAGAAGGACGACGAATTGACGCTGCTGGCCTACACCGTGCTGGAGGTTGACGGGCAGAGACACGTAAAACTCCAGGCCCCCTACACACAGAACGGCCGCGTGCAGGTCTTTCTGGCCGGCAGGCCCGTCAAGCACGATCAGGTGCTGCATCTGAGGCCCGGGCGGTATCCGATGCTGGTTGCCCTGCGACTGCGGACAAGGTGGCAGAAGCTGAGCGTCTCGTTCGCAGAAGCAAGCGAAGATGACATCGTGCGGGGAAAAGAGCTTCAGGCCGAACGCGACCGCCTGGCGGCCGAGCAGAGCGAAAGCGGGGTGACGGGCGTCTCCCTGGATGAGCGGGAGATTCCGGTTCTCCAGAAGGCCTCCCAGGTCGATGAGTCCGAGCAATCCGACCGCTTCTGGGTAATCGACCGGGAACTGGCGGAACACTGGCGACGGCTGCACCAGTTACCGGCAGAAACAGCAGAGCAAGATGAACCCGACGGCGACTAGCCGCCCTGATTCGGTCGGCGCAAAAAAAGAGCAGACCTGGCAGGGGGAGACCAGGTCTGCCGGTAAAGATCGGCCAGGGGGAGAGCCGACCTTTCCATGTATTCTAGGCACTTGGGGCAACCGTTTGGGAAAAGCCCGCAAGAATTAGCGCCGTCTTAACACAATCGACGCTGCCACAAACGGATGGAAACCCCCACAAAGTTGTCCCCGCCCGGTCGGCGTGGATATACTTGCCTGTTATGAGCAATCGCGAGCTTGCGGACATCTTCGACGAGATAGCCGAGCTGATGGAGCTGTTCGGCGAGAACCGCTACCGGATAAACAGCTACCAGAACGCCGCGCGAGCCATCCGCGACCTCAGCGAGGACGTCGCCGAGATAGCCCGGCGCGGTGAGCTGGAGGATATCCCCTCCGTCGGCAAATCCACGGCCGAGAAGATCAGGCAGTACGTCGAGACGGGCAAAGTCCAGCGTTACGAGGAGCTTCGCTCGCAGGCGCCGGCCGGGCTGCCGGACCTTATGAAAGTGCCCGGGCTGGGTCCCAAGACCGTCTCGAAGCTGTGGAAAGAGGCGGACATAAAGTCGCTGGACGACCTTCGGTCCGTCCTTCGCGACAACCCCGAGAAGATTGCGCAGATCGAGGGGCTTGGCGAGAAAAAGGTCCGCCAGATGGCGGATTCTCTGGAGTTCGCCTCGACGGCGGCGGAGAGGATAACGCTCGACCGGGCCGACGAGCTTGCCGGCGAACTGGTCGAGACGGTACGCAAGACCGATGGCGTCAAACGGGCCGACTTCGCCGGCAGCCTGCGTCGAGGCAAGGAAACCATCGGCGACATAGACCTGCTGTGCGAGGCCTCGCAGGACCAGGGCGAGGCCATCATCGCGGCGTTCGCCGAGGCCCCGAACGTGCGGCGGGTCCTGGCGAAGGGCAAGACCAAGGGCAGCGTGGTCCTGGAAGGCGAGGTCCAGGCCGACCTGCGGGTGGTCCCCTCCAAGAGCTACGGTGCGGCTCTGGCGTATTTCACCGGGTCCAAGGAGCACAACGTCGCCCTGCGTGAGCTTGCGATAAAGCACGACTGGAAGCTCAACGAGTATGGCCTTTTCCAGGGCGACCGTCAGCTCGCCGGCAAGAACGAGAAGGACATATACGAGAAGCTCGAGCTGCAGTTTGTACCGCCGGAGCTGCGGGAGGACCGCGGTGAAATAGACGCGGCCGCCAGGGGCAAGCTGCCGGAGCTGGTCTCGCTGGACGACATCCGCGGCGACCTGCACGTGCACACGACGGCCACCGATGGAATCAATACCATCGAGCAGATGGCCGAGGCCGCCCGCGAGCGGGGCTACGCGTACCTGGCAATCTGCGACCACTCCAAGAGCCAGATACAGGCCGGCGGGCTGAGCGCCGAGGAGCTCACCGAGCACGCCAAAGCCATTCGCGAGGTCAGCGCCCGGTACGACGACATCGAGGTCCTTGCGGGCGTGGAGGTGGATATCTTCAAGGACGGCCGGCTGGACTTCGACGAGGACGTATTGTCGGAGCTGGACTTCGTGACGGCGTCTCCGCATTCGGCGCTGTCGCTGGCGGGCAAGGAAGCGACCAGGCGGTTGATAAAAGCTATCGAAAACCCGTGCGTCAACTGCATCGGTCATCCGTCCGGGCGACTGCTGGGCAGGCGCAGGGGCATGGAGATCGACATCGAGGAGATAGCGGCCGCCGCTGCTGAAAACGACACGGCCCTGGAGATAAACGCCCACCCGATGCGGCTGGACCTGCGCGACGTTCACGTGCGGGCGGCGATAGAGGCCGGCGCGAAGATAATCATCAACACCGACAGCCACTCCACCGGAGAGCTGGACCTGATGAAGTACGGCGTAGCCACCGCCCGGCGCGGCTGGGCGGAGAAAAAACACATCCTCAACACGCGCACGGCAAAGCAACTGAAGAAATGGCTGGGGAAGTGACCCCCGAACCGTACGGCTCTACGCCGAGTCCAGAAACGCCTTGGCGCGTTCGAAGAAGACCCGGCCGTCGGCGCGTTTTATCTGGCGGCGTGTCCACTGGGGATGGTGGGTGGTCTCCACGAAACGTTCCGGGTGCGGCATGAGGCCCATCACCCGGCCCGACTCATCGCACAGACCGGCGACGTCGTCGATACTGCCGTTGGGGTTCACGGGGTAGTCGCCGCTCTCGCCGTTCTCGTCCACGTAGCGCAGGGCTATCTGCCCGCCGTCGCGGAGGCGCGCAAGCACGTCTTCCGAGCCCGGCACGAACTTGCCCTCGCCGTGCGCGATCGGCAGCGAGATCATCTCACCGGCCGGCAGAAAGACGCCCCTGTCGCTGTCGCACCTGAGGTGTACCCAGCGGTCCTCGAAGCGGCCCGAGTCGTTCCACGCCAGCGTCGCGTCCCGCCCGGCGGACTCCGGCTGCACCTGTGCCCACGGCAGCAGGCCGCTCTTGAGCATCACCTGGAAACCGTTGCATATGCCCAGCACCAGCTTGCCGGCGGCGACGAACTCATTCAGCGGCTCCGACAGGCGGTGCAGCATCTGGTTGGCGAGTATCTTCCCGGCGGCCACGTCGTCGCCGTAGCTGAACCCGCCGGGTATCACCAGGAACTGCGCATCCTTCAGCGGTGAGGGGTCTTCCATGAGCCGATACACGTGAATCCGCCTCGTGCCAAAGCCCGCCTGCACAAGAGCGTGCTCCGTCTCGCGGTCGCAGTTCGTGCCTGCCGCCCTGAGTACTATCGCCTGTGGTGTCGCCATTGCCTCGCCTTCGAGAAACCTTTCACAGTCGGCGGTACATCTCGTGAGTCACCAGACGCATGCCGACCTTCCGATAGAGCCGTATCGCCGAGCGATTCGCCTCCGAAACCCGCAGAACCACGTCCTCGGCGTCGCGGCCGCGAAGCTCCTGGAACGCCTTCTCCATGAGCATCTGCCCGATGCCCCTCCGCCCGTGCCGGCTGGCGACGTACACGTCGGTGACCTCCGCCCGGCGACGGACCCGCCAGATGGGTCCCGGCTGCATCAGCACCGCCAGCAGGTAGCCCACGACCCGACCGGTCTCATCCTCAGCGACCAGCAACACGTGGTCCGGGTCGTTCATCGTCTCCAGGAGCTGGCGCCGCTGCACGCCGGCGTAATCGTCTGTCCAGTCCCATCGCTGCGGGTCATAGCGGACGTGCTGCTCGGCCATCACCCGCCACATCTCCGTGACGGCGTCCACATCCTCCGGCCGCATGGACCTTATTGAGTACCTGTGCCTGGGCATCGGGTAGCGAAGTTTATCCACCTCTCGAGCCGCTGTCGAGCCACATCACCAAGACCACGAAGGCCACAAAGGCCACAAAGCAAGAATATCTCATGAAACGACAAGCAGGGAATATTCAGTTCACCACACGCCTAAGTCCATCCTTGAGAAGCCGGACGTTGAAGATAATCAGCAGTCCCAGCCGATAACCGCCGGACTTCAGATAGCTGACGAGCTGCCGTTGGTGCACGTCCATCAGGCGATCCACGGACTTCAACTCCACTACCACCCCCGGCTCGACGAGAAGGTCCAGTCGTTGCCCAAGTATATCCAATCCCTTGTAGGAAACCGTTATGGGCACCTGTGCAATCGTCTTGATACCTCGCAGGCCCAGCTCGTGCCTGAGAGCGCGTTCATATACACTCTCCAACAGCCCCGGACCAAGGTGACGATGAACCTCGATCGCTCCGGAGACAACCTCCGACGCCGCCTCTTCCAACTCCCCTGGTATCGGGTCGTGCATCCCATTACGCACCCGTTTCCCGTCCATGACGACACCATCCCCATTCATGCTTTGCTGCAGTCTTCGTGACCTTCGTGGCCTTCGTGATCTTTGTGATTGTGATTGCCTAACGGCCGCGGAATTCCACATCCACGTCATCCAGCACAAACGCCTCGGTCTGTCCGCCGGCGGGCGCCACCAGCGGCGCGTCGATAACGCCGCCGTGGACGTGCCGCGCCCACATGGCGGCATAAGGCAGTTCGGGCTTTTCGGGCCAGGTTATGTGCAGGCCCTCCAGGCGGAAGTTCTCGGCGTTCTCGACCACGACGGCCGCGTTCTGCCGACGGGCTTCGAGATTCTGGTTGGCGTACTGCGTGGAGCCGGTCGCGCCGTCGGGCGGCGAAAGCTTGTCGGCGTCGGTCAGCCCCGTATAGCGAAGCTGCACGTCCCGCAGCGAGACGTTCTCCAGGGCTGTCCCATCCTGGGCGACCAGTATCAGCCGTCCCTTCGTGCGGGCCACAAAGTTCGATATCTGAACGTTACGGATTTTGCCCAGGGGCACGTCCCAGCCGACATGCTGTTTGACCTCGATGTGAATGGGCCTCGAAAGCGGCATGCCGTCCGGTGTGCTGCCGACGCAGTTGGTGACGGTTACATCCTCCACCAGACCGCCGGCCCAGATGCCGATTCCGAACATGCGGTCGCATCCGTGCATCACGCAGTTGCTCACCGTCACCTGGCGGATGTGGCTCTCGGTCTCCTGTCCGAGTTGCACTCCGATGCAGTTCGTCTGAACCACGCAGTTGTTCACGAGAATCCGCTCGGAGCTGCGGGCGTCTTTGGTGGCTTTGATCACGATGGGGTCGTCGCCGCAGGTCAGCTTGCAGTCGGAGACGAACACATCCCGGCAGCCGTTGATATCGAATCCGTCTGTGTTAGGCCCGAACAGGTAATTTTCCACTATCACGCCGCGCAGCGTCACCTCGTCGCAGCAGTAAGGGTGGACCGTCCAGCCGGGGCTGTTGGCGATGCGGACATTCTCCAGCCGCAGTCGCCTGCAGCGGCGAAACTCCAGCATCGGGTGCACGCGGGGCTTCTTGGCGCGGTACCACTGCCGGCCTGGTTCCGGATCGTTCCAGAACGCGAATCCGTTGCCGTCCAGCGTGCCGCCGCCGGTGATGACCACGTCTTCGGCGTCCTCTGCGATGATGAAGTGATGCGACTGGTCTGTCATCGCCGTGCCGCGGCGCGGCATCGCGGGGAAGTCGTCTATGTCGCCGCTGGCCTTGAGGACCGCGGCCGGGTGCAGGTGCAGCGTCACGCCGCTGTGCAGGCGCAACGTTCCGCTTATCCACTCTCCCGGTGGTACGTAAGCGATGCCGCCGGCCTCGGCGGCGAGGTCGATCGCCTTCTGGATCTCTTTAGTGCAGAGTCGCCCCGGCTGCGCGCCGGTATCGGCGATGGACGTCATCTGAGTGCTCATAAAGCTCCTCCTTCATCCGGGCTTATCCATGTCCATCCCCGCCGAGTTTTTCGCCGAATACGACAAAACTCGTTCGGGGTTTACCAATCGAACGTCTTCTGCCAGGCGGCCTTTGCGTCGGCCACTGGCATGTCTATGAGATTCCCCCGTTCGCCGCGCACCACGACCCGGTCGGCGTCGGTAACACGCCCGATCTCGCCGAACGGACAGTCGGCCAGCGCACGGCAGAACGCGTCGTACTTCTCCGGCGGCACCTCCACCAGCAGCCGCCCCGCCGACTCGCCAAACAGCTTGGCGGCTTCCGATACGTCGCCGTCGGTGGGCACGGCGGAGAGGTCCAGCTCCACGCCCAGCCCGCCGGCGAACGCCATCTCGGCGGCCCCCACGGCCAGGCCGCCCTCGCTGAGATCGTGACACGCCGCTACGCAGCCAGACTCTATCGCCGAGTGAACCGCGCGATACAGCTTCGCCGCCGCGGCGGTGTCCACCGGCGGAACGTCGTTGCCGCTGTCCAGACCCTGCGCCGACAGAAAATGACTGCCGCCGAGCTGCGGCTGCGTTCGTCCGAGGATAAACAGGTAATCCCCGGCGGTCTTGGCATCGGCCGTGACGCACTTGCCGGCATCGTCGATTACGCTCATCGCTGAAATCAGCAGCGTGGGCGGAATGGCGATCGTCTCGCCGCTGTCGGTGACGAACTCGTTGTTCAGCGAGTCCTTACCGGAGATAAACGGTGTTCCGTACGCCAGTGCGGCGTCGTGACAGCCCTTGGCCGCCTGTACGAACGATCCCATGCGGTCGGGCTTGTTGCAGTTGCCCCAGCAGAAGTTGTCGAGGATGGCAAGCTTGTCCGGGTCGCCGCCCACGGCGACGTTGTTGCGGACGGCCTCATCCACCGCGTGAAGTGCGCTCTGGTACGGGTCCAACTCGCCGAGGCGAGGGTTCATGCCGCAGGAAATCACCAGCGCTTTACGGCTCTCCAGCACCGGTCGGACGACGGCCGCGTCGCCCGGACCATCCTCGGCGGCGCCGACCAGCGGCTTGATAACGCTGCCGCCCTGCACCTCGTGGTCGTACTGCCGGACGATCCACTCCTTGCTGGCGACGTTCGGCATAGACAGGATTCTTAGCAGTGCGTCGTTGTAGTCGTCCCGCGGCGACGGCAAGGGCGAGGGCTTCGGCTGTGGGTCCCACACTGCGTTCTTGGCCGGTCGGGGTATGCCGTCGTGCAGGAAATCCATATCCAGCTCGCCGACGACCGTGCCTTCGTAGAACAGCCGCAGCTTCCGCTCGTCGGTGCCGTAATGTCCCAGTACCGTCGCCTCGACGCCCTCGGAGGCGAAGACATCCAGTATGCGGTCCACGTTCTCGGGCGGCACGGCCAGGACCATCCGCTCCTGGGCCTCGGAAATCCATATCTCGTCATACCGCAGACCGCGGTATTTCAGCGGTACGCGGTCCAGATGGACTTCGGCGCCCAGCGGCTCGCCCATCTCTCCGACAGCGCTGGAAAGCCCGCCGGCGCCGCAGTCGGTGATGGCGGTATAAAGCCCCTCGTCGCGGGCGACCATGAGCGTATCGAGCATCTTCTTCTCGGTGATGGCGTTGCCGATCTGCACGGCATGGGAGAACTCGGTCTCATGGGCGTGTGTAAGCTCACCGGAGCTGAAAGTCGCGCCGTGTATGCCGTCTCGCCCGGTGCGGCCGCCGACCATCACGATCGCGTCGCCGCTGCGGGCGTGCTTGAAGCTCATCTCCCGCGGCAGCATGCCAACCGTGCCGCAGAACACCAGCGGGTTGCCGAGGTACTTCTCGTCGAAGTACACCGCGCCGTTGATTGTGGGTACGCCCATGCGGTTGCCGTAGTCGCGCACGCCGGCGACAACGCCGCGCATCACACGCCGCGGGTGCAGAACGCCGGTGGGCAGCTTCTCGTGCGGCATATCGGGCGGCCCGAAGCAGAAAACGTCCGTATTTGCCACCGGCCGGGCGCCCAGCCCCGTGCCCATCGGGTCGCGCATCACCCCGCCGATGCCGGTGGAAGCCCCGCCGTACGGCTCGATGGCCGAGGGGTGGTTGTGCGTCTCGACCTTGAAGCAGACGGCCATTCCCGTATCGCCGTCGAAGTCGATGACGCCGGCATTGTCCTTGAATACGCTGATGCACCAGGGTTTGTCGAGCTTCTCTGTGGCCGCAAAGACGGTGGACTTGATGAGGTTCGGTATCTCCTCGACAACGTTGCCCTGCGAGTCGCACACGCGGACGTCGCTGCGGAAGGTCTTATGGACGCAGTGCTCCGACCAGGTCTGTGCGAGGGTTTCCAGCTCCACGTCCCGCGGCTCGCGGCCCAGATTGCGGTAGTATTCCTGAATCGCCTTCATCTCGGTAAGGTTCAGGAACAGGTCGCCGTCGCGGCTGAGGCGCTCAAGCCCCGCGTCGTCAAGGTCGCGTATGGGGACCTCCACGACCTTCAGCTCGTAATCCTCGCCGTGGACCTCCGGCGGCGTGTGCGGCTGATGGTAAATATCCTCGATTACCGCGTTGGCCAGCAGCTTCCGCGCGATGGTTTCCCGCTCGGCTTCCGAAACCTGCCCGGAAAGCTCGTATCGCCGCCCCGTACGCACGGAAGATACAGACAGTCCCATGTCGGCAATCGCCTGCTGCGCTGAGGCGGCCTCGGGGTCCATCACGCCGGGCTTGAGGTGCACCTCGACAACGGCGCCACCGGACGGCTGCGAGCCGCCGACGTCCTCCGCCCGCTCGGCCGAGAAAATTTCGAACCGCTGCGTAACGGCGTCGGCCAGTAGTTCCTGAGCGGCCCGGCGGGCCTCTTCAGCGGTCAGCTCGCCGTACAGGAAGAAAAGCTTAGCGGCCGAGACGTGCTGCACGTCCCCTATGCCCAGCTCGCGAATCTCGCCGGCCACGCCCTCGGCGTGCGGGTCGGAAAAACCCTCCGCCGGTCTTATCTCAACGCGATGTACCACGCGGACACTCCTTCGTCTCCTGGTGAAACGCGGATTCTACCGGCCTCAGGGGCGACAGACAACTTGCCGGGGCGATAAAGCCGCTGCGCCTGCGAATTCAGCCGGCAAGTGCAACTGGTTGGCGACGCCTGCAGAGACGATCCATGCGCAGTCCCAGGCAGAAAGTCCACGGCAATCGAGCCACTCACACCAGATACTTCTTGTCCGTTCTGGCGAAGGGCTTTATCTCGGCGGCGGTCTCTTCGTAGCCGTCCCGGCCCATCAGTGCGAAGGTGGCCTTTTTGCCCAGTTCGACGGCCGGCTGATCATAGGCGTTGATGTTCAGCAGTTCGCCCATCAGCGAGGTCGTGAACTCGTAGAGGTAGATGAATTCGCCCACCGTCGGCGGTGTGATGTTGTTGAACCGCAGCGTCACGCTGGGCCGGTCTGAGGCGGCCAGTGCGTACTCCGTGGCCCGCTTCTCGGCGTTCAGAAGCTTGCCGAGGTCGGCCTTGCGGAGATACGCCAGCCCCGGCACATCGCCGAAGACGTCCGGCACGCGCCGCCGCGCCGGGTGGTTCTCCACCTCCAGGAACACCACCAGCTTGTCGTTCGGCCCCTCGCGATAGAGCTGCACCTGGCTGTGCTGGTCGGTGGTGCCGAGGGCCTTTACCGGCGTCGGTCCCGCGAACACCTCCCTGCCCTCGCGGTCGGTCTTTTTGCCGAGCGACTCGGCCCAGAGCTGGCGGTACCAGTCGGCCAATCCGTACAGGCGATTGGAGTACGGCATCATCACGTGGACGGGCTTGCCTTTCCCGGCGTAGGCGAGGTACTTGATCGCCGCCAGGACAGCGGCGGGGTTGGACCGCCAGTCGTCGTTCTCGACGCGCTCCTTCATGGCCGCGGCGCCCGCGAGCAGAGCGTCGATGTCTATTCCGCACATCGCGGCCGAGAAAAGCCCCACCGGCGAGAGCACGCTGAACCTGCCTCCGACGCCCGCCGGAACCGGTAGCATGGCGTAGCCGTCGGACTTGGCGATCTCGTGCAGCGTTCCCTTGTCGGTGTCGGTGGTGGCGACGATCCGCTCGGCGAAGCCGTCGCCCAGCCGCTTCTTGAGCAGCTCGCGGACGATCATGAACTGCCCGGCGGTCTCGGCCGTCTCGCCGCTCTTGGAGATGACGTTGAACAGCGTCGTGTTCAGCCGCCGGCCCAGAAGCTTCAGCACGTCGTCCACCATCGCCGGGTCCACGTTGTCCAGCACAAACAGCCGCGGTCCGGACCGCTTGCGGTCGGACAGGAGGTTGTAGGTGGCGGGATTCAGGGCCTGCTGCAGCGCGATGTTGCCCAGGGCGCTTCCGCCGATGCCCAGGACCACCATGTCGGTGGTGTTGTCGCGGTAGCGATCGACCATCTCCCGCACCTGCTGGCGGAAGACGGCATTTACGGGCAGCGCCACGTAGCCCGGCTCGCCGTTGCGGGCGGAGTCCACTACCGTCCGCAGGGCCCGCTGAACCTGCGGTTCGACGCGGGCCAGGTCCTCCGGTGTGATTCCGTTCTCATCGCTGATGACTTTGTTTGTGGCATTCTTCCAATACAGCCGAATCATAGCTTCTCCTTCGCTTGTGTCCGTGCATACTCTATTCGCCCGGCACGCCGAAAGAAACCGCCTGCCGCAGGCAAGCCCGCGGCAAGTTCCTGTAGACGCCGGGGTGTGCGAGGGCTTACATTCATACGCCGTCGAACCGCCCGTAAGAGCGAATCATGGATCGTCGGACAAAAATCTGCATCTGGGTGATACTGCTGGGGCTGGCGAACTTCTTCGCCTACACGCTGATTTACGTCTTCATAGACGGCGAGGCCGTCAACGGCAAGGTCATTCCCGAACCCGACGGGGATATGCGCTATGAGCTTCAAAGCGGCGCGAAAGTCAGCCGGGCCGTGTTCATCTACAGCGGCATACACTCCATAAGCATCTGGCCGACCGTGGCGGCCGTCATGCTGGCGATGCTGACGCTCGCCAAGGACCGCATCGTCTCGTCCATGCGATCCACGGTCGTTCGCGGCAGGACATTCATTACCATACTGGCGACCATAATCGGCTTCACCACAGCAATCGTCACCGTTTGGTTCATCTTACAGTTCACCAGCCGGCTGACGCCGGAACCGCCCGAAAACGACACCGAAGTAAGCACGCTGGTATGCCCGTCTCGGCCGTAGAAATCCTCTCGCCGGGCGGAGCGATAAGCCGACGCCTCGGTAACTACGAGCATCGCCCCGAGCAGTTGGAGATGGCGGGCGCGGTCGCGGACGCCTTCGACAGCGCCGATCACCTGATGGTCGAAGCCGGCACGGGCGTGGGAAAGAGCTTCGCCTACCTTGTCCCGGCCATCGTCCGCGCCGCCGAAGCCCAGCAGCGGGTGGTGGTCTCCACGTACACCATCGCGCTGCAGGAGCAGCTTATCGCCAAGGATCTGCCCTTCCTTGCGGAGGTCATGCCGCAGAGTTTCAAGGCCGTCCTCGGCAAGGGCAGGAGCAACTATCTATGCTTCCGCCGCATGGCCATGGCGGTGAAAAACCGCTCGCGCCTGTTCGCCGATGAGCGCCAGCAGCGCATGCTGGACCGCCTGGGCGAGTGGGCGATGGAGACACCGGGCGGCTCACGGCAGGACATCGACTTCCACGTGGACGAGGAGCTGTGGCGGAAGGTCCGCAGCGAGCGGGGCATGTGCCGCGGCAACCAGTGCAAGTACTTCCCCAAGTGCCACCTGCAGGCCGCCCGTAAGAAGATGGCATCGGCCGATATTCTGGTTGTCAATCACGCGCTTTTCTTCTCGAACCTGGCGCTGCCGGAGGAGGCGACGCTGTTCGGGCCTTACGATTACGTGGTCCTCGACGAGGCCCACACGCTGGAGAAGGTGGCGGGCGACCACTTCGGCACGAGCGTATCGTCGGCGGCCGCCCAGGGACTGCTGCGGGAGCTTTACGACGAGCGCAACGACCGGGGCCTGCTGGCCCTGATGAAGGATACCGACGCCATTGCCGCCGCCCGAAATGCGACCGGAGCCGTAGAGAACTTTTTTACAGCGCTGGACAACTATAACGGACCGGCCTTGGCGAAAAGCGGGCGCATACGCCAGGCCGGGATAGTCACCAACGACGCCTCGCCGGCGCTGAGGAAACTGGCCAAGGCCCTCGGCGCCCTCCGCAAGCGCAACAAAGACGCTGAGACCGTAATGGAGCTAGCGGCCTACGAGAGGCGATGCATCGAGACTGCAGACACCATCGACGCCCTGCTGACGCAGTCCCGCGAGGACCACGCCTACTGGGTGGACAGGCGCCGCACGGGGCGGCGCGGATACCGGTTGACGCTGTCATCGGCGCCGATCAACATCGCCCCCATCATGCGGCAGATGGTATTCGACGCGGTCCGCTCGGCCGTTCTGACCAGTGCCACACTTGCGACCAGCCGGGGCGGCAGGCACGGCTTCGAATACATGCGCAGCCGCCTGGGCATAGAGGAAGGTCGCGAGCTTCTGCTGGAGAGTCCCTTTGACTTCCGCCGACAGGCGAAGCTTTATCTGGAAACGCAGTTGGGCAATCCCAACGATGCTCGCTCGTTCGCCCCCGCGGCTGCCGGCGCGATCGCCCACTACGCACAGAAGACACACGGGCGATGCTTCGTGCTGTTCACCAGCTATTCACTGCTCAACGCGGTGGCCGACGAGCTGGAGGGCTTCTGTGAGCGGGAGGAATACGAACTGCTCGCCCAGGGGAGGGACCTGCCTCGAAGCAAGATGCTCCAGCGCTTCCGCAACCGGCAACGTTGCATACTTCTGGGAACGATGAGTTTCTGGCAGGGCGTGGACGTCTCCGGCGAGGCGCTGTCGAACGTGATAATCACCAAGCTGCCCTTCGCGGTTCCGGACGCCCCGCTGGTAGAGGCCCGCATAGACGCCATCCGCCAGAGAGGCGGCAATCCCTTCACCGATTACCAGTTGCCCGAAGCAATCATACTGTTCAAGCAGGGCTTCGGACGGCTTATCCGCTCCACGACCGACACCGGCATCGTGGTGGTGCTCGACCACAGGATCCAGACCAAGCCCTACGGCCGGCATTTCATGAATGCCCTGCCGCCGATAGACGTGGTCCGGGACGAGTATTCGACGACCGACGGTTGAGCGTGGCGTTTGGCCGCAAACGCAGGAAAACCAACCCGCAGCAATCCCCCATTCGCCATCAGAGCACTATCCACAGCAGCAGCCCCCCGGCCGCCAGCGCAAGGCCCACCCACCACCACAAGCCGGCTCGGGCGGCCGTTCGCGCGTCGGTGACAATCCACTGCCCGCAGTGCGGGCATTTGTCCGCGTCCTCGTACACTTCGACGCCACAGAAGGGGCATGGGACTGTGTCGGAGGACGTCTCTTCGGTCAGGTCCTCATCGGCCGGGCCTGGCCCGCCGTTCTCGAAGGACTGATCCGGTTCATCGCTCACGGGCATATCCACCTGCGGTCGCTATTGGTCTTCCGGCGGCTCGGCGAGGTGCAGGTCGAACTTCTCCCAGGCGACCTGGCTGAAAGTCCGGCCGATAGGGCTTTGGAAGAATATCACCAGGCGGACGCGGGGGATTTCACCGACAGGCCTCTGACCGATGGCCTTGATTTCGAAATCCGCTACGGGTGTTTCATCGTCCAACACGGAGCCACCGTTGGCGGCGGACACATCTCCGGTCCGTCGGCCCGCCAGACCCAGATAGTAGTGGCGAACACTCGCGATGGCGGGCGTCTCGCCAAGCATGCTGCGCAGAAATCCGGCCAGTTCCTCGGCCCGGCCTTCGCGCGCAATCCAGTGTTGGCGGAAAAAGTCGCTGTCGGCGGCGTCTATCTTCAACTCATCCTCGTGCATCATCGCCAGCGAGTCGCCGGGCCAGATGCCCCCGCTTCCCGAAGAGATAACCAGAGGCCGGACCACAGTGTCCAGCGGCCCGGTCTTGCTGAAATCGGAAGTCGCGATGTAGCTCGTCCGTGCCGTGTCGCCGCGCAGGCGAATAGTGAAGGGGCTGGCCTCCAGCCGGTACCGACCGTCGCGTCTCGGCACGCCCCGGCCGTCCTGCAGAAGCTCAATCTCGAGGGTCCCCTCCCGGCCGCGAAGTATGACCACGTCGGGCCTGTCCGGATCCGAAACCCGCCCGACCCGTTCGGTGCGGGCGCGGGCCTCGGCGGGGTCGGGGATGTTAGTCGGCGCGGCGGAGGGCGCGTTCCGGCTGCCTTCGTCGCAACCGCTCAGGACCGCCGCCAGAAGAATCAGAAGTCCTGTCTTTTGCCACATGTTCAACTCCCTCGATAGGGCCTCTATCGCCGCCGGGCCATCGCCGGCTTTCGCGTCCACCCGCACAGCTCCACGATGAGTTGCTGCATGACTCGACGCGGGGCGTGTCCGCTCTTCATTGCCAGGTCCGCACGGATGAGTCGCCGGAAATCCTGCTGGAGGTCGCTCAGCGTCCGCCGCCGGAGCATGTTGTTATAGGCGGCCTTCACCTGCGCGGGTATTTTGCCGAAGTCACATGTGCCTGTGGTTACCATCTGCTGTTTCCACATAAGCGCCCGCCGCAAATGCCAGGCAAGCTGCCCCAACACGCGGAACTCCTCCCCGCGAACGGTCATGCTCTGTGACAGGGCTTTGACGGCCCCGGCCGTATCACCCGCCGTCAGTGCGTTGGTCAGGGCGAACGGGGCCGCACCGGTGATGGAACAGACCAGAGCGGCCACATCGTCGGCGGCGATAGTCTCTCGCGAGCCAACGTACAGGGAAAGCTTCTCCAGCTCGGCGTCCATCGTACCGAGGTCCTCGCCGACGAACTGCATAAGCAAGTCGACGGCATCCGGCGCTACCTTCTTGCCCCGCTTTCCGGCGGCGCTGCGAATCCAGTCGCCGAGCTTGCGGCTGGTCGGGGCGGTACAGTCCAGCACCTCAGCAGCTTGTGTCAGGACCTTTGATATGCGGGTGCGCTTATCCAGGGAGGACACCATGAGCACCAGCGATGCGCTCGAGGAAGGCGATTCAAGATAACGCTGGAGCGCCTCGGCGTTGGCCGATATGAAGGAATCCGCATCGCGGACCACCACTGCCCGACGCCCCCCCAGCAGAGGCATGGTCCGCAACTCATCGAACACGTCTGCAGGTTCGGCGTCGGCGTCGAAATCGCTGACCCCAAGTTCGCGGTCGCCGTCGCCGACGATATCGCTCAGAACGCGCCGGCGATACTCGTCTCGAAGAAAAGTGTCGCTACCTTCGATTACGTAAACGGGGGCTGGACCGGTCCTGGACATTGTCCCGCACTATAGCAATCGTGGCGCTCCTCGGCCAGTCGCACCGACCAAAGGAATGAGGCCGGCACAAGACCCGCTGCCGTCGCGCGGGGGCGTCGGGGAGCTACTTCGAGCGGCTCTTGGACAGGCCCATCACCAGCGGTCCTATACTTATGGTGGCCGAGTCCTTCAGCACTTTCCGCAGTGAGCCGACCGTTACCTTACCTTTGTCGTCGTTCAGGGAGTAGTACACCTCTTTGCCGCTTCTGCGGTTCCTGACAAGCCCGGTGCCTCGGAGAATCCCCAGATGCCGCGAGACGGTGGGCTGTGGCAGGCGCAGCTTCCGGCAAAGCTGGGTGACATTCTGTTCGCCGTCGCTGAGCGCCTGAAGTAAGCGCAGCCGATTCGGCTCGCCCATCGCCCTGAATACTCCGGCCAGTGTCTGAACTTCCCGGGTTGCCTTCGCCATATCAAAACCTCCTGCGCGCTTGAAACCGCCCGGTCCCATCCGCGGAATTCCATACTTGCTTGAGCGGATTTACCCCACCGAGCGCAACATCGCAAAAACCAAGACGCCACAGGTATATCCTATGCCGCCATTGTGCAACAAGCGCCCACCGGCGTATTGCCGAATGCGAGCAACACGCCGGTAAGCGCCTCTTGATTGCCTGTCTTAGCTACCGTTGGGCGGCGCCAGACGGATAATCGTTACATCTGCTTGGAGCGATACCATCTCCAGAAAACGATCAACACGATCAGAATGATGAGCAGCAGTATCTGCCACCACTGGAAAAGCCCGCCTTCGCCAAACCACTTGATTGCCAACATCGGATTTGTCGCCATCTCACTCTCCTCGCGTCCATGTCCGGATGCGGAAACGTGTTTACTATACGGCAGGACTTTTTACGAGCGGCGAGAAAGGGTGTCAAGCGAAAACCTTATGCCCCTGTCTCGCCTTGCGCCGACCCGCCTGGGTCGAAGGGGCGTGACCGTACTGGCGGCGACTGGACTCGAACCAGTGACCCGGGGCTTATGAGTCCCCTGCTCTGCCGACTGAGCTACGCCGCCTTGATTCCTGCGTCTCATTATATATCGACTACACCGCCCTCCCTTCAAGCGCTTTTACACAAAGCAGCGCATCGAACTGTGCATCGGCAGTATCCTACGATACCATGTCAAGCCCCAGGATACGCCGGAGGCCGAGACTCGGGAAAGCCATGCAGATTGTCGTAATAGCCGCATTTGTAACGGCCCTTTCGCTGCTGGAGGCGCCGCTGGAAGTCACCGACGCCCGCTGGGCGGCGCCGGCGGTGCTGGCCTACCTGCTGGTTGCGCTGGTGCTGGCAGCCGGTAACACCGCCCTGTCGCTCCGTGCGGTCGCACAAACAGGAGAAACATCGTCCCGCGTCCTGCGGCGCCACAACCGGGTGGCGATATTGGGGCGTTTCTGGCTCGTGGGCGGACTGGCGGGGACGCTGCTGATGGGCATGGCCGATGCGGTACACCAGGCGGGTCTTATGGGCGTGCCGCTGGCCGCGGAGCTGGCGGTGCTCGCGCCGTTCGCCGCGGCCCTGGTGCTTACGTGGATAATGGAATACCCCTTCCACCTGGCCGTCAGGCGGCGCATCGCATGGCGGGAGGCATTGCAGGGCCGCTTTCCACGACCGGTCTGGTCGCTCAGAGGATACCTGACGTTCAATATCCGCCACCACCTGCTGTTTGTAGCCGTTCCGGTCGGCCTTATCCTGCTGCTGTCGGACATCCTCGATTTATACGTTGCCCCTCATCTCGGCGAGGCGGCCATGTCTGTGCGCTTTGCCGGATCCCTACTGGCCGCCGGATTGGTGTTCCTGCTGGCGCCACTGATGCTGGTCCGCATCTGGCAGACCGCCCGACTCACCGACGGTCCGTTGCGCGACAAGCTCGAATCGCTCTGCCGGCGACTAAAGCTGCGGGCGCGCGACATCCGCGTATGGCTAACCGGCGGCGTCGTAGCCAACGCAGGTGTGATGGGTCTGGTGGCCCCGGTCCGGTACGTGCTGCTGTCCGATGCACTGTTGGAGGAAATGGACGACGAACAGGTCCAGGCCGTCTTCGCGCACGAAGCGGGGCACATTGTGCACCATCACATCTTCTACGCCGTGCTCTTTGCGGTCGGCTCGATCGTCCTGTGCACGTCGGCCACCGACCTTTTGCTGCGCTTGGCAGGCCTGGACCCCGCCGGCGCCCCCCAGCTATGGTCGCTGGTGGTAGTGGCGATAGTCTGGGCTTTCGGGTTCGGCTGGATAAGCCGGCGCTTCGAGCGTCAGAGCGACGTGCTGGCCGCATGGCTTGTGGGACGGTCACTCCACGACTCCGACGCCGACGGCGACGTGGACCGCATAATGCCCGAAGGCGCGGCCGTCTTCGCCCGTTCTCTTGAGAAGATAGCGATACTCAACGGCATTCCTCTGACCCAGCGGAACTGGCGGCACGGGTCCATCGCGCACCGCGTGGAATACGTGCTGCGGCTGGGCAGTACCGGGCGGACCCGACGCGAGGCAGACCGGGCGGTGGAGAGGATTAAGCTGGGAATCTGGCTGCTTCTGCTTACCTCGACGGTGCTCGCCGTGATCGACTTCTCGCAGACCACGGCGGCCCGATAGGCGAAAGGACTGCCCCATGAGCGACAAGCCCGTGGCCGTGATAACGGGAGCTTCCAGCGGCATAGGCCTGGAAACGGCGCTGGCGTTTGCCCGCAAGGGCTACACGGTGGTGCCGTCGGCGAGACGGGCCGAGCGGCTCGACCAGATCGCCGAGCAGTGTCGCTCGCTGGGCGCGGAGGCGAGGCCCGTCGTAACGGACGTGGCGGATGAGCGGCAGGTGCGCAATCTGGTCGCAACCGCCGTTGATGAGTTCGGCCGTATCGACGTGATGGTCAACAACGCCGGGCACGGGGTATTCGCGGCCGTGCACGAAACGCCGACAGGAGAGATGCGCCAGATATTCGACGTGAACTTCTTCGGTGTCTTCTACGGCTGCAAGGCGGCCGTCCCGGAGATGCTCCGTCGCGGCCGCGGGCACATATTCAACGTCTCCAGCGTAATCGGCAAGCGTGGCACACCGATGCACGGTGCGTATTGTGCCACGAAGTTCGCCATCGCGGGCCTGACCGAATCGCTGCGCGTGGAGCTGATGTCCGCGGGCGTTCACGTGACGCTGGTATGTCCGACCACGACCGAGACGGAGTTCTTCGACCGCACGCCCACGGGCAAAAAGGCCGGCGCGGGGCTCCGTAAATACGTATCCAGCATGCCGGCGGCCGTGGTGGGGCGGAAAATCGCCGCCGTCGCGGGAAGGCGCAAACCCGAGTTGGTATTCTCAGCGGCGGGCAAGCTGCTGGCGCTCTCGGCAGCTCTGGCGCCGGGGTTCACCGACCACATCATGAAGGTCTATCGCGACGACCTCGCGAAGCGTCTCAAGAAGCACTGAAACGTCGGGCAGGTATGCCCGTCCTGCCGACTGGCCCACGCATCGCCAGTTGATTCGCGATTCGCAAGTCGCGATTCGCCATTCGTCGAGCAGCCATGCCCGGCCTGCCGACTGGCCCA
>JBNGDC010000015.1:0-1926 GCA_049975485.1 Phycisphaerae bacterium | reverse complement strand
CAAGTCGCGATTCGCCATTCGTCGAGCAGCCATGCCCGGCCTGCCGACTGGCCCACGTCTCGCCAGTTGATTCGCGATTCGCAAGTCGCGATTCGCCATTCGTCGAGCAGCCATGCCCGGCCTGCCGACTGGCCCATGTATCGCCAGTTGATTCGCGATTCGCAAGTCGCGATTCGCCATGCTATTTTGCGAGGAATTCCTCGAACGTACCGCCGAACAGCCCGCGGACGTCGCGTCTGATTTCCTTCTCTGTGGGTCGCCAGCCGGCGTTGAACTGCAGGCGGTACTTCTCCGCCAGCACATCCGCGACGACCTGCTTGGTGTGGTCCCACTTGTAGATGAGCTGGTCAAGCACGCGGGCGTCGCTGTGATTGGCGGTGAAGTTCGCTCCAAGCAGCTCCAGCCGCATGCGAGTCATCTCGTCGATGATGCTCGGGTCGTTGCAGAACCACCAGCACCCGAAGATATGCAGGTTCCCGAACTTCCTCGCACAGACGCACAGCTCGTGCTGATTCACGCGGCTGAGCATGGTCACCAGGAATTTGATGTCCGGGTTCTCGGAGCAGAGATTCTGGACGGCCGTCACGTCAGCGGCGCCCACGCTGTCGCCCGCGTCGCGAAGCGGCGGATTCACCTGCTTGCGCACGCCGATCATCATCGCAACCGGCAGGTTCCGCTCCCTCGCGACCGGCAGGACGGCGTTTGCCAGCGCGTCGGCAGCCGGCTGGTCCGAGGGGTACGCGAAGTCCGGCGGAAGCGAGGCCGCCATGTAGAGCGGGTCCAGCCGGTCGGCCCAGTCGGAGAGGAACTTTCTCGCCTGGGCGTACGTGCCGGCGTCCGGACGAAGAGCCACGTCGTAGCCCTGCGCGTTCATCGTCTCAACGGCCGTTGACCAGTCCACCAGCAACGGGTCTATCCGCAGCGCGGTCCGCAATTCCTTGCCGACCGGTTTATCCGCCTGCCAGTGACCCACCTCTTCGCTCTTGAACGGGTCGTTGGTCATGACGGCATAGTCGATGTTGGACATCTCGAAGACCTTCTTGAGATAGTCCCCGACCTTCTGCTCGGCGAACCATTCGCGGATGGGCTTGAGGTCTCGCTTCGAGAGGTCGAAACCCAACCTAGTGAGCGTGGTCATTGCCCCGCGAGCGGCCTCGGAAAGGCCGCCGTGGTTCTGGAACACGTGCTCCCAGACCAGGTCGGCCTGCTCGCTCTTGGACAGCTTCCAGAAGCCCTCCGGCGTCAGGTCGCTCGGGGCCATGGTGAACAGCTCCGCCACCAGATAGTGGTAGGTCAGCAGTTCGTCCACGCCCCACAGCAGAAGCCCCTCGTGCGACGGCGGGAACAGGTGCGTGTGTATGTCTGTGACGGTGGTCTTGGCGACGGCCTGTCGGACGGTCGCCTCAAGTGTCTCGATGTCGTTTATCGCAGCCATCTTAACCTCCGGGGAATGCCATGTGCCTGAAATCAGGTTACGCAGGATAACATCGAGGCGATGGTTTCGAAAGCGCCGGCTCAGGCAGCCGTTCTTCCGGGGTGCGGTCGGTTATTGGTGGCGGATGGACTCCGGCGGACATGGTTCTGACTTTCGCGGGCCATACGAGTTTCAATCGCCCCCTGTCGGGGGCTCCCGCTGATTGGTGTCGCAACATATCCACGCCCTTGCGGGCGTGGCTATTTTCAATCGTCCAGGCGGTGCCGGGACTCTTCGCCCGGCGACGCAGTTCGCGCGGGCGGTTACCAATCATCCCGGCTTGCAGCTTCGCCGGGATTCCTCGCCGGACCGTTGTTTAAGGGTCAATCACCGCGGACACCGCAGACCCCGCCAGGGGGCGTCTGAAAAAAGCGAATGGCCCATTCGCAACGAGCTCCCGTCAGGGAGCGTCTGAGATTAGCCACGGGCGAAGCGAAGCTGAGCCCGTGGAA
>JBNGDC010000014.1:0-71401 GCA_049975485.1 Phycisphaerae bacterium | reverse complement strand
CGCAGGTGTTGGACGATGCCGTCGGCCAGGGCGCGGGCGAGGCGTTCGCGGTAGGCGGGTTCGGCGAGCCGCCGGGCCTCGCCGATGTTGGAGAGGTACCCCAGCTCAACGAGCACGGCCGGGCAGCTTGTCCGCACCAGCACGCGGTAGTCGGCCTGGCGCAGGCCCCGGTCGGACGCGGGAAGCCGGCCGAGCTGGGCGAGTATGCTCCCGGCCGCGGCGTGGGAGTCCCGCGATGCCGCGCGGGCGACGTAGGTGGTGAAGCCGCTGGCGGAGGGATTCTCGGCCGAGTCGGCGTGTATGCTGACGAACAGGTCGGCATGGGCGTTGTTGGCGACGTCTGCGCGGGCATCAAGCTCCACGAAGGTGTCGTCCGTCCGCGTCATGAGCACTTCCACGCCGCGGCCGCGAAGAAGCTCCGCCGTCCTGCGGGCGACGGCGAGGTTGACGGTCTTTTCATGCATACCGGTGACGGCTATGGCGCCGGGGTCGCGACCGCCGTGCCCGGCGTCGAGCACCACGGTGCCGACGGTCCGCCTTGGCGTCTCCGGTTCGGGCGCGGGCGAGGGGGCCTGCCGGACCGGCCGCGGTACCGGCCGGAGCGTCGCGCGAATCGGCTCGACCAGCCGCTCCGGCACGAACAGGATGTTCCCCACTCCGACTATGCCGGGCGCGTCGAACGCCCGGGAGTTTACGAAAACCTGCCCGCCGGGGTCGGCGTAGAGCACGACGGTGTTGGCGGGGTTGGACAGTGTGGCCGTCGTCCGCGCCGACTGCGTGACGGTCAGTCCCAGCCGGCCGGCGAGTTGATACGTGCTGATGGTCTCCAGCGGGGCGGCCACTATCTCTCCGCCGGCGGCCAGGTGGTTGTTGCCGTCGCAGCCGGCCGACGCCAATGCCGCCAGCAAAACCGGCAGCAGGGAAAGCACTGCCCTCGTTACCCCCCGGCGTCGTGGCTGTCGCGTCCGTGCCATGTGGTCTCCGCGTCTAGGGATTGCCGGCGGCGGCACAGTATATCAGAAAGCCGACCCAGCAGAGGAACACACCCACCAGCACCAGCACCGGCCAGCGCCGCGGGCTTGCGGCGCGGTCCGGTATGCCGTCGTGGACGTCCACCGGCTCGTGCGGCTCGGAGGGGCTGGTTTTGTCCTTTCCGCTCACTTGTCGGCCTCAAAGGTGTATTCCTGCTCGAACGCACGCTGGAAGTCGAACACGTCGTCGAAGTCCTCGATGGTGTCCTGCGGGGTCTTTCGCATGAACCCGTGCTCGACCAGCAGGAACACCATCTCCCCGATGTCGCGTGTGGAATGGATGTTCCAGCGCCGCAGCACGGTGCGGGCGAGCATGCCCCAACGTTCACGGGCCAAATCCCGCAGCGCCAGGCACAACTGGCTGCCGGTTACGTGCCGTGAGCCGGCCTCGTTGGGCGGCCGGCCGTGATGGTGACGCACGGCTCGCGACAGGGCCTCCTGAAGCAGCCCGAACGCCTCCAGCGGGTAGCGCCCGTCGCGGCGGATGACCTCTTCCATCGGCTCGGCAGGTTCCTGTGACTCTTCCGGCATGGTGTGGCTCTCAATGCTGCTTTCGGCGGCTACGATTTCCGGGGGAACAGGCCCTCACCCTTGACTACACGCGTTCCCGGCCGCACGGCGCCCCAGACGCCCGCCTCGGCTATGGGGCGGTCCGGGCCGGTCGCGCCGAGTTGCTCCAACCCACGCCGCATCGTGGCCGGCATGATCGGCTGGAGGTGCACCAGCACCAGTCGCACGGCCTCGGCGCAGGTGTGCAGTATGGTCGCCAGCCGGTCGCGCTGCGATTCATCCTTCGCCAGCTTGAACGGCTGGGTGGAGTCGATGTATCGGTTGGTCGCGTCGGCCAGGGCGTTCACCTTGTCCAGCAGCAGGTGGAAGCGGCACAGGCCGATGATTTCCTCGGCCGATTTCGTCAAATCGTCGGCCGCCGCCAGTACGTGCCGTTCGTCTTCGCCCGTTTCGCCGGCAGGGGGGATCTCGCCGTCGAAGTACCGGCTTATCATGTTGACCGTCCTCGACAGCAGGTTGCCCACGCCGTTGGCGAGGTCGCCGTTGTACCGCTGCCGCAGGTCGTCGTGGGAGAAATCCCCGTCGGCGCCGAAGGCGACGGTCCGCAGCAGGTAGTAGCGGAACACATCCACTGAATACTCGCGGCAGATGTCCGCGATGACCTCGCGGGAGATGAAGTTGCCCAGCGACTTGGACATCTTCCTGCCCTCGGACGTCCACCATCCGTGTGCGAAGACGCACTTCGGCAGCGGCATGTCCAGCGCCATCAGCAGGCAGGGCCAGTACACCGCGTGGAACCAGAGTATGTCCTTGCCGATGAGGTGCACGTCGGCGGGCCAGTATTGGGCGTGTTCGCCGTCGTGCTCGTCGCCGATTTCCGGTATGCCCAGTGCCGTGACGTAGTTGCTCAGCGCGTCAATCCAGACGTAAACCACGTGTTCGCCGTCGTTGGGCATCTCCACGCCCCAGGGCAGCTTCTGCTTCTGGCGGGATATCGACAGGTCAGCGACGCCCTGCTGGAGCTTGCTGAGCACCTCATTGCGGCGGGCCTCCGGCTGGATGAACGTGGGGTTGGCCTCGATGTGCTCAATGAGCTTCGGTATCCACTTGCCGAGACGGAAATGGTAGCTCGGCTCGCTGTAGCGGACGAGGTCGCGGCCGCTGATGGCGCTCTTGTAGTCATTCTGTCGGGCGGTGGATTCGGTGACGAATTCCTCCTGCCCTTCGTCGTACCAGCCCTCGTACTTGCCGAGGTAGATTTCGTCGCGCTGAAGCAGGCGGCGGATTATCTCCTGCACGCGGGCCTCGTGTCGCGGCTCGGTGGTGCGTATGAAATCGTCGTGGGATATTTCCAGGTCCTTCCAGAGCTGCTGGAAGTGAACCACCACCTCATCGGCCAGCTCGGGCGGCTCTTTGCCCTTTTCGCGGGCGGCCTTGAATATCTTCACGCCGTGCTCGTCTGTGCCGGTCAGAAAACGCACATCCCTCCCGGCCGAGCGAAAAAACCTCGCCACCACGTCGGCGGCGATGGTGGTGTAGGCGTGCCCGATGTGCGGGACGTCGTTCACGTAGTAAATGGGCGTTGTTACGTAGTAGGTATCGGTCATGGTCCGTCTAACTTCTTCGGCCGGAAGAGAAAATCAAGATGAATCACATTCCGTCGCGGGGGGCGTGTGGCTTGCGGCGGCGCTCAGGTCAGCCGGAAGTGCTGTCGGTACTCCCCCGGCGGCATGGCCAACTCCTCCTTGCAGACCTGTGAGAAGTGGGAGAAGTAGCGGAATCCGCAGCGCTGGGTGACCTCCGAAAGCGGCATGTCGGTCTCAACCAGCAGACGTCGCGCGATGTCTATCTGGGCGCGTCGGATTTCGTCGTGGACGGTACGGTCCAGGACCTTGCGGAATCGCCTCTCCAGAAGCCGGCGGGATACGCCCATTTCCGAGACCACCGCGCCTACGGTCAGGCCCTTACTGACTTCCCGCTTGATGTAGCGGATCGCCTGCGCGACCACTTGGTCGTTGACGGCCACCACGTCGGAGCTGCGCCGCACGACGACCTCCTGGGGCCGTATGCGGATCGACTCGGCGGGGGGGCGTTCGCCGCGCATCAGGCGCTCCAGCAGTCGGGCGGCCTCGTAGCCCAATCGCTGCGCGCCGGTATCCACGCTGGAAAGCGGCGGAACCGTGACGCTGCAGACCAAGTCGTCGTTGTCCACGCCCACTATCGCGACGTCGTCGGGGACGCGCAGCTTCGCATGGGTCGCCGCACGGGCTATATCGCGCGCCCGTATATCATTGCACGCCATCACGCCGGCCGGGTGCGAAAGCTTTGCCAGCCAGCCGGACAGCTCCTCCAGTTCCTTGTCTGTAACGCCTCCGTCCAGTTGCCGGGGCGGCTCGTAGATGTCGCAGGAGTAGCCGGCTTGCTTGAGTCTCTCGGCAAAACTCTTTCCACGGGGGGACGAGAAATGCCATCGCTCGTTGCCGCAGTAAGCGAATTCCCGCAGTCCCTGGTGCATAAGGTATTCGGCCACCATCTTTCCGACGGCCTCATCGTTCACCAGGACAGACGGTATCCACCGTACCTGGCGTGTGCTGCTGACATTGACGCACGGTACGCCGCGCTCAAGCAACGACAACTCTTCCTGTTCGTCGTGCAGGGCTATTACAAGGCCATCCACCTCGTCGCCGTTGGAAGGAAGACCCAGAGGCGTCTCGCCCCAGCCGGCGATCCTGAACTCCCACGGCTCGCGGTGTTCGGAGAAGCGCGCCAGACCTCGCAGGACATCCGATCCCCAGCCGCTGCCCAGATTGTGCATAACCCATATGGTTCGCGCATCAGACATTTCCCTGTCTCCCGAGTCACAGTCCTCCGGCGAGCCGCATATGCGTATAATATATGCGCTTATGGCGATAGACAGTCAACTGATTTATTTGGACAATAACAGCGGTATCTCTTGGGCGCTGGGGACCGGTCAAAGCGGCCGTGGAGCGCCCGCTAAAACAATCGAGAGGTAACACTTCATGAAACGGCAAGTCCGGAGATTGCAGAGGCATGCGTGTGCTCCGACGAGCGGGTTCACTCTGATAGAGCTGCTGGTGGTGATTGCCATCATTGCGCTTCTGATGAGCATTCTTATGCCGGCCCTGGGACAGGCGCGAGAGCAGGCGAGGTCGGTTGTTTGCCTTACCAACCTTCGGAACCTGGGCACGGCCATCATAAGCTACGGCAACGACCACCGGGGTTTTGCCATGCCGGCGAGGTACAGGCCCGACGTTGATCCGGTTGGCGGCGCCCGACTCAAGTCGCCGGACATGTGGAGCACCATCCTTATCAACGAGGGCCTTATCCAGGCGCCGAAGTCGGGATTCTACGACGTAATTGCACCGGGATCGTCGGTATTGCGATGCCCCAGCGGCACGTCGGAAATCGGCATGACCGACCCGGCCGGATATCTGTCAGGCGGGCTTAGTTTTGCGGGCAGCGAAGCCGAGATAAGGGCCGCACAGAGACACCCCGCCGGGGCGGCCGGTCGCCCGAACCAGTCAACCAGTACGGATGAGGAGTACTGGGTGCACAACTGGTACGGCATAAACGCCGAGACCTGGAAGACCGGCGACACGCCCTTCACGCAGATACCCAGCGACGGCGACCCGCAGACGACGCTGCACAACGTTGAGGGTTTCTCCCGGCCGTCACAGGTGGCGGCGGTGTTCGACGGCTTCTGGCTTCTGGACGTGTTCCCCGCGAGGATCAACGCGCGACACCTCAACCTGAGCCGCTGCAATATCGTGCTGCTGGACGGCCACGCCGAAAGCTTCGACATGGAAGACATGCCCACGCAGAACTGGCGTTCAGGTTCGTCCCTGACGGATGTGGACGAGTACTATCCCATCTGGCGGCTCTCCCAGATGCCCTGATACAGCGGCGCCGTCCATTGCGGCCGCTCCAAGCTCGACTCGGTACTGCAAATCTCCGCGGCGGGCGTGTACCCTTACACTCCGGGCGGCTCAGCCCGCCTTCGCGAGGACCGCATTGGCCGAGCCGAAAGGAGCATCTCGATGAAACCTCCGCTTCGCAGCGTAGCGTCTCAGCCGTCGTGGGTAGTCCGCAGCCGGGATATCGAACTGGCGGTTACACAACTGGGCGGCCACATGGCCCCGGTGACATTCCGCCGTCGCAGCCGTCGGCCGATATGTCCGTACTACATAAGCCCGTGGCAGGGCGAGGGGCTTAAGGTCGACGAGCCGGTGCTCGTGCCTCTGCGTGGGGACTTCTTCTGCCTGCCGTTCGGTGGCGGCGAGTATCGCGGCGAAAAGCACCCCGCCCACGGTGAGACGGCCGGACGTAAGTGGCGACTGGTAGACTGCGAGCAGGGCGGTGGCGAAACGTCTTTGACGCTGTCGATGCGGACGCGCGCCCGACCGGGCAAGGTCACCAAGCGGCTGCTGCTGGCGGACGGTCACGATGCCGTTTACGTCAGCCATACGCTGGAGGGTTTCGGCGGAAAGATGCCGCTGGGGCATCACGCCACGCTCGCGGTGCCGGAAAAACCCGGCGACATGCGAATCGCCTTCAGCCCGTTCAGGTTCGGACAGACCGCGCCGGGGCAGTTCGGCGACCCGGCCGCGGGAGAATACACGTCGCTTGCGTCCGGCCGGCGGTTCCGTGACCTTCGCAAGGTTCCGCTTATCTGGGCAAGCCCGCATTACGGCGACTGTTCCCGGCTGCCGACGCGAGAGGGCTTTACTGACCTGCTGGCGGTCTTCGCGCGGCGGGACGTCAAACGCGCCTGGACGGCCGCGACGGTGGTCTCGCAGCGCTACCTGTGGTTCTCACTGAAGGACCCACGAGTCCTGCCGACGACGGCGATGTGGATATCCAACCGGGGGCGTCACGGTCCGCCCTGGAACGGGCGGAACCGATGCGTCGGTCTGGAGGATGTGTGTGCGTACTTCGACAGGGGACTGGCCGAGTCGGTCCGCGCGAATCCGCTGTCGAAGGCGGGCATACCGACGGCCGTCAAGCTGTCCCCCGAAAAGCCGACCACTATCAACTACGTGGAAGGAGCTGTGCCGGTTCCCGGCGGCTTTGACAGGGTCGCGGACGTCCAGTTCGCCGACAACGAAGTCCGCTTCATCGCCGAAAGCGGCAAGAGCGCGACGGCGACTGTGAACCACGACTTTCTGGACACCGGCCGCATTTAGCCACAGAACACGACCATAGAGAACGCACCCACAGAGGACGCCGAGAGCATAGAGGTAAGCGGAAAGCCAAGCGGCTTCCTGGCTTCGTGGCCTTTGTGAGAATAGTGGTCCTGGTGATGGACTTGCCCCGGAAGAAGGCATCATGTCCGAGACACCGAACGTACTTTTCGTTTTCACCGACCAGATGCGCGGCTCGGCCATGGGCTGTGCGGGCGAACCGAACGTCCGCACGCCTGAGCTGGACCGGTTTGCGTCGGAGGCCGTGCGGTTCACCCACGCGTACTGCAACTCGCCGCTGTGTACGCCCTCGCGCGGCACGATACTGACCGGGACCTATCCCATACGCCATCGGGCCGCGACCAACGACCTGCCGGTGGCCACTGACCTGCCGGCGATGGGCCGGCTGTTCCGGGATGCGGGCTATGCGACCGGTTACGTCGGCAAGTGGCATCTGGACGGGGTTCCGCGTGACAAGTTCACCCCGCCCGGCGAGCGACGGCTGGGGTTCGACTTCTGGGCCGTACACGAATGCACGCACAATTACCTAAACTCGTTCTACTACACCGATTCGCCCGAGCCGATTCCCATCGACGGCTACGAGCCGATTACGCAGACCGACCTGGCCGAGCGGTTCATCCGGGACAACGCCGGGCGTCCGTGGTGTCTGGCGCTGAGCTACGGGCCGCCGCACTATCCGTACCGCAAACTGCCGCGGAAGTACCTGGACATGTACCCGCCCGCATCGCTGGAGCTTCCCGAGAGCGTCCCGGCCGGCAGCGCCGAAGAAGCCCGCAGGGACTATTCCGGTTATCTGGCGCACATCACGGCCCTGGACGAGCAGTTCTCGCGCCTGATGCGATTGCTGGAAGAGCTGGACCTGGTCGAGGACACGCTGGTGATCTTCACCTCCGACCACGGCGACATGCTCCACAGCCACGGGCTGACTGGAAAGCAGCAGCCCTGGGAGGAGTCCATCAGGGTTCCGCTGCTGATGCGCCTTCCGGGCCGGCTGTCCGCCGGGAACGTCAACGACGAACTTATCGCGCTGGTGGACGTGCTGCCCACCATACTGGGGCTGGTCGGTTTGGAGGTCCCGTCGCAGGTGCAGGGCATGGACCTGTCCGCGACGGCCCTGGGTCAGTCGCCGGGCCGGCAGGACGTGCTTCTGGAGGATGCCTGCGCGTGCGACGAGTCCTGGCTGGCGGGTCGGCCGGTGTGGCGAGGTCTGCGGACCGGGCGCCATACCTACGCCCGCACGCCCGACGGTCCCTGGGTGCTCTACGACAACGTTTCCGACCCGGGGCAGTCGCACAACCTTCTCGACGACCCGTCGGGCGAAGCGCTACGCGTCGAGCTGGATGAGCTGCTGCAACGCCGGCTCGGCGAGGTCGGTGACGAACTGCTGCCGTGGGACGAGACTCTGCGCCGGCGGGGACTGGTGGAGCTTTGGAACACGCGCGAGCGGGCGATGTGGCGCGAAAGGGCGCGGGTCATCGAATAGGCCCGCGGCCGCGGGCCAGTACTTTGTGGATGTCGCCGAAGAGGTAAACCACGTGCTGCGGGCGGCCGCGTTCGGGGGCGGGCTTGTGTACGTGGATCTGCCCCGGGCGGAGGAACTGCACGGTCCGCCAGCCCAGTCGATTGGGGGCGACAAAGTCCTTGGCCGGGTTGTCGGCCACGTATGCGCAGTGTTTGTGCGGCACGTCCAGTTGTTTGCTGATGAGCTCGAAGCCCGCCTCGGAGGGCTTCCATGCCTCCCGGCCCAGCTCTTCAGTGAAGACCACCGCATCGAAGAACCTCTCCAGACCGATAGCGCTGAGTTTCAGCCGCTGGGCGGGCATGTATCCGTCGCTGAGCAGGCCCAGGTGATACGCCGGGCGAAAGCGTGCGAGCATCTCGGCGGCGCCTTCGTATGCAGTGATATCCGGTCTGTGCGAGCGGTAAACCCCGACCAGCTCACGGATCCCCTCTTCGCTCAAGCCAAGATCGAACTGTTCGTTGAGCGCGTCGAACGCCCGGTCGCTTTGGCCGGCGAGAAACCGCTTCCACAGCCACTGCTCGAAGGGCTCGTCCCGGCCCGACGTGTCGCGCAGGTGTTCGGCGACGGCGTGGTATCCGCTACGGATGTAATCACGCTCGGCAAAGAGCGTGTCGTCCAGGTCGAAGACTATCGCCCGAACCTTGCTGTCGGAGTTCTCGGCCATCGCGGATGCGTTTTTCAACGGAAGATCGGTTCGTCGAAGCCCGGCAGCGACTCCGGGTCGTCGGCGGGCACAAACAGCGCATCATCGTAGCGCAGCATCAGCAGGTTTTCGGTGAATTCACCCACCTCGTCGCCGACCGGCTCGCCCAGTACCTCCCGCATGAGGTAGCCAGGCAGATCCGCGCCGGCCGCTATCGACAGAGGCGCACCGCCGCCGAAACGGGGGTTTATCTCGAAGAATCGCGGCCGGTCGCCGTCCGCGCGGCGGCACTGACAGCAGAACACGCCCCAGATTCCCTCGAAGCTTTCTCCCAGCCGACGGGCCGAGTCGATAAGCTCGGCGTCGCGGACCGTGACCGCCTGTTGCACCTCGCCGCTGCGGACCTCCAGCCGCTGGCGCGGGACGACGGAGACTACCCTCCCGTCGCGCGTGCGGTACACGTCGATGGTGTACTCCCGCCCGGAAAAATACTGCTGGAATACGTACCGGCTCTCGACGCTCTCTTTGCCTTGCATCGCCAGAAGGGCGTTGAGTTGCTGCTCGTCGCGGACGACGGCCGAACCTTGACCGCCAGAACCGCCCGCGGGCTTGCAGAAAACCGGGTAGAAGGGCTCGGCCACGAAGGCGGCGTAATCGACGGTCCGCACCTCGGCGAGTCCGGCTCGCTCGAACGCCTCCGGCGTGCGAAGCTTGTCGCGGCACATCGCAATTGCATCCGGTGAGCCGATCATGACCGTGCAGTCGACGTCGGCGAAGCGCTGCTGCTCGTCGGCCAGGACCATCAGGTCGCGGTCGGTGGTGGGTACGATGAGTCCGATCTCCCGGCTCTCGATAAGCTCCAGAAGCGCGGGGATATAGCTGTCGTCGTCCACGCGTGGGACGATGATACCCTCATCAGCGGACTGGAAAGCCGACGACGCCGGTGTTATGTCCGTGGCCAGCAGCTTGCCGCGGATGTCCAGTTTCCGCATGGACCGGCGGAAGCAGTTCAGCAGGGCCACCCGCCGGCCGGCGCAGGTAAACAGTATGTTCAGCTCACGCGGCATCGGTTTCACGCTCCCGCCGGCGGCTGTACTGCCGCTCATAGACTTCGCCCCGCCCGCCGCCGACGTCCATAACCGTCTTGAGCAGTATTCGGATATCCAGCGGCAGGGATTGATTCTCAACGTAATACAGGTCCATCTCGATCTTGTCTTCGATGGGCAGCTCGGCCCGGCCGTAGGCCTGGGCGTAGCCGGTTATGCCCGGCCGGACGTCCAGCCGCCGGCGCTGGCGGGCGTCCCACTGCTCGGCCTGGCGTTCGTAGAGGGGGCGCGGGCCTACGAGACTCATCTGACCGGCCAGGACGTTAAGCAGTTGCGGCAGCTCATCGAGACTGCTTTCGCGGAGCCGTCTGCCCAGACGGGTAAGCCGGGGGTCCTCGCCGCTGTGGGGCGATGCGCCGTACGGGTCGGCGTCGGTCCGCATGGTGCGGAACTTCAGCATGGTGAATGCCCGGCCGCCGCGACCGGCCCGCCGCTGGCGAAACAGCGCCGCACCCGGCGAGTCACGGCGGATCTCCAGCGCCAGGGCGAGCATCATCGGCCCGAAGACCAGCAGGCCGACGAGACTGCCGAGGATGTCGATGAGACGCTTAAGCATGCCGATGCCGGTTGACTTGTTAACTGGTTGACTTGTTAACTGGTGCAATGACACAGGGTCAGTCGCCGCTTTGTCCGCTCCATGGACCGAAGAGCCAACGGCTAAACAGGTCAACGGTTCAACCGTGTAACGAATTAACCAGTCAACCAGTTAACCAGTTAACCAGTTAAACCAGCAGTCACGACGGATTCCGCTGGTACCAATCGATTGCCCGCTCCAGCCCCTCGGCGAAGAAGACTTTCGGCTCGTAGCCGATGGCTTCCCTGGCGGCGGAAACGTCCGCGAGCGAGTCGCGCACGTCGCCGGGGCGGGGGTCGGTGTACTCGGCTTCGATGTCCACGTTGAGCAGCTCTCGCAGCTTCCGGAGTATTTCGTTCAAGCTGGTAGTCCGGCCGCAGGCGATGTTCAAAGGCCTTCCGTCGCAGACCGCCGCGGGCGCGTTGGCGGCCAGCCAGTTCGCCTCGCAGACGTTGGCGATGTAGCAGAAGTCCCGCGTCTGTTCGCCGTCCCCGAAGACCTTCGGGGGCTTGCCGGCCAGCAGACTGCTTACGAACGCCGGTATCACCGCGGCGTAGGCCCCGTGCGGGTCCTGATACGGCCCGAACACGTTGAAGTAACGCAGCGAAAGCGTTTCCATGCCGAATACGGCCGCGTAGCCGCGAATGTACGCCTCACACGCGACCTTGCTTGCAGCGTAAGGGCTTCTCGGCAGGGGGACCATGGCCTCGTGCTTGGGGCTTTCCGGCTGGTCGCCGTAGGCACTGGACGAGGCGGCGAAGACCACCCGCTTCACCCCCGCCGCCCGAGCCGCCTCCAGCACGTTGACCGTGCCGTTTGCGTTCACGTCGTGTGAAGTGACCGGATCCTCCACGCTGCGCGGCACAGAGCCGAGGGCGGCCTGGTGAAAGACGGCCGAGCAGCCCTCTATCGCGCGGTCGCAGTCGGTGCGGTTGCGGATATCGCCTTCGATAAGCTCTACTCTGTCGGCGACGTCCTTGAGGTTCTCTCGCTTTCCGGTGGAGAAATTGTCCAGGACCACGACGTCGCAGTCCTTCTCCAGCAGGAAACGCACCAGGTTGCAGCCGATGAATCCCGCGCCGCCGGTCACCAGGTATTTCGCCATATGTTGCCTTTCCGCAGCAGACTTCCGGCATCTGTCCTACGACTCGGCCGATTCCATCCGCGACCTTTCATACGCGATTACGTCGCGGAGGGTTCCCTCCAAATCTTTGCTGCGACGGTAGTTGATCAGACGCGTGATTTTTGAGAGGTCCGGGACGCGCAGCAGCATGTCGTCGAAAGGCCGCCCGTAGGCCTCCTCGTAGCTCAGGAACGTCTTTGACGAGCTTGAGCCGGTCATCTCTATGACCTTGTCCGCCAGGTCCGAGATGCTTATCCGCTCGTCGGAGCCGATGTTGATTACCTCGCCGACGGCGTCGGGGCATTCGATCAGGTCGATAATCGCGGTAACCACATCGGTCACGTGGCAGAAGCAGCGGCTCTGCTCGCCGGTGCCGAATATGGTCAGCGGCTCGCCCCGCAACGCCCTGCGGACGAAGCGAGGAACGACCATGCCGTACTGACCGGTCTGGCGCGGGCCTATGGTGTTGAAGAACCGGCAGATGACCGTGTCCAGGCCGAACTGGTCGTGGTACGCCAGAGCCAGAAACTCGTCCACCATCTTGCTGCACGCGTAGCTCCATCGGGTAAAGCGCGTCGAGCCGAGTGTGGTGTCGTCGTCCTCGTTGAACGGGACCTTGGTGTTCTTGCCATACACCTCGGACGTGGAGGCGACGAGGATCTTGCGGCCGAACTTGTTTGCGAGGTTCAGCACCACCTCCGAGCCGTGGATGTTGGTCTCGATGGTGTGCACGGGCTGATCGACGATGAGTTGCACGCCAACGGCGGCTGCGAGGTGGAAGACAACGTCGCATCGGTCCACAAGGGCGGTGAGTGTCGTCGCGTTGCGGATGTCCTCCCGGATGAACTGGAACCGCTCGTGTCCGGCGATGTGGGTTATGTTCTCCAGCGATCCGGTGGAGAGGTCGTCCACGGCCACGACGGTGTCGCCGCGTTCAAGCAGCCGTTCTGCGAGGTGCGAGCCGATAAACCCCGCGCCTCCGGTGATAAGTGCGTTCATGTGCGTCTCCAGAAGGTTGTAGTGACGGTCAGTCTTCCGAGCAGAACATACCCTTAGCGGCGTCGGGAGGCAACGGACAGAAACGCCCGAACCGCGAGTTGCGAATCGCGAACCGCGAATTGACCACCAGCCGCGACCCGCTCTTTGCCGCGAGTCACAGGTCAATACACTGGACAAGCCCAAGAACACGAATTACACGAATTAACAACCGATTACGCCGATGGTCGAATTCAAAAAGCCCTGTAATCCTTATGGCATTCGTGAAATTCGTGTTATCGAGCGGCAATCACGCACGCGCCGTTCATCCGAACTGGGGCAGATAGTCGCTGTGTGCCTCGAAGAGGTCGTCACACATGGCGACTATTTCGTCGATGGTCAGCTCGGCGGCCGTGTGCGGGTCCATCATGGCGGCCTGGTACACGCGGTCGCGGTCGCCGGTAACAGCCGCGTCCACCGTCAGCAACTGCACGTTGACATTGGTGCGGTTGACGGCCGCACATTGCTCCGGCAGGTCGCCCACGCGGACCGGCTGGACGCCGTTGAAGTCCACCAGGCAGGGGACCTCCACGCACGCGCGGCGGGGCAGGTTGGTAACAAGCCCGTCATTGAGCACGTTCCCGTGGATTCGCAGTTCTTTTCCGGTCTCGCACGATTCCATGATGTACGACCCGTACTCGTGCGTACGCTCGTGGGAGAGCTTTGCGTTGTTGACGATCTCCTCGCGGCGTTTTTCCCAGCCGGCGATCTGCCTCACGCACCGCCGCGGGTACTCGTCCAGCGGGATGGCGTATTCGTCGATCAGCTCCGGGTGGGCGGACTTGATGAACCACGGTACGTACTCGGCCATGTGCTCTGTGGATTCTGTAATGTAGTAGCCCAGCTTGAGCATGAGTTGCAGGCGGACCATGTCGCCGGCGATACGGGCGTCGATTTCGTTGCGCCAGTCGTCGCCGTGGTCCGCCTTGGCCTGTTCGATGACTTTCACCGCTCCCTGCTTGCGGATTCGCGGCAGCCGCTCGGCGACGATCTCCTTTATCTTCGGGTACAGGTCCTTGTCGCCGTCGCGTATCTCCAGCAGCCAGGCCTGGTGATTGATGCCGGCCACCTTCCATCGCAGGTTTTCCACCTGCTCCCTCATCCCGACGCGGTCCAAAAGCGAGCGGGCGCAGCCCTGGACGCTGTGGCAGAGTCCGACGGCCTTTACGCCGCCGGCTTCGAGGATAGCGCCGGTGATCATGGCCATCGGGTTGACGTAGTTGAGGAAAAGCACATCCGGGCAGACCTCTTGCATGTCGCGGCAGAAGTCCAGGACCACGGGTATCGTCCGCAGCGAGCGGAAGATGCTGCCGATTCCGAGCGTGTCGGCGATGGTCTGACGCAGACCGTATTTCTTGGGGATCTCGAAGTCGGCGACAGTGGCCGGCTCATAGCCGCCGACCTGGATGGCGTTGACTGCGTAGTCGGCGTCGCGGAGAGCTTCCTTGCGCTGCTCAGGCCCAAGGTGCGCGGTGATGGTGGCGCGCGAGTCGTTGATGTTGGCGTTGAGGTTCTCCAGCATCATCCTGGAGTCCTCCAGGCGCTGGGCATCGATGTCGTAGAGGGCGATGTGGGAGTCCTTCAGCGGCTCGCTCAGCATGCAGTCGCCGAGGACCGACTTTGCGAAGATGGTGCTCCCGGCACCCATGAACGTAATCTTGGGCATCTGTTGGGCCTTTCAGGACGTTGGGGCTGTTATTGCTGGGCAGGTGTGCGACCTGCCGCTTCTCCTTGCGTCAACAGCCGGTTTACCCGCGCCTGGGCGGCAACGCAAGGTCCCGACCGGGGAGCATTGGCTCCTATTTCGACACCACCACGGCCCAATATCCTTCCGGCCGCGGTGTTCGCAGTGTCATTTTCCCGTCTTCCGCACCGGCGGTCTGCTCATCCAGCCACCGGCTATGGATGATATCCAGCCAGCGGACAGTCAGTCGGTCTTCTGCGACAGCCGATATGTCCAACGAGACCTCACCTCCGTCGGGGAAGAACACCACGTAGCTCTCGCCCGGTTTGGCAATGCAATAGGCCTCGTTGTCGGCTCGGTCGGCGAGCAGACCGTTGTTCGGCTCGGCCGATGGGAAGTCCATGGTGTCTGTGAGCATCCTGGCCGAGCGTATGTGCGACTGCGCAAGCTCGCCAAGCCCCAGGCCCGCGGGTGGCCTGTGGAAACGAACGGCCGCACAGCCGCCGATAAGCGACCGCCAGAAGCGCTGCTGTCCGTTGCGCCCGTCTCCGTGCCTTCCGCCGTCGGCGCCGTAAACCTTCACGCAGTTCATCGGGCGGGGCCGGCCGGATTCGGCCAGCCGCCTCCGGGCCGCCTGCAGCTTGTCCCAGTGGGCTTGGCCTTTCTGGTGGTTGTTCTGCGATACGTCCACAAAGGTGTATAGCTCCGGGTGCTCGAAAGTCGCGTCGTGCATAGGGTCGGTCAGGTCGTGGGCGTCCCACATTTCTGTGGTCTGGACCTCAATGCCTGTCTTCTCGGCCGCTGCGCGGATATAGCGGCACCAGAAGGCGCCCCATTCTGGCGATTCGTTGGTCTCGTTGTCCATGCAATACAACACGTGGTCAAACTGAAGCGAGATCGACAGGAGCTTATCGACCTGCGCCTGCTGGTAGGGTAGCAGGGCCTCGTTGTTTTCCAGTGCAGGCACGCTGCGAAAGAAGGCACTTTCGCGATGGGCGGGGTGGGTGTCGATACGCTCGGAAAGGCCCGACTCATCGGCCGTGTAGTTCAAGTTGTTCCTGGGGTTGTAGGGGTTCTCCTGCCAGGGCTCACGGGCGAAGTCGAACCGGTCCCACAGCTCTATCTGGACCACTATGCCGCGCTCTGCCGTCAGCTCCAGGAAACGCTCGAGGCGGTGCCAGTATTCTCCCCCCGGCCGTTTAAGGTCGTACAGGCCGGTCTCGGTGTTGCGTTCGAATGGCCAAACGTTGCCTTCGTCCCGGCTGGAGAGCGTGCAGCGGACGTAGTTGCCGCCGACCGACGCCAGCAGGTCCAGGTGCTCTTCGAGGCCGTCTATCTGGAAAAGGTTGTCCTCGACGCTGCCGCCTATCAGGACGAGGGGCCGGCCCTGGAATCGCCAGTAAAAGGGCCTGTCCGGGTCGGGATGGATCCTCGGCTTTTCTGTCTCCAACGGTTTATCTCCTGTTTCGGAGGGCCCTTGGCGCGAAACGCACCCCAAGCCCAGCAGAATCGCCGTTGCGGCGGAAACAAACAGTATCCTGGCTGTCGGGTTCACTATCGCTCGGGGTTGCATCTGTCTTCCGCAGCCCCTTTATGCGCACCGGCAGGTGAATGTCAACCAGGGCCGCCGCACCGGCGGGCTGGAGTGAGTGCCCGAAAAGGGCAAGATATGCGTATGGGCGCATAGGGGGTTCACCTTATAATAATGATGTCGGCTGCGCAAACACAGGAGGAAGGCGGGGCGGCACTTTGTCTTGAGCCGCTTTCTGCCGCCTGTCTGTGCGCCCATGCATCAAGCAATGCGGAGGATGCAGAATACCTTTTCCAGAGAGGAGCTACTCGATGAACAGACCCACGATTAAGCTGTTGGCGGGGAAGGGTTGTGTGCTGGCAGCCCTGGTACTGGCAGGTCTTGCCATCGGCGTCGTGCCGGCGTCGGCCGACGACCATTTTTACGTTACTTCTTCTGATACCTCAACGAACGTGTGGGGGGCACTCTATGACCCAGGCGCAACGAGGACCGCGTATGTGCACGTGAGCGGGAGCGGGACGTTGCTGACGGTGGACAGCGGATGGGACAACGGATACTCCGGGTCAAAGAGCTACTGGCAGATGGCCGACGGCTCGGACATACTCGTGACAGGCGACGCCTGGATAAACAACAACATGTCCGATCTTGTGAACGCCCGGGTTTTCCAGGCCTACGGCACCAACAACGGCGAGGTCATCGAATTCGCCGAGGGCTTCAACGCTGATCTGGGCAGCCAGTCCAGTCCGCAGGGTGGGCTTTCCACACTGGTGGTGTACGATTGCACGATGATAACGCACCACACGCAGAACCTGCCTTCCATCTGGAAATATATCCCCGACGGAGGAGGGACGGCCTTGAGCCACCACGGGCTGTTGACTTTCACAAGCGGTCCTAACGGAAAGTGGCAGGTCCGCACAAACAGCCAGGAGTACGAGGGCGGCACGTACTGGAAGTACGATTGGGAGTTGGACGTGGCGGCCGGGCTGTCGCTGACTTATGTGGATACATGGGTGGAGCGCCACGAGACCGGCAACGGCGCCGATATCGGCTTCGGGCCCTACGTCGGTTACACCAATACGACCTTCAACAAGACCGGCGACGGAACATTGAACCTCAACGGAGAAATGGGCTGGCAGCAAGACTCCACGATGGCCGTCCAGGACGGTATCGTCAACTTCAACCACTACGACCCCGGTTATGAGTGGACCTACGGGTACATGAACCAGTCCGGGCAGTACCTCAGCATCGATATAAGCAGCGGGGCGGCCGTCAACTTCAACAACCCTATCGACGAGCCGGGCGCGGAGCATGTGACGCGCGTCTGGGGAGTCGAGAATATCGACAACCAGGGCAGCTTCTCGCAGAACGGCGGACAGCTCGATATCAGCGGCGGCTACACGGCCTACGCCGGGTCCACGACAGGCGTGGAGCTTTGGAGCGCTGACGTCTCGAGTTCGAAAATTACCGCCGGCAGCGTCACGGTCGCCGGCGAGCTGGCTCTTTCGATCGGTGACGACTACACGCCGAGCTTCGGCGATGTGTTCACTGTGTTCGATGCCGGCACGCTGGCCGGTCAGTTCGCGACGGTCGCGGGCGTCTCCATCGACGGCGGCGATAAGGCACTGGCCGTGACCTACGACACCTCCAGCGACCTGGTGCAGGCGGAAGTGGCGCTTCCGGGTGATGTGAATCTGGACGACACAGTGGGTGGGGGCGATCTTGGTCTATTGCTTGGCAACTGGGGGATGTCTTCGGCTGCTGTTTGGTCGGATGCTGACTTAAGCGGCGATGGGAGAGTTACTGGCGGTGACCTCGGCCTGCTTTTGGACAATTGGGGCAGGGCTACTGCGGCCGCCGCGGTCGTTCCCGAGCCGGCGACGTTGGCGATGCTGGGCATCGGCTCTCTGGCGGTGCTGCTGAAGCGCAAGCGAAGCTGAGAAGTAGAAGAAAATGATGTCGGGCAGTCCCGGCGGGATCCCTTCGGGAGCATGCCCGGCCTACGGTTACAAAAACCCCCGGCCTTGATCCGGGGGTTTTTGCTTGCGCGGCCTTTCTCATCGAGCACACAACAGCTAAGCTCGCCGGCCGCGAAGCAAACTAAGTGAGCGAGAGCCATGCACGTACTCAACACATTGGCGCCTGTATTCGTCGTCATCGCACTCGGTGCGTTGCTGCGGCGGGGCGGGTTCTTCTCCGCAAACTTCCTGCGCGAGCTGAACCGCGCGGTGTACTGGGTGGCGCTTCCGGCGCTGCTGTTCGGGAAGATAGCAGCAGCCCCGCGGCTCGGGGTGCAGGCCGGCGAGAGCTTCGCCATAGCACTGGCCGGGACCATAGCGGCTGTAGTGGTGGGGCTGGCCGTCGCCGCGGTTCTGCGCGTCCCGGGACGGTCGGTGGGGACATTTGTCCAGGCGTCTTTCCGAGGCAACCTCGCATATGTGGGGCTGCCTGTTGTCCTGCACGCGTTCGCCGGCGACCCCCAGGCCGAGACGCTCGCATTGCTGGCACTGGCTCCTCTGGTTCCCATCTACAACGTCGTCGCGGTGGTCGTACTGCTGTCAAGCCGGCACAAGTTGAGTCGCTCTGCCTTGGGAAAGATGCTGCTGCAGATAGCCACCAATCCTCTGCTGCTGGCTTGCCTGGCGGGTCTGGCCGTCTCGGCCGCGGGTCTGAAGCTGCCCGTGGCGGCCGGTCGGACATTGGACGTCTTGGCAGGCATGACCCTGCCGGCCGCTCTGCTTGCGGTCGGCGGTGCGCTGGTGGGCGCAAGGATCAGGGGGCGCGTGCTGCAATCCGCATCGGCCGCCGTCATCAAACTCGCCGTGGCGCCGGCGGTGGGTCTGTCGATGGCGTATCTGCTCGGAGCCGGGCGACAGGAGACTTTCGTAGGGCTTATTCTTCTGGCTTGTCCGACGGCCGTCGCGTCGCACGTATTGGCCGACCAGCTCGGCGGCGACGGCGACCTGTCTGCCGCCACCATCGCACTTACCACCGTCCTGTCCATCGTGCCGCTTACGGTTATCGTGGCCGTGCTGTAAGTGTCGTCAGCCGACCTGCTTAGTTGCTCTCCAGCTCTTCCCAAAGCTTCTGCTCGGCCTTGGTGAACTCCGAGAAGGTCGCGCGGATCTGGCTTTGTATCTCCTCCAGGGCGGGGTCGTCAGCCGGCAGGGCGCCGTCGTGGGCTTCGGCAAGCCCTTGAAGTTTGGTCAGCGCCTGGTCCAACTGCTGGGCGCCGCTGGAAAACGCCCGCGCGGCATCGTAGATATTCTGCGAGCGCAGCTCCCTGTCCTCCGGCCGATACAGAAGCCGCCAGGGGTTTCGCCGTATCTCGGTGCTGGCGGCCTTGAGATTTGCCGAGACCAGCGTCATGTTGTCGATCATCTCGTCAACCTTAGCGCGGTTGATGAGCATGGTCTCCTTGGCCGCGCTGGAGACTTCCGAAAAGTCCCGCGCTATCTGCAGAACCTCGTCGTTGACGTCGCGCAGCTTGGCGAGTATCTGGGCGATGTCCTCCTCGGTGTACCGCTCGATGGTCCCGGCCGTGTTTCTCACTGAAGTGAGCGTTTCTTCCAGCTTCGGCCTGGCGTCGGCGGCTATCGCCCGTACATCGTCCATGGTGCCGTGAACCTTGCCCATCAGCGCGTCTTCAGTGCGTTCGGTTTCGTGCCGGAGGTTGGCCGTAATCTCAAGCACGTTCTCGCTGGCGCCATCCAGACGCTCTATGATGCGCTCCACCACCGCCAGCACACCCTCGCCCTCCGCGGGGCCTATTGTTTCGCGGACGGTTTCCGCTATTCCGCGGAGCATCTCGGCGGCTTTGGCGATGTCCGCCATCGCCTGAGTAAGCCCTCCGGTCAGCCGGACGGGGTTTTCCTCATCGGCCGGCCCGGCCTCGGCGCTGCCGCGGTCGGTTATCACGAGCGTGCTTTCGCCCAGTAAGCCCTGTACGCGGGCCTTCGCATCGGAGTATATGGTGACGTCGTCGCGGTGGATGTCGGCAATGTACAGGGCTTGCTTCTGGTCCGGCTGGAGACGGACTTCCGTTATCTTGCCGACCTCGGTGCCGGCTATCTCGACGGCGCTTCCCTTACTCAGCCCCATGCTTCCGACCGACTCTTCGACAGCAAAGAACGCCTTCTGCCGGGCGGGTTTGAACACCTCCGCGGCTCCCAGCCAGAGGATCACCGCCACGGTCAGCAGCACCGCGACGGTTACGAAAAGCCCCGCCGCCAGTTCGTTACGTTGTTTTCTGGGCATATGGCGTCTCCGTGCTTTTTGCTTCGGACGGTTACCACTCGTCGGTGGCGGCCGCCAGAATGTCTTCCTCGTACCCGGTGCTCAGTCGCCGGCGGGTAATCGGTCCGGTCGAATCGCCCCGCAGGAACTGCCGGATGATATCGGTCGTATCGTCGCCGGTCGGCTCGCCGTCACGGATGGCCTCGAATTCCTCCCGCTTGCCTACCTTCAGCACATGTCCGCGGTCCAGCATCGCCATGCGGTCGGCTATGCGGAAGGCGGAGTCCATCTCGTGGGTTACCACCACGCTTGCGACGCCCAACTTGCTTGAGAGGTCCATCATCAGGCGGTCTATCTCGGCCGACGTTACCGGGTCCAGCCCGGCCGACGGTTCGTCGTAGAACAGTATTTCCGGGTCCAGCGCGATGGCGCGTGCCAGACCGGCGCGTTTCTTCATGCCGCCGGATATCTCCGCGGGCATGAGGTCCAGGGCGTGGCGAAGCCCGACCAGCTCGAGTTTGATCTTGACCATGATGTCGATGGTCCGCGAGTCCAGGTCGGTGTGCTCGCGAAGAGGCAGGGCGACGTTCTCTCCGACCGTCATGGAGTTGAACAGGGCTCCGGATTGGAACAGTATGCCGAATCGCTTGCGGACGTCGTCGAGTTGCTCTTCTTCGAGGTCGGCCAGGTTCTTGCCGAAAAGCTCCACTCTGCCGGAGTTGGGGATAATCGAGCCGATCATATGCCGCAGCAGCGTGCTCTTGCCGCAGCCGGAGCCGCCCATCACGACCATTGTCTCGCCGGCGTACACATCCAGGCACACGCCGTCGAGTATGACGTTGCCGTCGAAGGCCTTGACGAGGTCAACCACGCGCACCAGTGGGCGACGCTGGATGGGAACCTCTGCTTTCTTACGGTCGGATTCGGTCATCCCACATTCCGAGAACACTAATTACACGAATAGACACGAATTACACGTATTGTGGCAAACTAGTTAACAACGCGAGCCACTTTCAGCCGTGTTTCACCGAAATTCACCAGCAGACCTAGTCTAATGCCCGAAGCTCTCAGGTAAGTCAGTGTCTGGGCGCGGTGGCTGTCGCAGAGCGACTCCACGGCCTTAGGTTCAACGATTATCTTGCTGTCTATGACCAAGTCGGCACGGAATGTGCCGCAGACGATTCCGTCGTAACAGACTTCAAACTCAACTTCCGAGGCGAAAGGAATCTTTGCCTTTGCCAACTCATGCCCAATCGCCCGTTTATAGACGCTTTCAGGCAGGCCCGGTCCAAGCGAGGAGTGCACCCGCTGTGCGCATCCGACCACATCATAGCTGAGTTTTCTGTGAACGATACGGGCCTGATTCTGCTCCAAGGTAACAGGTGTTCGCGAAGGCGCAGCGTGTCGCCGCTCTTTTGCCCTGTATTCATTCGTGCCATTCGTGCTCATCTGTGTAATTCGTGTTCTCGGCCCTCGTTGTCCGTCGGTCCTATAGCTCATAAACGTAGAACACCATCGTAAACACACACGCGGCCGACACTATCGCCACGATGGAATAGACCACGGTCATGGTGGTGGCCCGGCCGACGCCCTCGGCGCCGCCGCGGACGCGCAGACCCTCGTAGCACGCAATCAGGCTTATCAGCACTCCGAAAACGCCCGCCTGGATAAGCCCGGTCAGGAAGTCCCTGTACCGCAACTGGTCCTGCATGCGCGACCAGTAGCCGACGTAAGACTCCGGGCCAAGCGCCAGCCGGGACGTCAGCCAGCCGCCCAGCGATATCATCAGGTCCGCCACCACCGTCAGCATCAGCATCATCACCAGCGTCGCCAGCACCCGCGGGACCACCAGGAAGCGCACCGGATTCAGGGCCGACGCCTCCAGGGCCTCTATTTCCTCGGACACCGCCATCGTGCCAATTTCGGCCGCTATCGACGCGCCCGCGAATCCGCTGAGCACGACGGCCGTTATGATCGGTCCGAGCATCCGGAAACCCGCTACGCCGATGATTCTCGCGACCTGCCCCTGTTGGCCGTAGGTGGCCAGGGGCGGCGTCATCTGCAGCGCCAGAATCACGCCGATGAACACCTGCACCAGCACCACGATTCCCAGCGATCGGATGCCTACGCGGACCATCTGCGCTGTCAGCGCCCGTCCGCTGAAACGCGTGCGCGTGGTGAAAAGGCCTCGCCATGCCCAGCGCAGCGTCGAGCCCAGCAGCAGCGACATGCCGCCGACGTAATTCAGCCCGCCCAGCACCTTTGCCCCCACCGAGCGGATGAACCCGCGTTCCGTTGCGGTCTCGGACATCTCAGCCCAGCGCCTCCTCGCGCGTGCCGTGGATTTCAAAGACACTGTCCAGCCGCGTAATCTCGAAAATGTTCCTCACCCGGTCGGTTAGTCCCGCCAGTTTCAGCGAGACGCCTTTCTTCCGCACCCGGCTGAGGAGCTTCACCAGCGATGCGACACCGGAAGAATCCATGTATCCCACCCCGCCGAGGTCGATGACGACCGTGGAGGGGTTCTCATCCAGCAGCTTCAGCAGGGCGTCCTGAAGTGCCGGGCTGCGGTTCAGGTCAATATCTCCGACGACCTGCACGACAGCCGTGCCTTGCTGCCACTCTATGGATTCGACCGGTGATTTCGGCGATTGCGGACTCTGCGCACTCATTTCGCCTTCTCCTCCTTCGCGTCAGGGAGCATCTTTGTCATGGTCAGCAGGGTGCCACCGCCTTCGGGGTGTTCGTAGGTCACGCTGTCCATGCATTCGTTCATTATGTGCACACCCAGCCCGCCGGGGCGGATGTCGTCCAATTCCCGCGACTTGATTTTGGACGTGTCGGCGGCCCGGCCGTAATCGCGCAGGCGTATCTCCACACCTTCCGGCCCGCCGTCGCCCAGCACCGTCAGCACCGCCTCGATTGGCTGGTCGTCCGCGCAATCGTAGGCGTGGCGTATTATGTTCGCCAGCGCCTCGTCCACGCTCAGGACGATTCGGCCGACTTCACGTCCGTCGAACCCGATGCTTTCGCACGCCTTCTCGACGGCCGCTCGCACCACGGCAAGCTGCGCCGGCACCGACCAGAGCAGTATCCGGATAGGTCTGTTGGATGCGTCGCTCATTGCTGTCCGTCCGGGACCGGTTGCGTTGTTGAGGCGTGCTCCCGCAGCCATTGCCGCCAACGCTCGATGGCCTCGTCGCGCTGCGCTGCGGGCGCGTAGTGCTGGTAGCCCAGCCGCCGGCCGGTGATTTTCTCCAGCGAGATGATTGCGAACATGCGGACGTCGGCATCGCTGTCGTTGAGTTGCTCGACGATGTAAGGAGCGGCCGCCATGTCTTTGGCTTCGGCGGCCTGTCGCATCGCCTCAATGCGGACCGAGGGGTCCTCATGCTGAAGTCGCTGATAGAGGTTCCCGCCGGGCGAATCGCAACCCGGCATCGCAAAGACAGCCGCCAAGGCGGTTGCAGCCCATATGAGCGGTAGCTTGTCCAATTTGTCCGTCCCTGGAAGAGGTATTCGAAAGTGCGAGTGGATTATAGACGCCCGCGTCGCGTGTGCAAACGCAAATGGTCGTTACGGACGTTTTCGTATCTCTGTTACGCGTCTGTGTGCCAAGCGGTTGGGCTCCGGCAACCTCACGCCCCTGGTGCAGCGGAGCGTCCAGCGGACGGCGTCCTCGAGCGTAACGCGATGGCCGACGGAGACAAACAGCGGCTTGACGGAAGTTCTGGTACGCACTACCGCTCCGATTACGCGACCGTCGAGCTTCAGTTGCGTCCGACAGCGGCGGCGGGCCCCCGGCTCGCGGTGCTCGCCGCACAGGCGACTCTTGGCGACCCCGATTGTGGGTATATCCAGCCAGAGACCGACGTGACTGGCCAGGCCAATCCCGCGGGGGTGGGCCTTGCCCTGGCCGTCGCACAGCAGCAGGTCGGGGCGTCGGGGCAGTTTGCGGACGGCCGCTATGACCGCCGGGGCCTCCCGAAAGGTTAGCAGGCCCGGGACATATGGAAACCGGCAGGGCAGGACTTCATCGATGGCGGCGATTACTTCCATGCTCTTTGCGTCGCAGAGCACCGCCGTTGCCACTATTCGCCGGCCGCCCTCGAGGAACGCGCAGTCCGTGCCCGCAACGCTGCGGATTTGACCGGTCAGCGGCGTTTCGCGCACCAGGTGCGACAGCCGCTTCTGCAGCTTGATCGCCTCTGAAGGCGTGATGTCCCAATCGTGGTGAAACACGGCAGGTCAGTTGAACAGGTAAACAGTTGAGCCGTTACTGTCGGGAACAAGGTTGCTTGGTCGACGCCCGAACCGGTGCTCACGCACGCGGCTTCATAAAGCCCCCGCGGTCAGGCGGCGGGGTGGACCTTCCTGATGCCTGGGGGCATTTGCTTCTGAAAATCAAAACCTTCGTGCTCTTCGTGGGCTTGGTGATCTTTGTGCTCTTTGTGATTTCTCTCACCTGGTGCCGAAAAGCACGTCCTGCATGGAATAAAGCCCGGGCTTTCGGCCGGCCACCCACTGTGCCGCGCGCAACGCGCCCCGCACGAACGTGTCCCGCGTATGGGCCGAGTGCGCCAGCGTGACCGTTTCGCCCAGATTGCCGAAATGCACCTGGTGCTCGCCGACCGTGTCGCCAAGGCGAACCGCGTGCAGGCCGATCTCGCCTTTCTTACGCGGGTGCTTGCCCCCGCGGCCCAGCGTGGCGGCCTCGCCGTAGTCCCGTCCGGTTGCCTCGCATATCGCCTTGGCCAGCGCTATCGCCGTTCCGGAGGGGGCGTCTTTTTTAAAGCGGTGGTGCGTTTCGCAGATTTCCACGTCGTAGTCCTCGCCCAGTGCCTTTGCCACCTCGGCCGAGACCCGCAGCAGCAGGTTCACGCCCATGGACATGTTGGCGGCGTGGACGATGGGTATCTCGCCGGCGGCGTCGGCCAGCTCCGAAAGCTGAGATTCTGTCATGCCCGTGGTGCCGATGACCATCGCCACGTCCTGCTTGCGGCAATGGCCGACCCACCGGAGCGTGGCCTCCGGCTGGGAGAAGTCGATGAGCACCTCCGGCTGGCCGCGCAGCTCGGCCGTTATGGGAACACCGAAGGTCCCGACGCCCGCCAGCTCGCCGGCGTCCTTGCCGAGCTGCTCGTGGCCGGCCGCCTCCAACGCCGAGACGATATCGAACCGCTCGCTCTCAATGGCCAGCGCCGCTATCCGCCGGCCCATCCGGCCGGCCGCTCCGCTTATTGCGATTTTGATCATAATCTGGGACCTCTGGTTTGCGAGATCTCGGCCGTGTCCAGCCCGTGCTATGTGACCTTGTCCACTATGTACTGCCGCACGCGTTCGGCGTCGTTGGGCAGGATGTCGAACCTCTCGTCGAAGTCGGAGAGCTTGTCGATTTCCGGATGGCGGGCCAGTTCATCCCGGCCGGTTGCTTCGGCGACCGCTTCGGGGAACTTAGCCGGGTGGGCGGTGGCGACGCACAACGTTGGCTCGCCGTCGGCCGAGCCGCCTGCTCCCACGCCGGCCGGCACGAGCGATTCCACCACCGACCACCCGCAGGCGGTGTGCGGGTCCAGCAGATAGCCGGTCTGCTCGTAACAACGGCGGATGGCGTCCAGTACGTCTTCCCGACAGGCCGCGCCGGCTTCGATGGCCGGGTCCACTCCGTCCGGTCCCGCCTGGACCTCCAGCGAGCCGGTTCGGGCGAACTGCTCCATGTGTCGGCGCAGCTCGTCGGCGTCCTCGCCCAGGTAGTAATACAGGTATCGCTCGAAATTGCTGGCGACCTGTATGTCCATCGCCGGCGCCAGCGTCTGGTGGACCTGCCCGCGGGCGTACTTGCCGCTGCGGAAGAACCGCGCGAGGATATCGTTGTCATTGGTCGCCAAAACCAGCGTGGATATCGGCGCGCCCATCCGGCGGGCATACCATCCGGCGAGTATGTTACCGAAATTGCCCGTCGGCACGCACACGCGGACGCCGGAAGCGCCGGTCTCGGCCTGAACGCGGAAGGTGGCCCGGAAGTAATAGACGATCTGCGCAAGAACCCGCGCCCAGTTGACGCTGTTGACGGCGCCCAGCGAGTAGCGCCGCTTGAAGTCCAGGTCGCCGGCGAGTGTCTTCATTATCTGCTGGCAGTCGTCGAAGCTGCCCTCGACGGCTATGTTGTGAACGTTGGCATCCGGCACGGTGGTCATCTGCCGCCGCTGTATGGGCGAGACCCGGCCGTGCGGGTGCAGCATGAATATGTCTATCCGGTCGCGGCTACGGACGCCGGCGATGGCCGCACTGCCCGTATCCCCGCTGGTGGCGCCGAGAATGTTCAGCATCCCGCCGGTCTCGGCAAGTATGCGCTCGAACAGGTTACCGAGCATCTGCAGGGCGATGTCCTTGAACGACAGCGTGGGCCCGTGCCAAAGCTCCAGGACGAATCTGTCGCCCACGCGGACGACCGGGGCCGGCTCGGGTTCAAAGGCCGCCCCGTAGGTCCGCCGGCACAGCTCGCGCAGTTCGGCGTCGTCCAGGTCGGTGGTGAACAGTCTCATCACCTCGAATGCCAGGTCGGCATAGTCCAGCTCGCGCCAGTCGTCCAGCCGGTCGCTTACGTCCGGTATGCGCTGGGGGATGATAAGCCCGCCGTCGTCGGCCAGGCCCATCATCACCGCCTGTTTGAAATCCACGGGGTCAATGCGGCCACGTGTGGAGATGTATCGCATGGTTTCACTCATATCCGTTCGCCTTCAGGCAGGTCAGTTTACATCCGGGGACAGCCCAGGCCAAACCGCTTTCCTGCCGCGTTCCGCGCGGCCGAGAACACGAATCACACGAATCCCGGTGCGCCGGGACGAAGGACACGAAAGAAATAAACTCACATTATTCGTGTCATTCGTGTTCTCATATCGAGCGAGGTCGACGGGCCTTGCTAAAGGCGATGCATCTTCCGGTCCTCTTCCTGCTGGCGGCGGGTGGCGTCCTGTAGAGTGCGTTTTTCCTTACGGGTGAGAGAGCTTATGCCCTGGTCGTTGATCTTGCGGAGTATGCGATCGATCTCGGCCTGCTCGTCGGTCTGTTGTCGCATGCGTTTTTCCCATGCGCCCCTGTTGAGGCGACCCCCGGCTCTCAGCAGTCCTCCACGAAACCGCATCGGCAGGATCCAAAGCGCCGCGACGGCCACGCCTCCGAAATGTGCGACCTCCGACCAGAATCCCGCACCGCGGGCCCCTTCGGCGCTGAGTCCGCTGAGTACGGTCATGGACATGATTGCGATCGAAATCAGGGCCACCACGCGTATGGAAACCGGGAACATAAAGAACACCAGCACGCGGATATGCGGGAAGAACATCGCGCAAGCCACCAGTATCCCATATACACCGCCGGAGGCGCCGATAAGCGGGTAGTCGCCGGGAAGGTTCATCAACGTTCCCATCACCGCGTAGCTGACGCCCGCGCCCACGCCGCAGGTCAGGTAGAACCAGACGAACCGCCGGGTGCCCCAGGTCCGCTCCAGTATCGTCCCCAGGAAGTAAAGGAACAGCATGTTTATGAGGATGTGTCCGATACCCCCGGTGCTGTGGAGGAACTGGAACGTGATATACCGCCACGCCTGCCACCAGCCGCCGACGGTAACGCCGAACACCGGCTCCAGCACGCCGCTCATCACGTATTGCAGGATGAACACCGCGACGTTGACAAGCAGCAGCACCTTAACGGCCGACGGGGGTCTGGGCATGGCCAGGCGCATGCCACCCATGCCGCCGAATTGTCCTCCGCGGCCTTGGCGGTCGTGCATGTATGGGCGGTCCCAGATTCCCATGAGTCACCTGCGGGCGAGGTTTGCCCACTATGCAAGAAACATTACTTCAAGCTTCCCTGCAGCCAGTATAGCGCCAGCGCAGCGATGGTCTTGGCGTCGTGAATCTGTCCACCGGCGACCATGCGTCGTACGTCGGCGTCGGAAACCACCTCCACGGTAATCTGCTCGTAACGCTCCAGTTGCTGCGGGCCATCGGTAAGATCGGTGGCAATAAACACGTGCATGACCTCGTCGGATACGCCGGGGGAGGTATAGAACTGTCCGAGCTTCTCGACGCGACCGGCCGTGTAGCCCGTTTCCTCTATAAGCTCACGCGCGGCGGTATCGTGGGGGCTTTCGTCCGGCTCGAGCATCCCGGCGGGCAGCTCATAGAGCCACTCATCCACGGCGAAGCGGTAGTTACGGATGAGCACGATACTGCCGTCGTCCAGCACCGGCAGCACCAGTGCGGCCCCGGGGAACTGGACCATCTCGCGTTCGACCACGTTCCCGTCGTCCATGCGCACGCCGAGCTTGTGGACCCGCGCGATGCGTCCGTCATAGACCAGCTCGTCGGATGCGTAACGTTCTTCCATGGGGCGCGATTATAGGTGCCGTTCGCCGTCGGCACAACGCAAGTCACAGGCGCGGCCGGGCGCGCCGCTTGGTGATTAGAAGCGGCTTCAAAACTGAAGTGCCTGGCTTCGAGCGGGTTTCTCGCCGTCCGGCTGCGTCCGCCTGCATCGACGAATCCCTTGATTCGCCTGCTTCGCCGTCCTTGCCGGCCGACGAGATCCCTCGCTCTCGGGCCAACGGCCCAGTTTTGAAGCCACTTCTAGGACGAGGTAGAGCTTTGCCTGCCGGTCTTGCCGGGGCGCTCGCCTGGAGCGGGTTCACAGCTATCCTGCGATGCTTCGGGTCCGTCGAGGCGGTGTTGCGCGAAATACCAGTGCACCAGGATGCTGTATGTAACCAGTCCGGCAAAAACGAAGACCAGCACGCCGACGCGTATCTGGTCGGGGATGAAGGGGTCGTCGGTGATTTTGTGTGCCCAGCCGTACAGGAACCCAAGGCCCGCCAGAACCATCATCAGCACGTTTTGCAGCCGAGTGACGCTGTCGTGGCTCCAGCCGCAGCGCACCAGCAGGTGGAAGTGGAACTCGCGGTGTGGCCGCATGGGGTTGTGCCCCTGCGCTATTCGCTTGATGACGGTGAACAGGGGGTCCCATATGAACAAGCTGACAGGCAGCACGAAGGCGATCCACGAGATGTTGCTCCTGGAGGCGCCTATGAGTATCAGCATTGCCAGGCCGAAGCCCAGCACGGTTGCGCCTATGTCGCCCATGAACATCTTTGCCCTGGGGAAGTTGTGCGGCAGGAAACCAAGGCACGCTCCACCCAGTGCTCCGGCGGTATAGATGCTGTTTCCGCTGCCGGCAAACAGCAGCATTATCGAAATAGTCACCCCCGCCCAGACTCCCTGGGAGGCGGCCAGTCCGTTGATGCCGTCCATGAAGTTGTAGGCGTTCACGAACCCCACCACGAACATCGTCGCCAGCAGAAAGCCCAGCCACTCCGGCAGGTGAATGCGGCTTCCGTAGATGGGCAGGCCGAACCCGTCCGGCACCAGGCCGATAAGCCCGATTGTCAGACTGGCCACGAGTATGTGCACCAGCATGCGCGGAGCGGCGGAGATATTCACCATGTCGTCGATGAAGCTGATGCCCGCCACCAGCCCCCCGACGCCCGCGGCCCAGAGGAACGGCACCGAGGGTTTGAACACGCTCGCGACGCCGATAAGTATGCCGAAGATGATCGCCACTCCGCCGGTCCGGGGCGTGGGTGTGCTGTGGCTGGACCTTCGGCCCGGCACGTCAAGCAGGTTCAGTCGCTCGCCGAGGTGCCGCACCGGGAAAGCCAGCAGGTAGGTCGCAATGGCCGCGACCACAAAACTTATCGGCATACGCCAATGCGAGCCGGGGATAATGAGGTAGGTAAAAGCTGTCACAGAGGCAGCTCCTTGTCGGCGGAATCGGTGTCCGCTGAGGGAAGTTCGCTTATGCTCGCGGCGACCATCGGGTAATCCTCCGTTATCTGCTTGCGGGCGTCAAGCACCACCGGCGACGGCCGGGAGGGCCTTCTCCAGCGCCTCACGGACCCGAGATACCTGGCGCTCGTCAAGACCGGCGAAGAAAGGCAGCGCTATCGTCCTGTCGCCGATGCGCTCGGTCTGTGGGAACTGCCCCTCGCGCGTGCCCAGTTCCGTGCGGACGAAGGGCTGGAGGTGGATCGGCGCGAAGTAGTTGCTGCACGACACGCCGGATTCCCGCAGGTGTTCCATGACCTTGTCGCGGTCCTGGCGCGTAAATTCGTCTGCCAGTCGAATCACGTACACAAACCAGCTTGCCTGCCGGCGATCGTGCATGGGCGGAAGATGGACACCACGGATGTCGGCCAGGGCTTCGTCGTAAAGCTCTGCCGCCTCGCGGCGACGCGCGAGTATCTTTTCCAGACGTTGCATCTGGGCGCAGCCGATGGCCGCGCTGGTCTCCGGCATGCGGTAGTTGTAGCCCAGACGGGCATGTGCGAGCCAGCCGGCGCCGGTGTCACGGCCCTGGTTGCGCATGGAGACGCACAGGTCGCGCAGGTCTTCGTTGTCGGTGACGATAAGCCCGCCCTCGCCGGTGGTAATCTGTTTGTTGGGGTAGAAGGCGAACACGCCGCAGTCGCCGAAGCTGCCGGCGGGGCGATCACCCAGCCGTGCTCCCAGCGCCTCGCAGCAGTCTTCTATCAGCGCCAGATTGTGCGAGCGCGCTATGCGCTCGTATTCGTCGAAATGGGCGGGATTGCCGAAGACCTCGACAGGCAGAATCGCCCTGGTGCGAGGCGTAATGGCTGCCTCCAGGGCCGCGGGGTCGAGGTTGTAGCTATCCGGGTCGATGTCGGCGAAAACAGGCGTGATGTTCTCGAACAGCAGGCAGTTGGTCGTTGCGATGAAGGAAAACGGCGTGGTTACGACCTCGTCACCCGCGCCGATGCCCAACGCCCGCAGGCAAAGATGCAAACCGGCCGTTCCGCTGGAGACGCCGACTCCATGGGTCCGCCCGGCCGAAGAGGCGACCGACCGTTCCAGTTCCTCGAGGTAGGGCCCCATGCTCAGCCGGCCCTGGCGGAGTATCGACTCTATGTTCCGCAGCGCCTCGGCGATGGTTTCGTCGTCCAGGTCGGGACGGGCCAGCGGTATGAAGCTCTCGGCGCTCATGCCTTCTGCTCCCGGGCATCCGGGGCTTCAGTCGGCTCGGGGCGGTTCCGCGGATTATATTCGGGCACTATCTCGCGCAGGGCGGCCACTATGCGTTCGTGGTCTTCGCAGCCGATAAGGTTGCTGAGCTTCTCGATGGCCCCGGAGGCCGTCTCCCACTCATGCGCCCGGTGCTTCCAGATGCGTATCTTCGGGTGAACCGTCGGTTCTATGTCCTCCCCTTCGGTCCGCAGCTCCTCGAAGACCTTCTCGCCCGGCCGGACCCCGGTGAAGACGATGTCGATGTCCTCCTCCGGACGGAATCCGCTGAGGGTGATCATGTTCCTGGCCAGGTCCACGATGTTCACCGGCTCGCCCATGTCCAGCAGGTAAACCTGCCCACCGGTCCCGGTGGCGGCGGCCTGCAGCACGAGTTGGCTGGCCTCCGGGATGGTCATGAAGTATCGCTTCATCTCCGGATGCGTTACCCTCACGGGTCCACCGGCAGCTATCTGCTTGCGGAAGGCCGGCACGACCGAGCCGGCCGAACCGAGGACGTTTCCGAACCTGACCGCCTTGAACTGCGTTCGCACGCCCGGACGGTTGTTCAGCGCCTGGGTGTATATCTCGGCCACACGCTTGGTGGCGCCCATCACCGAGGATGGGTTGACCGCCTTGTCGGTAGATATTAGAACGAACTCCTCAACGCCGAAGCAGCACGACGCGTCTGCGACGTTACGTGTGCCAAGGACGTTGTTTTTGACGGCCTCTACGGGGTTGATCTCCATCAACGGCACGTGCTTGTGGGCGGCGGCGTGGATGACCACCTCCGGATGGCTCTGCTGCCAGACCTGCATGACCCGGTCACGGTCGTATATGTCGCATATCCGCGATTCCAGCGGTACCTGCGGGAAGCTCTCCCTCAGCTCGCTTTCCACCTCAAACAGCGGGTTCTCCGCCTGTTCCACCAGGACGAGCTGGCTGGGTCCGTATCTGCACACCTGGCGGCACAGTTCCGAGCCGATGCTGCCGCCGGCTCCGGTGATAAGCACCCTGCGGTTGCGCAGGAACCGCCGAAGGGCCTCGTCGTCCAGCTCCACCTGCTCTCGCCCCAGCAGGTCGTTGATGTCCACGGGACGGATCTGGTTGACGGTCACCCGCCCGTCAATGAGGTCGCCTACGCCGGGAAGCGACTGGAAATTCAGCTTAGTCCCGGCGCAGAGGTCAACGACGCGCTTAAGCTCCTTGCGCGTGGCCGACGGCATGGCGATGATGATTTCCTCGACTTCCTGCTCGCGGCAGATGCGGGCGATGTCCTCGGTTACACCCAGCACCGGGACGCCGTGGATGAATATGCCCTGCTTGGCGGGATCGTCGTCCACCAGCCCCACCACGCGGTAGCGCTCCACAGGCATGCGGAATATTTCGCGGATGATGGTCTCGCCGGCGTTGCCCGCTCCGACGATGAGAACGCGCCGGGCGCCCTCGGCCGAGACAGGGCGGAGCTGCTCACGATAGAGCCGGAAACCCAGTCGTGCCCCACATACAAGAAACACCGTCAGAAGGAAGTCCAGCAGGATTACGCCCTGCGAGAACCGGCCGAAGTAGGGGGACAGCACAGGGACAGTGCGCATTCTTGCGGCGGGCAGATCTCGGAACAGCAGCACCGCGATGAACGCGATGAGTGCGAACCACCAGGCCGCTATGAGTATCCGCACCACGTCGTTGAGCGAGGCGTACTGCCAGCCGCCACGCAGCAGCTTCATCCTGCCGAAGATCAGCAGCTTCAGGATCACGAAGAACGGCAGTGTGGGCAGGAACCGCTCGCCGACCCATTTGCCGCCGATTTCCCCGGCAATGTCGAAACGCACAAGGTACGCCCCCAGCAGGGCGGCCGTGAAAAGCAGAGCGTGCAGCAGAACATTGAAGGTCAGCCGATGGCGCAGAGAGACGGCCTCGAGAGACACCAACGCCCGCGCCGCAAGGCGGGGCTGCTGTGAGTTGTCGGAGTCCGCCATCTGCCGAGTCGCCTTTAAATATCGCCGATTAGTCAAGTTATGTCATCGGCGACCGCGTGAAGGGGCTTTAGTTATAGCACAGCTTGCGTTACGGGGCGAGTTGGCACCTCGCCAGAGGTTATATGTGCCCGCGGCGGGGGACGTTCGCGCTTTTTGCGGGCTATTGAGACGGGCCTTCGGCTGTTTCGGCAGTCTCCGAGACGTCGCCGTCTTCCACTCGCTGGATCCCCTCGAGGAAAACTTCGGCCGCTTCCTTGAGCTTCTCGTCCGGGCTGTAGCGGATAGCCGTTTCCAGAGAGTCCCTGGCGACGATGGTTTCGCCCTCAAACCACCGCAGATATGCCAGGCAGAGCAACGCGTCGCCGTCCCGCGGGTTTCTCTCCAGCCGTGCGCGCAAGCTCCCGACTACTTCGGCATAAAGCTCCGCATCCCCGAACAGCTCTCTCGGGCGAAGCTCCACCAGTGGAAGCTCCGGGAAGTAGTTGATCGCCTGCGACAGGTAGTAGGCGGCCGAGGCGTAAGAGATGCCGCCGGCAGTGGCCATGTGCGCGTGCGACAGGCCCAGTAAGCTCTCGGGGTCCGTCCGCCCGATTACGCGCGCCAGCTTGTACTGCGAGGCGGCCTCATGGTATTGCCCCTCGGCCATCGCGTTCTCGGCCTCCCGCATGTAGCGGGCATACAAGCTGTCGCCTTCAGGAGCGAGAGAGGTTATCGGCTCCGAGCCGATCTGCAGAAGGTCCTCATCCTTGCTGCCGAAGGCCTCCAGGTAGGCGTAGGCGGCGCCCAGCGGTTGCTGCCTGCGGGCGTCGGGAATGTCGCTGGAACCTCCGAAGTCCCTGATAATCGTATTTGGCGCGGAGTAGCGCTGCACCGAGCTCATGCCGGCGCCACCGGTCGGTTGGTTGGTGAACGATCCGGTGCTGTTCCGGCTGTGACGGTCCGTTGTCCTGCTGGTGATGGAGCTGCCGGGCGACATGCTCCTGCTAAGCACATTGGACGAGGCGCCGCCCGAAGCGCCGCGAAGTCCGCCCAGCCCGTAGGAGTACCGCTGGAACGTGTGGACCGACGAGCCCTCACCGGGACGGGTCATGTCTCCGGGCCTGCTCATTTCCACGCTGGAGCGGGCCTGGGCATGAAGATCGCCCGATGCGGCCGCTATCACCGCAAAAGTAGTCAACGAAACGAGCGTTATCTGCCGTGCAAAATGCATGGCGCCACCTCCGCATATATTATACAAGCTGACAGGGCTTTTATCGAAGCCCGTTCGAGGGCTGCCCACACCAAACTACGCGGAAAAGCATCGCCCCTTCAACCGGCTCGAATTCGGCGTCCGCGGTGAGTCCTTGCGGGGCCTTCTGCGGCGAGATGACGTAAAGCTCACTGCCGCCCAGGGCTTTCCGGAAGGCCTGCTTGCTGCGGGCGACGGCTTCGTCGTCCTCGCGGAGCTGCGGGTCGCGCGGCAGGTAGTCAGTCAGGGGACGGCCGTAGAGCTGCACTTGGACGTTTCCCATCCCCCGCCGCTGGACCTCGGCAGCCAGCGCCCAGGCAGGCGTGCTGTCGGCCCATATGACGCCTCCCGTCCGCGAAGCCGCCTCCACCACCTCGCGTGCGAACCGCTGTGCGGAAGTTTCGTTGTGCTTCCAGGGAACGAGCCAGTAGCGCATCTCGTTGCGGTAGGGATGGCGGGCTTTGCCTGTGGCGTCAAAACCCGCAACTGCCGCCAACTTCGGGGCGGTCGCATAGAAGACAGGGGGGCCTATGACCGAAAGCACACATGCCGCGACTGCCGCTGTGCGCCAACGGCGCGAGCGTCGCGAAAGCGTCGCGACACCCAGCCCCGCCGCCAGGGCGATCATCGTCAGCGTCGGCAGCATGAACGTGAACTGGTCGGGAACCGGATAACGCAGGAAAAACACCGCGTGTATGACGGTAATCGCCGCCACCGCGGCCGCGGCGGGTCTGCTCAGCCACCGCCCCAGCCGCACCCAGCCGACGACCGCCAGCGGCAGCATGAGATTCACAAAACTCAGCGAGGCCAGGGCTACATTGACCTTCCAATATTTTGACATGCCGGCGAGGTTGAGGACCTGCTCGCCGTATTCGCCAACAAGAGCAGAGCTTATCGCCGCAAAGAGCGTGTACTCCTCGCCGGCGGCAAGGTGGACTATCTGGGCGATGTAAAGTCCTGCTCCTGCCGTCCAGGCCACGGCCGCCGCCGGTAGCCAGCGGGCGGGAAGTCGGTGTTTGACCACCAGCCAGACTGCGATAATGGCATATACAGGCAGCGGCAGCAGGGCGAAGTTGTGGACCGCAAGCCCAAGCCCGTTGACGAACGCCAGAGACGCCAGCTTCCAGCCCTTGGGGTGGTCAATCAGCGATATCAGCAGCCAGACTTCCAGCGTAAGTCCCGCTATGGTCCATGTATAAACCTCAGCTACGGTAGAGAGCCACCAGAGGGAATGGGCGACCGCCAGCATAGCGGCTGTCGCTGCTGCCACCCAGCGCTTGTGTGTGATGTAAGTCAGCAGTCCCGCGAGGTTCGCCAGCGCTACGGCCGACCCAAGTCCGCTGAAGAAGTTCAGCCAGTAGGCGTCGGACCCCGGCAGCCGGGTCATGGCCCGGCCGGCGGCTATGTAGAGCGGGTGTGCCAGCGCGAGTCCCAGCTCGCCGGTGTAGTCGCCCGTCGCCACGCGCCACTGGAACATGCCGCTGTCCTGCCAGCTTATTCCTCTCTGGCAGGTGGCGGCGTACAGAACCGCGGCGGCAAGGAAGACCCCCAACCACAAGCTCCTGATGGAGGGGCCCTTGCTTTCTGGTCGATAGCTAATGTGTGACGTCCCGGCCATGCGTTCTATCGTATCGGCAAGACCGACCGAACGTCACAACGATTAGTCGCGTAACAACGGCATCGCTTTGGGAAGACACCAGTGCGGCAAGCCGCGAAACAAGACGGTGGACGGACAGGCATATTCGCCCTTGCCGAGGCGATGCGCCCCCGTCACTGGGTGAAGAACGCCTTTGTGGCGGCGCCGCTGTTGTTTGCGCGGCGGTTCGACGACCCGCTCGCCTGGGGGCAGTCAATGGCGGCTGTCGCGGCGTTCTGCCTGCTTTCCAGCGGCGTGTATCTGATAAACGACGTATGCGACCGCCGCGCGGATCGCGCCCACCCCGTCAAATCGCATAGGCCCGTGGCGTCGGGGCGACTGTCGGTCGCGTCGGCCGTCATGGCGGCCGTGGTGCTTTTGGCGGCGGGGCTGGGCATATCCGTCGCGGTGGAACTGACCGCCGACGGCGCCTCGAGACCGATGGCCGGCTACGGTCTGCTGGTCTGGACCGGCGGATACCTGCTGATGAACCTGGCGTACTCCCTGTGGCTGAAGGACCACGCCGTCGTGGACGTGATAATTGTTGCGATGGGCTTTGTTTTCCGCGCGATGGCCGGCGCCGCCGCCATCGCCGTGCCGATAAGCCCCTGGCTGGTCTTGTGTACATTCACTCTGTGTCTGTTCATCGCCCTGTGCAAGCGGCGCAGCGAGATCTCCGAATTTCCCGGCGGCCGGGCGGAGGCGGTGCGCACCGCCAACCGCGCCTACGCCTCGGCCGACCTGGAACACATGCTGACCGTGTCGACGGCGTTGGCGATTCTGACTTACAGCTTATATTGCGTCGCGCCGCGGACCGTCGCGCAGGTCGGATCGGCCCATATGATCTGGACCGTTCCCCTGGTGGTTTACGGACTGTTCCGCTACGGCCGACTCGCCCGTCGCGCCGGCGGCGGCGATCCCATCGAACTGCTCGTGAGGGACAAAGTGATGTGGCTGGTGGTGGCCGCTTACGTCGTGCTGGCGGGGCTGATCCTGACTTACGGATCGCGACCGGGTCTTCGCGATATACTCGACGTTCGGACGCCGGCCGGCTGACCGGCGCTTTGGCCGAAAGGATTCATAGGCAAATGGCAAGATTTCTCGTAACCGGTGGAGCGGGTTTTTTGGGCATAAACCTGGTCCGCTACCTTCTGGACAGGGGGCAGGAGGTAACCTCGCTGGACCTGGCCGAGTTCGACTACCCGGACTGCCGCGACCGTGTTCGCGTGGTTACCGGCGACATCCGCAATCGTGCCGACGTCGCCAAAGCCGCCGAAGGCGCGGACATCGTGGTGCACTGTGCGGCCGCCTTGCCGCTGTACTCCCGCGAGGACATCTTCAGCACCGACGTGGACGGTACCCGCAACGTCGCCGCCGAGGCCGAGAGGACCGCCCGGCGGCTCATCCATGTTTCCACGACGGCCGTTTACGGAATACCGGACCACCACCCCATCTACGAGGACGATCCGCTGGACGGCGTCGGGCCGTATGGCGAGGCGAAGATAGAGGCCGAACGCGTCTGCCTGGAGCTTCGAGAGCGGGGGTTCTGCGTGCCGATACTTCGGCCGAAGTCGTTCGTGGGTCCGGAGCGGCTGGGCGTGTTCGCGATGCTCTACGACTGGGCGAAAGACGGCAAGGGCTTCCCCATGGTCGGGCGGGGCAACAACCGCTACCAGTTGCTGGACGTCGAGGACCTCTGCGAGGCGATCTGGCTGTGCGCGACGCTGGAGCCGGAGAGGGTCAACGATACGTTCAATATCGGCGCGAAGGAATTCACCACCATGCGGGAGGACTTCCAGGCGGTGCTGGATGCGGCCGGTTACGGCAAGAAAGTTCACGGTCTGCCCGCCGGTCCGGTCATCTGGACGCTTCGGATTCTGGAACGGCTGGGGCTGTCGCCGCTGTACAAGTGGGTATACGAGACGGCGTGCAAGGACTCGTTCGTGTCGGTGGAAAAGGCCCAGCGCGTGCTCGGATGGGAGCCGAAGTACTCCAACAAGGATGCGCTGTTGCGGAACTACCAGTGGTACCTGGACAACCTCGACCGTTTCCAGGGCGCCAGCGGCATATCGCACCGCGTCCCATGGAGCCAGGGCATCCTGAAATTCGCGAAGCTGTTCTTCTGACGCATGTCGATTTTCGATTGCCGAATGGCGATTGCCGATTGTTGCCCGGTGCTATGCTCCTTCGCAGCGCAGCAGGAGCATGTTCGTCAACGCTGTCCGTTCCGTTGCGTAACCTTTTTGTCTCGCTCACCCCCCGCGACTTTGTTAAATAGCCCTACTCCGACTTTCCATGAATGCCTTTTGTGACTTGGCGGCCTTCGTGGTCTTCGTGAACCTGGTGGTCCTGGTGGTTTTTGTGACCATAGTGATTTACCAACGCAATGGCGGGTGACTGCGACAATCGGAAGACACTCTCGGTGGTGATACCGGTCTATAACGAGCGGGACACCTGGCGGGAGCTGCTGCGCCGCGTGGAGGCCGTGGAGCTTCCCGCCGGCGTGAAGCGGCAGGTGGTGCTGGTGGACGACGCCTCTAGCGACGGCACACGCGAGCAGTTGGAGCAGTTCGCGGCCGAGACTGCCGACGCGGGGCACTACAAGATCGTTTTCCACGAGCAGAACCGCGGCAAGGGAGCGGCCCTGCGGACGGGCTTCGCGGCTGCCGACGGAGACTTCGTGGTCATCCAGGACGCGGACCTCGAGTACGACCCGCGGGATCATCCCCGATTGCTGGAGCCGCTTTTGTCCGGCCAGGCAGACGTAGTTTACGGCAGCCGGTTCACTTCCCGAAAGCGAAGCGGTTACTGGAAGAACTACCTGGCGAACCGGTTCCTGACGGGCCTTTCCAACCTCACGACCGGGCTTGGCCTGACCGACATGGAGACCTGCTATAAGGTCTTCCGAACCGACGTGCTGCGACGTCTGACGCTGGAGCAGGACCGCTTCGGGTTCGAGCCGGAGGTCACCGCCAAGGTTGCGCGCCTGGGAGTGAGGGTTCGCGAGTTGCCGATAAGCTACGAGCACCGGTCCCACGCCGAGGGCAAGAAGATTGGCTGGAAGGACGGGCTAAAGGCGATCTGGTGCATCTTCAAGTATGGGGTGTTTGTGTGAACCGCAGACGACGGCCCAGCAGCCGGGCCGTCTCGACCACTCCCAGGGCCGCCAGCATCATCACCACCGGCTCGACAGGCAGACGGTAGCGGACCATTACGATGGTGGCGTAATACACTAGGGGATATACCGCGGCCGTTATCACCAGCACCAGAGCCCGCCTGCGGCGCAGCACGACGAACGCCGTTCCGAAAAGGGCGAGAATGCTCGGACCGGCCGCTCCGACGGCCTTTATGAGCTTCGCCGTCGTAGAGACGTCGAAATCGTACCGCCCGAACCAGAACCAGCGGACCCGCCGCAGTCCCAGGCGGAAGAAACGTTGCGGATCCTCGTTCCACCAGCGGGCCACATCCCTGCTGCAGGCGCGGAAATATTCCCACTCGCCCAGCCGTTCCATTCGGAGTGCCTCATATCTGTCAAACACGGGATGGATGCGAGAGCCGTCCGGGGCGAAGAAGTATCCGTCCGACCAGGGCGCATTGCCTACCCACATCTCCAGCGGCAGGTTTCCACGGAGGTAGAACAGCTCACCGAAGGTGCGATAGTTCCGCACCGTCCAAGGCAGTATCCCCAGGACGAAACCGGTGGCGGCGAGCAGGACGTATCGCAGCAGGTGTCGCGCTCTGTCGTGGCGGGATTTGCCCTCGGGCCGTGTCTTCCAGCCGGCGTAGGCGACCCATACGGGGTAGCACAGCGTGAAGGACGGGTTGATCATGGCGGCGGTCGCACAGGCAAGACCTGCGGCGAAGACCGCCGGCCACCGTCGCGGGCGGACGCACACCAGCAGGAACATTACTGACATTCCCGCCAGCATGGTCCACTGGGTGTCCCAGATTTCGTCGGCCTTGTAGGCCAGCGTCGGGCTTATAAGCAGCAGGACCACCGTTGTCCATGCGACTGTCGCATCCAGCAGCCGACGGGCTATGAGAAAAGCCAGCCCCGCCGCCATCGCGAAGGCGGCCGTGTTGAGCAGCCGGATGGTTGCCAGAGCCGCGGACGATGGGCCGCCGGATACCTTAAGCACACCTGCCATCAGGGCGACGTATCCGGGCGTGTACCAGCTCGAGGGGTCGTCCCGCGGCGGGCCCACAGGGCAGACAAAGCCCTCACCGTCGGCCAGATAGCGGGCCATTCTGAACTGCTCGTTATACTCGGTGGTCGGTGCGGCGAGGCGTCCACGCAGAGTTATCTGACCGGCCGTCGCGGCAAACACGATCGCGACGACTGCAAGAAACTGTCCCTTCTGACCGGATTTCGTCGCCACGGGCCGGAGTCTCCGTTACTGCCGGGACAACGCCTCCCGGGCCTCCTGGACCGATGACTCCAGAAACTCGGTAAGCTGCTGTACGCTGAGATACTCCTGAGCGACTTTCGGCTCCTCGCCTTCCCTCAGCAACACGAATGCCGGTGTGTCTTCAATGCCGTATTGGTCGGCTTCCCCGATATTGTCGGAAACCGACAGACGGACCGGCAGAATCTTCTCGTATTCCAGTACGGCCCGGATGTCGCCGTGCGTGAGAACTTCGTTAATCTCCTGCCTGTCGGTCGCGCTCATCGGCTTATGGTGGAAGAATATGAGTATGGGACGGTTCTCCTGCCGGGCCTGCCGCTGAGCGGCCGAGAGGTCCTGTGACCAACCTTCCAGCGTGGGTCCACTTCGCTGCGAGAACCACACCGCGATGCCGGCGACTACGATGAGGACGACGAATATGTACTTGCCCCAGGGCTTGCGTTGCGGGCTGTCCGACTGATGCTGGGAATCATTCTCACCCATGGCTGTTACTCCGTGTGAATTTACCTGCGCGAGTCAGCGTACATGGAGAACAAGGCCGTCCGCAAGTGGCTGTGGAAAGCGGGATATGTCAGCAGTTTCGGCGGCGTCGTGTCGGCAGGACCAGCGCGCCCGCTGCCAGCAACGCCAGCGTTGCAGGTTCGGGGACGAAAGCGGCGGTTGCCATCGACTCTTCCAGCGAAGAGACGGAACCGGTCCAGTTGGACAGGACGATGGCGAAGTCTTCGTTGCCTACGAGTCCGTCGCGGTCGAAGTCGCCCATCTCCCAGGTGTTGGTGTTCAGCCCGGTGGGGTCCCAGTTGTTGACGAGGATGCTGAAATCGCTCTCATCGACCTCTCCGTCCCAGTTCGCGTCGCCGGGCGGGACCACGACGTTGCTGACGTAATTGTCAATCCAGCTCTGATAAGAGCCGACACGGATGAACCACATCTTGTCGGGCCTCTGCTGCGGGGGAGGGGCGTTGGGGTTGTCGTACCAGGTTTCGTCCCGGCGCTCGGTGTAGGCGTTCAGGCCGGCCAGCTTCCACTGCCCGCTTTCGTATATGAACGCTCCGCCGCCGGAGTCGGAATCGGCGATGCCCGCCTCGTAGTCCAGTGTGCCGGGCGGGTCAAAATCCGAAACCAAAACCTCCGACGTCAGCTCCGACCCAGAAGCCGTGGTCACGGTGAAGCCGGAGACGGTCGCGTCCAGGTCGTTGCGGCCCCAGGTGAGCGTTTCCAGCCGCGGGCCGGTCCAGTAGTAGCCGTGCTCCGTCGAGTTGCTTACGACCGGGTCTCCGCGGCGCTGCCCCCAGCCGGCCATTGTGGCGGTGTAGCTGGTCTCGCCGCCGCCGGTGTAGATAGGCACGTAGGAGTCAAGGTTTGCGGGTGTGCCGTCGAGCGTCTTGAGCCGGGCGACCATAATGTCGGCCGTGTCGTGTCTTTCCGCGTCGGCGACCTGAAAGGTGGTGCGCACCCCGCCGATGTACAGGTCCAGTGTCGTTGAGCCGGCCTTGTAGCCCTGGTGTTGTGTCGTCACGATGTAGTTAGGCGCAATGACCGCGGCCGAGGCCTTGCCGAAGTTCGTATTGTTCGGGTCCCAGGCGCCGACCACGGCGTCGGAGGGCTTGTCGGACAGAGGTGTATAACCCGAGTCGTCGGGATCGAAGCCGGGGTGCAGAACCAGTGCCGAGGCCGGGGTGGCAACAACTAAGCAAACAACGGCTACGCCGACTCCCGATAACAGACGAAGAAAGGTCTTTTTCACGATCGCCTCCAAGCTCCCGACGACATGGCGATACCGGCCGAGCCGCCGGAAAATATCTCCTCCTGAGCCATATACCAGTTTACCCCCGGAAGCCGAATCAGACAATCCCCATATCTTCACACTGGGGCATTTCCTTGCCGCCACGAGGCGGGTAACATGTTCCCGCCGGAACGGAAAACCGACATGAAAGACGAAATACGCAAGCGATTTGAAGAGCACCTGAGCGTAATGCGACTGGCCGGTGAGCATCTGACCGGGCCGATCGCACAGGCGGTCGAGCTGCTCACGGCCGCACTGCGCAACGACAGGGGAGTGCTGGTCTTCGGCAACGGTGGTTCGGCGGCCGACGCACAGCACGTCGCCTGCGAGCTTGTCGGGCGTTTCCTCACCGAGCGGAAGGCGTTGCGGGCTATGGCGCTTACGACGGATACGTCGATTTTGACGGCTGTGGCGAATGACTACGGTTTCGAGCGTGTCTTCTCACGGCAGGTGGAGGCCCACGGGCGTGAAGGCGACGTGGCCATCGGGATCAGCACTTCCGGGCACTCTCCGAGCGTGGTGCTGGGTCTGGAGACCGCTCGCAAGCTCGGTCTGTCCACCATCGCGATGACGGGCACCGGAGGGGGCAAGTGCGCCGAATTGGCCGACGTGCTTCTGGACGTGCCGGCCCGTCTGACGCCGCGCGTGCAGGAGGCGCACTCGGTCATCTGCCACATAATCTGCGAGTTTGTCGAGCGGGCTTTCTCCGAGAAAGAATAGACGCAAGTCACAGGTCCCCGGTGGTCTGTCCTTGCGCCGCGCGGGTTATTCCGTCAGGACGGTTACGTCTTCGCTGTCCACCGTCAGGGCGACCCGCCGGCCCGGCTGCAACTGCTGCGACGCCCCGCGCGACGGCGCCAGAAGCGAAACCTTCCACAGCACGTCGCCGTCGAGACGACATATCACCTGCCGCAGGTCGCCCAGAAACGTCGTCGATTCCACCGTAGCCGGCAGGGCGCCCTCGGGCTGCTCGTCGCCTACGGACAGCCCTACCCGTTCGGGTCTTACGCAGCATGTCACCTGCGCGCCGGCGGCCGCGGTCCCGGTGTCCGAAGCCCGTATCACGCCCGCGGGTGTTTCTATGCGCGCGGGCGTGCCCGCGGAGACGACGCGGCCGGGCACGAAATTCGCCTCGCCGAGGAAGTCCGCCGCAAAGCGCGTCGCGGGACGATCGTACAGATCCTGTGGCGTTCCGATCTGTACCACGCGGCCGTCCTTCATGAGCGCGATGCGGTCGGCCATCGAAAGCGCCTCGGTCTGATCGTGCGTTACGTACACGCCGGTGGTGCCGCTGCGTTTGACCAGGCGTCGCAGCTCGTCGCGCATCCTGGCGCGCAGGCGGGCGTCCAGATTGCTCAGCGGCTCGTCCAGCAGGAGACATTCCGGCTCCGCCGCCAGGGCGCGAGCCAAGGCGACCCGCTGCTGCTGTCCGCCGGATAGCTGGCCGGGCTTGCGGCCGGCGTATTGCTCCATCTGCACCATGGAGAGTGTCTCGCCGGCACGTCGCCGGCGCTCCGTGCGACTGGCGCCGCGCATCCGCGGCCCGAACTCGACGTTCTGGGCGACCGTCATGTGCGGCCAGAGCGCGTAATTCTGGAACACCAGCGCGGTGTTGCGTCGTTCCACAGGTACATCGGTAATGTCCCGGTCGCCGAAGAGCACCCGCCCGCGGTCCGGCTCGGCCAGGCCTGCAATGATGCGCAACAGCGTCGTCTTGCCGCAGCCGCTGGGACCAAGCAGGAAGTAAAGCTCGCCGCTTTTGATATCCAGCGAAACATCATCGACCGCCTTAACCGCCGAGGCGCCCGTGCCGAAGATTTTCGTGATGTGCTGAATGTGTATGTCAGTCATTGTCTTCGGTTGAATAGTTAAGCCGTTGAACAGTCACTGTGGAATCGGCAACTCTCCGGCGGGCAAAGCCGCCCTACGGCGGTTCGCAATTCGCAACTTGCGATTTGCCACTCGTTTTCATGCCCGGAATATTGCGCCCAGCCGTCTACCCAGCAAGGCGGTCGCCAGCGCCAGCGTGCCGCCGAGCAGCATCATACCGTAAACGCCCAGGGCGGAGGCGATATTCGCCGCGGCCGGGTTGCCGGACATCGCCTGCGTATAGATTTCCTTGGTAATCGGATAGTACTCCGGCGTCTGCGCCAGAATCAGCGAATCGCTGACCTCCAGCATGGCGAACGCGAAGGTCAGCACCGCGCCGGCGATTACGTTGGCGGCAATGAGCGGCAGTGTAATCCGCCAGGCCGCCGCGATTTTGCCGGCGCCGAGGTTCCGTCCGGCCTCTACCAGCGTTTCGGGAAGCTGTTGCAGCCCGGCCGAAACGCCGCGGACCATGAACGGCAACCGCCGTACCGCATAGGCGATGACAAGTATCAGCACGGGGTTGCTGTGCGGGCCGAAGGGGCGCAGCGGTCCCGACGCCGTCAGCGCCACATAGCCCGCCGCCAGTATCAGCCCCGGCACCGCCAGCGGCATCATGCTCAGCCCGTCAAGCAGCGTCCGGCCGGGCACGCGCGTGCGGATTATCAGCCAGGCGGCCGTGCAGCCCAGGATTATGTCCAGCACGGTTGAAAGCGAGGCGTAGGTCAGCGAATTCGTGACGGCCACACGCGTACTCGTCCGCGCCAGCACAAACCGCAGATGCTCCAACGTCCACTCGCTCGGCAGCACCGTGTTCACCCACCTGCCGGCCAGTGCGGTGAGCACCACGCCGATATGCGGCAGCACGGCAGCGAATATGATTACCCCAAGCAGCACCCAGGCGCCGACCGTTGGGAAGGCACCCAGCCGCTTGCGCTCCGCGGCGGCGGAGGCCTTGGTCATCTCGCCGCTGAGTCCCCGGCCGAACAGGAACTTCCCCAGAATGTACAAGCTCACCGACGCCGAGAGCAGTATGAACACCAGCGAATACGTCCTGGGCGTGGTCTCCGCGGCTCCCAGCTCCTTGAATACCATCACAGGCGCCAGGCGGTGGTAGCCGATTATCAGCGGCGTTCCGATGTCCGTCAGCGACCAGATGAACACGATGGTGCCGCCTGCGAAAAGCCCCGGCCGCATCAACGGCAGTGTCACCCGCAGGAATGTCCGGATGGGACCGGCGCCGAGGTTCCGTGCCGCCTGGGGATAGGCGGGGTCGATGTTGGCAAGGGCGGCCGACGCGTTGAGATACAGTATGGGGAACAGGTGCAGCGCCTGTAGGATGACCACGCCGGCAAAGCCGGTCCCCAGCCAGTTGGGCGGAAGGGCCTGGGAAAAGTCCAGCAGTCCGATGCGCTCCAGCAGCAGGTTGATGACGCCGAACCGGCTGAGCAGCCGCCGCATGGAAAGCGCGCCGACGAACGGCGGCAGGATCATCGGCAGCAGAAGCAGCACGCCCAGCACTCCGTCGCCGCGGAAGCGGCACTTCGCACGCAGTATCGCCGGCGGCAGCGCCAGCAGCAGAGCCACGCCGGTGGTGCAGCAGGCCAGCAGAAGCCCGTTGAGCAGATAGCGGACGATAACGGCGTCGCCCAGTGTCCGCGAGAGCCAGTACAAGCTCGGCCGTCCCTGTTCGACGAAGGCGCTGCCCACGGCCAGGCCTATGGGCAGGAGCAGAAAAGCCCCGAGGAACAGCAGCAAACCGCCCTCGGCGACCAGTGGGCCGGGCCGGGGCGTTGCACTCCGCAGTGCTTGTCGCAGCATTTCGTCGCGCGGGTCTTTCACGGGGCGGCCTCGATGATCCTCCGGTACTTGGCTGCGAAAAAGTCCCTCCAGTTGGTCTGCAGCCGCTCAAGCCGCCGGTCGTCGCCGAGCATCTCCGCCACCTCGTCTATCTTCTCGAGCGTGGATATCTCCTCCGGAAGGCGGTTGAACTCCGCCAGCAGTTCCTCGTCAAAACCCGAGCGGATCAGTGCGTCGCGGGCCTGTCGCAGGGCCTCGGGGTTCTGCAGGGCGGCCGCATGGACCAACTGCTGAAGAACACTGAAGTTCACCTTCTGCATTTGCGGACTCGGTTGCAGGGCACGCCCGCCCTCAAAGGGATTCTCAACCCACGGCGACAGTCGGGCGGCATAATGCCCGTACACGTCCGGGCGGATGGGCAGTCGTCCCAGCGGCGTCCTTGCCGGACCGTGCGGGTCGCCCACTTTCAGCGCCCATAGCGCCTGGCCGCGCCTTGAGAGCACGAATTCGACGAACCGTTCGGCCGGCTCGGGGTTCGGTGGGTCGATGAGCATGCCGATGGGGTCGGCGCCGTAGGTGGTCTGTCCGCGAGGGCTTACGTAAGCAAGCTCATCGGGGGCCTCGGCCACTCGCGTCGTGCCGTAAAAGTCGATACAGGTGGCCACCAGCGCCTCGCCAAGGGCCGGCGCGTTGGCGGCCGACCCGGCGCTGTCGGTGAACAGGCCCGCGTTGGCAAGTATCCGCAGCAGCTTCGCCCAGCCGCTGGGCCAATCCTGCCCGGAAACCACGACCATACGATAGGCCGCCGCCGCGGAGCCGGACGCCGTCGGGTCCGCCAGCGCCAGCAGCCCGGCAAACCGGGGTGTGGCCAGGTCGTCCCATTGTTGCGGCGGCTGAAGCCCGCATTTTTCCAGCATGGTCTTGTTGTATATGAACCCGAAACCGCTCAGCGCCGAGCCGACCCAGCGGTTCCGCTCGTCCCGTATCGCCTGGCCGGAGAAGTTCAGCGGGATGTTGTCGGTGATGTCCGCGGGCAGGTCCATCGGCCGGAGAAAGCCGTCGGCCGCGAGCTTTTTGAAGACGAACTCTCCGCCTCCCCAGAGCACGTCCACGCCGGCGCGGTTCTGCCCGTCGTAGCAGGTATTGCGGATGTACTGGTTGACACGCCCCGTGCCGCCGGAGACGTCGCGCCAGACGATTTCCACCTGACGGCCGTACTCGACCGCGTAGTGTAGCGAGAACGCCCAGGTGTACTCATTCTTGATGTCCTCATTGTGGGGGCTGATGAGCACCAGGTTATCGACGGGCAGTTCATCCAGCCCTTTGCCCCATTTTTCGCGGCAGAGGGCGTCGGCCTGCGCGCGTCGCTGGTCGTTGGGGTGCGCCGACTCATCGGAGCAGCCGATAAGCACCGCCGCCGGCAGGACCGTGAGCATCAGCACCTTGCGAATCATCATGGCGTTCACATCTCAGAGCGTAACGGAAATCTTACAGGCCGAGGTCTTCACGCGTCAGCAGGGCTTCGAACACGTAGCCGGCTGCTTCGATATTCTCCCGGGCGCCCTCCATCCGGTCGATGGTGCAGACAATTTTCGTGATGGTCGCGCCGGCGTCGGTGAGTATTTTTGCGGCCTCCAGCACCTGCCCGCCGGTGGTGGCGACGTCTTCGACCAGAAGAACGCGGTCGCCGGCGTCGAGTCGCCCTTCCAGTTGCTTGGCGGTTCCGTATTCCTTCTTGCCGCTACGGACGATGACGAAACGTTTGCCCGAGGCCATCGCGGCGGCCGCCGCCAGCGGCACGCCTCCCAGTTCGGCTCCGGCGATGACGTCGGAGTCCTCGGCGCGGACGGCGAACAGCCGGCCCAGCTCGGCGAGAATCTCCGGTTGCGTCTCGAAGAGGTACTTGTCCAGATAGTACTTGCTGCGCTTGCCGCTGCGCAGAATGAAGTCGCCCTCAAGGTAGGCGGCGTCCCTGATACGCCCGGCCAGTTCATCTTTGTCCATGGAATCGCTCCCTCAATGCGTACATCGGTAGCCGGTAGCGCGGAACCGGTGATGCGGCCTGTCGTGCTCCGGCGGAATCGCGGCAATCCTACAGCCCGGCGGCGGAACATGGAACCGGGAATCCCGGAACAGGGAACGCCATGTACCGCCAAACCCTCAGCACCAGCGGCCCTGGTTCTTGGCTACTGATTACCGGTTACTGACAGCCGGCCGGATGTCCACACTTGGCGGGAAGGGGCGGAGCATGTAAAGTGATGCCTCGATGTCCGCTACCGAGCAAAACCCGGGCCGGGAGATGCACACCATTCGCGACACCGTCGAAGGGGTCTGGGTGGCGATCGTGCTGGCGTTCGTGCTGCGGGCGTTCCTTATCGAGGCGTTCGTAATACCCACCGGCTCAATGGCCCCGCGGCTTCTCGGCGAGCATTGGTCACTGCAATGCCCGGCCTGCGGGTACCAGTATGACTACGGTTTGGGGCAGCACAGCGGCGGCGCCGTCGGCAGGCGGATGCAGAGCATACCGGCCGAAGCACGGTGCCCCAACTGCACCTATCCCTACAACCATAGCCGGGAGGGACGATACCTCAACAGCGGCGACCGTGTGCTGGTGCTGAAGTACGTTTACAACTTCCGCCAGCCCCGCCCCTGGGACGTGGTGGTCTTCAAGAATCCCCAGAACAACCGTGAGAACTACATCAAACGCCTCATCGGCCTGCCGGGAGAAACCATAGAGATCGTCCACGGGAACATTTTCGTCAGACAGCCCGGGGAGGAGACCTTCAGCATCCGCCGTAAGCCGTCCAAGGCCCAGGATGCCACCTGGCAGGTCATTTACGATAACGATTACCCGCCCGACCCCGACGTCATGGAGCGAGCCGAAAGAGACGGCGCCGATGTGCGACCGCCGCAGTGGCAGCCGCAGGCCGGTACGGACCGGTGGGACCTCAGTGGCCTGCAAGGGCGCAGGTTCAGCTTCGCAGGGGGCGAGCGGGCCGAGTTGAGACTCGAGGTGCCCCGCAACCGTTTCCTGCCGTGGTACGGCTACAACTCCACACGGGTTATGCGAACGGCCGCCGTGGTGGATGAGGACCGCGACGTATGCAGCGACCTGAAGCTCTCTGTAATGTTCGTGCCGCGTGAAAGCGGGGCCCGCGTAGTTCTGGAGACCAGCAGCTTCGACCACGGCTTCCGCGGCGAGGTGGACGCCGACGGTTCGGTCTCACTGTGGCACCGTCCACCGGGCGGCGACTGGTCGCAGTGGGAACAACGCAGAATAGACCCTGTGAACCTTGACGATGCCGTGGAGGTGTCGCTGGAGCACGTTGACCTGTCGCTGAAGCTGCGCGTAGGCGGCGAGGTCGTGCTGGAACTGACCGACGGGCGGTATCCGTTCGACTACGAGTGGCTAAAGGCACGGATGGTTCGTGCGGACGCGGACCCCGTTCCCGCTCCGCAGGTGCGGATAGCGGCCGCCGGCGGCGCCAGCGAGCTGTGGCATGTAAAGCTCATGCGAGACGTGTACTATACGTGCCCGCCGCAGCGCGAGATTCCCGACGGCGTCGCGGGCGACTACGCCCGGCAGTTGCGCCGGCTCGGGCGAAACGTCGGGCAGGGCAGACCCGGGTGGGGCACGACGGGCAACCCCATCACACTGCGAAGGTACGACGACCGCGACCTGGACGAGTTCATGGTCCTGGGAGACAACAGCCCCCAGAGTCTGGACAGCCGTTCCTGGACATACGCGGCCCCGACGTTGCGACTGTACGACGAGGACGGCCAACCGCAGTATCAACTCGGGACCGTCCCGCGATACTGCCTGACCGGGCGGGCGCTGCTGGTATATTGGCCGTCCGGCTTCCGACTGCCGGGCCTGCCGGGTCTTCCGCTGGTGCCCAATGTCGGCAAGATGCGATTGATTCGCTGAATGCAATCGGGTACTGTCCGGCCCGTTGCCTGCTCGGGACGGCTTGGATGCGACGCCGCAAAGTCGGTGAAAAGCCGCCGGGTTTTTGCAGGTTATGCACATATGCGCCGGTGGTAGTACCACCGGGCTTGCGGGTCCGGCGGAAGGCGATCGGCCGGGCGGCAGTAATCTGTTGCGGGCGACGGGTCGGTTCCAGCCGCATGGCGGTGATTCTATGCCTTTTGAAAAATTGGACTTAGCGAATTCCGCGTGTTTGGTTGTCCGCTCGTTCGGCATCGGCGGAAACGGTTTGGTGGGGGATCCCGCAATGGCCGCCATGACTGTTGTGGCCCCGGGGGGCGGTTATCCACAAGTTATCCACAACCCGTATCAAGGCAGGGGCGTCGCGTAATGATCCTCCTTCAGACCAAGGACCTGGTGAAACGCTACAGCGGACGGGCCGTAGTGGACCACGTTTCGTTCGTCGTAGGGCAGGGCGAGATCGTCGGCCTGCTGGGGCGCAACGGGGCCGGCAAGACAACCACCTTCCGCATGACTATCGGGATGATCACGCCGGACGACGGGACCGTCATCTTCGACGGCGTGGACGTGACGCATATGTCGATGTACAAGCGCGCCCGCAGGGGCATGGGGTACCTCTCGCAGGAGCCGAGCATCTTCCAGCGGCTGACCGTGAGGCGGAACCTCCTGGCGATACTTGAGACGATGAACTTCAGCCGGTCGGTCCGCGCAGAGAAATGCGACGACCTGCTGGAGCAGTTCGGGCTTGCCCATGTTCAGGACCAGCTCGCCCGGACGCTGTCCGGCGGGGAGCGTCGGAAGCTGGAAATCGCCCGCGCCTTGGTGACCAATCCCACGATGATCCTGCTGGACGAACCGTTCAGCGGTGTGGACCCCATTGCCGTGGAGGACCTGCAGAAGGAGATCCGCGGGCTGAAGGACAGGGGTATAAGCATCCTTCTTACCGACCACAACGTCCGCGAGACTCTGTCCGTCACGGACCGCTCCTATATCATCGACAGCGGCAAGGTCCTTCGCGAGGGCCGGCCCGGTGAGCTGGTCAACGACGAACTGGTCCGCAAGACCTACCTTGGCCACACCTTCCGGGGCGACGAGTTCAACTCCTGAGCCCTCATCGCTCGCCGACGGGGACGTTTATGGTGAAGGTGGTACCCTCGCCGGGGGTGCTCTCGACGTTGATGGCGGCCCCCATCTCCAGGATAAGCCCGTGCACCACTGAGAGTCCCAGACCCGGGTTGGCGGTCTCGCCGCCGGCGACCAGCCCCTTGGTGGTGAAGAACGGCTCGAAGATCTGCGAGAGGTTCTCTTCGGGGATTCCGGTTCCGTTGTCCGAGAAACTCAGGACGGCGTCGTCGTCCTCTCGCCTGATACCGATGTTGATGGTCCCACCTTCCGGCATCGCCTCTTCGGCGTTGGCCAGAAGATTGTTGAGCACCTGGTGCATGCGTTGTGCCTCCACCGGGATGGTGGGGACGGGCTGAATATCCAGCTTGAGCTGTATGTTCTTCTGCGACAGGGGGCGTTCAACCAGATGGACGAACGTCAGCACGACTTCGGTCAGGTCCACCAGGTCGCGGCGGCGCGGGCTGCCCTGCTCGGCGAAGCTCAGCAGTGACTGCGTGATGCGCGAGGCCCTGTCGGCCGCCTCGGCCGTCATCTCCAGGGCACGCCGCATTGCGGTCTGGTCTCCGCTTCGCAGCGCATAGTCCACAAAGGTCGCAACTCCGCCCAGTATGTTGTTGAAGTGATGCGCCACCCCGCCGGCGAGCGTTCCCAAAGCGGCCATTTTCTCGCTCTGGGCGAGTCTGTGGGCCAGGCGGCGTTCCGAGGTGCTGTCCGACAACCATGCGCAGACGCCGTGGACCGCTCCGGCCTGGTCGGAGATGGCCGACAGCACCACAGCCACGGGGTTGCTGCCCCTTTCCGAGGGCAACTCCAGTTCCGTACGTGTCATGCGGCGGTCTTCCAACGCCTGCCGGGCTTTTCGTCCCAGGTCTTCACGATTCTCGGCGGGTGCGATTTCCTCGAGCGTGCGACCGATCAGTTCATCCGGTTCGACACCGAGCAAGCCGGCGGCCGGGCGGTTGCAGGACAGAATGCGGAGATACTCGTCGGCGGCTATGAGTGCCACCGGCGCGTCGGCAAACAGCAATCGGAGAAACTCCGGCGGCAGTTTCGGGATGTCTTGTGGCTTCTGTTCGGTCATCGATGGCTTCGAACGTTTCTGCCCGGCTTACCGCCTGGTCACATCCATCTCCGGGCGGATCACCAGCACTTTCTCGAAGGAAATCCCTTCGCTTTCCCGGACCAGAAAATTCCGTCCGATGCTTGTGGTCCGCCTGCTCTGACTGCCGGGTCCGATTACCATAATGTCATTCTCGCTCAAGGAAAGCTGAAACATGAGGTTCTCGAATGCGATGCGTTCACCGGACATGAGCAGGCGGTAGTTCTCGCCGCTGCCCACGTAGCGCGGCACTTCCCGGGCGGAGCGTATCTGCGGCACAGCGGTAATCACCACGAAGGATGGATCGTGCACGTCCACGGTAGCCGTAAGCGCCAGTACGTAGTCTCCGCGGGGATAGTCCGCTCCCGTGAGGGTACGGTCCTCGCGGGATGTGAAGATGGTTGCGGCCGGGGCGTTCTCCCTGAGTACCAGGTCCAGCGTTCGTCCCGGCAGGGACGCCAGTTGGCTGCGCCGTATCTGGCTGCCCGTCATCTCCCGCAGGATTTGCGATATGTCCTCCCATGCCTCGCCGGGCGCAACGCCCACTCGCAGCCCGTTCCTGCCCAAAGCCGCCTGCCGCTGGGGGCCGACCTGTTCCTCGTCCAGGTAGCTCCAGAGGTCCTCGGAGCGGCTGATCATGCCGCTGGGCACTTCCACGACCCAGACGTGGAGTCGGAGAAACACCACTACCGTCGCGGAGCCGTTCGGCTCGGAGTCGGCCGCGGCGGGCATGCTCGCGACGAGGGAGTCCGGACCGGCCTCATCATCCCCGTTGGGTACGCAGCCGACCAGGGCAGCCGTCAGCAGCAGCGGGAGAACAATCGCGGATCGCCTCATGGTAGCGTCGGCAGGGTGGTTCGTGTTCGGCACAACTCCATGCTATTTTCACCGGGCCGGAGAGTCAATCACGGCATGCCGCGCATAAAGCAGGCCCGGTCGTCTGAATCGCCGACGGGGCCTGTTATCGCTGTCGCAAACCGCGCCTGAACGCAGTCTTACTGCTGCTGGGACTGTCCGGCTCCGGAGGCCTGTTGCGCGCCGGCCGCCAGTGCGGAGACGATCCGCCGGTAGCCCCGTGCGAATTTCATCTGGACCACCAGCCAGACCAGCACCGCGACGACCGGGTACAGGACGAAGCGGGCGTAGAAGATGACCTTGTCCGTCCAGCCGTTGGCAAGCCCGCGACGGGCGGCAGTCAGGTCTCCCAGGTTGTATAGCGCGCCGGAGGCGAAGCTGTCGATAAGCACATCCTGCCAGGGCACCAGCACGGCGAACAGTACCAGCGACCAGAAGAATGCGCTCATCAGCCCCGCGACGCCGCCCATCCGCTCCAGAAGCGAAAGCTTCACGGCGAACATCAGCGTCAGCATAAGCAGCAGCCCCGAGACCAGAGCCATGAACTTGAACGCCGGCATTATCCAGTTCAGCACGTGGTACCAACCGGTGGCCGCCGACGCCGGCTGCGTCGCGCCGAGTTGGTCGGCCTGGTCGGTCACGCCCACGAAGTGCACCAGCACAAAGCAGACCAGTTGCACCACGATTGCCGCGGCTATCAGCAGCCAGAAGATGTTCTTGGCCAGTCGGACGCTGTCGAACGCCTCGGCGTACTCCGAGATGGCGGTTCTGTATGATTCGGCGCTCATGCGATGCTCCCTTCGATTCTACTGTGACGGTCTCGCTGTAAAGACGTCCGTTGAAATCGTATCGGCTTTCGGCCGGAGTTACATGAGCTTTGCTGCCTCGGCGAAGGCGCCCTCGGCGGCGGCTACGGTCCGGGCTATGTCCTTCTCGCTGTGTGCGGAAGAGACGAACATCGCCTCCATGGGGCTTGGCGCCAGATACACGCCCCCGGATAGCATTGCGTGGAACCAAGCGGCATAGGCCTCCCGGGCGGCGGACGATGCGCCGGCGAAGTCCGTTACCGGCGGTGACGTGAAGAAGCAGCTCATCATACTGCCCACCCGGTTGATGCAGATGCGTCCGCTCAGGTCCGCCGCCTCGGCGGCGCGGACCAGACCGTCGTGCAGCTCCGCCGAACGCTGTTCCAGTGAATCATAGAAGCCCTCTTCACGCAGCGACTGGAGAGTCGCCAGACCGGCCGCCACCGCCACCGGATTGCCCGAAAGTGTGCCCGCCTGATACACCGGTCCGACAGGGCTTAGCCGGTCCATCAACTCCGCCGGTCCGCCGACCGCCCCGATAGGCAGCCCGCCGCCGATGATCTTGCCCAGCACGGTCAGGTCGGCCGCTACTGCGTAAAGCGACTGCCCGCTGCCGTAGCCCACGCGGAACCCCGTGATGACCTCGTCGAAAACCAGCAGTGCACCGGCCGCGTCGCAGAGCCGGCGAAGCTCCTGGAGGTACCCCTCCTTCGGAGGCACGACACCCATGTTGGCGGCCACCGGCTCGACGAGCACCGCGGCGACCTCGTCGCCTCGCTCGCTGAGGATAGCGTTGACCGCCTCGGCGTCGTTGTAAGGGACTGTCAGCGTGTCGGCCGTGGCGCACTTGGGCACTCCCGGCGAGGAGGGCGTACCCAGCGTCGCCGCTCCACTGCCGGCCGATACCAGCAGGCAGTCGGCGTGGCCGTGGTAGCAGCCGACGCACTTGATGATCTTGTCGCGTCCCGTGGCGGCCCTTGCCAGGCGGACGGCCGTCATGGCGGCCTCGGTACCACTGCTGACAAACCGGACCTTCTCGATGCTTTCGACAGCCGCGGCAATCACTTCCGCCAGTTGCGTTTCGCCGGCGGTGGGGGCGCCGTAGGTCGTCCCCCGGCGGGCCGCCTTGTTTATGGCCGTAACCACCGCGTCCGGGGCATGCCCCAGTATGCAGGGTCCGTAGCCGCACACGTAGTCGATATACGTGTTGTTGTCCGCGTCGGTGATATTGGCGCCCTTGGCCCGGGCGATAAACGGCGGGGTGCCTCCGACGGCCGAATACGCCCGCACCGGCGAGTTCACGCCGCCGACAAGCACCTTGCACGCGCGGTCAAACTGCGTCTGCGATTTCTTGGTCCGTCTTGCCATCAGGACTCCTCAACACAGGGCAGACCCACTGAGAACTGGCCCGAGCAACGGAGAAACATTATACGGCCTTCGCGAGTGGCCGGACAGTTGCCGGGAAACGCAACGGCAAGCGCCGGGGCAGGGGTGAAGCTGTTCTACGGATTCGCCGTTTCATCCTGGAGTTGCGACTGTTCAATGATCTCCTTTGCGGCCCGGCCGAACTCTTCGCCCACGGCCAATCGGATGTCCACCGGACCAAGACCGTCGCGTCCGATCCGTTCGGTCTGCCTTTGGAGGATTTCCGTCCATCTTTCGTTGATTCGCGCGACTTTTCGCGGATTGGCGTTGCGCGGCACGAAGCTGCTTGCCTCCACGCGCCAGCCGGATTCGGTCTTACGCAGCTCAACCGGCAATTTGCCGCGGACAACAACGGCCTCGGCCGTATCTTCGGAAGTCTGCTCGATGACGGCATGTTCGTAGTGTTTGGTGTCCTCGGGCGGCAGGTACAGCCGGGCTTCTTTGTCGTAGCGAACATCCTCCCATTGCCCCGGACCGTACACTTCTATGAACCGACGCCGGAACTCGCGCCCGGCCTGGTGGAAGTCGTACAGCGTCTCGACGACCCGCATCTCCTGCTCTTCGCCGACGAATGTGGCGAGATGGTCTTCCTTGCGCCCCTCCAGCAGCGACTGGTGCATTTCGATCAGCACGTCCCGCATGGGGGAAGGCGGTCCCGGCTCGTCGGAAGCCAGCTCCCGCTCGGGGCGAGGCCCCTTACGGCAACCGGCCAGTGACACCGCGACTACAGCCACCGCCAGTAGAAAGATTTTCAGAGCTTGCCGCATTTCGTCCAGCGCGTCGGAGCGCTACTTTACCACCAGGTTGACGAGGCGGCCGGGCACGACGATGGACTTGACCACGTCCTTGTCGCCCACGGCCCGGGCCACGCCGGGGTCACTCATGGCCGCCGAGATCACATCATCCTCGCCGGCGTCGGCCGGTACGCGGATGCGCCCGCGGACCTTGCCGTTGACCTGCACGGGAAGTTCGACCTCTTCCTCGGCGATCATCTGTTCATCATACTCCGGCCAGGCCTCGTGGGCCAAACTCTCCTGGTGTCCCAGACGCTGCCACAACTCCTCGGCCAGGTGCGGCGCGAACGGCGCCAACAGCAGGACAAACCGCTCGGCCTGCGAGCGGCTGAGCCGACCGGCCTTGCTGACGGCGTTGACGAACTCCATCATTGCGGCGATGGCGGTGTTGAACTTCATCTCCTCGACGTCGTCGCCGACCTTGTGAATGAGCTTGTGCATCGCCCGTTCGAGGTCCTCGTCGCCGGAATCGTCGGTAACCAGGGAGGCATTGTCCTCGTCTCCGGCCACTATCCGCCAGACGCGCCGGCAGAACCGGTGCACGCCCGGAACGTCGCGCGGGTTCCAGGGCTTGTCGCCGGCAAGCGGGCCCATGAACAGCGTGTACATGCGGAAGGTGTCGGCCCCGTATTCGGCGATGACGTCGTCGGGGTTGATGACGTTCTTCAAGCTCTTGGACATCTTCTCGACGGTCTCGGTAAGCTCCTCGCCGGTCTCGCGGTGCACGGGCTTGTCGCCGGAGTCGTCCACCATCTCCGGCGGAACGGGCATTCCCCGTTTGTCGCGGTAGGCGAAGCTCAGGACCATGCCCTGGTTTCGCAGCCGGGCGAACGGCTCGGGCGTGGAGACGTATCCGAGGTCGTAGAGCACCTTGTGCCAGAACCGGGCGTACAGCAGGTGCAGCACGGCGTGCTCCGCCCCGCCGACGTAAAGGTCCACGCCGCCGCAGCGTTTATCGCCGGCCGGTGACAGCCAGTATTTTTCCATCTTCTCCGAGCACGGCGCGGCGTCGTTGTGCGGGTCGCAGAACCGCAGGTAGTACCAGCAACTGCCCGCCCACTGGGGCATGGTGTTGGTCTCGCGCTCGGCCGGTCCGGAGCAGACCGGACAGGTCGTCTTGACCCAGTCGGCCGCCCTGGCCAGCGGGGGCTTGGGAAGCGCCGTCGGGTCGGACGACGATTCCGGCGTGAAGTCGTCCATCTCTGGCAGCAGTAACGGCAGGTTGTCCTCGCTGAGAGGCACCGTGCCGCACTTTTCGCAATGGACGATGGGGAACGGCTCGCCCCAGTACCGCTGGCGGCTGAACAGCCAGTCCCGCAGCTTGTAGTTCACGGCGCCTCTGCCCAGGCCCGCCTGCTCGAGGTCTTCGGTGATTTTGCGTTTGAAATCCGCCGTCGCCAACCCGTCGTAGTCGCCGCTGTTGACGGCGGTGCCTTCGTCCTCGAAGCCGCGCCAGTCCTGCTCATCTTCCGGCTGGACCACCTGCACGACCGGCAGGTCGAACTGCTCGGCGAACTCCAGGTCGCGCGTGTCGTGGGCGGGGACGGCCATTATCGCGCCCGTGCCGTAGCTAAGCAGGACATAGTCGGCCACCCAGATTGGTATCCGCTCGCCGTTGACCGGGTTCACCGCGTAAGCGCCCGTGAAGACGCCGGTCTTGACCTTGCTCTCGGCCGTCCGCTCCAGCTCGCTCTTGTTGACGGCCTTGGAGACGTACTGCCGCACCTCGTCGCGCTGCTGGTCGGTGGTTATCTCCTCCACCAGCGGATGCTCCGGCGCGAGCACCATGTATGTCGCACCGAACAGAGTATCCGGACGGGTGGTATAGACGCGGATGACGCCGTCTTCCTCGGCCGCCGGGAAGCCGCCCTCGCGACGCTGGTCGAACCATTCGTCGCCGGCGACAGATTCCAGCGGGAAGTCCACCTCTGCTCCGGTGCTCCGGCCGATCCAGTTCTGCTGCATCGCCTTGATGTGCTCCGGCCAGTCCAGAAGCTCCAGGTCCTCCAGCAGCCGCTCGGCGTAGCAGGTAATCCTCAGCATCCACTGTCGCATCGCCCGGCGATAGACCGGATGGTCGCCGCGCTCGGAGCGACCCTCGGAGGTGACTTCCTCGTTTGCCAGCACCGTCCCCAGCATCGGGCACCAGTTGACGGGCACTTCGGCCTGGTAAGCGAGGCGCTGCTCGTCGATGACGCTTCGCTGCTGCTCAGCGGTAAGCTCCTGGAACTTGTAGAACCCGCCGGGTGTTCCGCCGACGGCCTCGACGATCTCGGAGACCGGCGGGACCACCACGTTGCCGCCGAGGTCAACTACCAGCTCGCCGCTTTCGAGATCGTGCACGAGGTCGCGTACCGGCCGGGCGCGCTGCTCCCGCGGGTCGTACCAGCTATTGTAGAGCCGCAGGAAAATCCACTGCGTCCAGCGGTAGTAGTTCGGGTCGGTGGTGGAAAACGCACGCTGCCAGTCGTAGGAGTAACCGGCCGCCTTCATCTGCCGGATCATGTTGTCGATGTTCGTGCGGGTGGTCTCGCGCGGGTGCACTCCCTGCTCGACGGCGTACTGCTCCGCGGGCAGCCCGAAGGCGTCGAAACCGGTGGGGTAGAGCACGTTCAAACCGCGCATCCGTGCGTAGCGGGCCATCACGTCCGTCGGCGTGTAGTTGGCGGCGTGTCCGACGTGCAGGCCGGCCCCGGAGGGGTAGGGGAAGAACGGCAGTATGTAATAGCGGGACCGCTCGACGAAGCCCTCCTCGCCGGGGTTGGGCTGGTGGAAGGTGTCGTTGGCGTCCCAGTACTGCTGCCACTTCTTTTCGATGGATGCGAAATCGTAGCCGGACATCTGGCCTCCTGTCTCCGCAGCGCCTTGGCGCACACATCGGCCGGGCCTGCGGCAACCGCTGTCTAAACCGTCAGAGAAACCACTTTTCTACGGTCCGGCGGCGAGGTCGTCAAGCTCGACGCGGCGGCAGGAGTCGGGGCAGTCGCCGAACGCCCGGGCAGGGTCGTCGAAGACGACGGTGGGATTGTAGAGGGCATCGTCGGCGTTGACCACTCGCCCATCCGGCATGATATAGAGGTTGTCGGTGGCGTTGTCGGGCATCTTCGGCAGGGCGTAGCGCTGGTGGAGGTCGGCGTCGCGCTGCGTGCGTTCGCGCTCGGCCGCGTCGAAGTCGATCGATTCTTCGGCAAAGGCGGCGAGCTGCTCGCGGACCTCGGCGGCCGGTCCGTCGCAGCCGCGGGAGATAAGGTCGCGCTGCTCGGCGGGGTCGGCCGAGAGGTCGAACATCAGAGGCGGCGCGTTGCGGAAGCGGACATACTTGTAGTTGCCCCGGCGGACCATGCGGAATTCCGTGCCCTCGCCCCATCGGGGAACGAGATTGTCGCTGAAGATGAAGCGGTCCGGCGGGTCGCCCTGTCCGTTGCAGGCGGAAGACAGGTCCGCTCCGTCCAGGTCGTCGGGCGCTTCGGCCCCAACCAGCGAGCACAGGGTCGGGTACAGGTCCGTCAGGCCGACCGGCGTGTGGATGTGCCGCGCGGGCTGCGCGCCACTGCGCTGCCGCGGCATCGAGACAATCAGCGGCACCCGTGTGCAGCCCTCCTGCCAGCCATGCTTCCACCACACGCCGTGCTCGCCGGCCAGCTCGCCGTGGTCCGAGATGTACACGATGATGGTCTCCTCCAGCAGCCCGTCCTGCTCGAGGCGGACCAGCAGGTCGCCGACTATCTCGTCCAGGTAGCTGACGCAGGCGAAATACGCCGCCCGGGCGCGGAGCATCTCCTGATGGTCGATGGCGTCCGCCTCGAAACCCTCGCGCATGCCCACGCTCATGGGGTGGTCCCAAGCGTCGCCGCCGGCGGGAATCTTCGGCTCTGTGACGCCGTCGGGCCAGTATCTCTGCCAGTGTCGCCGCGGGCTGGTCAGCGGAAAATGTGGCCGGGAGAACGAAGCACACACAAACCACGGCTTGTCGCCTCGGCTGTGCTGGTGTTCGCGGATGAAAGCGACGGTCTCCTGGGCGACCATCTCCTCCTGCATCATGCTCTCGGGAATCGTCGTGACCCCGACCTGTGTGGTGCGTTCGCGCATGCCCCGGCGGGGGACGGGAATCGGCTCCCATTGATGCCCGGTCTTGCCGGTCAGGTCGCCGTAGGGCCGGTGGCGGAAGCCCACGAACTGCTGGTTGCCGCCCAGGTGCATCTTGCCGAGCAGGGCGGTCTCATAGCCGGCCGCCGAGAGCGACCCGGGCAACGTCGCCAACTCCGGCCGCAAAACGCTCTCGTTGAACCACGCGCCGCAGCGGCGGACCTCCGTACCGGTCAGCAGGCACATCCGCGAAGGCGTGCACAGGGGCATCTGGCAGTAGGCGTCGGTGAAGACGGTCGCGTCGGCGGCCAGGCGATCAAACGCGGGCGTGTGCGCCGGCTCCCGCTCGGCCGGGTCGCAGTGGCCCATGAAGCGGAAACTGTGCTCGTCGCTGAGCAGGAACAGTATGTTGGGCCGTTGGGACATTGCTTCCTCCGGGTTTCTGCGTCGGATGCCGCGAGGGGCAGGGGTATCCGGCGGAGAGGCGACCGTCTCGCGGGCAAGCCGGCTCGGCCGTCTGGCATGACGGCCCGGCGCCCCGCGAAGCTGCCTCCGCCGCCGTGCGATACTCCCCGCAACGGCCATGAGAATCAAGTCCGTGCCGGCTTCGCGAACCGGGGAACAAACCGAGAGTTTCGCTGTATTCGGCTCGTCGGCAATCGCCTTGTGGCGGCCTACCTGCTGAGCATCTACTTGCGATCGCGAACAGCCGACAACACCAGGTCGATAGTCGCTACAATCTCGGGCAGTACGGTTAAGAGGGCGTAGGGCGCTCGTTCCAGGAAGTCGCCCAGGGGCAGAATCACCACAGCAAAGATACCCAGCAGTACGCCGGCGTGGTAGAAGGGGGACTTCGTGAACTCACTGTCTTCGCTGCGCAAAGTGTGGGCAACCCCCATAAGCAGCGCGAAAACCCACCCCAGGCCGAAGGCGACCGCTACGCACCAACGCACTACTATCAAGATCATGGGCCCTGCGATCTGTGCTGTGGGAGGTTCGGGTTACAGCGTTGTCTTGACTCAGCCGTCGGTAACACCGTGCCGGCCTTGGCTACTGGTTGTTATACTGCGGCTCGCGCTGGTCGCTGCTGCCCTTATGCTCTGGTCGGTATGCTCTCGGAGCCGGGCAAGATGCTGCAGTGCGCGGTCCCGCCACTCAGGCACGTCGGCGAGAAAGACGGCCGCGTATGCGGACTTCGCCGACTCCTCCTGCAGATATGGCCCCAGCGCCGCCACCTTGTCTTCCGTAGGTAACTCCAGCAATAGTGAATGGCAGATGTAATCCCAGGGCGATGCCTCGACAAGGTCTTCCAATAAAATATCGACTCCCTTGGACAGGTTGCCGGTTTCCAGATAGTGCTTGCCAAGGTAACTGCGAGCGGCCCCGTGTGGCACCTTTTCCAGAACTTCGACCATCGCTTCTTTATAGCGGGCAGTTAACGGGCAATCTCTACTGTTCAACGTGAACCTCCATACCAGGACCTCGCCATTGGCGGCAAGCTCGTCGGGGTGTAACGAGGCGTACGTAATGTATCTCGGCTCCTCCGCGAGGATCAGCAGGTAGGCGAGTGAGAGTCGATAGTCGGTGTCGTCGGAGCGGCTGTCCCTATACTCACGCCATAGGTTCACACCAGCGACACGGGCCCTGCAGGCCTGGAACTCAGCCGCTGCCGGTCCGAGGCCGACGATGGACATTTCGCCCGACCGTATAATTGGATTCTGCCGTAACTCGCTCAGAAACTCCTCGGCCGGATCTCGCGATAGATAGGTCAGTGTGAAGTATGCTACGGCTGCCGTAACCAGGGCCAGACACGCCAGCCCCGCTGGTATCAGCATCCGCCGTTTGCCATGCCTGCGCGATTCTGGCATCCACGCTCCTCCGAGTTGTCGGCCATATTCTGATTCATCGGCAACCGCCGTGCGGTGGGCTTGCCAACACTACCTTCTGAGCATATCACCAGAATTCATGCCCTGTCGCACCGAGCTTCTTTCTGGATCGCCACCAATGGGTGCATGCCGCAAAGCCGACAAAGACAAAGCCGCCCATGCAAGCAACCGAGCCAGTCATGACGGCAAGCAAGACCAAAACCCCGGCCATACCCAGCAGTCCCGCGGCCGATGTACGATAGCTCAGCCACTGTTCGATATAAACCTTTCCCCGGACACCCTCGTGTCGGCTCAGCGACTTCAGCCGGGCCAGATTCATCGCATGCCGCGACACTATCATGGCATTCGAAAGAATTATCCCCCCGCCCACGAACCGCATCGCCTGCATTCCAGCCCAGTGCCACCGTCCCGCATACCACAGTCCCGTGATGATTACCATTGCAAAGATGATGTCGCGTATCAACCTCGGGCTTACCAGCCGCAAGCTATCCACATCGTTCTGAAACTCCGGTGTAAGCTCGTAGCTTCCCTCGTGGGTGATATGCTCACAGGCACCTCGCCTGTAGTGGAATGCTCCCAGCAGCGTCAGGTAGTAGTCCAAGCCGAAGCACAGCACGACAAGCACCAGCACCGGCCACAACTTTTCGAAGAATGCGGCTTCCCACATACCAACCCGGCTCCTTTCACCGCGCCTGTACGTCTGCCAAAGGCAAGCCGCAGGCCGGTTGCCTACAGCGTGGACTTGAACTCCGTACGTTCCCTCAGTATTTCCCGCGCGCGATCGACGTTGCCGGGGATACTTGCCTTTGGGATGAAAAGCATCCGTCTCGGCTCTCGTACCAGCACAAAGAAGAACTGCCCCGACTCAGCCGCCTTCTCAACCGACGACCAACTGAACCTGCCCCTCTGCTCTGAGCCGATACCATCGGCGTCCATCCAAGCGCGTAACGGCAGGTGCGTCTGGATATTCCGGTAATTATTCTTCGCCCTATCGCGGTATGAGAATATCGGCCATGCGATTGCCGCTGGACACAGCAGAAAAAGCACTGCCGCCCAATCTTTATCCCAGGTTTCAACGACCACATAGGACGCAATAAAGATTACGCACACAGCCGGCAGATAACCCCAACGGAACCATCGTCGTTTCCACAGGCAAGCCATGGCGGCCGTTACGAAAGTCTGCTTGCTGTCGGCAATCTCCCAAACTATCGGTTCGTTACACACCCATCCTGCCTCCCAGTCCATGGGGGCTACCCCCGACGCGCCGGGGGGCGGGCAACTGCCGGTTCTGCACCTTCGTGTATTGGGAAATCCAACGTCCGCGGCAGAATACATAGTGGGCGGACAGCGTCAAGGATTGAGTGCAGGTTTGGCCAGGTGGCGTCGGAGCAGTTGTCCGAAGACGGTCCGCTCTACGGCCGCCTGTCCTGTGGGCAAACCAACCCCCTCCGGGCAGCTATCAACCGCCCACTGCCACGCAAGCAGACGCCAAGCGATGAAGTGACGCTTACGTCCTTTTCGTACGACGGCGGATCAACGCCAGCCCGCCGAGCGACAGCAGGGCTAGCGTGGCCGGCTCGGGCACGCCGTAAACGGTGTATCTGGGCCAGGTGCTCGATGAGAAACCCCATCCGGATGAAGTCCAGGTGAGGTACTTCGGGCTTCCGACAGGTGAGTTGTTCAACTGGGCGGAATTGTCGAATCCCGCTACCGAGCCGTGGAGGCCCGCGCCGAAGACGACTGCGTACCAGCCGGGCGACAGCCAGACCGGGTCGATGTCGATGACGTGATCGGACGACGGGTTGGTGGGGTCGAAGGACACCGTGCGCAGCACGTCGGGCGTGGAGAGGTTGGCGGAATCCGGCACGTCGGTCTCTGCCGTCAGTGCCACCAGCGCGCCGAAGAGGTTGTCGCTGCCACCCGGGTAATAGGTCGCAAAGTGTCCACCGATGGCGTCCACGCGTACGTTTGTATCGACCTCAAAACGCACACCGCCAAACTGGGTGTGCCCCAGGAGCATGTGCCCCCAGACCGACTGCCCGGGCGCGCCCATTGAAGCCGACTCGTAGATGAGATCGGCGGATGCTGTGCCTGCCACCATGGCCACAAGAATACCGCAGGTAACACCGAGAGCTATCGAGCGCATGATTCGCATCCTCCTTTAACTGCGATGACGGCGAAGCAATGCCAACCCTCCCATGCCCAGCAGAGCGAGCGTTGCCGATTCGGACGTGAGAGGGCACATCAATAAAGACGAATATCAGGGAATCATACGCCAACCTGCCGTTTTCATCAAGAAGTTCCCTTGAAAAGGGTTGCCATAACTGCGGATCGGTGATGTGGTAAGTTGCGAAGGATGGGCAGTCTGTCGCGGCCGTTATCGTTTGTCGGCCCGGTCATCTCCGCGGCCCCACTATCCCGGGGTGCGTATCCGATTTCTGGATCATCCCGGCCGAAGCCCTCCCCGGCGGGATAATATTAATATTCGCCGGTCCGGTTTTGTGGTTCCCGGAACAGCGAACTGGCGGTATATTGTGTTTGCTCAACATGTGTGCCTTGCTCGAAGCCACCCAAGGCGCGAACGGAGTTTTCATATCTTGCCTCCCGCGCGTTCCAAGTGGCGTTTAAAAGGAGGTAGCTCATGCTCAAAAGGGCGGTAGTTCCGGTAATCGCTGTTGCTCTATGCGCGCTGGCGGTGAACCTGCAGGCGGCACCGCTGAGTGTGAACATTCTCGACCACGACTTTACGTTCCATGTCCCTTACAGCACCGATGGAGAGGTACCACCGAGCGTCTCCAGCGCCGTGTACGAGCACAACGGATCGGCCCCGGATGTGCTGAGGTTGACCGACCCGAACCTGGTGGGCGAAGCGGCCGCCGGCTGGCACAACGTCGCCAGCTACGGCTACAGCGGCGTCCTGCCGCAGGTGTCGCCCAGCCCGGGGTTCAGCACTCCGCCGGGTGCCAGCCCGTGGCTCTACCCGACTTTCTTCACATGCCAGTCCGGAGCGCGGCTGGAGCTGGAGATGCACTTCGACAGCAACGACGGTCCGTACGTCAACCCGGCCGGCGATAGGTTCGACATCAGCTTAACTGGCGGGACGGGGTTCCTCCGCATCACCGGCTGGATCGGCACGCAGGGCTGGCCGACCGGAATACTCTATCCCGATCCGCAGCCCGGCGGCATGCCCAACGATGTCGTCCTGCTGGAAATCATGTTTGAGCAGGTCTCGTTGCTGGCGCGTGCGGGGCACAGCACCGCCGACCTTATCGAAGGCGCCGGACAGGTCACCATGGCCATGGGCTATACCATCGAGGAGCTGTCCCAGATGGAGCAGTTCTATGACATGGATGCCGACGGTGTGACTTTCTTCAAGTTCATGCTGCCGAATATGGACAGTGTGCTGTTTCCGCAGTTGGCGGCCGCTCCCTACGACCCTCTCCAGGACTACGGCCTGCAGGCGGCCTACGGGGCGATCTCCGGCGAAGCGGGCGTGGGCGTGTACCTGCCCGAGCCGGCCACGCTGGCGATGCTGGCGATGGGCGGGCTTGCGGTAGTGACACGACGCCGCAGACCGTGAGGAAAATCCAATCCTGACACAGCCGAAACGCCCCGTGGGCAGCCGCGGGGCGTTTTTCATTCCGGCAGGGGGGTATAATTGCGCGAAGCTCGACGTGCTCTCTGCCCCGATAGTTACCCGCATTGAAGGAGAACAGGATGGATAGCAGTGAAAGAAAAGGCATGCCGCTTCTTGGTGACGCGTTTCCCGAGATGAAGGTCGTAACAACCCGTGGGGAAAAGCAGTTGCCCGGAGACTACAAGGGCAAATGGTTCGTGTTGTTCAGCCACCCGGCCGACTTCACGCCGGTGTGCACGACCGAGTTCGTGGCCTTCCAGAACCGCTACGACAGGTTCAAGTCGCTGGGCTGCGAGCTTATCGGCATGAGCGTGGACCAGGTCTATGCGCACATCAAGTGGGAGGAGTGGATAAAGGACAACGTCGGCGTGGAGATCGAATTCCCCATCATCGCCGACGACGGCAAGGTCGCATCCACGCTGGGGCTGATACACCCGGGTAAGGGCAGTAACACCGTCCGGGCCGTATTCGTCGTGGATCCGGAATCAAAGATACGTGTCATCCTCTATTACCCGCAGGAACTGGGCCGCAATATCGACGAGGTCCTGCGGATCGTGGAGGCGATACAGGTCGCGGACAACAACCGCGTGGCCATGCCCGCGCAATGGCCGGACAGCGAGGTCGTGGGCAAGAACCATGTCATCATCCCGCCGCCGCACGACGTGGATGCCGCGAAGCAGCGGCTGGCCGACTCCAAATCCGGCGAGTTCGAGTACCTCGACTGGTGGCTCTGCCACAAGGAACTGAAAAGCTCCTGACCGTCGGACCGCTCGGCCGTGCCCGAGCGCATAGCCGAGTTACCGCAGGGCACGGTGTGTCAACTGTCCGCGGCCAGGCCGACCATGCAGTTCTTCTCCGGCAGTTGCCTGAGGACCGGCATGCCGGCGGCAAAGGTGTGCAGATAATCGGTATGAATCCTGAGATGATCGACCTTCCGGTCGGTCATCTTGGTTCTTACCACGCCCGGCCGGCCCGCGACCGGCTGTAGGTCCGCGGCGCCGCAGTCAAGCTCGGCCGCCGTTTGCCGATACTCCGCCACGATTTGGTCCTGGATGACGTTCTTCATCTCCAGCAGCGGAGATTCCGGGCTTGCATCGCTGGGCACGGACCGTCTGACCTGCGACATGCTGAAGTTCTTCATCCTCGACTCGAGGCAGAACAGCGCCAGACCGCTGTCGGACGTGCTGTGCACCTCGGCGTCTTGGATGTGGACATTCTTCAGAAGCCCCACGCCTTCCGCGTAGGCCGGGTCGTCGGAATCGAACAGCGGCCGGCGGCAGTACCGCAACGCATCCGCATTCAGCACATAGTGCCGGCAGCCGCCGTAAACCCCGCGGATGTCGATGTCGGATATCTCCGACCACACGCTCGCCAGCCGCACGAGCGAATGGCAGTCGTCGGCCCGTATGTCCGAGATGTGCAGGTTGCGGATCGGCCCGGCCTCTGCGCCCAGAAGCTCCGACCGCAGCAGCCCGTCGTCGGCGTTGAGCGCGATAAGGTCGTCGCCGGTCGTATAGCGGCCGTGCGCCTTGATGTCGTGGATATGCCCGTTCTCGCAGTACCCGCAGCAGTGGATTCCGTCCTGGTTGCGTGTAACGTGGGTCATCTCGAAGCGGACGCCCTGAATGCGGAAATTGCGGACGCGCGTAAAGCGTGTGAAGTAGGCGGTGGAGTCTTTCAGCACAACGTTCTCCAGGCGGAAGCCGTCCACGTTCTTCATGTTCATCAACGCGCCGGTATATGCGTTCGTGTCGCCCTCACTGCCGCGGGGATTGTTTGCGTTGTTCCCGTCCCAGATGCCGCCGGAGATGGAGATGTCGCTGTCGCCGCTGTCCTCGTTGCGGTTGGAAATCAGAAAGTCCGACGCGCAGCGGCCCGCTCCGTCGCCGAAGAACAGCGTCGCCTGCGGATGGACCACCAGCCGTGTGGAGCCGGAGATCTTCAGACCCTTGTCGATGCGGTATCGGCCGTAGGGGATATAGACGTGCGGGGCGCCGGAATCCAGCGCCTTCTGTATGCCCGCGGAGGCATCCGCGTCGCCCCGGTCGGAGACGTTGAAATCGGCCACTGATACGCCATACGCCTGGCTGCTCATGTTATCTCCTCAGTGCGGCCGCGACGGCTTCGAGCTGCCGATAGTACATCTGGGGCACAATGCCGCCCAGCCCGCCGATGGTCCCCTTGTGGGACTCGAATGGAACGTCCAGCGTGACGGCGGCGCGGTTGGTCACAGTCCAGTCCGTCATGAAATCCTTCAGTTCGTCGTCGGTGAACCGTGTGATTGGTTCGGGGCATACGCCGCCGACGGAATCTCGCGAGCCGCCCCAGTAGTCGCCAATCGGGATGAGGATATGCCTCAGAGCGCCGTCGTCGTATTGGCCGGGGCATGCTACCAATTGCAGATGCTCGCCGGCGCAGTAATCGTCGTCGCCCACGAACTTATCGAGCTTGCCCCAGCCGCCGTTGAACGCGACGGCCGAGTTCGGGTTGCCGGCCCGGGCGGCCGCCGCCAATTGCGCCAGGTTTGGTTTGGAATCCCGGCCCGAACCGTCGAACCACCAGCCGGAGACGCTGTCCGCCCAGCGGAGCGAGTATTCCTCCAGCACCTCGCACCAGCGCGCGGGATAGTCAGGCGCAAGGGCGTCCTGGACCTTCCTGTTCGCCTGTTCGGCCACCCACGGCCAGACGTACGCCATCACGCGGATGCCCCGCGGATTGCAGGCGGCCGCCAGGTCGGCGATCAGGTCCCGCCGCGTGCATACCGGCTCGCCGACGTAGCTGTCCAGCGTGTCGTTGGGCGCGCACCAGTAAAGGGAGGTGGCGTTGTGGCAGACGCAGAACAGCAGCCAGCGTGCGCCAAGCTCTTCGAGCTGCCCGACGAGTGCGTCCACGTCGAAGCGGTCGGTCTGCTCGTTGAAGGATTCCAGCGACCCGCTCGCGTCGCTGCGGTAGTGGTGCATCACGCCCCAGCCGCCGGCCATCCATGCGGCCCGGGTTTCCTGATTCTCGTGGTTCATCACAGCTTCCTTTGCTCATGGGGTTTCGGACAGGCCGGGGCATTATGCCGTCACCGAAGCCGCAGTGCAAAGCGGCTACCGGGGCAGGCACGCCAGGCAGGCGGGTGTGTGCAAGGCGGGCCGGGCTGAAGCGGCGGTCCCGCTTTTGCTCAGATTGCGTCCCAGACCGGCCGGGACAGGAAGTCCGACAATCGCTGCGCGTCGCGGCGTATGCTGTCGCAGTTGCCGTGGTCGATGACGTTCAGCCGTCGGCCGTCGTTGAGCACGAGGTTCATCTCGTAGCTGTAGTAAGAGTTTTTGTCACTCCGGCAGTACTCCGATATGAGCTGGATGGCGTGGATGTCCTCCAGTGGGGCATAGTTTGCGTTTTTGGGCTGGTCGGTGCCGTAGCCCACTTCCGGGCCGACCCGGCCCTTCCAGTAGAAGCCCGACTGCGTGTCGAAGACGGTCGGCTTTGTCATGGTCCAAAGCGCCAAGCCCCCGACGCCGCCGAAGATTGCGCCGAGGAGGACAGGCCCGAATGTGCTGAGGTTGAACCCTATCTTCCCGGCGGCTATGCCCGCGGCCAGACCGGCCACCATGATGCCCACCCCCACCAGCAGGAAGATTCCGCCGAAGAAAAACGCCCAGAACGATATGCGGAACTCCAGCCGGCCGGGGTATGGCTCCACCAGCCGGTGTGTGCGGAAGTTGCTCCCGCCGCTTTTGAGGGGGGTCCACTCGGTCCTCTCGGCCAGCGGGTCGTTGAACCGCGAGGGGTCCACCTGCGTGGGCTGGGGCATCAGACGTTTGACGGACTGGATGATGCTTTTCAGCATGGCCGATGCGCTCCCTTCCCGCGGCCCGGGGCCGGCTGCCAAAGACCCTTTCGCCCTGAGTTCACCGGCAAGGCCCCGCGTACGCCCGGCCGCGACGTTGCGGATGATATTCCCCCCGGCCGAAACTTGCCAGCCCCGTCCTCAACCTTCAGCTCCCCCCCCACGACGCCGCGCCGCATGAAACACGCCGGCGCTACGGCGTTCCGGCGAAGTGTTGCAGGCCGGACCTCATCGAGACGCCATAGCTAACCCTAAATGCTCCTTCGCGGAACCGGTAGCAAAGTAGGGTCGGCAAGAGGCGTCTTTTGTCTCTTGCCGACGTGTTGAGCTCCCTCGTCTGCTCACTTGCCGACGCCAATACCGTGAATGCGTCGGCAAGGCCTTGGTCCGTACCGATGCGATACGACCTGCCGCATTGGATGCCGCCGACCGGGCGACCTGCCCGGCCGCCTTACGCCCGGCCTTGCCAACCCTACCGGCTGTATCCAATAGCCATGAAGTATCTCATATTGTTTCCAATCATACACCCAAAGGCAGGCCCAACCGGACTCTCAAAATCCGCCGTTTGCGATGGCTGCCAGACGTGTCAGCGTTGGCTTGCTTAGGGTTCGTTAAGGCTTTCATATGCCTTATGAATCTTGCCGAGCCACCGCCGTGCTCGCGCTCTCGAACGGGAATCCGACCAGCAATCGAAGCCATTGAAACCAAGGTCTCCAATATCTCTGAATGTGCGATACACAATACTGAGCTCGGAGTATGCCTTCTTGGCAGTAATTGACCGTGGGCTCCGAACGCGCCGCTTGGAATAGCCCGCGTATAGGGCGTTCTGTTTGGCTCTGTCCATTGCGCCCGTGGCAATGTCCTTTAGCCGCTTCCGTCTGAAAGCAGCAATAGGAACAGACGCCCACATCTGCTTGTTCTTATGATTTAAGAACATCGGTCGTGAGAATAGATGCTCAAGGAAGGCCTGCGGATCTGAGTCGGGATTAATGGAGATATCGTCACAAATGTGATCAACCATCGCGAGTTTGCCGAGTTCCTCAAGAGACAAGACTGCAAAGGCAAAGGCAGATGCATGCGAACGGTGTGTGAAAAGAGTACACGCGTCTCGGAACAAACGAACAGCATTGAGGTAGATCTCAGCTTTCAGCTTCCCCAGTGTTGCTGTGCTCGGAATCATATCAGGCACCCCTTAACTCAGCGTTACGTCAGGGGGTAGGGCTAGGACCGTGAGTTCCGGGGCAAATCGTGCGCTTGCCCTAAGCTCTCGAGACACCCATAGATCGTCTCCTGGATATCGACGAAAGTTTGAGGAATATCCACTTGTTCATCAAGCATCTGCGCTTTTCTGGTCCACTCCTGCGCACCTGGGAGTCGCTGCCACTGATAGAGTCCCGCCTTTGCGGCCAAGAAAGCCAAGACCACCGTCTTCAAATCTACATCTTTCATTACTGCCGCCTTCTCGTGTTCAAAGAATTCTACGTTAGCCTGGCGGAAACGAAACTGCCCTTCGGGTAAATCGGTGCCCACCAGCTCGTTTAGAACAATGCCTGCCCTATGCCGGTTGGTTTCTCTAGGATCTGTCGGGAATCGTCTGCAGTACCTGTCGAGCAAAGCAGCAAATAGACATAGGAGGATATTATTGAGGCCCCTAATTACCTCTTCGACTTTCGCTGGGACGGTGTGTGCTCGTGGACTCGTTACGATGGCAACGATTACGCTGCAGACCGCGTACATACTGAGCAGCCCGATAGCTCCTCCGCCCAGCGACCACCATATCGACTCTGGAAACATGCCAGAGAAGATCATATTGCCATAAGCCCACCCCGATGCAAGCGGAAAAACGCGAAGGACTAACCGTGGCAAGAACGTGGCTAGTACCCATGTTGGAATGGCGAGAAGAAGATACCATAG
>JBNGDC010000013.1:46460-78036 GCA_049975485.1 Phycisphaerae bacterium | reverse complement strand
CTGCGAAGCTGCACTTCGCTGCGAAGCACGAGGACGCCCCCGGCTATTTCCTGGCGCCCCTTCGGGGCTGAATACTGGGCGTCCCTTGCGTTTCCTGGTCTTGCCCGCATGTGCCGCCGGATACCAGCTTGACACCCGGCTGTTTTCTGCCGCTTCGTTGGGGGCAGGAGCATTGTTGAGGCGGGCTTCTTCCAGGCCACGGCTTTAGCCGTGGTGTCGAGAGCCCATAGTCATATCTAAATCGAGCCCGTTTCAACGGGCTTCCCCAAAATTGCCCCGCGGTCAAGAAGAAGGGCGTTGAAACGCCCTGAAATATTCAAAACCGGCACCGCCTGTTACCACGGCTGAAGCCGTGGCCTATTGATGCCCGAGCTCTGTGGCGCGATGGCTGGAGCCGCGGCCTATTGATGCCCCACTTTGCCATAGTTGGAGCGGTGGCCTATTGAAATCCCACGGTGTCATAGCTGGTGCCGTGGCCTGTTGAGGTCGCACGTTGCCATAGCTGAAGCGGTGGCCTGTTGAGACAGTGCACGGTTCGTAGTGTCGGCACGCGGGGGCGACTGCTGAACGGTTCAACCGCTCAACTGCTCAACTGTTCAACGGCCTAACTGCTTAACTGCTTAAACGCGTCGGCCGGAGGGCTTGGGCTTTGACGGCCTGCGATGCTATGATGTCCGGCGTCGGGCGTTGCCGACAAATGTGCATATAAGAGAGAGGCGCAGCGGATGACGGGCGGTTTTTTACACACCGGCCGGTTTACTGCTGCGCGCTTACCGGCCGCAGGCAAAAAAGCAGGGATGAACGCGGATGAACGCAGGTGGTATTAAGAATGACTGCTCAGTGCCCACGGCCCACCGCGAACGGAGCGGAGCAGTGCCGGCTCGGTGTTCAGGGTCTTTCGCCCGTCATCTGCGTTAAGCTGCGTTTATCCCTGTCGGTTGTTTTATTTCCGGCGAAAAAGTGTTCGAACGGGCACTCAACAACGAGACACTGCGAACAGCCGTGGAGCGTCTGGCGACCGGCCGACGCCTGCGCATCGGCGGGGTGTGGGGGTCCGCCGCTCCGATGGCCGCTGCCGCCCTGGGCCGACTGCGCGACGCGCCGGTGCTACTGGTCGCCCGCCACCTGGACGACGCCGACGATCTCGCCGACGACGTGGAGGTGCTCACCGGCAGAAGCGCCCAGCTCCTGCCCGCCTGGGAGGTGGACGTCGGCGGCGAGCACGTCAACGACGAGGTCACCGGCGAACGCCTGCGCGTGTGCAATCTGTTGGCGCGCGAGCCGGAGCGTCGCGACGAGCCGGCCGACGTGATAGTCGCGCCGATCATGGCGCTGCTGCAGCCGGTGCCTTCGCCGGAGTCGCTGGCCGAGGGTCGGCTGACGCTGCGGGCCGGTGCGGAGTTGGACCCCGACGCGCTGACCGCCCGGCTGGTTGACGCCGGCTTCGAGCAGGTCGAACAGGTCGAGCAGCAGAGCGACTTCGCCCGTCGCGGCGGCATCGTGGACGTTTTCCCGCCGGGCGCGACGCAGGCCGTCCGCGTGGAGTTCTTCGGCGACGAGATCGAGTCCGTCCGCCTCTTCGACCTGGACACGCAGCGCAGCACCGTGGAGGTCCAGGATTACGATCTGCTGGCCCGCCCGGCCGATGCGAACGGCTTCGACGCCATGCTGACCGACTACCTGCCGTCGGAGACGATCGTCTGCGTCGTCGAGCCGGAGGAGGTCTTCTCACTTGCCGAGGAGATGCACCGCCGCATCCGCGACGACCACCGCGAAGACCACATTGGCATGTTCGAGCCGTCGGACGTTTCGGACCGGCTTCGGCGGTTCGCCGGCGTTGAGATGCACACGTTCCCGCCGCACGGCGACGACGTAATCAACCTTGGCATCCGCTCCATCCAGCGGCTCAGCACAAACACGAACGAGGCGCTGAAGGAGCTTGCCGACCTGTCCGCATCGGCCGAGCTGTGGGTGTTCTGCGAGAACGCGGCCGAGCAGAAACGCTTCGAAGAGCTTGTTCAGTCGCAGCGGCCGGAGCTTGCCGGGCGTGTCCGCACGGCACTGGGTCACCTGCACGCGGGCTTTTACTGGCCGGGCGAGCAACTGGCGGCCGTCGCCCATCACGAGATATTCCACCGTTACGCGAAGGTACGGCGCATCCGCCGGGTTCGCGCGGGCCGGCCTATCGAGTCGCTGCTGGATTTGACCGAGGGCGACTACGTCGTCCACGTCGCACACGGTATCGCGCGGTTCGAGGGTCTGCGGCGGCTGGAATCCGAAGGCCGCAGCGAGGAGTTCCTGCGGCTGCGGTTCGCCGACGGCGCGGTGCTGCACGTGCCGGCGGGTCACATCAACCTGGTGCAGAAATACATCGGCTCGCGCGGCAAGCGCCCGACGCTCAGCAAGCTCGGCTCGGCGACGTGGTCGCGGCAGAAGCAGCGTGTCAAGGAAGCGGTCAGGGACCTGGCGGCCGAGATGCTCCGCATACAGGCGGTACGCAGGGCGATGCCAGGCGTGAGCTACCCCGCCGAGACCGACTGGCAGAAGCGCTTCCGGCAGGAGTTCATCTACACCGAGACGGAGGACCAGCTCGCCGCTTGCCTGCAGATAGACGAGGACATGGCCGCGGCTCGTCCCATGGACCGCCTGCTGTGCGGTGACGTGGGCTACGGCAAGACCGAGCTGGCGATGCGGGCGGCCTTCAAGGTCGCCGAGGCCGGCAAGCAGACCGCCGTCCTGGTGCCGACGACCGTCCTTGCCGACCAGCACTATCGCACCTTCCGCGAGCGGATGGCCGACTACCCGTTCGAAATCGAGGTGCTCAGCCGCTTTCGCTCGCCCGCCGAGCAGAAGCGTATCATCGAGCGGCTGGGCGAGGGCAAGGTGGACGTGATTATCGGCACGCATCGGCTGCTCAGCGGCGACGTCCGCTTCGCCGACCTGGGACTGGTGGTGGTGGACGAGGAGCAGCGCTTCGGCGTGACCCACAAGGAGCACCTGAAGCGCATGCGCACGAGCGTGGACGTGCTGACCATGACGGCCACGCCCATACCACGCACGCTGCACATGGCGCTGCTGGGTCTGCGGGACATCAGCTCGCTGAGCACGCCGCCGCTGGACCGCCGCGCAATCGAAACTCGCATATGCCGGAACGACGACGAGCTTATCCGCCGCGCCGTCCACCACGAGATGAATCGCGGCGGGCAGGTGTTCTTCGTGCACAACCGGGTGTTCAACATCGGACCACTGGCCCGGCACGTCGAGTCGCTGGTGCCGGACGCGAGCGTTGCGGTCGCCCACGGGCAGATGGGCGAGCGCGAGCTGGCCGATACCATGCTGCGGTTCGTCCGCGGGGAGATCGACGTACTGGTGTGCACGACGATCATCGAGTCCGGTTTGGACATACCGTCGGCCAATACCATCATCATCCACAACGCCGACCGTTTCGGCCTGGCGGAGCTGCATCAGCTCCGCGGGCGCGTTGGGCGATACAAGCACAAGGCGTACTGCTATCTCCTGCTGCCGGGCGACAGGCCCGTCTCGCCGACGGCGGCCAGGCGGCTCAAGGCCGTGGAGGAGTTCAGCGACCTCGGCGCGGGCTTCCAGATAGCGATGCGTGATTTGGAGATCCGCGGCGCGGGTAACATACTGGGAGCCGAACAGAGCGGGCATATCGCCACGGTGGGCTACGAGATGTACTGCCGACTGCTGGAGGAGTCGGTCCGTGAGCTTAAGGGCGAGCCGTCCCTGCCGAAGGCCGACGCTCACGTGGAGCTGGGTGTGGACGCCTATATACCCAGGTCGTACGTGCCTTCGGACCGTCAGCGGATGGAGCTGTACCGTCGCCTGGCCGACTGTCGGGAGGTCGAGCAGCTTAAGCAGCTATCGGCCGACCTTCGCGACGCCTATGGACCTGTGCCGGAGCTTGCCCGGACGCTGCTGGACCTCGCCGAGGCGCGCGTTCGGGCGGCGGCGCTGGGGATAGAGAGCATCATCCGCTCCGACCCGGACCTGGTTTTCACTGTCGAGGACATATCGGCCGTCGGGCCGTTGTTTGAGGATGCACCGGGCACCGCGCGCATGCCGGACGACAAGACCGTCCACTGGCGATTGCCGGAGAACTACCGCGAGATGCCCACGCTTCTGCGCGTGCTGCTGTACCGGCTTGCGCGTGCCGGCGCCGGCGCGGAGGTGGGCTGAGCGGTCGGGGCCGGCGCGTTTGTCGCCGGACGCGAGCGAAACCCCGCGGCCGACGGACTATTCAAGTAAGTGGACCCGTTTTCCGACGGCCGGCGCCGCCCGGGCCGCGGTAACACATATCGAAAGGAAGGTTACTGCCATGAAGTCCATTCTCACGCGAGCATCCCGACCCGCTTCGTTTGCCCTCGTCATGTTCATGGTCGCCGGTTGTGCGGCCGCCCAGCCGGTGGAGCTGGAGGCCAAGCTGCTCGGCGAGGAGGCGGACGAGCCGGTCGGCCGGTGGGACGGCGACAGGTATATCCTCAAAGGCCGGGGCAGCGGCATGCATCCGCACGAGGAGCGGGGCGGCGGGTACGCCCATGTGACCACCGACGCGCTGAATTTCAGCTTCACGGCGCGTATCGCCGAGGCGCCCGAGGAAGGTCCGTACCCCCGCTACGGGATATGCGTCCGCACGGGCGCCGGCGCGTACGACCGCATGCTGCTTCTGCGCTACGCGGTGTACGACCAGCACCGGTGCGTGCAGTGGTACTACCGCCACGGCGTCGCCTCCAGCACCCACGCCGGCGCCAACCGCACCTACCGTCACGGTCTGCTCCGCGAGATGGACGAGGCGTCGGGCTACTGGCTGCGAGTGGTTCGCGAATACCCGGTCTATCGGCTCTATATCAGCACCGACGGCGAGGACTGGCGGGAGGTGGCGAGCGACTACTGCTTCACGCTCATGGACAGGGAGGTCACGGTCGGCCTGCTGCTTACTTCGGGCAGTCAGGGGCAGATGACGTCGGCCGTGTTCGACAATATCTCATTTGTCGAGACGCCGGCCGATGAGGACGCAGTTACCGAGGAGCTGTGGCAGCAGTTCCGACCGCCGATGGAGACCTGGGAGATGCACCTGACCCAGGCCGACAGCGACGAAGGCGAGGACACGCAGGGCATATTCATACTCAAGCCCGAATCGCTGGCTTTCGAGGACATCCGGGCGCTGTACTACACCACCGGCTCCAAGGAGGTCATGCTCTCCGGGCGGCGGAAGATGCAGTGGGACGGCGACGTCGCCAAGCGGCGCAAGCCCAGCGACATGGAGACCTGGGAGGGTGTCTATAAGATAGACGACCTGCGATACTGGTACAGCATCCTGGGGCACTATCGCATCGCGCGGATCGGCGGGGCGTTCCGTCCCGAGCACTACGAGTCGGCGATACGGGAACTGGCCGAGCAGACCGGTGCGGAGAATCTGCCGAACCTGCCGTTCGTGGCGACGGGCGGTTCGGCCGCCGGCGAAGCGGCCGCCAGTGCGGCCCGGTTGATGCCCGAGCGGACGGCGGCGGTGGCACCGGCGCTGATAGGCATGGCCGGTGCGAATACCGATGATCCGTACGTGCTGAACGTGCCGCACCTGCACGTCATCGGCTCCAAGGACGGCCCGCACCTCAAGGATGTGATGCAGCGGGATTCCGGGCTGCGCGAAAAGGGCGCATTGTGGGCCCAGGCGCCGATGTGGTGGGGATACCACGCGTGGTGGCGGGCCGACCAGATAATGGTCCCGTACTTCCTGCGGCTTATTGATATGCGGGTCCCGGAGGGCGCCGACGCGTCGGCCGGGCCTGTGGAGCTTGTGCAACTGGATGAATCCGACGGGTACATCGGCCTGAACGACACCTGGGACGGAAACTGGCCGGTGGTGCTGCCTTTTCCCGAGGCCACTGAGGAGCAACGCCGCGGCGACGCCTCCTGGCTGCCGGATGAGTTCACGGCCCGGCTGTGGCAGGCATTCGTTGCCAACTGGCCCAGGACGGTCATCCACTTCCCGCGCTTCGACGGCAACGAGGGATTCGGCTTCACCAGACCGCAGGGCAGGGAGATACACTTCATGGAGGCCAACAGGCCCTTCAACCTGCTGGCGTCGGGTCCCATCGGCGAAAACGTCACGGTGGAGTACTACGCCGGACTGCGGAAGCTGGAGGTTCTCCATCGCTATCGCGACAATCCCTACATGGTCCGCCTCGAAGCCCTGCCTCCGGGCTTGCACGTGCTCTACGCGATAACTACCGTGGACGGTGAGAAAGAGATATGCTGGCCTCAGCCGATCCTCTTTCAGAGCCGAGAGCAGGACGATTGACCACGCCGGCCGGCGGATTGCGACACCGGCCGGTAATGGGAGCCGAGCGATGAAATGCAGGGAGGCAGCACTTTTATGCGCCGTGGCGCTGTGTCTTGGCGGCTGCGGCTGGGTGACGGCGCCGTGGACGGAGGATACCGACGAGAAGCCCGTTCCGGTCACGCCGCCGGTGGAGCAGCAGGAGCTTCCCGAACCCCAACCGCAGGAGGGCACCGACGCCGAACCGCAGGAATCGCATTCGCCGCAGGAGGGCGACGAGCCGTCAGTCGGCTCCGAACCGGAGCGGCAAACCCAACCCCAGTTTGTTCCGGTCGAGCCGGAGTCGTCCGAGCCGCTTCCGCCTCAGCCGGCGGAGCAGCCGGAGGATGCCGAAGACCGGGAGGAACGTTCACCTGCCCCCTCGGTGGCGGATGACAGCCCGTCTGAGCCGCCGTCGGCCGACGATGCCGAGATCGTCGGCGAGCCGGAGGTGGTGGCCGCTTCGATGATCCAGGTCAACGGGCGGTTCATAACGATAGAAGACGTCCTTCGCTCGGTGCGTGCAGAGCTTCAGGAGGCGGCGGGCGCCCCCGAGCCGGTGTTCCGCAACCGGGCGGCGCAGATTATCGCCTCCGAGACGCGCCGGCAGGTCGGGCAGATCCTGCTGGCAGCCGAGGCGGAACGTCGCCTTACGGACCGTCAGAAGCAGGCCGTCGAAGCCGAGCTTGAACGCGTCCGCAAGGATATGCTGGCCTCGGCGGGAGGCAGCGAGACGAATCTGGACGCCCGCCTCAGGCAGCAGGGGGTTACGCTGGATGAGGTGCTCGCCGAGCAACGGCGATACCTGACGGTGCAGTTCTATCTCCAGTCGAGGTTCATGCCCGCGATAAGCGTCACGCGTCGCGACCTGTGGGACTACTACCGGGAACACACCGACGAGTTCTCCAGCGACAGGAAGGTTCAGATGCAGCTCATCGCGGCCCCTGTTACGGCGTACCTGCCCGACGAGCCGGGCGAGGCGACCTCGCTGGAGGTCTCCGCCGCCAGGGACAAGGCGCGCGAGGATATGCGGCAGGCGATGGCGGAGCTGCGCGAAGGGCGGGATTTCTCCGAGGTCGTCCAGGAATACTCCAGGGGCGTAAAGGCCGACGAAGACGGCATCTGGCCGCTCATGCCGGCCGGCAGCTTCCGGCTCAAGGAGGTCGAGCGGGCGGCCTTCGCTCTGGATGAGGGCGAGTTCAGTGACATCATCGAGACGGACACTGGCTTCTACATCGTAAAAGCCCACCGCGTCGAACCGGGCGAGACGGTCGGCTTCGAGCAGGCCCAGGAGCGGATAGAGCAGACGCTGCGCCAGCAGAGATACGAACAGGCGGTCCAGGATTACATGGAGCGTCTGATGGGCGAGGCCACCGTCGTCGAGACCGAGCGGTTCATAACGATGGCCGTGGACCAGGCCGTTAGGCGCTTCGGCGACGGATAGCGGGCGTTTCTCAGTCGCGGCGGATTACGTCCAGCCCCTGCCTGGGCGAGCGGTCGCCGTCCCAGCGGTAGCTGCGGATGCGCTTGACGATATCATCGGCCACCCTTATCGCTGCCAGCCCGTCGCTCGCCGAGACCACCGGCGGCACGTGGTTGACCACGGTCTCACGGAACGCCTCGGCCTGTTTCCGCAGCGGCTCGGTGGAATCGTCCACCACCAGTTCCTCGACTTTCAGCAGCTTGGTGTAGTCCACGCTGCCGGCCAGTTCCGCCAGGTCGTCCACGTCCATGTCCCGGGCCATCTGTATAAGGTCCAGGTTCTGGCTCTTCTTGATGACGACGCCGACCTTCCTGGCGTAGTCCACGGACAGATAGGCCTCTTCGGAGAATATCCGCATCTTGCGCTCGGTCTTGATGGCGAGGCGACTGGCGGTGACGTTGGCTACGCAGCCGTTCTCGAACATCAGCCGGGCGTTGCAGATATCCTCGTGGGCGCCGATGACGTTGACGCCGACGGCGTGGATGTCCGACAGCTCCGATCCGGCCAGCATCAGCACCAGGTCTATGTCGTGGATCATCATGTCCAGCACCACGCCCACGTCCGCGGAGCGGAAGGTGAAGGGACTGATACGGTGCGCCTCGATGAACTTGGGGCTGATGGCGTGCTTTCGCATCGCAACCACCGCGGGGTTGAAACGCTCGGTGTGGCCTACCTGGACGCCGGCGCCGGTACTTTCGGCCAGTGCTATCAGCTCTTCGCCGGCGGCTACGTCGTCGGTGAAGGGCTTCTCGATGAGCACCGGTTTGCCGGCGGCGACGAACGGCCTGGCCGCCTCCACGTGTGCGACTGTGGGTACCGATATGATGGCGGCGTCGGCGACGGCGACGGCCTCGGAGACGTCGGTGAAGGCCTCGCAGCCATGCTGCTTGGCTACGGCACGGGCCGTGGCGGCGTTCTTGTCCACCACGCAGGTAAGCTCGGCCTCGGGCATCTCGCTGAGCACCCTGGCATGGAGCTTGCCCATTCGTCCGACACCGACGACGGCAACGCGAAAACTCATGGTAAAGGCCTCCGTATCTCGGGGCGGCTTTCGGGGGGAAGGTGTTCGGGCGCCTCGGGCGGGGTCTTGCCGCGGAACAGCTCGCGGTAGCGTCCGAAGACGCCCTGCAGCGACCGCTGGCAAAACTCGCACAGACTGGCGGCCTCGCCCTCGACGCCCATGTTCAGCAGTGTCTCTATCTTTGTCTGAAGGGCCGATTCGTCCTCGAACAACTCCCGCAGCGTGCGGCGCAGCTCGATTTCCTCGGTCTCCGGGAGGTCCGCGGCGCGTATTCCCGCGTCGTGGATTCCGACGACGGCCGGCGCGGCGTCCTGGTGCGGGCAGTAGAAATCCGTGAACGGCGGCACGTCGCGGCGGACGGGGGTATGCGGGCCGATGCGGCAGTAGCGACCCAGCGTGGTGAAGTGGTGGGCGCCGGCCAATTCTTCTATGACCGCCCCGGTTTCCACGCGGATATGTCCGGCCAGCAGCACGCCGCGCCCGAGACGGGTCCGGTCGTCCACGTAGCAGTCGTGGGCCACGTGGCAGCCGTCCGAAAGGATATTGTCGTCGCCGACACGGGTCAGTCGTCCGCCGACTTCCGTGCCGATGTGCGCGGTGACGCCCACGCCGAAGCGGTTGCGATGGCCTATTATCAGCATCGTCGGTCCGCCCTGGTACTTCAGATCCTGCGGCCGGCCGCCCAGGACGCATCCCTCGGCCACGAAGTTGCCGGAACCTATGGTGGTGTGTCCGGTTACCGAGACGCGCCGGCTGAGCACGGTATCCGGACCGATGGTGACGTTCGGTCCTATGACGCAGTAGGGGCCTATTTTCACACCCGGTGCGATCTGCGCCGAAGGTGCGATTTCGCGCATTACCTCCACGTCAGACATCCGCCGACTCCCCGCGGGCCGAATGTCCGCTGATGAAATCGACAAGCCGTCGGACGCCGGCGTTGCTCGTACCTGCCTGGCGCAGACGTTCTATCGCGGCGTCGTCGGGACGGCGGGTCTGTCCGTTGTAAAGCTCGCGGAAGGCGTCTTTGAGGCAGCGGATCTCATCCTCGCCGAACCCGCAGCGACGGAGGTTGTGTGTGTTGACCCCGCGAACACGGTAGGGCGAGCCCTGGATTATCGCAAACGGCGGTGCGTCCTGGTCCACGATCACGTAGCCGGCGCTGAACGTGTACGACCCTACGGTGACTCCGGGGTTGACCAGGCAGAAGCCGCTGGTCCGCACGTAGTCCTCCACACGGGCGCCTTCGCGTATGTGCGTGTAGTTTGCGAATATGCAGTGGTCGCCGATGGCCGCTCCCGGACCCACCTGGCAGTCGATCATGAGAAGGTTGTCGTCACCTATATGGGTCGGCTCGTCCTCGCCGGCGTACACGGTAACGTGCTCGCGCAGCGTGTTGGCCGTTCCGATGATGCATTCGCCGTCGTCATCGGAGGCGTCGGAGCTTTCGCCGATGACGGCCTGCGGATAGATATGGTTGCCTTCGCCGAGGGTGGTCCGTCCGGTGACGGTGACGTTGTTCTCTATTATGCAGCCCGGGCCGATGCGGACGTTCGGTCCGATATAGGAGAACGGTCCGACGCGCACGTCGTCGGCCAGCGAAGCGCCCTTTTCGACGATGGCATGTGGGGAAACCTGTGGCATTTCGACTGTATTGCCTTTCGGTCGGTTCATACCGGCTCGGAGTCAACCAGCATGAACTTTATCTCCGCCTCGGCGGCCGTCTCCGACCCTACGCGGGCACGGCAGCGACAGTGCCCGGTGCGGCTGCGCACGTGCAGGGCTTCGGCCTCGAGTATCAACTGATCTCCGGGTCTGACGGGTCGGCGCATTTTCACACGGTCCATGCTCAGCAGGACGGCGACCTTGCCGGTGTGCTCCAGTCGCTGACTCAGCAGCACGCCGGAAAGCTGCGCCATCGCCTCCAGGATCATCACGCCCGGCATTATGGGCTGACCCGGGTAGTGCCCCTGGAAGTACGGCTCGTTTATGGTGACGTTCTTGATTCCGACGGCTCGGCTGTCTCCCTGGACCTCCAGCACCCGGTCCACCATCAGGAACGGGTAGCGGTGCGGCAGCAGTCGCATGATCTTCCGGGCGCTCATCTCCGGCGACGTGACGGCGCCCCCCGACTCGCCCGTCCGGTTCATCTGCTCCGCGAGCTTGGTCACCAGCATGCGGTTCAGCTCGTGCCCGCTCTTGTAGGCGACTATTCTGCCGCAGAGCGGCCGGCCCAGAAGCGCCAGGTCGCCGATGAGATCGCATATCTTGTGCCGCACCGCCTCGTCGGACCAGTGCCACTGGTTCTCGATGGGACCATCGGAGCCGATTACCAGCACGTCGCTGGGGCTAAGATGGGTGGCCTTGCCCTTGGCGGTAAGGGCCTTCGCCTCCTGTTCCAGGCAGAAGGTCCGCGCGGGCGCCAACTCGCTGACGTAATCGTCCCGGCCGAGGCGGAAGCTGAAGGCCTGTCGCCCTATTTGCGGAACATCGCCGTAGTCCAGGTCGTAGAGGATATCCAACGTGTCGGCAGGTCCGGGCAGGGCGGCCAGCATCGCGTCTTCGAGGTTCACGTGGACCGGCTCGGTTATGACGAAGGGTTTGCGTTCGGCCTCCTGTTCGACGGTGCCCGCCTGCTGCAGCGCCTCCACGAACGGACGCGGCGAGCCGTCGGTCGAGGGCGTCTCGGACCCATCAAGCTCCACCACCAGATTGTCCAGCCCCAGTCCCCAGATGGCCGAGAGGACATGCTCGACCGTCTCGATGGTGACCGAGCCGTTCATCAGCGAGCTACGGCGGGAACGCTTGGCCATGTGATCCGGCGAGGTACGGATCCGCACCGGCTCGGCGAGGTCGCTGCGGACGAACACTATTCCCGTGCCCGCGTCGGCGGGCAGGAAACGCAGCCGTGTCGTCTCGCCGCTGAACAGCCCGCGGCCCTGTACGACGGACTCGCTCTTAATGGTCTTCTGGCGACTCAAGGTTTTCGACTTTCGACTCAAGCGCGGCGAGGCGCTTGATAAGCTCCGGCAGCTTCGATTGTGCCGTTATGATGCGCATCTGTTCTTTCGCCGGTCCTGCGGGCACGCCGGCCACGCGAGCGCCGTCGGGCACATCCGCGGCAATCGCCGAATAGGCCGCACACTGGACTCCGTCGCCTATGGTGACGTTGTCGCGGACGCCGGCGCTGCCGCCGAGCACGACATAGTCGCCCAGGCGGCAACTGCCCGCAAGCCCCACCTGACCTGCCAGCAGGCACCCTCGACCAATCTTCACGTTGTGGGCGATCTGGACCAGGTTGTCTATCTTTGTCCCGGCGCCGATGCTGGTGGAGCCGAACTTGGCCCGGTCCACGCAGCAGCACGCGCCGATTTCCACGTCCTCGGCGATTGCCACGTTGCCGTTGTGCGGGATCCTGTGATGCTTTCCCTCGACGGTATTGTAGCCGAAACCATCCCAGCCGATGACCGTGTTGGGCCCGATCCGCACCCGGTCGCCTATCACACAGTCGCGCCCGACGACTACGCCCTGTGCCAGGTAGGCGTCTTCGCCGATGCCGACGCCGGTTCCGACAAACGCGCCGGCACACAGCACGGCGCGTGGACCGATACTTGCTCCGGCGTTGACGACCACGCCCGGTCCGATTCGCACGCCGTCGGCTATGGACGCCTCAGGCGACACACGGGCCGTGGCGTCCACGCCCTCGTCGGGCAGATCCTCCGGCGGGGCGGTGGCGGCCAGCAGCTTCGCCAGGGCCTGCTGCACGTCGCTGACGCGGATGAGCGTCTTGTCGGAGGTCTTCGGTTCGTTCGCGACCAGGGCGGCGGCCGCCTGCGAATCGTCCAGGCGCCGGGCGCGCCTGGCGTCGGCGGCGAAGGTAATCTTGCCCGCTCCGGGTTCGTCCAGAGCGGCCACGCCGTCGATGTTGAGCGAGTCGTCGCCCTCGACGCGACCGTCCAGAAGCTCGGCAATCTCGCGTACTGTCAGCGGCCAGCTCGGCATATTGTCGGCCCTGTTCCTTTCACCGGTCATTGCATCGGGCCCGCGTATCGTGGATTGAAGTTCTAGCCGCGGCCGCCGGTGTATTCGGCGTTCAGTGCGTCCAGCACCACCGGGGTGATGTCCACCCGGTCGCTGCTGTAGAGCACCTGCCGTCGCTCAATCTCTTCGAGAAGCTGACCGGTCGATTGCGTCGGCGAGATGGTCTGTTGCGAACGGAACAGCACGAGGTCGTACCCGCTCTGCTCGGCCACCTGGCGGACCTTATTGATTATCTCGGTGTAGATCTCGCGCGTCTTCTCGTGATGTTCGCGCAGGGCGACCGCCTGCTGATATTCCAGCCAGGCCTTGCGGTCGATGGCCAGCCGCTCCATCTCATTGCGGGTCTGCACGTATTGATCGCTGCCCGGCGTGTAGCTCTGCAGCTCCATTTGCAGGTCTTCCAACTGCTGCTGGCGCTGCTGGTCCTCCTGTTGTATCTGTTCGCGGCGGGATTCCAGGTCGGCGATGATGTTCTTGGCCTTGTCGTAGTCCCGGAAGATGCTCACCACGTCGCAGACGGCCACCCGCGTCGGAGAGGCGAACTGACCGGACTGCGCCAGCGCGTGCGGCAAAACGACGGCCGCGATTATCGCCGCCGAGCAGAGGATAATGAGTCTGCGGTAACGCTTCATGACGATTCCTTTCATTCCAGGCCGGCTCTGCTGTGTTTCCCCTGTGGAAACTCCCGCCGCCGGGCGGGGCTGTGCCGGACTTTGGAAGTCTAACACCGCCGCACGTGCGGCTTCAACGTGAAAGGTGGGTCCGCCGGCTGCTTGAGGACGCAGACCGGCAGGTCAGTCCTTGCGGACGACCACGGCTGTAAGGTCGTCGGCCTGGGCAAGCCCTTCCGTGAACTGCATGACCTCCAGTCGCATCTCGGTGATAATCCGCCTGGCCGGGCGGTCACGGTGCCGGCGGACAACGTCCAGCAGACGCTGGATGCCGAACTCCTCCCCCTCGGCGTTGGTCGCTTCAAAGAAGCCGTCGGTGGTTACCAGGACGATGTCCCCGGGCTCCAGCTTGCGGTTTAGCACCTCGGAATAGTCGGCCCCGTCCATCACCGCCAGTGGAAGCCCGGTGGCGGGCAACTGCTCGAACCTGTCCTCACGGCGGCTGTAGAACACCAGAGGCCCGTGACCGGCTGAGGCGAAACTCAGCGACGCTCCGGCCGCATCCAGCAGCCCGAAGAAGCAGGTCACGAACCGGCTCTCGCCGAGGTCGGCGGCGAGCAGGTCGTTTACGGTGCCAAGTACGACCGGCACGTCCGCACCGCCTATGCTCACCGCGCGGAGCATGGCGCGGGTTTCGGCTATGACCAGGGCCGGGCCTACACCGTGGCCGGAGGCGTCGGCGACGATAATCATGCATCGCCCGTCCGACAGCTCCAGGAAATCGTACATGTCGCCGCCGGTCTCGTCGGCCGCCTGCGAGAACCCGGCGATGTCGAAGCCCTCCACATGCGGGCTTTCGGTCGGCAGCAGTCCCTGCTGGATCTCGCGGGCGATTCCCATGGCCCGCTCCATCTGCTGCTTCTGGACGTAATGGTCGATGAGCCGCGCTCGCTGCAGGGCGACACCGGCCTGCGCTCCCAGTGCTTCGGCGACGGTCTCGTCGTAGTCCTCGAACGCCCCGTCGCGCTTGTTGATGACCTGGAGGACACCCACCAACGAGCCTTCGTAGTCCCGCAGAGGGACCGACAGTATGTTTCGCGTCTTGAAGCCGGTGCGGCTGTCCGGCTCGGGGTTCCAGCGGTCGTCCACCGTGACATCGGGAACGTTTATGGTCTGTCCGCTGACGATGGTCGCGCCGCTGATGCCCCTGTCGGCCGGTACGCGAAGCTCGTCCAGTCCGGCGGCGATACGGCTGACCAGCTCGTTGGATTCGGCGTCGTAGAGGAACAGCGTGGCACGTTCGGCGTTGAGCAGCTCCATGCTGCAGTCGATGATGAGGTTCAGCAGTTCATCCAGACCGGCGACGGCGCCCATGGCCCGGCTGATTTCCAGCAGCTTCTGCAGGTCCTGGAGCTTCTTGTCGGTCTCGTTTGCGTTCATGGGCCTATCGTTCGCGCGCCCGGCGGAACCGGCACGGGATATGTAACTCCGCCGGCGGGGAACACCACCGCCTGCTGCGGCTGCCGCTGGAGTATTTCATCGGCACGATCGACGGCCTTGGCAATGTCGTCGAACAGTTCTATGCCGGGGAATCGCACCTCCTGGCGCGCCAGCTTCGGCGAAACCATCAGTATGGGGTTTCTGTGCAGTGTCCGCAGGGCCAGGCGTACGAAGAAGGCGGCGTCGCCGGCCAGCTTGGGCGCCAGCCGCATCAGCAAAGACCCCAGGGCGTCGGCGCCGAGCAGCCGCACCGCGCGCCGCGTCCAGACCGGGCTGAGGGGCCAGTTGGGCACTTCCATGCCATGCAGACCGGCGCGGCAGGGGGTGGTTACTATCATCACCCCGCCGGGCCGCAGCGCCCAGAGCGTGTTGGCGATGCACTTGAACGACTGCCACAGGTCGAAGTCGCGCGGATAGGCGTTTACCAGCAGCACGTCCGCCCGCGGCTGGACCAGCACGCCACAGTCCACCGCGCACTGCTTGGCAAGCATGCGTTGCGTGGGGATAACCTCTCCGGCGGCGACGCAGCTCGGCAGGTCGTGTTCGTCCAGCAGGTACTGCACGGCAAAGCTGCTGCCGTGGGCTTCGTCTATCATCCTGCCGCCGGCGTCAATGGCGCTTCGCATGGGGTTGTCTTCGGCCGAGAGACCCACAAGCTGCCTGAGCCGCCGTCCCACCCCCAGTCGGTGCAGGCCTCGGATGGTCTCCAGCGAGGCACAGCCGGGCAGGAACATCTTGTACCCGCCGCCGAACCCCGCCTGCAGATGCGGGCTGACCGAAGAGATGATTATCCGCAAATCGGCCGAGGCGACGCCTTCATCGACACGGATGTCCACCTTTCCCGCCTGACCGACGCTGGTATAGCTGTGCTCGTCGTGCCAGGGATTGGAGCGTCGGCGTATGCCCCTGCCCGCGTCGCCGAGCTTCTCGTCCGCCTCCTTCTCGGTCAGCGGCGGATGCATGCCCGTGGCGAAGACAATCTCCATCTGGTCGTTCGCGATCCGCGCGTGGCGGATTTCGCGCATGACGACTTCCAGTATCTCCGGCAGGGGGCTGGTGCGGGTCAGGTCCTCAACGATTATGGCTATGCGGCCGTTTGCGCACTGCCCCAGCAGTCGTCCCAGGGGTGGTCCGGTGTCGGGCTGGCTCAGAACAGCGGCCAGTCGGTCGGCCCAGTCCTGCGGGGCGGCTCTCAGGCGGGGTGCGGCCACCTGGGCGAGGCGCCAATGCTTCGGCAGGTCTATCTGAAGCTTGTCGTCGTCCCATGGGACGGACAGGTCTGACATCGAAACCGGTCCTTTCGGACTAGTTGGACCCGGACATCAGGCGGACGTCACGCGACGCCCGACGATGACATGGTAAACGCCCGTCGGTTCGGGTATGGACACGAATTTACCGAAACCCGCCTCGGACATGAGCCGCTGCAGGTCTCGCGGCGAACGGTAATTCATGTGCAGCCCGAACACCCTGCGGAAGAAACGGTCGGTGCCGTGCGCCCGACTGATGCTATTGAACACCACGGCTCGTCCCGGCGGCATCACCCTGGCCGCCTCGGTGGCTATGGCGACTATCTGCTCATCGGTCAGGTACTCGCAGATGCCGAGCATCTTGACGATGTCCGGCGGATATTCCAGCATGTCGCGTACGTCGCGGACGTCGCCCTGGATGTAGCGGACCTTGTCGCCGACGCCCGCCTCGGCGGCGATGCGACGACCGTAGTCGAACGCGTCCGAGTTCAGGTCCACAAGCGTCGCCTCGCTGTCGGCGCGGGCCTGGCTCATCGCGTCTATGATTATCCGCCCCGGACCGGCGCCCAGGCACAGCACGTGGACCGGCTCGTGCCCGGCCTGGTCAATCAGCCGCGCCAGCAGCCGTGCTCCCAGCCGACGGCGGTTGCGCAGCGCCACTGGTATGCCCCCGGCGCCTACGAGGAACTTGTCGGCGATCTGTGTGGGGCGTCCGTCGTAGCTTATGACCATGCTCCGCCAGCCACCGGGGTCGCGCCAGTTGGACTCCGCCAGTTCGCTTTTGGCGAACTTAAGCACGGCCCGCAGCCACTGCGGCGGTATGAAATGATTCACCAGCGGGTTTATAAGCCCCGCCTTGACGGCGCGGGCAACAGGCCCGGGCTTTTCGAAGTCTATGTCTGCCGCCCATGATTCCATTCGTCTGCTCCCGAAAACAGCATGGAGTATAGACAACCATCGGCAGCATGGGCAAACGAGCTTTCGCCTGATGGGCGCGGGGGCTAAAGATTTCACGACGGCGGCGCCGATAAGAACTGCGGCTATCGGGCCGGCTCACGTCGCATGGGCCTTCAACCGCACAAGGGCAATCGACATGACGAAGCGCCAGATCATCGACCAGATCCTACAGGTGAATTCGACCGCGGACCCGGGTTTTCTCGCTCGTTTCGAGTCGGACGAGCTTGACGCATACCTGCGGCACCTGCGCCAGGCGCGGACGCCCCGACTGGCCGGCGACCCCCACAGGTTCGACCACTACTTCCACAACATACCGGCCGTTAGCTACCAGTCGGCGGCCCGGCAGACCGTGGCGGTGGCGGAACCCCCTGAGCGAGGATATGAGCAGGTCTCGCCGGTCGAGAGCGGCATTTCTTCCGAAGACATGAGCCATTACGACGAAGGCCTGTATGTTTCGCAGGACTCCGGGGCGCTCTACGACGTGCCCACCCCGGACGCAGCCGATTCCCACGAGGAGACTCCCGCCGTATCCGAGGACGACCTCGATCTGTCCTATGTTCCCGCCGGAAGAGACGAACAGAGCGATCCTGAGACCGAGAAAAAGCAAAGCGACTCGTCCTTCGCCGACGTGGAGGAGGATGCCGAGGCCTGGCTGTTCTAGCTCGCGGCCGTGGCTCGGCTTTGGTCAGGCGGGTGAATTTTGCCCGCCGACGCTCAAACGGGATTGACAAGTTTCTCGCGGAGGGGATATACTTTCGGTTCCGCCGGAAGACCCGGTAGCGGTATCCCCTTTCCGGCGGGTCACGGGGCCGTAGCTCAACTGGATAGAGTACCGGACTGTCGATCCGGTGGTTGCGGGTTCGAATCCCGTCGGCCTCGTATCAGAACGCCCGTCCTTGCGACGGGCTGTTTTTTTTTGCTCCTGGATTGTTGGATTGCGGTGTGATGAGGGATGAGAACCCGCGCAGACACGAGCGCAGCGAGCGGATGCCGGCGGGTGCGACGCCGAAGGCGCCTGCGCAGCAGAATCCCGTCGGCCTCGTATCAGAACGCCCGTCCTTGCGACGGGCTTTTTTTTGCTCCTTGCTTGTTGGATTGCGGTGTGATGAGGGATGAGAACCCGCGCAGACGCGAGCGCAGCGAGCGGATGCAAGCCGGGCGGGGGGAGAACACGAATTACACGAATCAGCACGAATCTCACCTATGCGGGTTTCTTCAAAGCTCTCAAAAAGCAGTTATTGGTGTAATTCGTGGTAATCCGTGGAATTCGTGTCCTCTATGCATGAACCGCGTAAGACCGCCGATGGCGGCTCAGCGTCAGTCCTCGTCCTCCTCGAACTCGCCCTGTTCCCAGTCGAACAGGCGTGTCTGGGGAAGGTCGGCCTCGATGCGTTGCACATCCTCTTCGGTCAGCGACCAGTCGAAGATATCCATGTTCTGCCGGAGGTGTTCCTCGTTGGAGGATTTGGGTATCACGCAAATGCCCTTCTGCACCAGCCACCGCAATGCGACCTGCGCGGGGGCCTTTCGGTAGGCCCGGCCTATCTCGCGGAGCAGTTCATCGCCGGCGGCCCGGCCCTTCGCCAGAGGGGCATAGGCCGTGAGCACCACTCCTCGCGACCGGCAGAAGTCCAGCAGCTTCTGCTGGTTCAGGTACACGTGATACTCCACCTGGTTGACCTCTATGGGAACGATGTCGGCGTCGATTGCCCGCCCCAGCCGGGCCGCGGTGAAGTTCGAGACGCCCGCGTGGCGGATCTTCCCCTCCTCCCGCAGGTGGGCGTAGGCCCGCAGCGTCTCTTCCAGCGGCACCGTCTGACTGGGCCAGTGGATCAACAGCAGGTCCAGCGTCTGGAGTCCAAGTTCCTTCAGTGACCGCTCGCACTCGCTGAGTACGTCGTCGTAGGCCAGCTTGTCCGGCCAGACCTTCGAGGTGACGAACACCTCGTCGCGGTCCACGGCCGCGTCGCGGATTCCCTGCCCCACGCTGTGATGATTGCCGTAGAAGACGGCCGTGTCGAGGTGCCGGTAGCCCATCTCAAGGGCTTTCGCTATCACCCGCGCGCCTTCATCGCCCTTGAGCGGCCAGGTGCCGAGGCCCAACTGGGGTATGGTGTCGCCACTGATAAGAGTTAACTCCTGCATCGATCCCTCCTGCCGTGCTTTTCTCTATCCGCGTTTCGTCGTGCGGTAAATCCTATGCGCTGTTCAGCGGTACACAACGACCGGACCGGGCTCGATTCGCGCCTCCGGCGTGAGCGTGTGCTCGCGTGTCCGGCCATGACCAAGTATATGCGTTACCGACACACCATGGGCGGTGAGTGTGTCGCATATAAGCCGTCGATGGCATTTCCAGTAGAGCAGCTCCGCGCACATCAGCGTGGTACGGGCCTCGTGGGCGACGTCCATGAGCTTCGCCAGGGCGGAAGCGAACCGGTCCGTGAGCATATAGTCGGCGTAATTTCGGAAACCGCGACTCCTTAGCCCTACGTTCGGCGATTCGGAGGCCGACTTCCCATGCCGTCGCCCGCCGAGATCCTCGAACCATACATATCGTATCCCGTTATCGGCAAGCAGCTTCCGCAGCTCATCGCGGTTGAAGTGCGGGAATTTGCGCGAGCCCGGATAGCGGCGGACGTCGGCGACCAGTTCGATTGAGTATTCCCTCAGCAGCGAGACAAACTCCTCGGCCGTTCGGGTTGAGTGCCCCACGGTCCATATGCGGAGGGCGGTTTTCCTGGCTTCACTCAAGAAGCAGTTCCCCTGTGCGGTGGTCCATGTCGCTCTATGTCTGCCAAACTCATCGGCTCAGTCCGCTTGCCGGGGAACGGACATGGCGACGAGTGACACATCGTCTTCGAAGTCCGCTTCCCCTCTGTGCGTCCGGGCCGCCTTGACCAAAGCCGGCAGGCAGTCATCCAGCTTTTCGGTACGGGTGCGCTCCAGCTCCGCCAGCAGCCGCTGCTCGCCGAAGGGCTTGCCTTCCGCGTCGGCCGCTTCTGTAAGCCCGTCGGTATAGAGCACAACGCGGTCGCCTCCGCCCAGCGACAGCCGCCGCGACTCGTATTGCGGTTCTGTAACGACGCCGATGGGGAAGCCGCTGACGTCCTCCAGCCGCGCCCGTCGACCCGCCCTGAGGACGGCCGGGGGAGGATGCCCCGCTGAAACATAACGGAACTCCCGCGCACCGCAGTCCAGCACGCCATAGAGCAGCGTGAAGTACTGACCCAGCCGCTCATCCATCTGGAAGTCCCGGTTCAGCCGCTCTGCGACGTCGGCCGGTTTGGACATATCGACGTCGGGCAAACCTGCGGCGTAGCGGGCCGCCTGGATTCCCAGCCAGCGGCTCAACGTCACGGACAGCAGCGCTGCCGGCACGCCGTGGCCGCTGACGTCAAGCACGTAGATGCCTATGTGCCGCGGGTCGAGTCGGAAGACGTTGAGGATGTCGCCGGCCAGCTCCTCGCACGGCTCATACAGCCAGGAGAAGATCACGCCGCCGGCCTGCGGCGCCTGTTCCGGCAGCAGGGCCTGCTGCACTCTTGCGGCCAGCTCCAGTCCCTGCCGCATGTGCCTGTTTGCCTGCTGAAGCTCGTCACGCGCCCGGCGGACCTCCTCCAGGGCGTCGCGGTAAGCGGTTACGTCGGACTGCACGCCGATGAAGTTCGTTACCCGTCCCTGACAGTCCCGCACGGGCGTAAGCGACAGTCGGTTCCAGAACGGTGTGCCGTCCTTGCGGTAGTTCAGAAGTTCCACGCGGCAGGGGTGCCCGTCCCGCAGGGCGGAGCGGATTTCAGCGAGTGACGCGGCGTCCGTCCCCGGGCCCTGGAGGAACCGGCAATTGGTGCCGACGGCTTCGGCGCGTGTGTAGCCGGTGAGTTGCTCGAAGCCGCGATTGCAGTAGATCAGGGGATTGTCCGGTTGTCCGGGATCGCTTATGGCGATGCCCTCGGCCGCCTCGTCCAGAGCCCGGTCCTTCAGCTCGGACGGCACGTCGGGCGGGTTGGCCGCTTCGGGAGGCCCTTTGTCCTGTATCAATTCGCCGCACCGCCTTTCCCGCAGCTATCCGCCGAGCGCCTTCCCCAAATTCTAGGCATGGGGCGCTTGTCGGTCAGTACGTGTCCACCAAGCTTCGGACTCGAAGTTTTTTGCGGAACTGCGCCGCGGAGAGCTTCACGTCGGGGCGGACGGTTACCTCGTGCGTAACGCCGGGCCAGAGGTGAAAGAAGTTGTCGCTGAAGAGGGCATCTGTGCCTGTCAGCTCCAGCCAGGTCCACAGCGCGGGCCTGCGGGCCTCCAGCCGCACGGTGAAGGTTCCGTCGGACTCCCCTTTCGGCCGCACTTTGAATTGCGGATCCTCAAGCTCCATGCGCTTTGGTTTGGCCAAGGCCGAGTAAGTAGAGGAGACGACCTGTCCGCCGCTGCGAAGCGCGGCAAACAACAGCAGATCATCCGGCCCGTACTCTCTCAATGTGTCGCGCAGGTCCAGCCGCACCGCGCGGGTGTTCCTGGACGGCTTGCATTCGACCTTCTCGACGTCGGCCGCCAGGACCTCCCCGCAGGGGCGAGCCAGCGTCCAGTGCACCTCGGCGGGACTTGCCTCCGGGAGGTCGCTGGTCACGTGCAGGTCGATTCGCCCGCGGGCGGTATCCTCTACCGCGCTGAGCAGCAGAGGGGCGAAGAATCTCCTGGCTCCGTAGTGAAGCGCCTTCGGCCTGCCCAGATGGTCGATGCTGGACCAGCTTGCCGCCGGCCAGCAGTCGTTGAGCTGCCAGTAGATGGCCCCCATGCAGCGGGGCATGTTCCGCCGCCAGTGCTCCACGGCGTACTGAATGCCCAGCAGTTGCAGTATCTGGCTGAGCCACAGCAGGTTGTCAAAACTCGTCGGCATGCGGAACCACGAGGCCATGTATTGCAGGATGGCGTCGTTGCCGATACGGCTTCGCTGGTGGTGCTCCATTACGGGGCTGGTGACGTTGCGGTCGCTCTTATCGGTGAATCCGCGCGTGGTCCGCGGCTCGGGGAAGCTCTGGAAGCCGAATTCGCTGCAAAAGCGGTGGAACGCCCCGCGATACCACTCGAAGGGCTGCCGGCCGTGCCAGACCGACCAGAGGTGCGCGTCGCCCCAGCGGGGGTTGCTGTGGTCGTGTCGGTCGCCACGGGGCGAATGTGCGCTGCTGGGCCAGTACGGCCGATCCGGGTCGAACTTGCGGCAGATGTCCGGCAAGAGCTTGTCGAACAGCGGCTTGTAGTCGTCCCAGCTCATGGAGCTTTCGGTCCACTCGTCCCCGACGAGTCCCTGCTCAAGCTCATTGTTGCCGCACCACAGGGCGATGCAGGGGTGGTGTCGGAGGCGTCGGACGTTCTGCCCGGCCTCGGCGGCGACGTTGTCCATGAACGGCTTCTCAAACGTCGGATACGTCGAGCAGGCGAACATGAAGTCCTGCCAGACGCACAGCCCCAGCTCGTCGCAGAGGTCGTAAAACTCATCCTGCTCGTATATGCCGCCGCCCCAGACGCGGAGGAAGTTCATGTTCGCATCGGCCGCACTTTGCAGCAGTTGCCGATAGCGCTGCGGAGTAACGCGGTTCTGAAAAACGTCGGCCGGTATCCAGTTGGCGCCTTTTGCGAAAAAGGTCCTGCCGTTGACGCGGAAGCGGAAGCTTTCTCCCCAGCGGTCCTTGCGGCGTTCCAGCTCCAGCTTCCGCAGCCCGATGCGGCGGCTGGTCCGGTCCAGCCGTTCGCCGCCGGCGTCCAGTAGTTCCACATTAACGTCATAGAGCGGCTGGTCGCCCATGCCGTTGGGCCACCACAGTTGCGGATTGTCCACACGAACCTTCGCTTGGGTCTTGCCTGCTTTGACACGGGCCGTGCGGCGGGCAAGCTCACTGCCTCGAAAGCTCACCGAAACCTCCGCGGAGGTCTGAGTACGTGTGACGTGCTCGGCCGATGCGTCCACTGTAAGAGTAACGCCACCGCGTGCGTGCTTCTGGCGGATGTGGACGTCCTGGAGTCGGGCCTTGCTGAAGCCCAACAGCCCGATGGGACGCCAGATGCCGCAAGTCACCAGCATCGGTCCCCAGTCCCAGCCGAAATTGCACTGCTCTTTCCGCAGCCACGCCGCACAGCCGCCCTTGTGGCCCTTGCCCCAGTATGGCAGGGGGGTCCGTCGCTGGCGTTTCTCGATGTATCTCTGTGCCGATGCAAAGGTTATTTCGATGGTGTTGCCGCCTTCGCGCAGCAGATCGCCGACGTCGAACTCCCACTTGCGGAACATGTTGTCGGTTTTGGCGACTCTGCGGCCGTTGAGCTTGATGTCCGCCAGCGTGTCCAGACCTTCGCATTGCAGCAGAATCCGACGGTGCTTGAGAAACTCTTCGGGTATATCGAAATCGCGGGAATACACCCAATCGGCCCGGCCGACCCATCGGACCGCACGCTCGTTGTCTCGGTAGAAGGGCTGTGGTATCTCGCCGGCCTTCAGGAGGTCGGTGTGTACGCAACCCGGTATTTCGGCGGCAATTGCGCGATGTTCACCCTTCCGACGGAGCTTCCATTTCCCGCAGAGGTCAAGCAGATGCATATCGTTCTCCTTCGAGGGTGCATAATAAGCGGCCGTCCGGAGCGTCGAAAGGGCGTACTTGGGCACGGACGTTTACGGCGGCATGAGTTTTCGTTATGCTCTTGGCAAGCCGCGCTGATAGGCGGCTTAACCATACAGCGGAGGTGAAAGAAATGACCGACGAGCACATTACCGAAGACCGGGAACAGGCCTTCCTCGACGAGATGACCGAGGTGGTCGAACGCAACGACCGCATCGACACCAGTCTCTACCCGCGGTTCCAGGTGAAACGCGGACTGAGGAACGCCGACGGCACAGGTGTTCTGGTCGGCCTGACCGAGATCGGCGACGTGCACGGGTATATCCTGGATGAGGGCGACAAGATCCCCGTCGAAGGTCGCCTGCGGTACCGGGGTATCGACGTAAGCGAGCTTATAGCCGGCTGCAAGCAGGACGGGCGCTTCGGGTTCGAGGAAACCGCCTACCTGTTGCTGTTCGGCCAGTTGCCGACGGCCGACCAGCTCAAGTGTTTCCATCGTTTGCTGGGGCAGAAGCGTGTGCTGCCGGAGGGCTTCACGGAGGACATGATCCTCGCGGCGCCGAGCAGCAGCATCATGAACAAACTCGCCCGCAGTGCGCTGGCCTGCTATTCGTACGATGAAAACCCCGACGACACCAGCATCCGCAACGTGCTGCGACAGTCCATCGAGCTGGTCGCGCGCTTTCCGACGATGATCGCCTACGGCTACCAGGCCAAGGCGCACTACTACCAGGAGCAGAGCTTATATATCCACCATCCCGAGCCGCACGACAGCACGGCCGAGAATATCCTCCGGCTGATCCGTCCGTCTCAGGAATATACGCCCCTGGAGGCGCGGACGCTGGACATGTGCCTTGTGCTGCACGCCGAGCACGGCGGCGGAAACAACTCCACGTTTACCACACACGTTATAACTTCCTCTGACACTGATACTTATTCGGCCATAGCCGGCGCGGTTGGGTCGCTGAAGGGTCGCAAGCACGGCGGCGCCAACGTGCGCGTCATCGAGATGATGGAGGATATAAAGTCCAACGTCTCCGACTGGACGGACGAAGGCGAGCTGGCCGACTACCTCACCCGCATCCTTCACAAAGACGCCTTCGACCGCAGCGGTCTTATCTACGGCATGGGGCACGCCGTCTATACGCTCAGCGACCCCCGTGCGACCATCCTCAGGGAAGAGGCGCGTGAGCTGGCGAAGGAAAAGGGCATGGAGGACGAATATCAGCTCTATCTGAAGCTGGAGGAGCTGGGCCCGAAGGTCTTCCACGAGGTGAAAAAGAGCAACCAGCCCATAGCCGCCAACGTGGACTTCTACTCCGGGTTCGTTTACAGCATGCTGGGCATTCCGACGGACCTCTATACGCCGCTGTTCGCCGCGGCCCGGGTGGCCGGCTGGTGTGCGCATCGGCTGGAGGAGATTGTAAGCGGCGGGCGGATAATCCGTCCGGCGTACAAAAACATCCTCGGCGGGCGGCGCTACACGCCGCTGGCTGAGCGTAGCTGAGCGTATCAGCCGGTGGCCGCCATCCCGGCTGCCTGTTGGGCGACCGCCAGCGCGTCGCGGCCGTCCTGTTCGGTAACTTCGCGCCGGTGGGACGGGTCGCGTATGTAGGCGATCTGGTCGGCCAGCAGCGCGCGTATGCTCGCGGCGTAGGTGGCGGCCTTATCGTCGTACGGCTGCCAGCCCAGGCGGATGATGCGAGTTACGTCGCGCTGCTTGCCCCGCCCGACCAGGCGTCCCTGTTCGTCGGACAGGTCGCGAAGGTTTTCGACTTCACAGCCCCGGCAGCACTGTTCGAGGCGCTGTTGGGTTTCGTCGTTGACGGCGGCCTCGACCTCCAGTTGCATCGGAATCCACCCCAGCACGCGGACCTCGCCCAGCTCGCAGATAATCCGGTGGTCGGCGCGGTCCATGGGTTCTATCTGGTCGAAGCCGTGGTAGTGGCTGACGATAGCGCCGTCTTCGTGCCGCAGCCGGCAGGTTACGCGATCCTCGACGCCGCTGCCCTCACGCGTCTCGGTATGCGCGCTGAGCACAGTCGCAGGTCCCAGCCAGCGGGTGTGAAGGTCGAAAAAATGCACGCCGTGCTCGATGAAGATCCCGCCCGAGACGCTGTGGTCCCAGAACCAGTGCCCCGGCGGCATGTAGGTGTCGAAGGCGCAATTGGTGAGCCGCCCGGCCAGCGGCTTGCCCAGCACCCGGCTTCGGATTATCTCACCTGCCGCCGCTGCGACTGCGTTGTGCCGCATCACGAAGTTGACCGGCGCTATCCGCCCGGCGCGGTCGGCCGCGGCCAGCATCTCGTCGGCCTGGTCGGTGTTCAGGGCCAGGGGCTTCTCGCAGAGCGCGTGCTTGCCGGCGCTGAGAGCGGCCAGCACAAGCTCGTGATGGCTCGCCGGCGGGGTGGCTACGTGCACAATGTCCACATCGCCGCGGGCAAGAAGCTCGTGCCAGTCGGTGTGGACGGCGGCGTTGAAGCGTCGTCCGGCCGTCTCGGCCGCCTCCGCGCGGCTGTCCGCGACGGCCGATATGCGGACCTCCGGCATCGTCGAGAACGCATCCAGGCAGAACAGCCCGAACGACCCGCAACCTATAAGCCCGATTCCCAGTGGTCTTCCGCCGCTCATTCTCCGGTGATCCTTTCATCTTTGCGCCACAGCAACGCAGAGCTGCCGAGGGAAAAAAGTTTCCCTGCCCTGTTTCTCTGCGCCTCCGTGTTGAACTAGCTCAGCGTCTCGCGCATCGCAAGCTCGGCCGCCTTCGTGGCCGTGCGGAGCGAGGCGACGGCGCTGTGCTCGGTCACCTTCCGTTCATGCGAACGGTCACGGATGTACGCGACCTGGTCGGCCAGTAATGCCCGCAGGTCGTCGGCATAGGCGGCTTCCTTCTCTTCGCTCCGCCGGGCCGTGACGCGCACCCGCCGGTCCACACTGCGATCAACGCCCCGGCCTTTGATTGTGCCGCCGAAGCGGTCGTCGAACAGCTCGGTTACGCTAAGCTCGGCCTCCGGGAGCGCTTCGGCAAGCAGCTCAGCGCCATCTTCATCGACGGCCACGTCCACCACCAGCTCCGACGGCACCCATCCGCTTACGTGCACGTCGCCCAGCTCGCATATAAGCCGGTGCCGCGTGCGGTCCAGCGGCGATATCTGGTCGAACTGGTGGCCGTGCTCGACGATCGTGCCGTCGGTGTGCCGGATCGTGCAGAACACACGGTCCTCCTTGCCGTCCTCGCGTGACTCCGCATGGGCGTCGATGACCTCCGCCTCGCCCAGCCAGTGTTCATACAGGTCGAAGAAGTGAACGCCGTGCTCCACGAAGATTCCGCCCGAGCTGCTCTTGTCCCAGAACCAGTGGTCGTCGTGCAGTCCGCTGTCCGAGCCGCAGTTGACCAGTTGCCCGGCCAGCGGCCGGCCCAGCACGCCGGTCCGCAGGACGCGACTGACCCAGTCGGCCACCGGGGAGTAGCGCATCACGAAGTTGACGGCCAGCACCTTGCGCGTCTGCCGGGCCAGGCGGACCATCTCCTCCGCCTCGCGCAGGTCCAGAGAGAGCGGCTTTTCGCACAGCACGTGCTTTCCCGCCCGCAGGGCGGCGGTGACGAGTTCGTAGTGTCTGTCCGGCGGCGTGGCGACGTGGACCATATCGACGTCGTCGCGTGCGAACAGTTTGCCATAGCTGTCGAGCACATCCACGCCGAGGGCTTCGCAGCGCCGGCGGGCGTCGGGTTTGCTCGCCCGGGCGGCGGCTACGGGCCGGACCACATCCAGCCGGCTGTACGCCTCCAGGCAGAACAGCCCGAACGAGCCGCAACCGGCCAGCGCAATCGACAGCGGGGCGGGGGTGTGGTTCATACGCGGGTCCATTTCTTCACGTATAGAGGGCTTCAAAGGGTATGCCCGCTTGTACCTGGCGTCAAGCCGGCGAGGTTGACTTGCCCGCCTCCGGCGTGCGATACTGCCCGCGGCGGCACGGGATGTGTCCGGTCGGTCTGTCGGCGTACTTGCACCCCCTGGAAAGACTCGACGAGGCGGTCGACGAGCAGCCCGGCCGCGTGGAATTATCCATGTTCGACTGGTTCGGCAAGCTCTTTCTGAAGCTCATCGGCGGCAGCCGGAACGACCGGCTTGTGCGCTCGATGATGTCCGTGGTGCGCGAGCGCATCAACCCGCTGGAGCCGGAGATGCGCAAGCTCAGCGACGAGGGGATACTCGAAAAGAGCAACGAACTTCGCCGCCGTCGCCGGGCCGGCGAAAGCCGACAGTCCGTGTTGCCGGAGGCCTTCGCACTGGTGCGGGAGGCGTCGCGAAGGGCGCGGAACCACCGGCAGTTCGACGTGCAGCTCGTCGCCGGTCTGGTGCTGGACCGCGGCTGGGTCGCCGAGGAGGCCACCGGCGAGGGCAAGACCATCGCCTGCTACCCGGCGATATACATGGCCGCCCTGGAAGGGCTGACCACACACGTGGTCACCGTTAACGACTACCTGGTGCAGCGCGACGCGGAATTCGCCCGGCCTGTCTTCGAGATGCTGGGCATGACGGTCGGGTACATCACCGGCGACATGAAGACCGACCGTCGCAAGGAGATGTACGACTGCGACGTGGTCTATGGGACCAACAGCGAGTTCGGCTTCGACTATCTCCGCGACAATATGAAGCTCTCCGTGGAGGACCAGGCCCAAGGGCAGTTGGGCTTTGCGATCGTCGATGAGGTGGACAGCATTCTCATCGACGAGGCGCGCACGCCGCTGATCATCTCCGGTCCCGCCTACGGCCAGACCGACCGCTACCGCAAGGCCGACGCGGTCGCGCGGGAGCTTATCGAGCGGAACCGCCCGTGGGACCGCGCCAATAAGCGCGTCGAGTCGCTGAAGCGGCGGGTCAAGGCGCTGGAGGGCGAGCTGGACAAGGCCGACGATGAGCAGTCGCAAAAGGTTCAGAAGCAGTTGGACAAGACCCGTCAGGAGCTTGCCGAGGCGGAGGATGAGCTTCAGCGGCGGACGAAGCACTACGAGATAGAGCTGGACAAGAAGTCGGTCCACATGACCCACGAGGGCGTGGGCGCCGCGCAGGAGGTCGCCGGCGTGGGCAGCTTCTACGTGGGGGCGAACATGGAATGGCCCCACCTGATGGAGCAGGCCCTGCGGGCGCATCTGGTGTTCGAGCGCGACAAGGACTACGTCGTCCGCGACGGGCGGGTGATTATCGTGGACGAGTTCACCGGCCGACTGCTCGAGGGGCGGCAGTGGTCCGACGGTCTGCACCAGGCCGTCGAGGCGAAGGAGCGCGTCTCCATCAAAGAGGAGAACCAGACCCTCGCGACGGTGACGATCCAGAACTTCTTCAAGCTCTACGAGAAGCTCGCGGGCATGACCGGCACGGCGATGACCGAGGCCCACGAGTTCATGAAGATATACGACCTCGACGTGGTCTCGGTCCCCACGCATCGTCCGGTCAACCGTGTGGACCACGACGACCGCATCTACGGCGAGGTGGACCCGAAGTACGACGCCGTGGTCGAGGAGATTCGTCACTACAGCCGCGAGCTGGCCCGTCCCGTGCTGGTCGGCACGACCAGCGTGGAAAAGAGCGAGCGGCTCTCGGAGATGCTCACCCGCCGCTACGGCATCGACCATCAGGTGCTGAACGCCCGGCCGGAGAACGCCGCCCGAGAGGCCGACATCGTCGCCGAAGCGGGCATGCGCAGGCCCATCAAGAAAGACTCCGACAAGATGGTCGGCACCGTGACCATCGCCACGAACATGGCCGGTCGCGGCACGGATATCAAACTCGGTCCCGGCGTGGTAAACCCCACGTGTAAGGTCCCGTCGGCCGAGAAGCTTGCGGAACTGGGCGTGGAGGTGGAGGACCTCTTTCCGCCGGGTTCGACTAAGTGCTGCATAAACTGCCCGCAGTACGACCCGGCCACCAACTGCGCGCACTGCTTCAAGCCGAAGCTGGACCCGACCTTCCCCGCTCGCGGGCGGACGGAATGCTATCGGGAGGTGCCCTGCGGGCTGCATATCGTCGCGACCGAGCGGCACGAGGCACGGCGCATCGACAATCAGCTTCGCGGCCGGTCGGGCCGTCAGGGCGACCCCGGCTCCAGCCGATTCTTCCTGTCGCTTCGTGACGACCTGGTGAGCGTTTTCGCCGGCGAGTGGACGGTGAAGGTTCTGGGCTGGCTGGGCCTGCAGGGCGAAAACGCCATCGAGAACCGGCGCGTCTCCAAAGGCATCGAGCGGGCGCAGAAAAAGGTCGAGGAGCGGAACTTCGAAATCCGCAAGAACCTGCTGGAATACGACGAGGTGATGGACCACCAGCGGCACGTGTTCTATTCCCGCCGCCAGCAGGTGCTCGAAGGACGTGAGCTGGAGTCGCTCGTCCGCGAGATGATGGAGGAATCGGTCACAGAGGCCGTGGATTCATATCTCGGCGGCGATTACCGCAGGCGCTGCATCGCCGAATGGGCGCGGCAGAACCTGCAGGTAACCGTGGACGAGTCGCAGATAGACGCGTCCGAACCGGACGATTTCGACAAGCTCGCCGGGCAGCTCCGCAAGCTCGCCCGCGACGAGGTCGTCGAGAATATCTCCGTAACGCTGGGCGAGTACATGGAGGCCGGCACCGACGCCACCCAGTGGGATGTCCGCGGTCTCAGCGGCTGGGCCATGAGCCGCTTCGGCGTGAACTTCTCGCAGAACCAGCTCCGCAAGATGACCTCTGATGAAGTCGAGGAGCAGCTTACTGCGGCGGCCGTCGAGAAAATCGAGGAGATGGACCTGACGCCGGCGGCGAGATTCCTGGAGGAGGATTTCCCGGCCGAGTCGCTGGCCGACTGGGCGCGGAACAAGTTCGGGATAGATGTGAACGCTGAGGATTTCTCGGCGGAGAACCCCGACGGCGCCCGCGCGTATCTGTGGGAAAAGGTGCTGGAGGCCTACCGGCGCCGGGAGGTGGAGTACCCCGTCGAGCACGCCATGGAGATGACCATCGGCCAGGCCGGCGCCGGGAACATCTGGGCGATGAACGCACTGGCCGACTGGGCCAACCGCAAGTACGAAGCCGGACTGACCGGCGAGCAGCTCGCCGAGATGACGCCGCGGCAGATACAGGAGCAACTGACCGAGCTGTCGCACCAGTGGCTCGTTCAGGGGCGACTGGAAGAGCAGATACGCAACCGCATCGGCTCGCAGCCGGACGTGGAACCGGCTATCGAATTCGCCCGCAACCGCTTCGATACCGAGCTGTCGGCCGAGGAGTTCGACGGCGACGTGTTCGCAAAGCTGCTGGAGGTCGGGCGGGGGTTCCTGCGGCGGGAGATGACGGAGCTGGAGCGTTTCGTCCTGCTGCAGATTTACGACGCCGGCTGGAAGGATCATCTGCTGGCGATGGACCACCTCCGCGGCGGTGTCGGACTGCAGAGTTTCGCCCAGCAGGACCCGCGGGTGGTCTATAAGCGCGAGGGCGCCAGACAGTTCCAGGAGATGCTTGCCGGCGTCCGCGAGAAGGTCACCGACATGATCTTCAAGGTTCGCCTGACACCCGAGGCCGAGATGACCAGCGTGTATCAGGTCTCCGGGGCGGTGCACGAGCAGCTCAGCGGCTACGACCACCTCGCCCAGGACATGAACGCCCAGGCGCAGGCGGCCCAGCCGAAACGCCCGCAGACCATCGTCCGCGAGCAGCCCAAGGTCGGACGTAACGACCCGTGTCCTTGCGGCTCGGGCAAGAAATACAAGAAATGCTGCGGGCGGCAACAGTAGGTCGGGCTG
>JBNGDC010000013.1:0-46360 GCA_049975485.1 Phycisphaerae bacterium | reverse complement strand
CGGCTCGGGCAAGAAATACAAGAAATGCTGCGGGCGGCAACAGTAGGTCGGGCTGTGGGCGACGAATGGCGAGTTGCGAGTCGCGAATCGCGAATTGCGGATTGGCGCGTAGGTCGGGCTGTGCTCGGCGAATGGCGAATGGCGAATGGCGAGTCGCGAATTGTGGATCGCCCGGACAAGATTTCTGCAAACAATGCCTCAGCCGCTCTGCGTCTCATTGTCGAACCGCGAACGCACGGCCGGCGAAGGAGGGCGTGATGGCCAGGGATCCGATTTCGAGAAGATTCGACAAGAAGCAGAAAGACCGCAAGCTCAGCGACCTCGCCGGCAGGGCGCGTTCGAGCGAGGATATCGAGGCCGAGCAGGAACTGCTGGAAAAGACCGAGAAGGTCGAGCCGATAAAGGCCGACGCCCGGCCGGCGCGCAACGACCCCTGCCCCTGCGGGTCGGGTAAGAAATACAAGAAATGCTGCGGGCGGCAACAGTAGGTCGGGCTGAGCCCGACGAATTGCGAATTGCGAGTCGCGAGTCGCGAATTGTGGATTGACGCGTAGGTCGGGCTGTGCCCGACGAATTGCGAATTGCGAATCGCGAGTCGCGAGTCGCGAATTGTGGATCGCCCCGACAGGATTTTGGCAAACAATACCTCTGCCGCGCTGCGTTTCTGTGTCGAGCGGCAGGTGGCGCGCGGTGGCGGAAACTGAAAGAATACGACGGAAGACACGAACATGACCGAACGAAAGACATGTAAGCTCGCATTGGCCGACGGGACGGTGTTCGAGGGTCGTTGCTTCGGCGCGGAGGGCACCACCGGCGGCGAGGTGGTGTTCAACACGGCCATGACCGGCTACCAGGAGGTCCTCACGGATCCGTCCTACTGCGGTCAGATCGTGACGATGACCTATCCGCTGATGGGTAACTATGGCGTCAACGACGAGGACGTCGAAAGCCACGACCGGCGCGTGCAGGTGGCGGGCTTCGCGGTGAAGGAGCTTTCGCCGGTCGCGAGCAATCCGCGCTCGCGCGAGAAGCTGGACGAGTACCTCCGCGCTTCGGGCGTTACGGGCATCGAGGGCATAGACACCCGCGCGCTTACGCGGCACATACGCCTTGCAGGCGCGATGAACGGCGTGCTCAGCACCGAGATAGACGACCCGGCCGAGCTTGTCGCCCGCGCCAGGGAGCTGCCTTCGATGGCCGGTCTGGACCTTGTGCAGCGCGTCTCGCCGAAGCAGGGCTACGACTGGTCCGACGGCTACGTCGGCGACTTCGCCCAGAAGCATCGCGGCCATGGGGAAAGGGTATTCGACGTGGTGGCCATCGATTGCGGCGCGAAGATGAACATCTTCCGCAATCTTGTGGAGTCCGGCTGCCGCGTCCGCGTGGTACCCGCGACGGCTACGGCCGAGGAGATACTCCAGAGCAAGCCCGACGGCGTGTTCGTCTCCAACGGCCCGGGCGACCCGGCCGCCGTCACCTGCACCATCGAGACCCTGCGGGGGCTTATCGGCAAGGTTCCGGTCTTCGGCATATGCCTTGGGCACCAGTTGCTCGCCCTGGCGCTGGGCGGGCGGACGTACAAGCTGAAGTTCGGCCATCACGGCGCGAACCACCCGGTCCGCAACGAGGCCACGGGAAAGGTGGAGATTACCTCCCAGAACCACGGCTTTGTGGCCGAGGTGGAATCGCTGCAGGCGGCCGGTGCGACTGTGACGCACATCAATCTCAACGACCAGACGGTGGAGGGCTTCACGCTTACCGACCGTGCGGTCTTCAGCGTGCAGTACCACCCCGAGGCCGCCCCGGGTCCGCACGACGCGACGTATCTGTTCGACTGCTTCCGAGACATGATGGAGACCGGCCGGGCACCGACGGCCGAGCATATGCACGCCGCGCAGGTCCGCCTGGCGAAGGCGGGGCAGAAGACGGTTTAGTATCCCCTGGACGGAGCGGCGAAGCAACGCGGCGCTCACCGGCCCGTGCGCGGCTTTACCTGCCGACGTCCACCTTCCAGAGCACAACGGAGCGGTCGTCCAGTGACGCCGACGCGCAGGTCTCGCCGTCCGGGCTGAAGGCGACGGCCGACGGTCCGCCCTCATGGTCGGTAACCGCCTCCAGGAGTCGTCCCTGAGGCAGTTCCCAGAAGCTGAGGTCGTTTTCGGCGACGGCCAGCACGCGCCGGTCGGGCGAAATCGCCACCGCGCGGATGGTAGGCGGCGGCTGGAGCGTGGCTATCGCTTCGCCGTCGGCGGTGTTCCAGGTCCTGCCCATTGCGCCGGCGGTGAAAACGAAGTCCGCCTCCGGACCGAACAGAACGTCCATTACGGGTATCGGCGGACCCGCCCGCAGGACCGGCGGAGTCGGCAGGCGCCGCTGCCGCCATGTCTGTGTGTCGAACAGATGCAGCTCTTCGCCGGCCGCCGCGGCGAGCAGCTCGCCGTCGGGCGCGAACGCGACGGCCGAAAAGTCCCCGCTGAGCTGCGTCAGACGAGTGCCCTCGGAGACCACGAAGACGTGCACGTTGGAGTCTTCCCACGCGACGGCCGCCAGCAGACGACCGTCCGGCGAGAGGTCCATGTCGGTCCATCTCCGCTGGGGGTGTTCGATGCCGCGGGTTCTTTCCAGCGAGTTTACGCTTCGTATGTCGATGGCGGCGCGCGACATGGCGATCAGCTCGTCGCTGTCCGGCGTAAAGGACAGGTGCGTGTACGGGCTGTCCGTTTCCGTGCGGATTAGCCGTCTGCGGTTGCGCACGTCCCACAACGACAGCGCCCCTCGCAGCCCGCCATCAACGGCCTCGGACACCGCCAGCAGCCGTCCGCCGGGTGAGAAAGCCAGAGCGCGGACCTCGCCTTCGGCTGTCGCCAGCGTGTCGCGGCGGGTGAGCCGCAGTGAGACCGGTCCGTAGTCGCGTGCCCCGTCGGCCGGGCCTGCGAAGGGCGATTGGCCCGGTTCGCATCCGGTGACAAACAGGGCGGCCAGCAATATGGCTCGTCGCATGGTGATATCCCTTTGCTCTGAAATGCGGTCTCAAGACCGACCGGGAGTATCCGGCGCACGCGCCCTGCGGTCAAGTGCGCTTAAAATAGGGACAGTCACCTATTTCTCTTCCGCTCGCTGCCGCTCACGGCTGGCCCTGACAGCAATGGGATGGTCTAAAATAGGTGACTGTCCCTATTTTACGGCTGCTGCCAGGCGGGCGGGTTCTTGAGTCTGTAGAGCATCTCGCCGGCCTTGGGGACGTATAGCAGCCCTTCGTCTTCGCGGTCCTGCCACTCGGTGGGGTCGATGCTCGCCGGGTCGCGGTAGCCGAGGTTGACCTTCCGGCAGGTCTCCTCGGGCAGGGCGCTTGCCAGTGTGACGGTAACCCGCGGCTTTTCCACGCCGTTCTCGTACGAGCCGATTCCCCGGACGTGCGTGGAGTGGGCCAGCACACCCCACGGGTAGTCCTTGAATTTGTCCCACTGCGCGAGGAAGTAGTCCCGTGTGTGGTAGCCGATCTGCTCGATAATCCGTCCGTGGGTCTCGGATATCTCGTTGAGGTGCGGGGCGTAGATGATCAGCTCGCCGCCGTCGGCCACCACCGGCTCGAGCTTGTACATGCACTTGCCGGCGACCCACAGCTCGTCGTACATCTTCGGGGCGCAGGACAGCACCGAATGGTAGGGGTGGTCCTTATAAACGATGTGCAGTTTGTCGGACAAATCCGCCGCCGCCGACCACGAATCGCGCACCGGTCCGAAGAACAGACCCGACAGGTCCTCACCGCTGACGACCATGCTCAGGGCGTAGTTTTCGCGGTCCACCATATCGGCCGCCGCCTCCAGCGTTCTGCGGACACGGGTGTCCTTGTGGCCGATGATCCGCGGGTTGGTAATGAGCGCCCCAAGCCAGTGGAAGAAGTTCAGCAGCTCGGGCCCGCATATGCCGGGGAAGAAGTACTTGCTGCCGCCCGAGAAGCCCACCACCTCGTGTGGGAATACCGGCCCGCAGATGAGCAGGACGTCGTAGTCCAGCACGCGCCGGTTGATGGTGACGTCAACGTCGTGGGCGAAGCCGGCCAGCTCCTCGCCGGCGATCTCGACTATCCGGCCGGCGGTGAGGGTGCCTATGGTGGTCAACTCGTCGGGGGCGTCCCAGCGGTGGTTGAACACCTTCGAGTCGCCCAGCACGTCGGCCCTTCGGCCGTGTTCGATACCCAGCAGGTCGTCGATCCTCGCTTCGCTGAGCTGCGGATGCGTGCCCAAGGCGATAAGGAAATCCAGTTGCTTTGCCCTGCCTGCGATGTGCTTGCGAAGCAGACGCACAATCTGGGGCAACGGGCATGTCCGGGTATGGTCGGGGATAATGGCCAGCACACGCTTGCCTTCCGGCGCGAGCCGGTCGGCGCCTTCGGACACGACCTGCTCGACGCGGTCGGCCGTAAGGGGGCCGTCGAGGTTCTGTTCGGCAATAATGCTCATCCTGTACTCCGGTGAGGCAGATGGTTTCTCAAGCTCCCCAGCCAGTATAGGTTGCATCGGGATGTAACTTCCAGGGTCGGGTTGGCCGATTCATAGAGTCAACGGCGCTTTGTGCGGGCGTGGTATCGCGGTAGAATTACCCCCCAACGGAAGGGAGTCTGTGGACGGATGATAGTAGTGCACGTAACACACGAGGCCGTCGAGAAAATCGGCGGCATCGGAGCGGTCATCGGCGGGCTGACGACGGCCGATGCGTATAAAGAGAAGGCCTCCCGGACCATACTGCTCGGTCCGCTTCTTCAGACCGATCGACCGGTCAACCGTCGTCTCGGCGTCGGTGGTCAGGTCATCTACAGCTCGATGGATTCCATCACGCCTCCGGAATGGCGGCGGAAGTTCAATCCCATCGAATCGACTTACGACGTCGGCATCATCTACGGCCGGCGGCAGGTGGACTGCAACTGGTCCGACGAGACCGAGGAGGTGGAGGTCCTGCTGGTGGACGTGTTCCACGCCAACAGGGACCGGCTGAACCTCTTCAAGGCCGAGCTGTACAAGAAATTCGCCGTTCCCTCGGACCGTTTCGAGGACACCTGGGAGTTCGAGCAGTACGTCCGCCTTGCCGAGCCGGGCTTCGAGGCGCTCAAGGCGCTGGATGCCAACAACGGGACCGAGCAGATGCTTCTGCTGGCGCACGAATACATGGGCATGCCCACGGCGCTGAAGGCCGTGCTCGACGGCTCGCCCAATACCCGCACGGTCTTCTACGCCCACGAGGTCGCCTCGGTGCGTCCGATCGTGGAGAGGCATCCGGGGCACGACACGATGTTCTACAACGTGCTGCGGCACTGCTCGGCCGACGGGAAATCGCTGGAGCAGTTGTTCCCGTCCGTGCTTGAGAACTACAAGCACCCCCTGGTCAAGGCGGGGCGGTATTGCGACCACGTCTTTGCGGTGGGTGATTACATCGAGCAGGAGCTGCGCTTCCTGGACCCGCACTACCGGCGGATCGACATCGACCTCGTTTACAACGGCATCCCGGACATCGTCCTGCCCATTGAGGAGAAACAAGCCAGTCGGGACCTGATGGCCCGCTACGCGGAGAATCTCTTCGGGTGGCGCCCGAGCTGGACGTTTACGCACGTTGCCCGCCCGGTCCTCAGCAAGGGGCTGTGGCGCGACCTGGGCGTGCTGGACCGCCTGGAGGCGAAGCTGGCCGGGCGGGGCGAGACGGCCGTCTATTTCATGCTCGGCACGCTAGCCGGTCAGCGCCGGGGAAAAGACATCCGCCACATGGAGCGTATGTACGGCTGGCCGGTGAACCACGAGCACGGATACCCCGACCTCTGCGGCGGCGAGGAGTCGCTGGGGGACATGGTCGAGGCGTTCAACCGCGGGCATGAGCATGTAAAGGCCGTCTTCGTCAACCAGTGGGACTGGAATCGGGAGGTCTGCGGCACGCGCATGCCGGAGGAAATGGACTTCGGCGACCTGCGACGTGGCTCGGACGTGGAGTTCGGACTGAGCGTTTACGAGCCGTTCGGCATCGCCCAGCTTGAGCCGCTCTGTTTCGGCGCGCTATGTGCGGTCTCGAACGTTTGCGGCTGCACGGGCTTTGCGCGACGCGCGGGGCAGGGCGAGAGCATTGACGACAACGTCATCGAGGGTAACTTCCTTGAAGTCTCTCCGTCGCTGGACCTGGCCGCACTGCTGAAGCTTACCATCCAGCAGCGCAACCGGGTGGAGCAGGCCGAGTATGAACGACTCGCCGGTCTGATCTTCGAAAGATTGCCGCGGGATGAGTCCACACTCAAACGACGGGTCGAGAACGGCTATAAGCTGTCCCAACGGATGAGCTGGCAGAAGGTGGTGGAGGAGTACTTCCTGCCCAGTCTGGACCGCGTGGCCGCCCAGACCGACTGAGGCGAGCTTGTTGCCGATTGTCGAGCTGCCTGACGGCAGATACGTTGACAATTGGCGACTGTCTCGCGTGTGCCGCGAAGGGCGTTTTTCGTCGTTGAAATGTGGGGCGGGTTCTCTTAGTTTCTGTCCCGTTGCGAGTCCGAGCCGGAGTTTCTTATGCGACTTTCACCTGCCGCCGAGTTGGCCGTTAGAGGCGTCATATATCTGGCTGAGAAACACGGCCAGGGGCCCATCCGCATAGCCGACATCTGTCGCGAGAGGTCACTGCGCAAGGAGTATCTCAGCAAGATATTTGGATCGCTCGCGAGGGCGGACATAATCACACCGGTGCGCGGCAAGGGCGGCGGCTACATGCTCGCCCGCGAACCGTCGCAGATAACCGTGCTGGAGGTCATTGAGGCCGTCGAAGGTCCCATCGTCCTGAACTACTGCCAGCACGAGCCGCCTCAGTGCGACAACGTCAAGTGCCGCCTTCGACCCGTATGGGGGGAGATTCAGCGTTTCGTGCGGAGCAAGCTCGCCTCGATGACATTGGCCGACTGCGCCTGCGTGCAGGACTGACCTGCGGGCGGTAAACACAGCGCCCCCGGCAAATGGCGCCGCATCAGAGTCGAACGTTCTGGCCGGGCCTGAGGATGTGCACCTCGCACGGGGCGGATTCGGCGAACTTCTCCAGGTCCGACTCATCGCCCACTATGTCGCCCCAGTGATAGCCGATGGCGGCCCTGCAGCCGATCTTCCCGCACGCCTCGGCCGCCTCGTCAGCCGAGAGGGTGTACGTGCCCCCGATGGGCAGCAGCGCCACGTCAACATCCGTCAGGTCGCTCATTTCAGGAATCAGATCAGTATCGCCGGCGTAGTAGATCCTCTTGCCGTCCACGGTGAATACGGCCCCGCACCAGTTGTTCGCCCGCGGATGGTAGCTCTTTGAGATGTTGTAGGCGGCCACGGTCTCGACCTGTATGTCCTTGATGTAGATGTTTTCTCCCGGCGTTACGCCGCGGGCGTCGTGCAGCTTCTCCAGCGCCGACTCCGGGGCCACGATGGCGGTGTCTTCCCGGGCGACCCTGGCGATGTCCTCCGGCGAGCAGTGGTCGAAGTGGTCGTGCGAGACGAACACCAGGTCCGCGTCGTGCGGGTCGTCGGGCAGCTTCCAGGGGTCTATGTACAGCACGCCGTCTTCGGCGGCGATGCGGAAGCTGGCGTGATTTATCCATTTGATTTCGACGGCCATCGGCTGCTCCTTTCGTCCATGGTCATTCTGTAAGGACATTATTCCAGCGCCTGTCATTGGTTCAAGTTCCGCCGCGGGTGCGGCAGGCGGTTTGAATTTGCGACAGTTGCCCTCCTATACAGGGTAGGAGGGAACGGAGGTGCCGGCAGGTGCTGTCACTCAACAAGAAGACGGGCTACGGACTGATTGCGCTGACTCACCTGGCCGGGCTGGCTCCCGGCGAGGTCGCCAGCGCCCGGGAGATCGCCGCGCAGTCGGGCGCGCCGGCGGCGCTGCTGAGCAACGCGCTGAAGGTCCTTGCGGCTAAAGGCCTTGTGGAGTCGGTCCGCGGGGCAAGAGGCGGGTATCGCCTCTGCTCGCCGCCGGAGGATATCAGCTTTGAGAGCATACTGACCGCTCTGGAAGGTCCCGTCCGGCTTGCCGAGTGCGGCGACGCAGGCGAGCAGGCCCCGCCGGAGAGGCGCTGCCAGGTGAATTGGCCTTGTCCCATCACCAGGCCCCTTCGGCGGGTCCAGGCGGGTCTTCGCAGCTTTCTCAGGGGGGTAACACTTGCGGATATGGTGGCCTCGTCCGAAGATAGAAGCAGGTGAGGCCGTTGAGCATTTCGGACGACGCAATCTACATGGACTATAACTCCACCACGCCCGTGGACCCTCGCGTGGCGGAGGCGATGCGCCCGTACTTCTCGGAAGTCTTCGGCAACGCGGCCGCGGTGGTGCACGAGTTCGGCCGCCGGGCTGCTGCCGCCGTCGAGGCCGCCCGCGACCAGACGGCGAAGCTGATGAATGCTTCCGCCGAGGAGCTGGTGTTCACCTCCGGGGCGACCGAGAGCTGCAATCTGGCAATCAAGGGAGTTGCCCAGGCCTACAGAGACAAGGGCGAGCACATCGTCACATCGGCAGCCGAGCACAAGGCCGTGCTGGATACCTGCCAGTGGCTGGAGACCCAGGGCGTGAAGGTCACCTATCTGCGGCCCGACGCCTGCGGGCGGGTAAGCCCGCAGCAGGTGGCCGAGGCGATTACGGACCGCACCATCCTGGTGACGCTGATGCTCGCCAACAACGAGGTGGGCACGCTGAACCCGATAGGCGAGATCGCCCGTGTCTGCAAGGACCGCGGCGTGCTTTTACACAGCGACGCGACCCAGGCGGTGGGCAAGATTCCCGTTGACGTCCGCGAAATGGACGTGGACCTGCTGAGCTTCTCGGCGCACAAGTTTTACGGGCCCAAGGGCATCGGCGGGCTGTACGTCCGCCGCAGACGGCCCAGGGTGCGCCCGGCGCCCCAGATGCACGGTGGCGGGCACGAGCGGGGTCTTCGCAGCGGCACACTCAACGTCCCAGGCGCGGTTGGGATGGGGGCCGCCGCCGATATCTGCCGGCGTGAGATGTCCGGGGGATCGCAACGGGTCGGCAAGCTGCGCGACCGTCTGGCGGAAGGGCTGATGACCCGCCTGGACGACGTCAAACGCAACGGTGCCCCGGGCGAATCGCTGCCGAACACACTGAACCTTTCGTTCGCGCACGTGGAAGGCCAGGCCGTCATACTGCGCATGGGCAACGTGGCCGTCTCCACCGGTTCGGCCTGCACCACCGGCTCACAGGAGCCAAGCCACGTGTTGCGGGCGATGGGACTGTCGGGCGACCAGGCACACGGATCGCTCCGCTTCAGCTTGGGTCGCTGGACCACACAGGAAGAGGTCGATGCCGTCATCGAGCGTTGCGTTGCGGCTGTTACCGGGCTGAGAAAGCTCAGCGTCATCAAACCGCTGCGATCAGGAAAAAAGTGACCCTGTCTCGGCCGGGGGGACGTAGCCGGAGTTCACGAAGAACTTCACCGCCTCGTCGGTCGAGTGGAATACCTTCGTGGCGGTCTCGGTAACAAACGGCGACGGTGACGCCTCCGGCCGCCAGATTACGAACACGTCCCGCGTCGCCTCGTGTGCGTGCTGAAGCTCCCGCTCCACTCCGCTGGAGATGGCGGGCCTTCCGTCGCTCATGGCCGGTATCAGCGAGATGATCATGTCCGACTGGTCGATGAGCTTGAAATCCCGTGCGTAAATCTGACCGTCAATGTCCGGGATGATGTCGAGCAGTTGGGCCGTGTCGAGCTGCGACCTGTCGCCGGGCGGGCCTGTCTCGATCGTTCGCCTGCCGGTCTCGGCCGCCTCCACGGCCAGTTTCGGCAGGTGCGATTCCTCCACGTCGCCGGGGTCGAAGCAGGTGAAGTGCCGCTTCATTTCCCGGCGGAAGCACTCTATCTCGCCGAGCGCGTCGTTGTCGTCGGCCACGTGGGTCATGGGGAAGCTCAGGTAGGCCTTGCGGATGTTGGCATGGAACATCAGGCGGACCAGCGTCTGGGCGGTTCCGGATTCCACCGGGTCCGCTCCCCGCGCGCAGACGTAGAAGCAGCCGTGCCCGCGGACTATCTGGCTGAGAAGCTCGGTGGCGAGTATCTCCTCCTCCCGCCAGACCATCAGGTCCTTGAGGGTGTGGTCGGCGTGGCCGTCCCGCGTGAGGCGGTAGTGGACCCGGTCCACGTTATCCACCAGCACGACGTAAAGGTCGGCGTTCAGCGCCTGCATCTGGTCGTGATCGAACGCATGGAACAAGCCATGCCGCCAGCGGAAGGTGGCGTGGGTGTTGACTATGACGTTGGGTCTCTCTCGACAGGTGGACAGGATGTCCTTGAAGACGCTCCTTCGAAGCCCGTGAAGCCGACCCAGCGGCAGGTCGAGAATCTTGCCGCGTGCCACGTCCGGCGCCTCGGCGTACATCATCTCGCCGACGTTGCACAGGGCGACGTCGATACCCTCGGCCGCCGCCAGTTCCACGACGGCCTCGAGGAACTCCTGCTTGTCCAGTCCGACTTGTCCGGTAACCACCACTCGCATGGTGGCGAGATTAGTCGTCCGGCGGCCGCAAATCAATCACAGCCGCTGGACGACCGGGCTTTTCGAGCGTACGCTGGAGCCGATGAGCGAACGGTCGTCCAAGTCGAAACGGCAGAGCGACCCGGCCGGAGAGTCCGACGAGCGGCTGCTCGATGACCTTGCCGCCGGGCACGTGGGGCAGCTTTCGCGCAACTGCTCAGGCCGGGGCGGACAACCCCCGCGGCCGGAAACGACCGACGAAGAGCCGAAGGATAGTACCGCACCGGTCGCCGCGGACTCGCCGGCCGAGACGACTGAGCAACAGCCACCGGAGCCGGCCGGTGAACCCGCCGCTGAGAACGGTTCGGCGGATGAGGCACAACGCGAGGAAAACGACCGCGGCGGCGGGGCGGTGGAAGAACTGCTCTCCGCCGTGGAACGCATCGCAGGCCGTCGGCCTTCGCAGCCACGGCGGAAGGACCCGCTGCTCGGAGCGGTTCGGACCCGTCCGCGACTGCGGCTGAAGCTGCCCGCCGGGGCCGGTTCCGTTCTGGCGCAGGCGGCGGCCGTGTCGGCCGGAGCGGCCGGGACTGCTCTGCTGGCGTGGGTGATGTTCGGCTAGCCCACATTATTCGCGAAAGTGCTGCTTTCGCTCATAATGTGCCGTCAGGGAAGCGGCTGCTTTCATGACGGCTTCGACTCGGCGCTTCGCGCCTCGCTCAGGACCAGCCCCCAGCGCAGGGCCGAAGGCCCGCAGTCCAAGCCCGGCCGGCGGATTGCTTATGAAGGTACCGTTTCTTCGTGAATAAGCCGGGCTGGGCGAAAACGGGTCTTATTCGGTGCTCTCGGGCTGTGTAGCCGCTTCGAGCCGGCGGCGGAGCTGCTCGACCTGCTCACGGAGCTGTTCGTTCTCCTCTTTAAGGCGGTCCCGCTCTCTCGGTGCGGGCGCCAACGCCTCGACGTGCCGCCGGAGCATCTTGTTGTCGAACTGAAGCTCGTTGACAAGCTCCGTCAAACGTTCGTTACGGGCCTCCAGTTCCTCGATTTGCTGGCTTTGTATGGTGTCGCGTACCTGAAGCTCGTGGTTCTGAGCGCGCAAATTCTCCAGTTGGTCCTGAAGCTCGGCCAGTTGCTGTTCGGTTTCGTCGCGCGTAACCGGCTCGGCCGGAGCGCAACCCAGTAACAACACCGCCAACACTGCCCACGGCGCGTATAGCCCCTGTTTGCCCGTTATCATCGCTTGTCCGCCTTTATCAGCCGCGCTGGTCGGGCGATGCCTGAGCATCCCGTTGCGGTTATGCCCGACCTGGCCACCGATACATAGGGCCCGGCTGTTGCCTGATGCCTATTGCCTATTCTGTAGTCTCTGACGCGTCGCCCGCGGTGTTCGCCGCCTCGGCGGGACTGGTTGCCGGCGTTTCGGCCGAGAGGGCACGGCGTATGACGCCCTCGAGGTTCTGCCGGGCGTTATCGGATACCACGTTTCCGTCTTTGCCAACCACCCAGATGCTGGGGATCGCCTGCACACCGTACTCGTCGGCCGTTGCGTTTCCGGGATAGGTCTGGATCCAGTTCAGGTTCCGCTCTTGGACCATCTCTTCCAGGGCCTTGCGGTCGCGGTCGAGACTTATGCCCACGAACTCAACGCCCCGATCCTTGTATTTGGCGTAAAGCTCCTTCATCTCCGGCAGGCCCGCGACGCACGGCCCGCACCAGGTTGCCCAGAAATCCACCACCACGACCTTGCCCAGCAGGTCGTCCGGTAACGTCAGTTCGGTGCCGTCGAGGCGGGTCAGATCGGCCTTGAAGGGCCGGCCCACGTCGGGGTGTCGCCCGGCCATGCGAAGCACCTGGCGGGCCTCCACGTCATCGACGTGTTGCTCGAGCGCATCCAGTAAAGTGTCCTGAAGCTCCGCACGCCGGGCCTGGTTGGCGAGTACGGCCCCGCGAACCAATGCGGCCACCTTGGCATCCGTGTCGGCGTACTTCTCCACGTACGAGCGGATAGTCGCGGCGGGGTCTTCGGGCCGGCTGTCCTCGCCGGAAAGCTTCTGGCGGAGTATGTGGAATTCCGCCTGTGCCTTGCTGGTGTCAGGCGCATCGGAGTTGACTATGCGGTCGGCTATTGCGCGGGCCTGGGCGGGGGCATCGGAGTCGTCCAGCATCGCCAGCAGCACGGCCGACTGAAGCATCAGACTGCGGACCTCGTGCAGGTTTCCGGCGTCGGGATGCTCCTGCTCTATTTCCTCCCCGCGTTCGATAAGGTCCCGGCAGCGCTGCTTCATCAGATCCAGCATCTGCGGGCGGCTCATGGGTTCATCCGGCGGCTCAAGAAGCTTACCCAGAGACGTGATGGCAGATTCCGGCACCAGCTCGGCGGCCGGTTGGGTGGCCGGCTCCTCCTGGGCGACGGTCGCAGAGGCCAGAAGCAAAGACACCAATAGCATCGGCAGCAGTGTGCGTAAGGTCATCGAAAGCCCTTTCGCTGAGTATCCAGTGGGATTTTCGTCCGTTTGTCCGCAAACCATTCTAGCGGAGCGGTCCGCCGGACAAAAGGACCATCGACAACGGCCGGTATGCGAGGCGGTCAGAAGGTCTGGTTTCGTCGTGGTGACACCGACGCCGAGACCGTGTGGCTCTGTCCGTCCACGTTCAGTTGCAGCTTTACGGTAACGGTCTTGACGCAGGGGATGCCCTGGGTGTCCTGGCCCATCTGGTGGGCGACGTCGAAGGACGTTACCGCAACTCCGCTGGTCCCGCCGAGCAGGACGTGCTCGGTCTCGGTACTGTCTTCCGTCAGTCGGTAGTAGAGCGTGCCGTCCGACAGCTCGTACTCGATCTGGTCTGGCCAGTCACCGCCGCTCGGCGGCAGGATGGTGATGCTGGTCGAGTCGGCGCTGAGGGCTTCGGCGTTGCGGATTTCGCGCGTCATTCGTCCCAAAGCCGAGCGTGCCGCCTGTGTGGCGGCGGCGATCTTGTCGTTTTCCTGGTAACTATCGAAGGATGCCTGCAAGGCCACCCCCACCGACAGCAGCAGCAATGCCACCAGTGTGATGGCCAGCAGCACTTCGACCAGGGAGAAACCGGCTGCTGTCCTGTGCGGATGCATGGTTTCCGCTCCCGCCCGCCGTGACACCGACGGGCCTGAGCTGACCGACGGCCCGCTCAGCGGGTCACCAGCCAGCCCGTGGTAAGGACGTCCTGCCCGTTGTGTTCTATGGTTACCTCTACGCGGGCGACGTCGGTGCGAGCCGTGACCACGGTCTCGAGGTCGTCCGGCTCGCGGTATGTGACGCTGATGACCTGGCTCCAGCCGATCATGTCCGTCAGTTCCTGTCCCATGCTGTTCCGGGGCGGGCTGTAGGTCACGTTCAGCAGGTCGTCCAGGTCGTCCACGAAGTACTGCGGGTCGGAGCCGTCGGGGCCCGGCGGATTGCCTTCGTCCGCGGGGTCGGGGTCCGTATAGGGCAATGTCAGTGTCCACTCACGGACGGCCTGTGAGAGGAACACGGCCTGGCTGAGGTCCCGGCCGGCGCTGTTTGTGCGCGTTCCGGCCGCCAGGGCCGTCAGCAGCGCGACGATGGCCACGCCTATCATCGCCGTGGCTATCGCCACCTCGATGAGCGTGAAGCCACCGTGGCGCCTTTGCGTTCGCGTGCGTTTGGTTTTCATTGCCTCACCTCCGCCTGAGCGGCTACTGCGAGACCAGCGACGACATCTTGAAGATGGGCAGAATAATGCTCATCGCTATGAAGCCCACCAGCACGCCCATGAGGATGATCATCAGCGGCTCGATCATGGAGGTGACGGCCTTTATGGTGTCCCGCAGCTCGCGGGCGTAGAAGTCGGCCACGTCGCGAAGCACGTCGCCGAGGTTGCCGGATTCCTCACCCGCGGAGATCATCTGTACGACGTTCTTCGGCAGCAGCGTCTGGTCGGACAGGGGGGTCACTATCTTGTCGCCCTCTGTTACGGCCTTGTGCACGCGCTGCCACATGTTGCGGTAAAGCGTGTTTCCTGAGACGTCGGCCGTTATGGACAGCGTTTCCGGCATGGGGACACCGGCGTTGACCAGCTCTCCCATGGTCTGCAGACTGCGGTTGATGTAAAGCGCCCTGAACATCCTGCGGAACAGGGGTATGCGCAGCTTGAGCACGTCCCAGTAGTAGGCGCCGGTGCTGGTGCGCACGGCGAAACGCAGTCCCATCGCCAGCGCGACTGTGGCGGCCAGCAGCATGTACCAGTTGGCGCGCATGAACTCGCTGAGCGAAACCAGCATCACCGTGGGCTTGGGCAGCAGGTCTTCCTTGCCGGCGAAAAGCGCCGTGAAACGCGGCAGCACCCACGTCAGAAGGAATATGGTCGTGGATATCGCCATGAATGCGATGATGGCCGGATATACCATCGCGCCGCGGACCATGCTCCGCGTCTCGACCTGCTGGGCGGTATAGTCGGCGATGCGCTCCAGCATCTGCCCGAAGTTGCCGCTCAGCTCCGACGCCCGGACCATGTTGACATAAAGCGGACTGAAGACCTTCGGGTGCTTGGCCAGGGCCTCGGAGAACGGCTGACCGGACTCCACGTCCGCCTTTATCTGCTCGATGATCCGGCGGAACTTGGGCTTGTCCACCTGCTGGGCGATGCCGTCGATCGCGTTGCGGATGTTGATGCCGGCCTTGATCATCACCGCGAGCTGATTGGTGAAGTTCAGCACGTCCTTGAGGCCCGGACCGGCTTCGATGCTGACGCTGCGCATTTTGTCCAGCAGGTTCAGCGCCTGCGAACCGCCGGCGCGGGAGACGTCCAGCAGGTATCCGCCCCGGGCGCGCAGGATGCTGGTGGCCTCGGCAAGTGAGCCGGCCTCTATGACTCCGCTGTCCACGCTGCTGTCGGGTCTGCGGATTTCATATCTGAAGCTCGCCATGATTCACACTCCGACGGTTACGTTTACCTCTCTATGCACAGATTGCCTTGCTGAGCGCTTCGGGCCTGTTGGCCTCCGCGAGCGCCTGCTCACGGGTAATCTGACCGTTGAGGTAGAGTGCCTTTATCGAGTCGTCCAGCGTGCACATGCCCGCCGACCGACTGGTGGAGATTATGTTCGGTATCTCGTGAATCCGGTTCTCGCGGATGCAGTTCTGAACGGCCGGCGTGCAGATCATCACCTCGCACGCCGGGACCATGCCCGGCTGGTCGTTGCGCTTGAACAGCACCTGGCTGAGCACGGCCTGGAGCGTGTTGGAAAGCATCGCGCGAATCTGGTTCTGCTGGTCGCCGGGGTAGATGTCGATGATACGCTCAATGGTCTGGGCGGCGCTCTGGGTGTGCAGCGTGGAGAGCACCAGGTGACCGGTCTCGGCCGCGGTTATGGCGGCCGATGTGGTCTCCAGGTCTCGCATTTCGCCGACCAGTATGATGTCCGGGTCCTGCCGCAGGGCGTGCCGCAGGCCGCTGGCGAAGGTGGGCACGTCTATGCCCAGTTCCCGTTGCTCGATGAGGCACTGGTTGTGCGTCAGCGTGTACTCGATGGGGTCTTCCAGCGTGATGACGTGATAGGGGTAGCGCTGGTTTATCTGGTTGATGATCGACGCCAGCGTGGTGCTCTTGCCCGAGCCGGTCTGCCCGGTGACCAGGATAAGCCCGCGAGGCATCTCGGCGAACGTTTCCACGATCGGCGGAAGGCCCAACGAGGATATTTCCGGCACCTCATTGGGTATGGCGCGGAAGGCGATCGCGACGGCCTCGCGCTGGTAATGTGCGTTTACGCGGAACCGGCCACGCTCCGGCACGTGTGTGGAGAAGTCCAGGTCGCGCTTCTCCAGCAGCGTCTCGAAACGCCGCTCGCCGACCATCTCCTTGACGTACTGCTCGGTCTGCTCCGGCGTGACCTCCGGGGCGTCCTCTATCTGCTCCAGGATGGTATGAATCCGGTACAGTGGTCTAGAGCCGGGTACGAGGTGCATGTCGCTTGCGCCGCGGTCCAGCGCCTCGGCCAGCAGATTCTGCAGTTCGCTCACGGTGAATCTCCTAAGTCTCGGTTACTCGCATGACTTCGTCGGCCGTTGTCAGGCCGGCTTCTATCTTCCTCAGACCGTCGTCGCGAAGGCCTATCATCCCGTGCTCCCGGGCGAAGCGGCGCAGCTCTCCAAGCGCCGGGTTGGCGGTTATGGCGTCGCGCATCTCGTCGTCTATCAGTAGAAGCTCGTAGATGCCGATCCGCCCCTTGAAGCCGGTATGGCGGCACTTGTCGCAGCCGGCGCCGTAGTAAAGCTCGTCGGCGGATGCGCCGTACTTGTTGAGGTAGGCGGCCACCGATTCCTTGACCTCGGTAACGCGGGTCTTGCAGTTCTCGCAGATGCGCCTGACCAGTCGCTGGGCCAGCACGGCGTTGACCGATGCGCTTATGAGGTACGGTTCTATTCCGATGTTTATCAGCCGGGTGATGCTGGACGGCGCGTCGTTGGTGTGCAGCGTGGAGAGCACCAGGTGGCCTGTAAGCGACGCCTGTATGGCTATGCGGGCGGTCTGCTCGTCGCGAATCTCGCCGACCATGACCACGTCCGGGTCCTGGCGCAGCAGACTCCGCAGGGCCGCGGCGAACGACATGCCGATGCTCTCGTGGACGTTCACCTGGTTGATGGAGCCAAGCTCGTACTCGACCGGGTCCTCGACCGTGGAGATGTTCAGGTGGTCGCTGTCCATTACCTGCAGCGCCGAGTACAGCGTGGTGCTTTTTCCACTGCCGGTCGGTCCGGTTACCAGCACGATGCCGTGCGGCTGGAGAATGGCCTTGCGGAAATTCTCCAGGTGTTCCGGACCCATGCCGAGGTTCTCCATGCCGACCAGTATGGAGCGGTCGTCGAGGATACGGATGACGCACTTCTCGCCGTGAACCACCGGCAGGGTGCTTACGCGCAGGTCCACCGTCCGTCCGTGCACCGTGGCGCGGATGCGGCCGTCCTGCGGAAGGCGTCGCTCGGCTATGTCGAGATTGGCCATGATCTTCAGTCGCGAGATAATCGCGGCGTGCATCTTCAGCGGGGGAGCGTTCTGCTCGAACAGCACACCGTCGATACGCAGCCGCACGCGCAGCCGCTTCTCGGTCGGCTCGATGTGGATATCGCTGGCGTCTTCCTTCACCGCGGAGGCGACGAGGTAGTTCACGTAACGGATTACCGGGCTTTCCCCGGCGATCTTCTCGAGGTCGGTTACGTCCTCCTCCTGGTCGTCCACGACCTCGACGTCGTCCTCGTTGATGTCCTGGATGATCTCCTCGAGCTTCTGACTGGGCGAGGCGGCCACCTCCTCCATGACCTTCAGGATGTCCGCCGGCGGAACGACCACCAGTTGGACCTTGCTTCTGAGACGACGCTTGATGTCGTCTATCAGGAAGATATCCGCAGGGTCCGTGATGCCCACCACGAACCCCTCATCCGTCTGGCGGATGGGCAGGACGTGCTTTTCCTTGATATAGTCTGCCGGGAGCAGCCCGACCACGTCGTCGTCGGCCTCGTCCGGGCTGATTCTGGCAAAGGGCAGGTTGAAGTACTCGGCAACCGCTTTCAGCGCGGTAAGCTCGTCGATTACGCCGGACTGGACCAGCAGCTCCAGAACGCTGAACTGCGGGCAGTCCTGCTGTTGCTTGACGGCGTGCTCGACGTGCTCCTCGGTGACCTTGCCGCTGTCCAGCAGTATCCGCTCGGGTCCGCGCGGCAGTCCCCCGGAATCCGTGGGCTTCCACAGATCGTCGAATCCCACCGGGTCGCCGGCGCCCTGCTCAGGCGCGGCGCCCGCGGGAATGTCGCCCTGTCCGTCCGGGTAGGGCACTTTCACAGACCCTCCTTTGCTCCTCCTGCAGCCGCTGCCCTACTGCGGCAACTCCAGCACATAGTTGTGGCCGTTCCAGGAAAGCACCACGCTTCGCCTGCGTATCTCGGTTACGGTCCAGCTTTCTATGGTCTGTCCCTCGCTGACCAGTGTGTCGGAGATAAGTGCTCTTGAATCGTGTTCGCTGAGAAGAACCGACTGGAGTCTGAGTGCCTTGGCGCGAACCAGGGCCTGGTGCAGCGCCGACGAGCCGCCGGTCACGTCCGACCCGGTGTCGCTGTGGCCTTGGTGTTCGCTGTCGCCGCCGGCCTGAATGCTCATCGAAAAGACGTTGCGCCTGAGGTACTCAACCGGTATCTGGCGGCGTTTGGTGTCGGTATAGAAGCTTCGGACAACCGATTCTGCGTCACGGTCGTCGTCGGTCGGTCGGTCCAGCCCGGTCAGGGCGCTTTCCACCCGAAGCTCGTTCTGTTGCTCCTCGGCCGACGCTTCGCGCGGACCGGCGCGCAGCCCCAGCATGTAAACCATCGCGATGCCCACGATGAACACCGCCGGCACGAGCAGGTTGCTGTGGTCCTGCAGCAGCTTTCCGACGGTTTCGGCTACCGAACCGCCGGCGCCGCCTGCGGGTCTGTCGGCATTGTTTGGCTTCATCTGACACCTCCCGCGCTGGCCACAGCGCCGTCGCTGCGTTCGAAGAAGACCGACATCAGGAACTCCGCCTGGACGTATCCATCCGGGGCGTCCCTGGGTTGCTGAACCGTCATCTTGAGGATGCGCATGATCCTCGGCTGGTTCTCAAGGGCCAGCAGGAACGAGTACAGACCCTCGAAGTCGCCTTCGAGTTTCATCTGGATCGGTTGCTCGCCGTGCGGACCGTTCTCGTCGGTCAGACTGGTCTGCTTGTTCCGGGCGATGGCGCGTATACTCTTGGTGCTCAGGTGGTTCTGCTCGGCCATCTGCCAGAGCTCCTGGAGGACCTTGTCGATCTCCTTCTCGTTGGGCAGCTTGGACCTGAAGAAGTCCACCGCTTCCTCCAGAGAGGAGATCTCCTCGCGCAGGTCGCCGATGGTTCCGGTCGCCCGGTTCAGCCGGCTCAGCTTCTCCTGCTTGGCTTCTATGCGGCGCTGCAACTCCGCTTCGTGGAGATTGTGCGGGCGGTATATGAACCACCACGTCCCCACCGGAATCGCCATCAGCAGCGCCAGCAGCATGACTTCACGTTTGCCGAATCTCATTGTCATGACCTCCCCGCCGAGGGGGTTTCGCCGTCGGGCGCCGCGCTGTGCTCGGCCTGGATGGCTTCAATGGCATCCGCGCCCGGTTTCAGGGCGATATCCACCCGGAAACCGCGCATGACGGTATCGTCGTCGACGATCCGCTCTTCGCTGTAAACCAGATCCGCCGAGCTTACCAGCGGATTGGCCGACATGTTCGTCAGGAACCGCGCCACGTCCACGTCGGTCTCCGCCAGTCCGGTGACCTCGATGTTCACCCGTGTAACTATTTCGCCGGGGAACCTCTGGCTCGCGACGGACTGGAATTTCGAGCCGGGCGCACTGCCTGCGCCCGCCGGCGGTCCGGCGCTCTGCTCCACCTTGTCCACCGTCAGGTGAAAGCCTGTCAGCGAGGCGCTGGACGGCAGGGCGTTGCTGACGGCCGCCAGCAGATAGCTGCGCGGAACTTTCTCCATCAGCGAGGCAGTCTGCTCGGCCTTTGTGAGCATGTTCTGCTTCTCCATGTCCAGTTGCTGCAACTGCTCGATAAGCCGAGCCGCCTCAACGTAGGACTGGTCCACCCGCTCGGCGACGGCGACGGTGTGCCGCCAGCTCCGTTCCGTCAGAATGGCCGCACTTATAACGCCCAGCATGACTATGCCGAACAGCATCAGCAGCAACACGTCGGCGCGCCGCTGCAGGCGCCGCTTGATATAGTCCCGAGGCAGCAGGTTTATAGTGCTCATTACGACCTCCTCACGCCGCCTCGGCGGCGCCGAAGCTAAGCCCAACCGCGACCGTCCAGTCCGGCTGGGGCTGCTGTTGACCCAGTGCCGCCTCGGCCGCCGGCGACCGCTCGATCCGCAGCAGCGGGTCGCCTATCTGGGCCGGAAGGTTCAGACGCTTCGCAAGCGCCTGGCACATGGCTTTGTCGTAGGCCTGTCCGCCCACGAATATCGCCCTCTCTACGCTCTGATTCCGGAACACCGATTCGTAGTAGCGCAGACACTGCGTAAGCTCGTCGGCTATGCTCTGAAGGGGTTCCTTCATGTATTCGTGTATGTCCTGGCCGCTTTCGGTTTCCGACTGTCCGCCGAGGCGCAGTTGACCGGCCTCCTGGACCGGTACCCCCATCTTCTCGGCGATGGCCTGGTCCAGTTGCTCGCCCCCCATCGCCAGGTTCCGCGCGAAGGTCAGGTGCGAGCCCTTCGAAAGAACCACCTGCGTGCTGGTGGCGCCGGCGTCGATAAACAGCACCGTCCGACCGGCGTCCTCTTCCCGCCTGAACAGGCGGGAGAAGCACTCCACCGTCGCACAGCAGGCGACGTTGACACCCACCACGTCCAGGCGGGCGTGCCGGGCCATGTCCAGATAGGCGTAAAGCGTCTCACGGGGCGTGGCGACCGCGATGACCTCCTGCTTCTTCTCCTCGTCGCCTACCACCTCCCCGGCGATTACATATCTGACCTCGGCCGAGTTGAGCGGGAACGGAACTTTACCCTCCAGCTCCTGCCGGACGGCGTTCTCGGTATCATCGGGGGCCACCTTCCCAATACGCAGATGCTGTACGCAGACCGCCTCCGCCGGAAGCGACATCACGCACTGCTGGCCGTGGAAATCGCCGTCCTTCATCATCTCGCGGACGGTCTTGCCCGTGAACGCGAGAAGCTCCTTCTGATCCGAACGGGCCTCCGGCGGAACCGCGGCGCTGGCGGCCGCCAGCAGAACCAGACGCTCCTCGGAGAATGCCTCCAATTGAGCCATGCGAACCGTTCCCGTGCCCAGGTCCAGTCCGATGGGCAGGGCCTTCTGTTTGGCGACTCGTACCATGACAATCACCACAACGCGGCAGGTTGGTCTTTAACGTCGGCGCGGGCGCCGCCGGCCCGGGTCTTACTCAGACAGCACAACCGCAAGCCCTGTGAACATGGAGCGCAAAGCCCCAAAGGCCCCCCGGACTCCGTCGTCCCGGCCTTTGATGTCCTAACGGTCGCGTCCAACAGGAAACCTACGTTTCGATTATTCCCGAGCAAAATGCCCGGGGCCCTTGCGATGGTCCTATTGCGGTGGTGTTATCGGTCCATGCGGAGGGTGCGTTGAGTACCGCACAAGGCGGAAGGCAGGAAAATCCGTCAAACTTCCCCCAGGAAGTCCGCCAGTATGGTATCGGCCACGAAGTACGCCCGCGGCGCCAGCCGAATCCGTTGAGGGGTTACCAGCAGATATCCGTCGGCACAGTAGCGGGAGACGGTCCGGGGGAAGCCCTCGACAACGTCCAGTCCGTAGGTGGACTTAAACTCATCTCTGTCAATGCCTTGGGTCATGCGCAGGGCGAGCATTACCGCTTCGGCCGCTCGGGTGCGGCCTCGCAGCCGCTCTGTGGAGGCAGGGGGGTCTTCACCGCAGAGGAGTGAACGGACGTAGTTCTCCAGGCCGGGCGTGTTCGTGCTGCGAACAGTGTCGATATAGCTTGCCGCCGCCGGTCCTATACCTGCATAAGGTCGGTTTTTCCAGTATGTTATGTTGTGTACACACTCCCGGCCGTCGCGTGCGAAGTTGGACAGCTCGTACTGATTCAGCCCCGCCTGCACAGCGGCTGCCCGGGCGGCCTCATACTGCCGCCGCTGCACGGAATCCTCGGCCTCCGAGACCCGCCCGGCCCGCAGGTCCGCCTCCAGTGGCGTACCGGGCGCGAAGCTCAGTGCATAACAGCTCAGGTGCTGAGGCGCCATGCCCAACGCGGCCTCAAGCGTCCGCGACCATTCCGAAAGCCCCTGTAAGGGAATACCGTATATCAGGTCCAGATTGATGTTCTCGATGCCGGCCCGGCGGACATTCTCGCAGGCCCGGCCGATGTCATCGGGGCCATGGATCCTGCCCAGCAGCCGCAGTTCGCGTTCGTTGAACGACTGCGCCCCCACGCTTACGCGATTCACACCGGCGTCGGCCAGCACGCGGGCGAGTTCCTCCGAGACGGTTTGCGGGTTCGCCTCCACGGTGAATTCCGTGCTCTCACCCACAAGCTCCCCCGTTAGCCCCAGGAGACGTTCGAGAAGGTCCAGCGGCAGGGCGGTCGGCGTGCCGCCGCCGACGTAAACGCTCCGCAGCGGCGACGCCAATCGGTCGTGTCGCCGCTCGAATTCCCGCGCCGCCGCCGACACGAACGCTTCGCACACGGCCTCGTTCACCGGCACGGAGTAGAAGTCGCAGTAGCGGCACTTCCGCCGGCAGAAGGGCACGTGTATGTACAGGGCCGAAGCGACCGGTCCGGCGGTTTGATTTTCCTTGCAGGTATGGTCGCACATTTTAGAATGACATTATAAAGTGTCTCCGGCCCGGCCGGGCCGGTCGGATTTCGGTCCGTTCAGCCAAGAGTCGCCAGCAGGCAGGGATTCCGCTATGGATGTCAACCTCGTGATGTTCACACCCAAGGGCAAGCGTAAAGACTTCCCCCTGACCAAATCGACTACCGTCATCGGGCGCGGCGAGAAGTGCGATCTCCGGGTACCGGTGCTGAGCGTATCGCGGCGTCACTGCGAGTTGACGCTTACCGACGACGCACTGACTATCCGCGACCTTGGCTCGTCCAACGGTACTTACGTGGACAACGAACGCATCAGCGAGGCCGAGCTGGACGCCGGCGACCGTCTGGTGGTCGGTCCGGTGGTGTTCACCGTTCAGATTGACGGCAAGCCCGAGGAGATCGAACCCACCCCCGCCGGTGACGAAGAGGTAGTGGACCTGGAGTCGTCCGAGAAGGCCGCCGGCAAGACCGGCATCACGGAGTCGGACATAGTCTCGGCGCTGCAGCCCGAAGACGAAGAGGACGAAGACGAGGAAGGCGACGACGCCATCTCCGCACTGGAGGCGCTGGCGTCGGAGGCCGAGGAAAAAGAGTCCGAGGACGAGGAGGAAAAGCAGCAGTAGAGGTCTGCGGTGCCTCTGCCGCGGGGGTTTTTGCCGGCGCCGTCCGGGACTACCGGCCTTGAGTTGCTGTTCCGCGGTCGCCGCCGGCGAGGGGATGGGCGCGGTCGTACACTTCCTTCAGACGCGCGGACGTCAGGTGAGTATATACCTGCGTCGTTGACAGACTCGCGTGCCCAAGCATTTCCTGAACGCTTCGCAGGTCGGCCCCGGCGTTGAGCATGTGGGTCGCGAAGCTGTGTCTCAGCGCATGGGGACTTACCTTGGGGTCCAGTCCGGTCTGCCGGAGGTACTTGTCCAGCATCCGCCGCACGGAGCGCTGGGTGATGCGCTGACCGCGGCGGTTGACGAAGAGGGCGCCGCGCTGGGGCTTCTGCCGCTCCGTCTCGCTTCGCTTTCGCAGGTAGTGTTCGACGGCCTGTAGGGCCTTTGTCCCCAGCGGCACTATCCGCTCCTTCCGTCCCTTGCCGCGTATGCGGAGCGCCTCGGCGAACTCGTCGAGGTCCTCGATGTTCAGGGAGACCACCTCACTGACGCGCAGCCCGGAGGAGTATATGGTCTCCAGCATGGCCCGGTCGCGGGCGCCCAGGGGCGTGTCGGTGTCCGGGGCTTCCAGCAGGGCCGCTACCTGCTGCGGGTCCAGGCATGCCGGCAGTCGTCGTCTCTGCCGCGGAGTTCGCACGCTGGTGACGGGCGAGGACTCCAGCCGCCCGGTGCGTATCAGGAACTTGTAGAAGCTCCTCAGGGATGAAAGCTTCCGCGCGATGGAGGAGTTGGAAAGCCCCGCAGCTCGCATCGTGGCCAGGTAGCCGCGCACATCGGCCGGCGTGGCCGAGAGTATGCGCGTCTTCAGCCCGCCTGTGTCCAACTGCCGGTCGTCGGGAGGCGTCTGGTCGCCTCCGGTCAGCAGGAAGCGGCAGAACTGGTCCAGGTCCGCGGAGTATCCCCGAACCGTATGCGCGGAGAAGTTCCGCTGGTCGTCGAGGTAATCGAGAAACTCCGCTATCAAAGCGATGCGTTCCATCACAGCCCCATGGTGCGGCCGGCGCTTACGGGCGGTTCTTCTGCATCGGCAGGCCGACCGGACAACCGTCCTGCGTCGCGGTGTGCACCGCCTGGAAGCACATCCGGGCGGCGTCGGACCAGCCGAAGGGTGTGTCGGGGTCGTCGGCCAGTCGCATGACCTCGTCAACGACACGGTCTTCCTGACCCGGGGCGTACCGGAAAACGTAGTGATGGTTGCCTGCGGTCGCGGCGAGCGTTCGCATGTTCATGGAGAGACCTTCCGTTGCTTTTGCCTCGGCCGGAGCGTCCCGGCTCCCGTTGTCATATCGGACAGTTCGGCGGGATTCTGAAGTCCGCGGAATCAGGGGGCGGGTTTTGGCGGCGGCGGGGCCTGGCTGTCATATCGCCGCGGCACTGATAGAATGTGTCCGCAGGTTCGTGTTTCCTTCTAGAAGTGGTTTCATAACTGGGCCGTTGGCCCGAGAGCGAGGGGTCGCGTCGGCCGGCAAGGACGCCGAAGCAGGCGAATCAAGGGATTCGTCGATGCAGGCGGACGCGGCCGGACGGCGAGAAACCCGCTCGAAGCCAGGCACTTCAGTTCTGAAACCGCTTCTATGCAGTAATGGCTTGGATATGTCGCGCGAGTCGCCCCCGACGCCACCGGAGTCCATGACGCTCGGCGAGCACCTGGAAGAGCTTCGCCGACGGCTCATCTATGCGCTGCTGGGTCTGGCGGTGGCGTTTGTGGCCGCCCTGGCGGCGGGTAACTACCTCGTCGAGGCCGTCAAGCATCCCTACGTCGTGGCGATGCGGGCGATGGGGCACGAGCCGGGGTTGATTGTCCTGCACGCGACCGAGGGTTTCATCATCTACATGAAGGTGGCTTTGCTGGGCGGCGTGATCCTCGCTTCGCCTTGGATCTTCTACCAGCTCTGGATGTTCGTATCGGCCGGGCTGTACGACCACGAGCGGCGCATGGTGCTGCCGGCCGTGGCGCTGTCGGCGGTGCTGTTCCTCGCAGGCGCGGCGTTCTTCCTGCTGGGGATATCCGTGCCGGTGCTGAAGTTCTTCCTCGGCTTCAGCGGCTGGCTGGGACTACGGCCGGACATTACCTTCAGCAACCACGTATCCATGATGCTGAGCTTGATGCTGGTATTCGGCCTGGCGTTCCAGACGCCGCTGGTGGTGCTGATTCTGGCGAAGATGGGACTGGTGACGCGCCGGCAGTTGGCGAAGTACCGCCGACACGTGATTATCGCGATGTTCATACTGGCGGCCGTTGCCACGTCGCCGTCGCCAGTGGACCAGGTGGCGATGGCGCTGCCGATGTGGCTGTTGTATGAACTGGGGGTCCTGCTGGTGAGAATATTCGTCAGGCAGGAGCGGAACGAACCTTCGCCGACGGACAACGAAGAGGGTTAGCCCTGCTTACGCTGGTCGTCGGAGGGTGATTCTTCGGAGGTTTTGTCGCCCGGGTCGGACGCAGACTGCTCGTGGGATTCCTCGGATTTCTCCTCGGTGGTCTCGTCCAGGTCCTTCTTGACGCCTTTCAGCTCGTCTTTGAACTCCCTCAGGCCCCTTGCAAGCCCGCGGGCCAGCTCAGGCAGCTTCCTGCCGCCGAAGAGCAGAAGAATCAGCAGCAGGACTATCACGATCTCGGGCCAGCCGATGGACCAGCCGAGAATGGGACTGCTCAAGATGTGCGTTTCCAGGGACATATCGGACCGACTCAGTTGTATTCTATGCATCGGCCAAAGGCCAGAGCCGACTCAAGCCCTTCGCCGCCGGACGGGCGCCCGCCCGACTTACGCCAGCAGCTTTCGCGGGCGTACGCCATGGCCGTAGGAGCCGTGATGCCGCCAGGGCAGGTTTTCCAGACCGGTGCCCTCGACGACCTCCGCACACAGCGCGACGCTGAAGCCGCGGAAGAAGTCGCTGCACGGGTCGGCCTCGCCCGGCTCGCACTTGCACTGCTGCCAGCCGAATTCGTCGCGACCTTCCGGCGTGTCGATGAAGCCGCCGCCGGGAAGCTGCTGCTTGAGCAGCCAGGGCAGGGCCTTTTCCATCGACGCGGTTACTTCCTTCATGCGCGTATCGTACTGCCGCGCCAAGCTGACGGCCGCGTCTATGCAATCCATGTCCGGGCAGCACCCGCCGCCGAAGTGCCCCTCGTCGGTCTGAAGCGACAGCGAGCTGTCTATCATCGCCTCGGGACGTGGCACCTCGCGGTCGTACATCCAATAGACCATCAGCGTGTGATAGCCGCCGTACTGCTGGTGGGTCAGGGGGAAGCCGCCGACCAGGTCCCACCAGCCGGTCTCGGGGTTCTGCCTCTGCTCGTGCCAGTTGAAAAACGCGTCCATCGCTTCGAGGTTCGCGGCGTTTCCGGTCGCCCGGTAGTCGTGCCCCACCAGGCAGCCGATGTCGTACGTCCAGTTGCCCGCGACCCAGGGAGTGACCGACCAGGGCAGGTTCTCCAGCATCTGTTCCATCTTCTCCGGCGTGAGAATGTCGTGGACCTTGGGAATGGGGTACTTAGGCCGGCCGCCGAGGATATCGACGGCCGTCAGTATGAACGTGGTGGAGTGCCAGAACAGCAGCTCGTCGGTGTGCTGCTCGCTGATGCGCTCCTCGCTCTTGAATACGGGGTCTATGTACAGCCCGGTCTGCTCGTCCTGTCCGTCGATAAGGTACTGCAGCCATTGGCTGCGCTGCTCGTCGGAGAGATTGTTCATGTCCCCAAAGAGATAGCGCGTCAGCGCCACGAACGCCGACGCCCAGTAGGTGGGTTTGCAGTGCGGGCTGAAGCGGTACATGCCGTAGGGCGCGTCGGGCTCGGTGACTCTCAACGATTCGCAGTGCTTCAGTACGCCGTCTCTTACCTCTTCGGGCTTGCGGTCGATGCTGACGGACATTTAAGCGGTCTCCTTGGCTCGTTGTCTGTTTGGTGGCTTGACGTTGAACACACCCGCCAGGCCGCCGGACCATTGATTGTATGCAACGGCAAGCCCTTGCGCCTACTGTCCGCTCGCTCGCGGTCGCGGCTGGCGTGTCGCGTCGGACTGGTAGGGTCGGCCCCGGCGCGCCGGGGTTGCCGATGTTTTGGCGTGCTATGTTTATCTCGTCGGCAAGTCGCAAGAAGCGCTCCTTGCCGACCCTACATTTGCGCCGGGGTGGTAGGGTCGGCAACTTGTTGCCGACGCATGAGTCCAATATCATATGACTGTGCCCTACTATCGACGGAACTATCACGGTGACCACTTCTTCTTCACGCTGGTAACGGAGCGTCGCCGTCCGATCTTTGCGGCCGAATCTGCACGAAAGCTTTTGGCCATTGCGATGCGCCGGACCCGACTGGAGCGACCCTGGGAGACGATCGGGATGGTCCTGCTGCCGGATCACCTGCACGTGCTCTGGCGGCTTGACGGAGACGATACGGACTATTCACGGCGCATCGGCATTATCAAGCGACGTTTCACGCGAGCGTTCCTTGCCGCCGGCGGCAGCGAGGCGCCGTTATCCCAGAGCCGCAAGGGGCAAAGATACCGAGGCGTATGGCAGCGGAAGTTCTGGGAACACACTATCCGCAATGCCAGAGACTTTCACATGCACTTGGACTATATCCACATGAACCCCGTGAAACACGGTTACGTCAAGCGTCCGCGCGATTGGCGGTGGTCGAGTTTCACGCGGTATGTGCGGATGGGACGGTATGAAGAAGACTGGTATGGGCGCATTGACCTGCCAGAGACCGTGGAGTACTTCTGGCCGGAGTGAATCTTCTGTTGCGTCGGCAAGTCGCAAGAAGCGCTCCTTGCCGACCCTACATTTGCGGCGGGGTGGTAGCGTCGGCAAGTCGCAAAAGGCGCTCCTTGCCGACCCTACGTTTGCGGTCGGGGTGCGGTTTCGGGTCCGTTGGAGTCGAGGAACTCGCGGAGGATTTCGGCGGCCGCGATTGCGTCCTGCCGGGCGCGGCGTTTCTTGCGCGTGAGTTTGCCCGCCAAAGCGGCGTCGGCCGCGAAGCTGCTGAGCCGCTCGTCCCACAGTCGCACGTCCAGCTCGGCGGCGTCGGCGATTTGCCGGGCCAGTCGCCGGGCGGCGCGGGCCTGTTCGCCTTCGGTGCCGTCCATGTTCAGCGGCAGCCCGACCACCACGCCGACGGCCTGGTAGTCCCGGGTCAGTTGGAGGATATGCTCGACGAGCCGCTCGCTCGGCTGGGCCGCCAGCGTCGTCACGGGCGAGGCGATGCCGTCTTCGGTGGAGCCGGCCGCCACGCCGACCCGCCGCGTGCCGCTGTCGATTCCGAGCCAGCGAGGCATGGAGGTGTCCCCAGGCGGCGGATTAGAGGTACTTCTTGCCGAACTTCCGCTCCAGGGCGTTGACCAGCTCCTTCAGCCGGTAGGCGTCCTGCTTGTTGCAGACCAGCGTCGCGTCCGGGGAGTGCACGATAACGCAGTCGTCCACGCCTAGAACCGCCAGCAGGTGGTCGTCCTCCGTCACGACCACGTTGCGGAAGCTGTCCATGATCTGCTCGTTCTCGGCCACCAGGACGTTCCCGGACCCGTCCAGACTGCAGACGTTCTCCAGCGCCGGCCAGGAACCGACGTCCAGCCACTCGCAGTTAAGCTCAACCATAAGCACGCGCGGGGCCTTCTCCATGACGGCGAAGTCGATGCTTATCTTCTCGAGCGTGGGGTACACCTCGCGCAGTACCGGCGTGTATTCTTGTCCGTCGGCGACGGCGCTGGTGACCGGGGCGAGCTTCTCGGCTGTGTCGGGCAGGAACTGCTGGAGCATCTGCTGAATGGTCGCGACCTTCCAGACGAACATGCCGCTGTTCCAGTAGTGCTGTCCGCTCTCGACATAGCGCCGGGCGGTGTGATGGTCGGGCTTCTCCTTGAACTCGCTGACGTTTTTGACGCCGTCGTCGAGCTTCTCGCCGCAGTGTATGTAGCCCAGCCCGGTGTGGGGCCAGGTCGGACGCACACCGAAGGTCAGCAGTGCGTCGGGATGCTCCTTGACGGTATCGAAGGCCTTGCGGACGGCCTCGCCGAGCTTGTCGGCCGGGCGGATGACGTGGTCGGCCGTGAAAACGGCCATGGTGGCGTCGGGGTCTTTGCCGGCAATCACGGCGGCCGCCAGCGCAATGGCGTTTGCGGTGTCTCGTCCCTCCGGCTCGCCGATAATCTGCTGGCGCGGGATGCCGTCCAGGGCGTCGGCGACGATGTCCGCGTAGCTTTCGTTGGTGATGATGAGAATATTCCGCTCGTCGAAGAGGCCCTGCAGCCGCTCCACGGCCATCTCCAGCAAGCTCTTGCCGTGGATGAGCTTAAGCAGTTGCTTGGGGCGGTCCTGGCGGCTCAGGGGCCAGAGACGCTTGCCCGCTCCGCCGGCCATTATCACGGCATACTCCATGTGTCGCACTCCTCGGCAGATGGAACCATCTATCTGAAGGGTCGGTCCAACGCGGCGCCGAGTATAAACAAACTTCACGCTGCGTCCATAAGCAGAGGGCCAAAAAAGCACCACCGGCACGCGGGCAAAACGAACGCGTCGGGTTTAATGATATCGGGTATGATTTGCAGACAGGAGCTTTCTGCAGTAAAATGCACAGCTACCCGCAGGCGGAGCAGTGCCGATTGGAGCCCGCAAAACACACGAAGAAAAGGAGCTATCTGGTGCATTACAGGACACTCGGACGGACCGGACTGAAGGTATCCCAGCTCGGATTCGGAGCGATGCGTCTTCCGATGGTCGGCGAGGGGAACGATCGCCGTGTGGACGACGAGAAAGCAATCCCCACGATCCACCGCGCCTTCGAGGGCGGCGTCAACTATATCGACACGGCCGTGATGTACTGCCATCACGACAGTCAGCGCGTCGTCGGCAAGGCGCTGAAGGGCTGGCGCGACAAGGTGATCGTCTCGACCAAGAACCACTATTACGGCGAAGACGAGAAGGAGTGGTGGAAGAACCTCGAAGACTCCCTCCGCCTTTTGGACATTGACAGCATCGACATCTACAACCATCACGGCATACGCTGGCAAAGGTACGTCGAGGAAGTCGAGCCGCGCGTGAAGAAATGGATGCTCGACGCGTACGAGCAGGGGCTAATCAAGCATATCTGCTGCTCCTTCCACGACGACAATGAAGCCCTCAAGAAGGTTGTCGATACCGGCTATGTCGAGAGCATTACGCTGCAGTACAACATTCTCGACCGGCAGTTGGAGGAGGGTATCGCCTACGCGCACGAGAACAACGTCGGCGTCGTGGTGATGGGTCCGGTCGGCGGCGGACGTCTCGGCGAGCCGAGCGAAGTGCTTTCGGAGCTGGCGCCGGGCGTGAAGCGCGTTCCGGAGCTGGCCTTGCGGTTCGTGCTGTCGAACCCGCACGTCTCGCTGGCCCTTTCAGGCATGAGCACCATGGAGCAGGTCGAGGAGAACGTAGCCGTTGCCGGCGACGACGTTAGTCTGACCGAGCAGGACAAACAGGCCATCGACGAACACCTCCAGCGGCTCGAGAAGATGGCCGAGCTTTACTGCACCGGCTGCCGCTACTGCATGCCGTGCCCGGAGGGCGTGCAGATTCCGCGCATCTTCGACCTTTACAACAAGGGTCGCATCTACGGACTGTGGGAGACCGCCCGCAAGGGCTACGAGAATATCGGCCGCCGCAAACCGGAGGAGCAGAAGAAGGCCGACGCCTGCACCGGATGCGGCGCGTGCGAGGAGAAATGCCCGCAGAACATACCCATCCGCAAGCAGCTTGCCGAGGCCCACGAGGCGCTGTCCGGCAAGCACCAGCCCGCGGAGTAATGATGCCCTCGTCTCAGGTCTGGACGTTGGGACCGCTGCTTCCGCCGGGCCTCAGCGATGGCTTGCCCTCGACGGCGTGGTTATAAAACCGCTGGGTCGGATAGGCGAAGTCTATGTCGTCCGCGGCCGCGAACTCGCGCAGTATCTGTTCCCAGATCCTGTCGGCCGACGACCGTCGCTGCCGGGGCTGGCACAGATAGCGGACCGTCAGTGTAACGCCGATATCGGCAATGCTCGTCCAGACAATGGGACTGAGGTGCTCGTAGAAGATCATGAACTTCTGGGCGGCGCGGCGGATCTGACCGGCCGCATGGTCGCTGCGGACGGCTGAGTGCTGCTCGGCGATCTTCTGTAGTATGTCCTTGGCCTTTTGCCAGTTGCTCTCGAAGGTGACGGTTACGGGCAGCTCGTTCCAGATGAAGTTGAACCCCTGCGTGTAGTTGCAGGTGGAGTGCTGAAAGACCCAGCCGGTGGGGATGTGTATGAGCCGGCCGGTGCTCTGGTCGGCGGCTACCCAGTTGCCCAGCTCGACCATGGAGAACTGCATCAGACTGATATCCACCACGTCGCCGCAGTGCGTGCCTATCTGGACGCGGTCGCCGGTTGTGAAGGGCTTGCGGACCACGATGTAAAGCCACCCCACCAGGTTCACCAGGGGGTCGCGCAGCGCCACGGCCAGACCTGCCGACAGCAGGCCAAGGTACGTGGCCAGCCCCGTTACACCGCCGAGCCATATCCGCAGCAGCGCGATAACGGCCACCAGTCCAAGCAGGTAGGTGACGGTCTTGCTGGCGAAGTACTTGCGGGCGATGTCCTTGACCCGTCGCCCGATTACCTGCATAAGCAACGCGCGGACGAGGATATACCCGACCACGACGGCTGCCGAGTAGATGATATTGGTGGTCGTCTGCGGCGCGATGCCTATCTTGTCGCTGATGTTTTCGATCAGTTCGTTCATGTTGCCGGCCGGCGCGTGCGGCCTGTTCTATATCGGCGAGGCGGGGCGGAGCGGTGAAGTTGAACCGGGGCGTAAGCTTGGCCGTCGCAGGCGAGGGGCATATAATCCCGCCTGAGAAGCAACGGTCATCTGCAGGGAGGATGCGTTGGCGGTCATTGCCGGCATCGACGAGGCGGGCTTCGGACCCGTACTGGGTCCGCTGGTGGTCTCCGCGACGGCGTTCGAGCTGCCCGACGAGCACGCCGATGGTTGCCTGTGGCGACTGATGGCGTCGGCTGTGACGGCCACCCTCGCCAAGCGCCGCCGTCGCATCGCCATTGCGGACAGCAAGCGGCTGTATCACGGGCGGCGCGGCTCGTCGGGACTGGAGCACCTTGAGCGGGGCGTGCTGGGCATGCTTTCGGCGGCCGGCGTTACGGTAAGCTCCCTGCGGCAGGTCCTGGGCGTCCTGGCGCCGTCGGCCCAGCGCAGCTTGAGCAACTACCCCTGGTACGCCCGCGAAGACCTGTCGCTGCCCCGGACCATCAGCGCCACGGACCTGGCGCTGTCGGCCAACTCACTGAAGGTGGCTATGTCCGGCGTCGGCGTTAGGCCGGTGATGTTCCGCAGCGAGCCGGTGTTCGCGGCCGAGTACAACCGCCTGGTATCGACCGTCCGCAACAAATCCACGGTCCTGTTCGACGTGACGTGCCGGCTGCTGGACAGGTTGTGGCGGATGGACGTCAACGGGCCGATTTACGTATGGGTGGACCGGCAGGGCGGGCGCATGCGGTATCTGCCGCTGCTGCAGAGGGTGTTCCCGGAAGCGAGGCATAGGATAGTGGAGGAATCCGAAGGCACCAGCAGCTACCACCTGACTGCCCCCGGCAGGGACTGGCGGATATGTTTCGTCCGCGACGCCGAGCAGCGGCAGCTTCCGGTGGCGTTGGCGTCGATGCTGAGCAAGTATCTGCGTGAGCTGTTCATGGAACTTCTGAACGGTTTCTGGACGCATCGGTTGCCCGACGTGGCGCCGACGGCCGGCTATTATCAGGACGGCGTGCGGTTCTATCGGGAGATTCAGCCGCACCTGACTGAGCTGGGCTACGACACCGCCCAGCTCTACCGCAGTCGCTAGAGGACGCGAAAGGCGATAATGGGCGAATTGCTGGCTTACATCGTGGTGGGGGCGTTGATGGTGCTGCTGGTTCTGGCGGTTGTATCGCTGGTGCGCAGCTTCCTGCTGGCGATCCGCAGCGAAAGGGGTGTGGCGCCGCCGACGCGTATCGTCGCGGTGCTTCCGCCAGAGCCGGTGACGCTCACGGGGGGCGTAAAGGTTGCCTCCGTAGTGGCAATGCTGTGGTGTGCGGCGCATCTGGCGGTGGTTGCCGTCTGGGCGGCGAGCGGGCGGGTAGCCCCGCGGAGTTTCTCGACGGGCCTGGTGGCGCTGTATGTGGGTACATCGGCCGCCCTGACCGGCGCCGGCGCCGTGATGCTGCTGGCGACGCGGGCAACGGGCAGGCGCGTGGTGGCGTGGGGGCAGTTCCTGCTGGGCGTGGCGGCTGTGCTGGCGATTGCCGTCTCGCTGATGCTGCCGCGATACGAGGACGCTCCGGAGTCGCTGCGGGAGTATTCGCTCGCACTGGCCGCGTTGTTCGCGGCGCACCTGGTGGCCGACGTGGCAATAGGTACGGCCGCCCAGCACGTGGGAAAGTCGCGCCGCGCGATGGACGATACACAAGAGACGGATTCACCGTCGGCGAGTTGACCGGCGGCCTCGGGCGCGATACGCTGTTTGCCCGTTCGGAAAGGACTGTGACAGATGGCAATTCAGAACTGGTCTGAGGACATCCTGGTGGCGGAACTGGCGGACGACCCGGTCTTCTCCGACGAGGTCGCCGCCCTGATGGAACGCCTGGAGGAAGAACCCAGGGACATCGTGCTGAATTTCGCGGCGGTGGGGTTCATCAACAGCTCCAACGTCGCTAAGCTGCTGCGGCTCCGCAAACAGGTGCTCAACCACAAGCGCCGGCTGATTCTCTGCGACGTCAACGCGCAGGTCTGGGGCGTCTTCCTGGTGACAGGACTGGACAAGATCTTCGAGTTCACCAACGACGTCTCGACCGCTCTGGCGACGCTTCAACTCGCTGACCAGGCCGGCGAAAAACAGTCCTGACCACTCCCATCATCCCATCACCCTCAGGGGCCGGACCCGGGCGGCCTGGGCAGGGAACGTGTGTGTGAAGAATATTATCGAATATTCACAACACGGAATCTGACCCTTGCTGTATAATTCTCTCGATCGGCCTTCGGATGAGCGTCTGTGACTGCCGGTCTGAGGCGCCGGCTGTGCGGAGAAATCACCCCGACAGCCGGATTGACAGCTCGCTGCAGGAGGAAAACCGCTCAAGCTCGCACCCGGCCTTTACCACGCCCCCGCTGCAGGTGTATCGCCACCGACGAGGCCAGTTCTGTGTGCCGCCGGTAGCCGAAGGGGCGAAAAAAAATCTCCGCCGGTCACAAGCTTTTTCGGATCCTGCCTATAGTGGAAGTGGCTCATGAGTTTGGTTTGACGGCCCGACGCCTGGTAAGGGAACGCTTCCCTTCGACACCGCTTCGGGCAGGCGGCGCGTTAGAGCGGCCGTCAGTGCCAATCTCAGGTGAGGAGGACGCAAAATGCTCGCGCTCAGAACAAATCGTTTGTTGGCAGCAACCTTTGTCACTGCTGTTCTGACGGTCGCCGCTTCCGGCGCGATGTACTCCGGCTCGCTCAGTACTGAGGACGGCGGGCTGCTTGGTACGGGCGCCTGGGGAGACGGACCGTCAACGCTGTCATGGACGGTGGAACTCGTCGAGGGACCGATCTGGGAATACACCTACACGCTGGAGGTTCCCTCCAAAGGAATCAGCCATTTCATACTTGAGCTTTCGGCTGACTTCGAGTGGGAAAAGATGGAATCTCCCTCGCTGTGGGTCAACGGAGAGGAAGTGTATTGGCCGGATGTTGAGGCCGCGATAGCTTCTTACGGCACGGACGACCCCGCCAACCCCAACATTCCCGGCGACGTGTACGGCATCAAGGTGGATCTGGACGACGACAACGGCGACCCGCTCGTCGTGACGTTCTCGTTCCAGACGCTGCGCGACCCCGTCTGGGGCGACTTCTACGCCAAAGACGGCGTTGACCCGGGCGAGGGTGAGTGGGTGGCCCTGTGGAATGCCGGTTTCACCGACCCGGACGAGGACCCGTTCGACTTCCCGGCCGACGGCGCGCTGGACGGGCACCTGCTGGTGCCGGACACCACCGAGGTTCCCGAACCGGCAACGCTGGCGGTTCTGGCTTTCGGCGGGATGGGCGCTCTGGTCCTGCGGCGCCGCGGACGCTGAGCCACACAAGACACAGCCCCGGCCGGTGCGATCAGGTCGGCGGCGGACAACTGCGCGAACGCGCCTTCGGCGACGGAGGCGCGTTTTTTACGCGCCGTCCGCACGCATCGCCCCGTAATATGAGGGCGGTATTGTCGGCAGCAGGTTACGGTAACTCTGACTGCGAGTGTGACGGCCCATGGCGCAAATCGACGCAAAACTCAGCACCGGCCTGGAGGGGCTGGACCAGGTCCTCAAAGGTCTTATACCCGGCGACAACATCGTCTGGCAGGTGGACTCGATAGACGACTATATCGACCTCGCCGGTCCGTACTGCCGCGCCGCCGCCGAGAGGGGCAGGCGGCTGATATACTTCCGCTTCGCCAAGCACCCGCCGGTGGTGCCTTCGGGCTGTGACGCCGAGGTCCACGAGCTGCACCCCGAGACGGGCTTCGAGCAGTTCCTTACGGAGGTGCACCGGGTCATAGAGCAGGCCGGGCGGGGGGCGTTCTACGTCTTCGACTGCCTCTCGGAGCTGACCGTTGACTGGTACAGCGACCAGATGCTGGGCAACTTCTTCATGCTCACCTGCCCGTACCTGTTCGACATGGAGACCATCGCCTATTTCGCGCTGCTGCGGAACTACCACTCGGCCCACGCGACCGGGGCCATCTCCGAGACCGCGCAGGTGCTGGTGGACGTCTTCAGGCACAAGTCGCGGCTGTACATCCAGCCGCTGAAGGTCCAGCAGCGCCACTCGCCGACGATGTACATGCTGCACCTGCGTGACGGGGAAGATTTTGTCCCGGTTACCGACAGCGCCACCATCGCGGAGATCCTCACCACCATGCCCTGGCGACGGCTGGTCTCCGGCGAGGGCGTCGGTGTATGGGAGAGGACTTTCCTGGCCGCCGAGGACGTGCTGAAGGACGTCGAGAGCGGCCGCCGGGCACGCATGGACGAGCGGGAGCACTTCCGCCGGCTGGCTAGGATGTCGCTGTCGAGGGAGGGCCGGGTCGCCGGGCTTATCGAGCGGCACATGTCCCTGCGCGACGTGCTGGCCGTCGGCAGGAGGATGATCGGAACCGGCCTCATCGGCGGAAAGGCCGTCGGAATGCTCCTGGCAAGGGCCATACTGTCCAACCACGACGACCGCTGGGCCGAACTGCTTGAGCCGCACGATTCGTTCTACATCGGCTCGGATGTTTTCTATACCTTCCTGGTCCGCAACGGCGTCTGGTGGGTCCGCCAGCAGCAGCGCAACGAGCGGACGTTCCTCCAGGGCGCCGAGCGCGCCCGGCAGGGCATACTGCGGGGCGGGTTCCCCGACGACATCGAACGGCAGTTCGCGGACATGCTCGACTATTTCGGGCAAAGCCCCATCATCGTCCGCTCCAGCAGCTTGCTGGAGGACAACTTCGGAAACGCCTTCGCGGGCAAGTATGAGAGCGTCTTCTGCGCCAACCAGGGCTCGCGTGACAGGCGTCTGGAGGACTTCAAGTCGGCCGTGCGCACCATCTACGCCAGCACCATGAGCGACAAGGCGCTTCGCTACCGCGCTCAGCGGGGGCTGCTGGAGCACGACGAGCAGATGGCTTTGCTTGTTCAGCGGGTCAGCGGCTCCATGCACGAACGCCTCTATTACCCCCAGGTGGCGGGCGTGGGGCTTTCGTTCAACCCCTTCCGCTGGAGCGAGCGGATAGACCCCGAAGCCGGTATGCTGCGGCTGGTGTTCGGCCTGGGGACGCGTGCGGTGGACCGCGCCGACGACGACTACACCCGCATCGTCGCCCTCAACGCGCCCTCCCACAGGCCCGAGGGCGACAGCGACGAGGCCCGCGGATATACGCAGCGGCGTGTGGATGTGCTGGATCTGGAAGCAAACCAGCTCGTTACGCGGCGGTTCGATGAGCTTGCCGGGCAGAACCCAGACCTGCCGCTGGACCTGTTCGCCTCCGAAGACGCCGAACTGCGCCGTCGGGCCAGGCAGGCGGGACTGGCCGGACAGACAGCCCGCGTGCTGGATTTCGCGAAGCTGCTGGAATCGACAAGTTTCGTCGAGGACATGCGCGAGATGCTCTCCGTCCTGGAGTCGGCGTACGAGTACCCCGTGGACGTTGAGTTCACGGCCAATTTCTTCGACGGCGAGCGGCCGAGCATAAACCTTGTCCAGTGCCGTCCGCTCCAGGTCGCCGGAGGCGGAAGCAGCGTGCCGCCACCGCCGGACCTGTCGCGGCAGGAGCTGATACTCCGTGCCGGCGGAGCCGTTATCGGACGTAGCCGGGCACAGCGAATCGACCGGCTCATCTACGTCGTGCCGGAAGCGTACGCGGCGCTGCCGGTCGGACGGAAACACCAGGTGGCGCGACTGATAGGGCGGCTGACCCACCTGGACGACAGCGGCGAGAAGACCGTCATGCTGCTCGGGCCAGGCCGATGGGGCACCACCACGCCTTCGCTGGGCGTGCCGGCGAGCTTCGCGGACATAAACACGGTCTCGGCGCTGTGTGAGATAGTAACCGCCACCGGCGAGGTCGTGCCCGACGTCTCGCTGGGCACGCACTACTTCAACGACCTGGTGGAGAGCGACATCCTGTACATGGCGCTTTTCCCCGAGCGTGAGGGCAACGTGCTGAACCGGGAGTTCTTCGAGGTCGGCGGGAACATGCTGACCGAACTGCTGAGCGACGCCGAAGAGTTTGCCGACGTGGTCCGCGTCATGGACACTACCGACCCGCCGGTGATGCTCAACGCCGATACGCTCAAGCAGCAGGCCGTCTGCTACCGGCAGGGCTGAACGCCGGCTTCACTCCACGACGGCTGCTCGATGGTGTCCGACCATCTCGCGGAGGACGCCCGCGAATTCGTCTGCGGTCAGGCCCGTCTCTTGGAGTTGCTCGCAGCGCCTTGCGTGCGGTATGAACCGGTCGCTCACGCCGGCCAAGCGGACGTTGGAGGTGTTCAGCCCGCGCTCCGCGGCCATTTCCAGCACGGCCGATCCGAACCCGCCGGCGATGGCGTGGTCCTCGGCCAGCAGCACCGGTCGCCCGGCGGCGATGCGTTTGGTCAGCAGCGCCTGGTCCAGCGGCTTGGCGAACCGCGCTGAGATAACGCACACTTCCAGCCCGTCGTTTTCGGCGAGTTGGCGGGCCGCTTCCAACGCCGGCGCCACCGTCGCGCCGTAGCCGACAATCGTCGCGTCCTCGCCCTCGCGGACTATGCGGGCCTTGCCCGGCTCAAACGGCGGGCAATGCTCGCCGACCGGCGACGGTACGGCGTCTTTCGGGTAGCGGATGACGCTCGGGGAATCCAGCGACACCGCCAGCTTCATGGCCGCGTCCATCTCATCGGCGTCCGCCGGCGCCATCAGCACCATCCCCGGCAGCGGCCGAAGGTATGCGATATCCAGAAGCCCGTGATGTGTCGGTCCGTCGCTTCCGACCAGCCCGGCGCGGTCCAGACAGAACGTAACGGGCAGGTGCTGCAAAGCCACGTCGTGGAAGGCCTGGTCAAAGGCCCGCTGCATGAAAGTCGAATAGACCGCCACCACGGGTCGCAGCCCGCCCTTGGCCATTCCCGCCGCGGCCGCCACCGCGTGCGACTCGCTCATACCCACGTCCAGCGTGCGGTCGGGGAATTCCTCGCGGAAGTCGGCCAGTCCCGTGCCGTCGGGCATGGCCGCCGTTATCGCGACGATTCTCTCATCCTCGCGGGCGGCGCGTTTGAGCGATTCGGCAAACACCTGCGTCCAACTGGTGGCTTTCCTGGGCGGGAAGATGGCCTGTCCGTTCTCCACGCGGTAGGCCGACGGACTGTGGAATCGGCAGGGGTCCTCGACGGCGTACTCGCAGCCCCGGCCTTTCTGAGTGTGTACGTGCAGCAGCACGGGGCGGTCGATCTCCGCGAGGCGGGGCAGCAGGCGGATAAGCCCGCGGACGTCGTGTCCGTCCACCGGACCGTAGTAGCTGAACCCCAGTGCCTCGAATACCTGCGCGCCGTGCAAGGTAGCCCGCAGACCCGCGCGGACATGTCGCAGTGCCTCGGATATGTCCTGTCCCAGTGGCAGGTGGTTGAGCAACTGCTCGGTGCGCGTCTTGAAATCGCTGTATGCGTGGGTGAGCCGTACCCGGTCCAGCGCGCCGGCCAGCGCGCCGTGCGAATGGTCGATCGCCATCGCGTTGTCGTTCAGAATCACAAGAAACTGCCGCTTCAGAAGGGCGGCGTTGTTTATGCCCTCCAGCGCCACGCCGTTGGCGATGCTGGCGTCGCCGACGACGGCCACTACCTTGGTATCCCTGCCGGCTTGCTGGTCGGCGTGAGCCAGCCCGGCCGCCGCAGGTATGGACGTACCGGCATGTCCGGTGGCGAACAGGTCGTACTCGCTCTCGCGCGGGTCGGGATAGCCGCTAATCCCGCCGGCTTGCCGCAGCGAATCGAACCTCTGCCATCGCCCCGTCAGCAGCTTGTGGGGGTAGCACTGATGGCCGACGTCCCAAAGCAGCCGGTCGCGAGCGAAATCGAAGACGTAGTGCAGCGCCACCGTAAGGTCGGCCACGCCCAGATTGCTGGCGAGGTGTCCGCCGCAGCGGGAGACGGTCTCCACGATGCGGCCGCGGATTTCCTCGGCGAGTTGCTCCAGTTGCGGCTCACTGAGCCGTCGCAACTGGTGCGGGTTCGTTATGGTGTCAAGCAGTTGCTGTTCACTCATTCGTACTCTCTCAGTGCGTTCTCTCGGCCAGCATTTCGGCCAGGTGTGCCAGCGAGGCGGCTCGGTCGCCCAGCGGAGACAGCGCTTCGAGCGCCTGCCCGGTAAGCTTTCGACACCTGAGTCGGGATTGCTCCAGTCCCAGCTCGCCGACATGCGTCCGTTTGCCACCGGCGGCGTCCTTGCCCGTGGACTTGCCGGTCTGCTCGACCGTGCCGATTACGTCCAGCAGGTCGTCGGTAAGCTGGAAGGCCAGTCCCAGTTGCTCGCCGTAGCGGGTAAGGGCATCGAGTGTCCGCCCGTCGGCCCCGGCGCAGATGGCGCCCATGCGGACAGAGGCGCGTATAAGGGCAGCGGTTTTGTGCATGTGGATGAAGGTGGGTCCTTCGGCGCCGTCGGGCACTTTGCAGAGACCCATGTCGGCGACCTGTCCGGCGATCATGCCGGCCGGTCCCGCTCCACGCGCCAGCTCGGCCGCCAGCGTCGCGCCTTCGGCGGTGTTCATCTCCGCCAGCACGCCGAACGCCCGCGTCAACAGCGCGTCGCCCGCCAGTATCGCCATGGCCTCGCCGAAGCGGACGTGTGCGGTGGCGCGTCCACGGCGAAGCTCGTCGTCGTCCATCGCGGGAAGGTCGTCGTGAACCAAGCTGTAGGTGTGCACAAGCTCCACGGCCACGGCGCTGCACCGCGGCGCTTCGGCCGAGGGGTCCCCGCCGGCGGCCTCGCACGCCATGAGCACCAGCGCCGGGCGAAGGCGTTTTCCCCCGCCGTGAACGCAGTAGCGCATCGCCTCGCCCGCCTCCGGCGGAACGCCCGGCTCCAGGAGCCAGTTCCTCAGGTCTTCTTCGACCTGCCCGACGTAAGGGGCCAGCAGGTCGGCAAGCGTTTCCGTGGAATGTCTTTGGGTCATGTTCGTGAGTTTGTCGCAGGAGCGACCATGAACCCATTATTATATCAGCTCTCGCCGCTGTGCAACGAACTAAACCCCACCGAAGCCCCCGTTGCCGGGGCTGCGGGTGGATTTTGCTCAACAACCGTGCCGTGGCTGGTAGAATGCCGCCGCTGCCGGACAGACGCACGCCTAAAGGGATCGCCATGCCGGATATACACCCCACCGCGATAGTGGACGAAGCCGCACAAATCGCCGACGACGTGCGCATCGGGCCGTACTGCGTCATAGAGGCGGACACCAGCATAGGGGCGGGGACCGTCCTGCGCGAGCATGTCGTCGTTCGACGGTACACGAACATCGGCGAGAGCAACTTCATCGACGCCCACACCGTCCTCGGCGGGGAGCCACAGGACCTGAAATTCGACCCCCAAACAGTAAGCCATCTGAACATCGGCGACGGAAACGTTTTCCGCGAGTGCGTGACCATCTCCCGCGGCAGCAACGCCGACTCGCCGACCACCGTCGGCAACAACACCTACTGGATGGCGTGCTCCCACGCCGGGCACGACGTGACCGTCGGCGACGGCGCCATACTCATCAACACCTCCGCCGTAGGCGGCCATGCCACCATAGGCCCGCGGGCGATTCTCTCGGCGAGTGCAATCGTCCATCAATTCTGCTGGGTGGGCGAGCTTGTCATGAGCCAGGGACACGCGGGAACAAGCTGCCACGTCCCGCCGTACTCCCTCTTCGTAGAGAACAACAAACTGGCGGGTCTTAACACTGTCGGGCTTCGCCGCGCGCCGGACATATCCGACGAGGACCGCAGGCAGATAAGGGAAGCCTTCAATCTGACCTATCGCAGCGGGCTGACGCTTCCGTCTGCACTGGAGAAGATGGACGCCTGCACCGACTTCGGGGCGGCGGCGGGCAAGTTTCGCGAATTCATCCGCGCGGTGATCAACGCCGAGCCGCCGTACAAGCGGCCACTGATTCGCCTGCGTTCGCGGAAGGATTGACGCTGCGGCTATTGCAGTGTCTCGGCCAGGCGGACCAGCTCGTCGATGAGCTTCTCGCCGTCGCCGGCGGAAAGGCCGCGGCCGCGGGCGCCCTCCACCTCGTATCCACCTTCCTCGAACGCCTGTTCCGTCGGCCAGTAGCCCTCCCAACCGTTGGCCAGCGTCGCCATCAGCACCGGTCCGTCCAGCCGCTTCCGCAGCATCACGCCCAGCTCGCCGAACATCTCCACCGGAGAGGCCACCACGTAAACGTCGCCCAGCCGCCAGACGGCCAGGGGAAGCTCGGTGTCGGCGATGGTTACCGTCTCGGCGGCGATGCGAAGCTCCGAGCCGGTCGGACGCAGCGCCTGTGAAAGCACGGCCACAAAGCTACCGGCCGCGGCGCCCACCGCATCCACGGCGTCGGGGTCTTCCTGCGTGGCTATCCAGGGGTGACTGTCGCCGGCGGCGCCGAGCAGGAACATGCTGTTAGCCCCGTCGATGCGCTCGTCTATCAATCGGCAGGCGGCGCCGGCGTAATCGGCGCTTATCACGCGGGAGGTCTTGCCAAGGACCACCGGATGCGCGCCGAACGACCAGAGGATGGTCTTGCGGGGCCCGTTGGTCTGGCGGAGCATCAGGACGGTGCAGGTTATGTCATGTGCGGTGTCCGGTTCACGGTCGGGCCATTCCTGCGGCCCCCAGCAGTGTTTGACGCCGTCTTCGGTCATCACGCGGCGGTCGTAGGCCAGCCCCAGCGGGGCCTCGCGGACCTCCACGCTCACCGGGAAGGTCAGCCCCGCCGCCCGCGCAGCGGCCGAGCAGAGCTTCTCCCGCAGGTCTTCGGCGTAGCGGACCTCTGCCGACGGCTCGTCGCCTTCGGACATCAGACCCCATCTTACGGCGGTCTTTTCGTCAAGTGCGGCCGGTCCGGAATGCGTGTGTGTTGTGGCAAGCATCACCCTGTCCGCGTCGGTCTCGATGCGCTCGGCGATGGACTGCCTTATCGACGTCGCCAGTTCCGTCGGCAGCACGCACAGGTCGCAGCTCACAATGACGGCCGGCTGCTCGCCGTCGTTGAGAACCACCACGCGAGCGTGCAGCGGGTCGCGAACGCCGCTGTGGCCGTGCTGGAGCTTGTCCTGCCGGAAACCATAGCCCATCATCATGCACGGCTCGGAAGGTGTTATATCCACGCCGGCAAATCCGGCTCGAAGTGTCACTGTATCGGTCTCCTTGTCGTCGGCTTCGTTCGTCGGCTGGGCAAAAACGGGCACCGGGGACATGAACAGCAGAATCATGGCGATTGCCGCTGCAATGAATCGCATGGTGGACCTCCATAGGTGCAGTGTTCGATTACAAAGACAGATTCTACACCAGTTACGGCGCAGGCCGGGGGCAAAAATCGCTTGTCGAGCGGGCGGGTTGTGGCGATTATACGCACCGCATCACCCATCGCTTGAGGACGAGAGCGTAGGTCTGGCACGGCGGTTAAGGACGACACGTCATGGCTGAGAATCTTCTGGAAGAACAGCGCGAGAACTGGGGCACCCGCGCTGGGTTCGTACTGGCGGCTATCGGCTCGGCCGTGGGCCTGGGAAACCTCTGGGGCTTCCCGTACAAGGTCTATTCCTACGGCGGCGGGGCGTTCCTGATTCCCTACCTGTTCGCGATGCTGCTTATCGGCATCCCCGTGCTTATCCTGGAGCTGTCGCTGGGGCACATGACACAGCGGTCGTCGCCGCTGGCGTTCCGTGCGGTGAGCCGAAAGGCCGAGACCATCGGCTGGTGGGGCATCATACTGGCGTTCGTGATCATCACCTACTACGCCGTGGTGCTCGCCTGGGCGCTGGGCTACCTGGTGATATCCGTCAAGGCCATCTTTACCGCCGGCGGCGAGCTGCCCTGGAAGGGATCGGCTCCCGGAACGGCCGAAAGCTCTTTTTACCAGGGTTTTCTCAGGACATGGCCCGAGGGCAGCGGTGTGGCGTCGTGGAAGCTCGGCTCGCTGGTGACGCCGCTGGTCGCTGCGCTGGCGGTGGTCTGGCTGATGATGTACCTGTGCATATTTCGCGGCGTTCGGCTGGTTTCAAAGGTGGTGCTTTACACCGTTCCGCTGCCTTGGATCATGCTGCTGATACTGGCCATCCGCGGGCTGACGCTGCCCGGCGCGGAGGAGGGACTGGCCTACTATCTCGAACCGAACTGGGGCAAACTGACCGACCCGGAGACCTGGCGGTGGGGCTTCGGGCAGATGTTCTTCTCCATGTCGCTGGCGTTCGGCGTGATGATCACCTACGCCAGCTTCCTGCACCGCAAGAGCGACATCAACAACAACGCCACCATTATCGGCCTGGCGGACGTGGCCACCAGCTTCGTCGCCGGTCTGACCGTCTTTGCGACGCTGGGCGCGATGGCATTCGCCACGCGGCTGCATGGCGGGGCGGTGGCGGTCGAAAAGGTCGTCGAGGAAGGTCCGGGCCTGGCGTTTGTGGCCTTTCCGTACGCACTTGCGCAGCTCCCCGGTTCGGCATGGTTCGCGGCCGTCTTTTTCGTGGCGCTGCTGACGCTGGGTATAGACTCTGCCTTCAGCATCACCGAGTCGGCGTTGGCGTCCGTGGTGGACAAGACCGGCTGGAGCCGCGGCAAGGTGCTTGTCGGTATGACGCTGGTGGGCTTCGGCATCGGACTTGTTTACTGCACCCGCGGCGGTCTGGCGTGGCTGGGCGGCATGGACGAGTTCATCAACAGCACCTGGGGCGGCATCGCTCTGCTGGGGCTGCTGCAATGCGCGGTTCTGGGCTGGGGCTACCGCATCGGCCGCCTGCGCGAACACGCCAACGAGCGCAGCGACTGGCGCCTGGGCGCTTGGTGGGACTGGATAATCCGATACTTCGCGCCTGTGGCGCTGAGCGTGCTGTTCACGTGGTCGCTGCTTCAGACGGCCGGCAGCGAGGGCGGATTCCTGTACAAAAAGGGCGTCCTGCAGGTGCCCAAGCTCGCGGGACTGATACTGGCGTTCTTCGCGCCTCTGCTGGCCGTGGGGCTTACGCTGATACCTTCCGGCCCGGCCGGCACGCACGCCGCCCACCGGAACCAGCCGCGAATGAGACGTGCCGGCGGCGTTATCGGCGGGGTGCTGGCTGTGGCGGCCGTTGCGGCGGTTGTCTGGGGCTTTTACAGGTCTCTGGCGATAAGCGTTGCCCTGCGCACGGGCGGGCACACGCACGAGTCGGCATGGGCGGGCAACTGGCTGCAAAGCCCGGCCGGTCTGACCTTTGCCGTGCTGGTCGTGGCCGGCGCCGTGGCGCTGTTGGCGCTGATAGTCGGCTCGGCCGGCGTGTCGTGGGGCGAGAGGAACCAGCACAGGCCCAGCCGGCTGTCGCGTCTGGCCGGCGGGCTGGGAACAGTGATGCTTGGTGCGGCCGGCGGTGTGGCGCTTCAGCTTATGCTGGTCTTGCGGCAGGCGGCGGTCCCGTCCGGGCAAAGAAGCGACGCCGCCGAGAGCGCCGAAGTGACGGTGCGCGAGCTGTCGGGCGTCTCGTACGTGGTCCTGGCGGTGATGGTGACGCTGCTGGTGTTCGGCCTTGGTTGGTGTTTCTATCGTGCGGTCAAGGCCGCCGGCGCTGGGGCATCCGAAGAGCAATACCCCGAAGATGCGTGATCGCGGATAAGCCGTTCAGCAGTTGAGCAGTTAAGCAGTCCGAAGGGTCCAGGACGGTGTTTTCTGCGGCTTACGTCGGGATGAATGACTTCGTTAAGGGGTGCGCGTAGCCCCGAAGGCCGTTAGATAGCAGGCGGGGCGTCAGTTCCCGGAAAACAGGTGCAGCAAATTGCGGAACCCCGAGGGGGCGACGGGGCGCGGTCGCAATATGGTGGCGTCCAACCGGAGCCGCGGTTGGTTCGGAAATATGTCAATCGCCCCCTGTCGGGGGCTCCCGGTGGTTGGTGTCGCAACAAACCCACGCCCTTGCGGACGTGGCTATTCTCAGTCGTCCCGGCTGTGCCGGGACTCTTCGCCTGACCGTGGTTTAAGGGTCGATCCCCACGGACGTCGTAGCCCCCGGCAGGGGGCACCTGACAATAGCCCCGGGCGAAGCGAAGCTGAGCTCGTGGAAATGGGAGGCCGCGGACGTTGGAGCCCCCGGCAGGGGGCGTCTGAAAGTAGCCTCGGGCGAAGCG
>JBNGDC010000012.1:65112-81402 GCA_049975485.1 Phycisphaerae bacterium | reverse complement strand
CCCATGCGCTGTGAGTACCGTTCCACGAAATGGTCCGCCAGAAGCAGAATGTCTCCCTTTCGCTCGCGCAGGGGCGGAAGGTTTATCGGAAAGACGTTCACACGGTAGTAGAGGTCCTGGCGGAAGCTGCCGTCTGCGAGGGCCTGCTCAAGGTCGCGGTTGGTGGCGGCTATTATCCGCACGTTCGCGCGTAGCTCTCGGTTGCTTCCGACACGCTCGAAGCGCCGCTCCTGTATGAAACGCAGAAGCTTGACCTGCGTGGACGGTGAGAAGTCGCCTATCTCGTCGAGGAACAGCGTACCTCCGTCGGCCTCCTCAAGGCGACCTACGCGAGTCTGCGTGGCACCGGTAAACGCTCCTTTCTCATGCCCGAACAGCTCGCTTTCCAGAAGCCCCTCGCTAAGGGCCGCGCAGTTGACCTTCACGAACGGTCCTTCCGCTCTCGGGCTGGAGTAGTGGATGGCGTGGGCGACCAGCTCCTTGCCCGTGCCGGACTCCCCGCGGATGAGCACGGTCGTGTCGGTCGGCGCGACCTGGTGTATGGCCCGGTACACGCTGCGCATGGCCCCGGAGTTTCCGATGATGTTCTCCGGGCGGAAGCGGTCCTCAAGCTCGCCGCGCAGCCGGACGTTCTCGGCCTCCAGCGCCTGCCGTTCGGCCTCGGCCTGTCGGCGGGCACGCACGTCGAAGGCGATCATTCCGGCGACGATAGTCAGCAGCCGAACGTCCTCATCCAGCGATGCCGACTCGCCGTAAGTACGATCCGCCGACAGCGTCCCCACCACCTCGTTGCCTATGGCAATGGGCACGCACAGGAAACTCATCTCCTTGTCACCGAGTTTCTTTCGCTCATGCAGACGGTCGAGAAACTGCGGCTCCTCGCTGACCTTCGGGATCACAGCCGGTTTGCCGGTCTCGACGACCTTTCCTGTTACCCCCTCGCCCTTGCGGTAGCGGACCACACGGCGGCGGGCCTCGGAGAGGTCGTGACCGATCTCGGTCATCAGCTCCTCACCGTCGGGCGTCAGCAGCATGATGGTGCATCGCTCCATGCCGCGCTCGCTGTGGAGCACGTCGAGCACCTCAGATAGCATCTGCCGCTGGTTCAGGCCCGTTGCGAGTATCCGGCTGATGCGCTGCAGCACATCCAGCTCGTGTTCGTGACGGGACGCCGCCGACGAGGAAACCGTCCTGGCCGATGATTGTTTATCCACCGGTCTGTCCTTTCAGAAATCGCATTTCTCCGTCACCAAGCTACAAAAGTGTAGCACGTGACCCCTTGTGCGACAAGCATGTGTCGCGGCCTTGTCTCTGGGCTTCATCGCTCCCAACGCGTAAGTCAAGCAATGGAACAAGCTTGCTGCATTCAAAATAGTTTGGCACGCCATGAGCATATATGCCGGGTGTAGTCGTGTCGGCGGGATCCGGTGCGAGTGGCCCGGACGTCGGCCGTTTCCCAGAGGAAAGGAGAGTTCCAATGTGCTTCCCCGCCAGGGCTCGACCGATAGTGGTCGCAGCGATTGCTCTGACCCTGAGTATTCTCGTTCAGGCGGCGCCGGCCGATCAGCCCACGCCTTCCGGGGCGGACGAGTGGACCAAACCCGTGCCGCTGTCGTTCAGCGTCGATTACACGCTGGTAAGTGACTACATCTTCCGTGGCATCAATTTCAGCGAGTATCCCGGTGAGGGCAGGGAGGACCTCAACCACCAGCTCGGTGTCGGCCTGGAGTATGACACGGGCGACCTCGGCGCGTTCGGCGCGTCTGTATGGTTCGAGTGGTTCGCCGGACAGGAGGCCCTGACGGCGGGCGACAGCAGCAATCTCCAGGAGGTGGACTACTCCGTTTACTGGAGCTACGAGCTGGAGCGAATCGCCGCGACACTGGAGCTGGGATACATCGCGTATCAGTTTCCCCGACTGTCGGGCGATGCGGAGTGTACCCACGAGTTCTATGCCTCACTGGGCTTCGACGACAGCTCGTGGTTCGGCACCGAAGCTCCCGTACTGAACCCGACCGTCACATTCTACCAAGACGTGGACGACTTCCGCGGAAGCTGGCTGGAGATAGGAGTCAGTCACGACTTTGCCTTGGGCGACTATGAAGCGACGGCCGGTGCGCCGCTCCTCAAGGACCTGACGGTCACGCCGTCGCTGACTCTGGGCATCGACCACCGCTGGATGGCGCCGGCGGTCGGCAACGGACAGAAGTCCACGCGGCTGGGCAACCTGCTGTACGGCATGGACGTGGTCTATGACCTGTCGTCGGCGCTGGATATACCCGATGCGTGGGGCGAGTTTTCCGTCGGCGGGTTCCTGTACTACTCACAGGCGCTGCGGAGTGAGCTGATTGACGACGAGCTGTTCGGCGGAATGACCGTCTCCTGGGCTTGGTAAGAGGATTCCGCCCGGTCGGGCTTGGCGGCCGAGTCGTAGCCGGCCCGACCGGTGCGGGTCGCAGCCAGAGCGAACAGACAACGAGAACTGATCTGCCCGAATTTGCGGAAAGCACGTGATCGTGAGAATTGGCAACAGAACCGGCGCAGCGCCGGCCGCGTTCTCAGACGAAAGGACAGAACCGTGAGACACACCCGTGCAGTTTCCTTGAGGAGGCGTTTGCTGCCGGCCGTCGCGGCGGGCGCTTGTGTGCTGGTCCTGACGGCCCCGGCTTCGGCGGCGGAAGGGGGCATCGCGACCGAAATCGGGGTGGACACCCTCTGGGTGACTATCGCCGCAATGCTGGTGTTCTTCATGCAGGCGGGCTTCGGCATGGTCGAGGCCGGCTTTATCCGCGCCAAGAACACCTGCAACATCCTGACCAAGAACTTCATGGATTACTCCATCGCCAGCTTGATGTTCTTCCTGGTGGGCTACGCGCTGATGTTCGGGGAGGGTAACGGATTCATGGGTACCAGCGGGTGGGCGATGATTAACGCGCCCAACCCGTCGGGAGTGCAAATCTACGCCTTCTGGTTCTTCCAGGCGGCGTTTTGCGGAGCGGCGGCCACCATCGTCGCCGGCGGCATGGCCGAGCGGATGAAGTTCCCGGCCTACCTCATGTACACTGTCGTCATCAGCGCCGTGATTTACCCGATCATCGGGCACTGGATCTGGGGCGGCGGATGGCTGGCCGAGCTGGGCTTCGGCGACTTCGCCGGCTCGACCGTGGTGCACGCTACCGGCGGGTGGGCGGCCTTTATCGGCACGATCCTGCTCGGGGCGCGCATCGGCAAGTTCGGCCGCAACGGAGAAGCCCGCGCCATCGCGGGGCATAACATACCGCTGGCGTGTCTGGGTGTGTTCATCCTGTGGTTCGGCTGGTTCGGGTTCAACCCCGGCTCGACAGTGGCCGTCGGCGACGGTTTGTCATTGTCGCTGGTGGCGATGAATACCAACCTGGCGGCCGCCTCCGGCGCCGTCACCGCCATGATCACCATCTGGCTGGTCGGCGGAAAGCCGGACCTGTCCATGACGATGAACGGGGCGCTTGCGGGCCTCGTCGCCATCACCGCGCCTTGTGCGTTCGTGGACCCGTGGGCCGCGGTGGTCATCGGCCTCGCCGCCGGCGTCCTGGTGGTGTTGGGCGTTCGCCTGCTGGACCGTATCGGCGTGGACGATCCCGTCGGCGCCGTGCCCGTGCACGGAATGAACGGCATCTGGGGAACGCTCGCGGTTGGCCTGTTCGGGCAGAAGGCCCTCGGGCTGGCAGGCGACGGGCTGTTCTACGGCGGCGGCTTCGGTCAGCTCGCCATACAGGCGCTGGGCACGTTCGCTGTTACCGGATTCGTCATCCTGACCATGGGCGCACTGTTCCTGGCGATTCGGCACACCGTGGGCCTGCGCGTCAGCCGCGAAGAGGAACTCCGCGGGCTGGACATCGGCGAGCACGGCCTGGAGAGCTATGCCGGGTTCCAGATATTCGCCACCGAGTAGTCCGCAGTCAGAGGAGAGCATCATGAGACTGATTATCGCATACATACAGCCGGAGAAGCTCAACGACGTCAAGCAGGCACTCTACGCCGCAGAGGTGTATAAGCTCTCGGTCACCAATGCCCTGGGTTGCGGCCAGCAGCGGGGATATACCGAGACGTACCGCGGCGTCGATATTGAGGTGAACCTTCTCAAAAAGGTCCGCCTGGAGATCGCCGTCAACGAGGACTTCGTCCAGCCGACGATAGACGCGATCGTCGCCGGCGCCAGGACGGGCAACATCGGCGACGGCAAGATATTCGTACTCCCCCTTGAGCACTGCATCCGTATCCGCACCGGGGAGGAAGGAAACGACGCCATCGGCTAGCCGAGTTGGAGTACGGTCCGCTTGGACCTGAACGTAAGAAGCGGAACAACAAACAACAAAGTTGTTACTTACAGCCGCCATGCGACAGCAATGTAGCATGGCGGCTTTTCGTGGGGGATCGACTGTATGTTATAAGCGTCGTTACAAAAGCGTCTTATGTGTTTTTGCAGTTTTGGCATGGCAAATGCTCTTAGATGGGTGGCGGTCGGTAGCGGGTGCCGCCGGATGCAGAAAGCACAGCTTACCCGCAGCGCGGAAAAGCAGCCGCCTGGAAGAAAGGAGCAGTACCGTGACACCCAAGGATTTCTTCGAGTTCGCCCGCAAGAACGGGGCCGAGATGGTGGACCTGAAGTTCACCGACCTTCTGGGCACCTGGCAGCACTGTTCGTTCCCCGTGGATACGTGGGACGAGGACACCTTCACCAACGGCGTCGGATTCGACGGTTCGTCCATCCGTGGCTGGCAGGGCATCCACAACTCCGACATGCTGGCGATTCCCGACGCAGAGACGACGGTCCTGGACCCGTTCTTCGCCGAGCCGACCGTCAGCGTAATCGCCGACATCGTGGACCCGGTCACCAAAGAGGACTACTCCCGCGACCCGCGCCACATCGCGCGGAAGGGCGAGGAGTACCTCAAGGCCACCGGAATCGCGGACACCTGCTTCATCGGTCCCGAGCCGGAGTTCTTCATCTTCGACGAGGTCCGCTATGAGCAGAACCAGCACCGCGGCACCTATGAGATAGACTCCGTGGAAGGCGCCTGGAACACCGCCCGGTTCGAAGAGCCGAACCTCGGCTACAAGCCGTCGTTCAAGGGCGGCTACTTCCCGGTGAGTCCGACCGACACGTACCACGACCTCCGCGCCGAGATGTGCCGCGAGCTGCGACGTGTGGGCATCGTGGTCGAGGCGCACCACCACGAGGTGGCCACCGCCGGTCAGAGCGAGATCGACATGAAGTTCTCGCCGCTGCGGGACATGGGCGATCAGTTCATGTGGTACAAGTACATAATCCGCAACGTCGCCAGGCGCAACGGCAAGACGGTTACGTTCATGCCCAAGCCGGTCTTCCAGGACAACGGCAGCGGCATGCACAGCCACTTTTCGCTGTGGAAGGACGGCGAGCCGCTGTTCGCCGACTCCGGCTATGCCGGTCTGAGCCAGGCGGCGCTGTACGCCGTTGGCGGGATACTGCGGCACGCGCCGGCGATACTGGCCTTTGCGGCTCCGACGACGAACTCCTACCGCCGTCTGGTGCCGGGCTTCGAGGCGCCTGTTAACCTGGTGTACTCCGCCCGGAACCGCTCGGCGGCCGTGCGGATACCGATGTACTCCGACAGCCCGAAGGCCAAGCGCATCGAGTTCCGCTGCCCGGACCCGACCTGCAACGGGTACCTGGCGTGGACGGCGATGCTGATGGCGGCGCTGGACGGCATCGAAAACAAAATCGACCCCGGCAAGCCGCTGGACCGCGACATCTACGAGATGACCCGCGAAGAGCTGGCCGAGTATGCCAAGACGCCGGCGTCGCTGGAAGAGGCGATAGACGCGCTGGAGGCCGACCACGAGTTCCTGCTTGCCGGCGACGTATTCACCGCCGACGTGGTGGAGACATGGGTCGAGTGGAAGCGCGACAACGAGATCGACGAGATGCGCCTCCGGCCGCACCCGCACGAGTTCCACATGTACTATGACAGCTAGCCCGGACCCCGGCCCGGGCGAAGCGCCGAACGGGCCTTCACGGTGCTGCCTTGCGGCGGCGCTTTTCCGAGGCGGTCGGGGACGAGAAGTTCCCGGCCGCCTTGTTTGTCGATTCGGCCCGTCGGATAAGGCAGCGCGATATGTAGTATCACAACAATAAGACGGGCTTAGGGGCGGGCATGCAGGCCCCGCCGGGTATAATGCCTTGTGTAACGCAATTACAGCGTCTCGCCTTGGGGCATGGGGGCGGCGGGACACGAGATAGAGCAATGGAAAAGCTTACCGTGAACAACAGTTCTGCATCGCGCCGGGGGCTGTACGACCCGGCGTATGAGCACGACGCCTGCGGTATCGGGGCCGTCGTGAACGTATCGGGCCGGCGCGACCACAGCATTATCGAGCATGGCCGGCAGATATTGCTGAATCTCCAGCACCGGGGAGCGGCCGGCGCCGACGAGACCACCGGCGACGGCGCGGGGATACTTTTTCAGCTTCCCCATGAGTTCCTGTCAGCCGAGGCAAGCAAGCTCGGTATCCGGCTTCCCGAGCCGCAGACCTACGCCCTGGCGATGGTCTTCCTGCCCACCGACAAGGACCTGCGACGTCGCTGCGAGCAGATACTCACCGACGCCTGCGTCCACTACGGGCTTGAGTCGCTGGGCTGGCGGGACGTGCCCTGTTGCGACGAGACACTGGGCGAGCTTGCCCGTGCAGTCCAGCCGGTGGTTCGCCAGCTATTCGTGGCCGGCGGGGGTCTGACAGGCGAACCGTTGGAACGCAAGTGCATGCTTGCACGCAAAAGGGCCGAGCGGCTGGCGCTGGAGCAATTCGGGCCCGCCGGGGAGGACTTCTACGTCTGCTCGATGTCCTGCCGGACCGTCTGCTACAAGGGCATGTTCTTCGCTCCGCAGCTCTTTGAATACTACACGGACCTGTCGGACGGCACCGTGGTTACCGCGCTGGCGATCGTCCACCAGCGCTACAGCACCAATACGTTCCCCAACTGGCGGCTCGCCCAGCCGTTCCGATGCGTCGCGCACAACGGCGAGATAAACACGCTCAGCGGCAACCTCAACAGCATGCGCGCACGGCAGCGACGGCTGGCGTCGGAGCTTCTCGGTGACGATCTCACGGACCTGCTGCCGGTCGCCCGCGAAGGCCAGAGCGACTCGGCCTGTTTCGACAACGTCTTGGAACTGCTGGTCCGCGCCGGCAGGAGCATGCCGCATTCGGTAATGATGATGATCCCCGAGGCCTTCGGGTCCAGCTATCACATCAGCGCGGACAAACGGGCCTTCTACGAGTACCACGCCGCACTGATGGAGCCGTGGGACGGTCCCGCCGCGATGGTCTTTACCGACGGGCGGATCGTCGGCGGCACGCTCGACCGCAACGGCCTGCGGCCGGCGCGGTATGTTGTCACCGACGACGACCTGCTGGTGCTGGCGAGCGAAGTCGGCGTTATCGACTTCCCGCCGGATAAGGTCCGCGCCAAGGGGCGTCTTCAGCCCGGCCGGATGTTGCTGGTGGATACCGCCGAGGGGCGAATCGTCCCGGACAACGAGATCAAGAGCCGCATTGCCCGCCGCCGGCCTTACCGCCGCTGGCTGGACGAGAACCGCATCGAGCTGCGAGGGCTTTTCAGCGCCTCCCGCGCCACGCCCGCCGACGCCGAGAGCATACTCCGCGGCATGCGGAGCTTCGGCTACACGCGCGAGGAGCTTCGCACCGTGCTGATGCCGATGGCGGAGAACGGCCAGGAGCCGGTCGGCTCCATGGGCACCGACACACCGCTGGCGGTGCTCAGCAACCGGCCGAAGCTGCTGTTCGACTACTTCAAGCAGCGCTTCGCCCAGGTTACCAACCCGCCCATCGACCCTTTGCGGGAAGGGCTGGTGATGTCGCTGATGCGCTTTACCGGGCGGCGGCGGAACCTGCTGGATGAGACGCCGCAGCATTGCCGGCAGCTCAAGCTGCCGCACCCGATACTGACCGACGAGGACCTCCACCGCCTGCGCATGGTGCGGCGGGACGACTTCCGCGTCGAGACGGTCGAGGCGCTATTCGACGCCGATGAAGCCAATCCCGGCGACGCGCTGCGACGGGCTCTGGATGAACTGATAGACGCAGCAGCCGCCGCCATCGACAGCGGCGCGTCGATGGTGGTGCTCTCGGACCGCGGGCTTGACGACACCCGCGCGGCGATACCGTCGCTGCTGGCGACGGCGGCCGTCCACCACGGACTGCTGCGCAGGGGCCTGCGCGGCGAGGCGGGACTGATAGTCGAGAGCGGCGAACCGCGCGAGGTGATGCACTTCTGCCTGCTGTGCGGCTACGGGGCCGATGCCGTGAATCCCTACCTCGCGTTCGACGCGCTGGACCACCTGCGCCGCAGCGGCGACCTGGCCGGCGAGAAGGAACTGGAGCTTTACTGCGACAACTACATCGCCGCGATCAAGAAGGGCATCCTCAAGACGATGTCCAAGATGGGCATCTCCACACTGCGGAGCTACCACGCCGCCCAACTGTTCGAGGCGGTCGGGTTGGGCGACGACGTCGTCGAGCACTACTTCACCGGCACAAGCTCTCGCATCGGGGGCTCCGGGCTGGAGGAGCTGGCGCAGGAGGCGCTGCGCCGCCACGGTGAGGGGCTTACCACACCGGCCGACGCCGCCGTGGCGCTGGACTACGGCGGTGAGTATCACTACCGCCGCAACGGAGAGCATCACCTGTGGAATCCGGAGTCGGTCTCGGCCCTTCAGCACGCGGTCCGCTTCGACCGGCAGGATAAGTACGCCCAATACGCCGCAAGCATCAACGAGCAGGCCCGCCGCCTGTGCACTCTGCGCGGGCTGTTCGACTTCACCGAGGGCGAGCCGGTGCCGCTGGAGGACGTCGAGCCGGCCGAGGATATAGTCAAGCGGTTCTATACCGGTGCGATGTCGCATGGGTCCATCAGCAAGGAGGCCCACGAGACGCTGGCGCTGGCGATGAACCGGCTCGGCGCGATGAGCAATACCGGCGAGGGCGGCGAGGACCCCCAGCGCTATGTGCCTCGCGACGACGGCGACTCGCTGAACTGCGGCATCAAGCAGGTCGCCAGCGCACGGTTCGGAGTCACGTGCGAGTATCTCTCGCACGCGAAGATGATCCAGATAAAGATGGCCCAGGGCGCCAAGCCCGGCGAGGGCGGGCAGTTGCCCGGGCACAAGGTTACCGACGAGATAGCGCGGATGCGACACTCCACCCCCGGCGTGACGCTTATATCCCCGCCGCCGCACCACGATATCTACTCCATCGAGGACCTGGCACAGCTCATATACGACCTCAAGGCGTCCAACCCCGGCGTGGAGGTCTCGGTGAAGCTGGTCTCGGAGGTGGGCGTGGGCACGGTCGCCGCCGGTGTCGCCAAGGCCGGCGCCGACGAGGTGCTTATCTCCGGGCACGACGGCGGCACCGGCGCAAGCCCGCTCAGCTCCATCAAGCACGCCGGCGCGCCGTGGGAGCTGGGACTGGCAGAGACGCAGCAGACACTCGTGCTGAACAACCTGCGCGACCGGATACTGGTACAGGTGGACGGGCAGCTCAAGACCGGCCGCGATGTGGTGGTCGGAGCGCTTCTGGGCGCCGAGCGGTTCGGCTTCGGCACGGCTCCGCTGGTATGCCTCGGCTGTGTGCTGCTGCGCAAGTGCCACCAGGGCGCATGCACCATGGGTATCGCCACGCAGGACCCCGAGCTGCGAAAGCGTTTCGCCGGCAAGCCCGAGCACGTGATGCGGTATATGCTCTTCGTAGCCGAGGAGGTGCGCGGGCTGATGGCGCGGCTCGGCTTCCGTACGTTCGACGAGATGGTCGGCCGGAGCGACCGGCTCATCGTTCGCGATGCGGTTCGACACTGGAAGAGCCGCGGTCTGGACTTCTCGAACATACTTTCGGTGCCGGACGTTTCCGACGGGCGTGGCGTAAGGCGGGTGCGCCGGCAGGCGGACCGCCTGTCCGACCACCTGGACAGGGAGATACTCGCCCGCGCCGAACCGGCCCTGGAAGGCAAACGTGCGGTGAAGCTGGAACTGCCCATACGCAACGTTCACCGCGCCGTCGGCGCGACGCTGAGCAACGCCATAGTCCGCGCCCACGGGGCGGAAGGACTGCCCGACGGTTCACTGGACGTAACGCTCACCGGCTCTGCGGGGCAGAGCTTCGGGGCGTTTCTGGCGCCGGGCGTGACGCTGCGGCTGATAGGCGACGCCAACGATTACCTCGGCAAGGGCCTCTCCGGCGGGCGGATTGTGGTGCGCACGCCGCCGGAGTCGCGATTCGTCGCCCACGAGAACATCGTGGTCGGCAATACGCTGCTGTACGGCGCGACCGGCGGCGAGGTGTTTATCAACGGCGTGGCCGGCGAGCGGTTCGCCGTGCGCAACAGCGGCGCTACGGCGGTGGTCGAGGGCGTGGGCGATCACGGCTGCGAGTACATGACAGGCGGTCTGGTGGTGGTGCTGGGTCAGACGGGGCGGAACTTCGCCGCGGGCATGAGCGGCGGCATCGCCTACGTGCTCGACGAGCACCAACTGTTCGATACGCTCTGCAATCTGGACATGGTGGATCTGGAGACCGTGTGGCGCGAGGAGGACGGCGAACTTCTGCGCGAAATGATTACGCGCCACCATAAGTGGACCGGCAGCGTCCGCGCGCGGGAGCTGCTGGACCGCTGGAGCGACTGGGTCGGGCGGTTTGTGAAGGTCGTGCCCATAGATTACCGCCGGGCGCTGCTGCGCCTGCGCGAGCGGGAAGACCGCCAGACCGACTTCACGCCGGCTACCGAGGAGGTGTTCCGTGGGTAAGCCAACCGGGTTTATGGAATACAAGCGAACCGAGCCGCCCCACAGGCCCGTCCGGCAGCGCAAGGGCGATTTCTTTGAGGTCGAACTGCACCTGGACGAGGCCGAGCTGCGCAACCAGGCCGCTCGATGCATGGACTGCGGGATTCCGTTCTGCCACGGCTGCGGGTGTTCGCTGGCCAACCTCATCCCCGAGTTCAACGACATGGTCTATCGCGGCCGATGGCGGGAGGCGTCCGAGCTTCTGCACGCGACCAACAACTTCCCGGAGATAACCGGGCGCATCTGCCCCGCGCCCTGCGAGGCGGCGTGTACGCTGAATGTCTCGGACGACCCCGTGCTCATCCGCCACATCGAGCGGCAGGTGGCTGAGCGGGCGTTCGAGGAGGGTTGGGTAGCCCCCCGGCCGGCCTCAAAGCGGACGGGCAGGAAGGTGGCGGTGATAGGTTCGGGCCCGGCCGGTCTGGCGGCCGCCCAGCAGCTCGCCCGCGCGGGGCACGAGGTGACGGTCTTCGAGAAGTCCGACCGCATCGGCGGGCTTCTACGCTACGGCATACCCGACTTCAAGCTGGAGAAGCGCATACTCGACCGGCGGCTTGAGCAGTTACGGGCCGAAGGCGTGCAGTTCCAGACCGGCGTCGTCGCGGGCGAGGACCTCTCCGCGCGGTACCTGCGGAAGATGTTCGACGCGGTGCTGCTGGCGATGGGCTCCACGCGGCCGCGGGATTTGACCGTGCCCGGGCGCGGGTTGGACAATGTGGTCTTCGCCATGGACTTCCTGGCCCGGCAGAACCGGCTTGTCGCCGGCGACGACGTGCGCGGCGAAGGTCCGTCGGCGTTCAATCGCGTAGTGGTTGTCATCGGCGGCGGCGATACAGGCAGCGACTGCGTGGGAACGGCCATCCGGCAGGGCGCGAAGGAGGTACACCAGTTCGAGATTCTTCCCCGTCCCCCGGAAGGTGAGAACCTCGAGACGCCCTGGCCGGACTACCCAAGGATACTGCGGACCACCACCAGCCACGAGGAGGGCTGCCAAAGGCGGTGGTCGGTCAAGACCACCAAGCTCGTCGGCAGGGGCGTTAAGGTCGCCGAGTTGCACGGCGTGGAGGTGGATTGGCAACAGAGTTCGCGGGGTCCGCGGATGGTCGAGCGTAAGGGCACGGAGTTCTCCATGCCGGTGGACCTGGTGGTGTTGGCGATGGGCTTCGTGCACGTGGAGCATTCCGGTCTGGTGGAGTCGCTGGGCTTGGAGCTGGACGACCGCGGGAACATCTCGGCCGATGGCTGCGCCACCAGCGTCGAGGGTGTATTCGTCGCCGGTGACGCCGGCATGGGCGCGTCGCTGGTGGTTCGTGCGATAGAGTCCGGGCGGTCCGCCGCGGAGGCGGTGAACCGCCGGCTGTCACAGGATTAGCATCGCGTCGCCGTAGGAATAGAAGCGGTATTTCCGGCGGCGGGCCTCGGCGTAGGCGTTGTGGATGGTGCGAATGCCACCGGTCTCGCCGGGCGAGCAGAAGGCGGCCACCAGCATCAGCAGCGTGCTGCGGGGCAGGTGGAAGTTGGTCAGCAGGGCGTCGGTGACGTGGAAATCCGCCGGCGGGTAGAGGAACAGATTCGTCCATCCCGAAGCGGCCTGAATCTTGCCGTGCCGGCGGGCGACTGTCTCCAGCACCCGCACGGACGTGGTCCCGACGGCGACGACGCGCCGGTGCTGCTCTCGTGCGGCGGTGAGTGTTTCAGCGGCCCCGGCGGAAAGCTCGTACCACTCGCTGTGCATGTCGTGGGCCGAAAGCTCCTCGTTCTTGACCGGCTCGAACGTGCCCAGCCCGACGTGCAGCGTGACCCGCACCGATTCCACGCCGACCGACGCAAGCTCGTTCAGCACGCGGGGGGTGAAGTGCAGACCGGCCGTCGGAGCGGCCACCGCACCGGGGCGGTCGGCATAGACGGTCTGATACCGCCGGCGGTCCTCGGCGTCCGGCAGAGGTCCGGGCCTGTGTATGTAAGGCGGCAGGGGGGTGCTGCCGACGCTTTCGAGTATATCCACAGCCGCGCCCGGCGGATTTACCTCCACGAACCACCGTCCCTGGCCGGTGTTTTCCAGCAGTTTCAGCTCGGCGTCAGAGCCGACCAGCGACAGCGTCTCGTCCGTCCGGCAGCGCCGCGCGCCGCGAAGGAGCACCTCCCACCGCCCCGGTTGTGGCTCCCGGAGGAAAAGACCGTCAATGCGCCCCCCGCTGCTGCGACGGCAGGTGAACTTCGCGGGTATGACGCGGGTGTCGTTGAAGACCATCACGTCGCCCTCGCGCAGCAGGTTCGGCAGCTCTCGGAATACCCGGTGTTGGGTACTTCCGTCGCGGCGGTTCAGCACCATCAGCCGTGAGCTGTCCCGTGGCTCCACGGGCTGCTGGGCGATAAGCTCATCTTCCAGGGGGTAGTCGAAGTCACTCAGGCGGGGTCGCATATATAGCCCTTCGGAGCCGGAAAGACGCGAGCTGTCGGGGTGTTCTGCTCACAATGCACTTTGGGGATTATGGTATCAAAAGCCATGCCGGGCACGAATGTTAGTCGGTGGAGGTTGGAATTATCCACATTTTCCTAACAGCCGGTTCACAAAGAAAACACCCCGCATACGGGCATGGAAAAACAATCTTCAGCCGGTGGTGATGATGGCCCGGTTGTCTTTGAAGTCGTCTCTCGGCGTAGCCGATAGCGGATGTTGGAGGAAACGCACTCTTTGTGGTCGGAGGGTCCGATGGCTACCCGGGAGCACGAAAAGCTCGCTCAGGAACTTGCCGAGATGGGCAGGGACGAACTTACGGCCATTCTGCGCCGGATGCACTGTGAATTTGATCTGGACTTCACCGAGGAATTTCTGGACTCGCTGAGTCTGGAGCGTCTGAGGCACATCGTGCTGGCGGCCATGCTGCACGACCATAGCCGGCTGGTCTGACGCCGGCTCGCGTCAGTCGGCTTCGGAGGTGGAAGGCGCCGAACTGCTCCGGCCGGAGCTTTTGCCCACTATCGCTATGCCGAGCTTGTCGGCGAGGGCGAGGGTCGCCGGTTTGTCCACGATGAATGTCTTGCCGGCCTCGACCACCAGACAAACGCATTTGGCGTCCTTGAGATTCCGCAGCGTGCCGGGGCCTATGGTGGGCACGTCGAAGCGCATGTCCTGTTTGGGCCGGGCCACCTTGACCATGGTCCACCCGCCGACCCTGCAGAGCCGACCGGCCCGGCGGATCATCGCGTCGGTGCCTTCCATCGCTTCGACGGCGATGATGTCACGGTCCTTGACGGCGATGGACTGTCCGATGTCCAGCTCGGCGCTGCCGCGGGCGATGCGCCAGCCGAACTCCACGTCCTCCATCACTTCACCGCGCGGAGCCGCTCGCGTCATCAACCCCTCGTCGGCGAGATGTTCGCTGCAGTATTTCACGCAGGAGACCAGCTCTATTCCCTCGTCGCGCATTTCCTCGGCGACGGCCAGCAGTATGGCATTGTCCCTTCGGTCCTTTCGGACCTTTCCATACCACAGGCGGAACGCCCGCAGGTCGGGAATATATCGCAGAATCCGCAGTGGGGAATAGATTTCTCTTTTCCGCACGGCGCCAATCATGACGGCCTCGTGTACGTTGTGACGGCGGAAGACTCTCAGCCAGCGTCCGGGTCGGACGATACCCGCCCAGTAGAAGTTGTCGGCCAGGTCCGCCAGTCGCGGCGAAGCCAGCCCGCGCAGGGCGGCTACTACCAGTCGGCGGCCGCTCTTCCTGACGCCCTGGGCAACCAGAAAGGGCGGTCGCCCCGAACCGGCGATAAGGCCCACAGGTCTCTCGTCGGCGGGCATCATTCACTCTCCGTCGGGCGATTGCGGGCGCTGTCGAGACGGCGTTTAAGCTCTGTGATTTCCCGCTCCATGCGCCTCATCGCCTTGCGCATCTCCGGCAGGTGGGGCAGCGTTGTCAAAGCCCTGCGGGCGCGGGCAAGAGGCATTGCCGGAGAGCCCCACAGGTCCTCGTCGCTGCCGACGTCGCTGGCGACGCCGCTCTGGGCGGCCAGCCGGACACGGTCGCCGAGACGCACGTGATTGGCTATCCCCGCCTGCCCGGCGAGCACGCAGTAATCTCCGGTAGTCACGGAGCCGGCTATTCCCGACTGCGAGACCAGCAGGCAGTGCTTGCCGAGTTCCGCGGCATGGCCGATGCCCACAAGATCGGCCATCTTGGTTCCCGAGCCGATGCGGGTGGCGCCGAGCGTGCCTCTTTCTATGGCGCAGCAGGCGCCTATCTCCACGTCGTCGCCTATCTCCACCCAACCGACCTGCGGGATCTTGTGGTGTTTGCCGGCGTGCGTGGCGTAGCCGAAGCCGTCCTGGCCGATGCTGCTGCCGGCCGCTATCGACACCCTGTCGCCGACGATAGTGTCGCGGTAGAGTGTCACATTCGGTCCTATTGCGCAGTCGGCGCCGATACGGCAATTGGGACCGATGTACGCGCCGGGATGGACAATCGTACCTTTGCCGACGCTCACGCCGGCGCGAACAGTCACGAACGCCCCGACCGCGACGTCGTCGGCAAGCTCGGCCGTTTTGTCGATATCCGCCCGGGCGTCCACGCCGGAGAAGTCCGGCTCGCAGAAGCCATACAGGGCCACCATCGCCTCGCGAAACGCGAAGTAGGCGTCGTCGCAGCGTATCAGGGCGGTGGACTCGCCCACCGGACCGTCGTAGTCGGCAGGTACGATTACCGCCGCCGCGGACGTATCGGCCATGTGTTTGCGATATCGGGCGTTGGCAAGGAAGGCGGCCTCGTCGTCACCGGCGGTCTCCAGCGACGCCATGCCGCGGATCGTCCTCCCGGCGTCACCTTCCAGTTGCCCGCCGACGGCTTCGGCCAGTTCACCCAGTGTCATCTCGGCCATCTGGAGCAATCCTCTCTTCTGGTGTCCGTCGAAAGTTAGATTGCGGCGGAGGCGGCGTCAAGGGCGGTCGGGCAATCACCAAGGCCACGAAGCTCACGAAGTTCACGAAGGTTCAGAGTCTGTACAAAGCGGCAGCTCACTTCACAGCAGTTTCTGGTGAGCTTGGTGATCTTTGTGGCCTTGGTGATAGATAGACGTCAGCCGCTGAGTCGGCCGTCGCGGAGATGCAGCACGCGGTCGGCCTGGCCTGCGAGGGACTCGTCGTGTGTCACCATCACGATGGTCTGACCGGTCTCCTTGTTGAACCGTTTGAGCAGGTCGATAATCCGTCCGCCGGTCTTGCTGTCGAGGTTGCCGGTCGGTTCATCGGCCAGGAGCAACTGCGGCGAGTTCACCAGGGCACGGGCGATGGCCACCCTCTGCCGCTCGCCGCCGGAAAGCTCCTTGGGTCTGTGTTTGAGCCGTTCGCCCAGTCCCAGCCGGTCCAGCAGTTTCTTCGCCTGCGTTCGCCTGTGTCGGCGGCGCGCCGCCC
>JBNGDC010000012.1:0-65102 GCA_049975485.1 Phycisphaerae bacterium | reverse complement strand
GTCCACCATGCTCGGAAGCAGCGTGTTTTCGAAGACGTTGAGTTCCGGCAGCAGGTGATAGAACTGAAAGACGAAACCCACCTCGCGGCAGCGGAGTCGGCTGCGTCGCCTTGCGGAGAGTTTTGCCACGTCCGTTCCGTCCAGCATGACGCGGCCCTTGTCGGCTTTGTCTATAAGCCCTATGACGTGCAGCAGCGTACTCTTGCCGCTGCCGGAGGCGCCGACCACGCACACGAACTCGCCTTTTTTTACCGACAAGCTCACGCCGCGCAGCACGTGCAGCGGGACTTTGCCCAATCTGTAGCTCTTGTGCAGGTCGGAGGCCTTGACGGCGAAATCACTCATACCTCAGCGCCTCCACCGGTTGCATCCTCGCCGCACGGACGGCCGGAATAATCGCTCCCAGCAGGCCCGCCACGATTGCTCCGGCGACGATGAGAGCGGCCGCCGCGAAGTCTACCTGGTTGGGTATCTGCTCGAACATGAACACGTCCCGGTCCCAGACGCGGAAATTGAATGTTCTGTCCACCCAGTCCTGTATGGGGTTGATGTACCTGACGAAGTAGTACCCGCCGATGGTGCCGATGATCGAGCCGACCACGCCGACGGCCATGCCGTAGCCGAGGAAAATGCCCGCGACCCCGGCGTGTGTGGCGCCGATGGCCTTGAGCAGGCCGATCTCGCGGGTCTTCTGAACCACGATGGAGTAGAAGATGACCAGTATCAGGAACACCATCGCCGTGGACATGATCGAGAACATTATCACCGTCAGCGTGCGCTGCTTTTCGATGGGTGCTATAACGTCCTGCTGCCTCTGTCGCCAGGTCTGCACCGATACGCCCGCGGGCATGGCGTCGGGGTAGTTTTGCTGGAATTGCGAGACGACCCGGTCAACCTTGTCGCGGACAGAACGCAGCTCGCGTTCCTCTGTAAGACCCACGTTCACCTTCACGTGTATCGCCGAGCACCTCGCCGGTACCACCCGGCGCGAGGGGTCGTCGGCGGAGTACTCTGCGGCCATGTTGTTCAGCTCCTGGAGCGTATCGAAGGGCACATAGACTATGTTCTTGTCGATGGACCATACGTCGGTGGTGCAGTCGTCTATTACTGTGAACATCGCCCGGTTGGGCGCCACCTCGGTCATTGACAGGCGTCTGCCCAGCGGAGCCAGGACCAACTCGATCTCGTGCCCCGGTGCGACCATTCGCACGGTTTGTCCGTCGGGGGTCCGGAAGCTCAGCCCGGGAATGCCCAGCCCAAGTATCATGCGGTAGCGTGGCGGATGGATGCCCTCCTGTATGAGGGCGTCGCGCCGTTCATACAGCTCGAAAACTTCGTCGTCTGTTGCGTCGGCGGGTGCGGTGGAGAGTCGCTGTTCGATCCGACGCAGTTCGTCCTGATTGTCGATGGCGCGCTCGATGGTGTATGCGGCGTCGGATTGGAAACTGAGAGCCGTCCGCAGCCGGCGGACCTGCTCCGCCTTCTCAGGCGACAGTTCATCTTCGCCGGCGCCGGAGACTTCCTGCAGCATGGTCTGTGTGCGGTCCATCTCGGCGCGGAGTCGCTGCAGCACCATCTCCAGCGGAGGATCCCAGGTGGGTTCCTCCAGCCCCTTCTGGACGAACAAACCTTCCTCGAAGTCGCTGACCTGCGCCCGTTCGGGCAGGCGTATGCCGGCGACCTGGACCGTCTGGCGGTAGTCGGTGCCGGGCATTCGCAGTATTCCGAACGTCAGTATGAAAGGCGACGCCGAGCGGACCTGCGGTATCTCCTCCAGCTTGGCCGACAGCTCGTCGTATCGCCCCAGGCCCGACAGCGTGTTCGACTCGATGACGATATCGCCGTGCAGACCCTTGGCGGCTGCCTCTATCTGCTCCAGAAACCCGTTCATCACGCTGACGACCAGCAGCAGCATGAACACGCACAGCGCGACGCTCAGCACCGCAAAGTACGCCAGCACCTTGCTGCGAAGGTATCTGAGGCAGAGGAAAAGTTTATACATTCGTACCCACCAGCCGGTCGTCTTTACCCCGGCCGTTCCAACCGCTCGCTATTCTGATTCCGGATGTCAAATGACTCATGGCAAGCGTATCACTAAGAGCTTCCGGGGGCTGATGCCCCCGGCTATTTCCTGTCGGCCCTTCGTGCCTGCCAAGCATCACATCACACCAATCTTTGCCGCAACTGTTGGCATCTGGATTGCCGGTGTCAGTTATTGCGACTGCGGCCGCAGCAGCGGGAACAGTATCACGTCGCGTATGCTCTTGCGGTTCGTCAGCAGCATGACGACCCGGTCCATGCCGATGCCCAGTCCGCCCGCCGGTGGCATGCCGTGCAGCAGGGCGTTGAGGAAGTCCTCGTCCATCACCCGCATGGTCTCGCCTTCCTCCTCGCCGCGGAGTTGGCGGCGCAGGTTGGCTTCCTGCACGGCCGGGTCGTTAAGCTCGGTGTAGGCGTTGGCTATCTCCATGCCCGCGATGAACAGCTCGAACCTCAGAGCCACGCGGTCGTCGTCCCCGCGGCGGCGGGTCAGAGGGCAGATGTCCGCGGGGTAGTCAATCACGAACGTCGGCTGGATGAGCTTGTCCTCCACGGTCGCCTCGAATACGTCATTTACGACGACGGCGTCGTCCTTGTTCGCCTCCTCGATGCCCAGCTCGCGGGCCTTTTCGCGGGCGGCGTCGGTATCGAACATCGAGACCCCCGCATGTTCCCGCAGCAGCTCGTCGTACGTCGCACGCCGGAACGGCGGGCTGTAGTCCACCTGCTCGTCGCCGAAGGGCAGCTTCGATCCCTCGCAGATTTCCGCCGCCGCCGTGGAGATAAGCTCCTCGGTAATCTCCATCATCACCTCGTAGTCGGCGTACGCCTGGTACAGCTCGAGCATGGTGAACTCGGGGTTGTGCCGGGTGGACAGCCCCTCGTTGCGGAAGTTGCGGTTGATCTCGAATACCTTCTCCATGCCGCCTACCAGCAGCCGCTTGAGGTACAGCTCCGGGCTGATGCGGAGGTACAGGTCTATATCCAGCGTGTTATGGTGGGTCACGAAAGGCCGGGCCGCCGCTCCGCCGTACATCGGCTGCATCATCGGCGTCTCGACCTCCACGAACCCCCGCCCGCGCAGCGTCTGCCGGACGCGGTCAATGATCGCCGTGCGCTTCTGGAAGACCTCTCGCGACTCGGGGTTGGTCATCAGGTCCAGGTATCGCCGGCGGTAGCGCGCCTCTACGTCCTGAAGCCCGTGGAACTTCTCCGGCGGGGGGGTGAGCGACTTGCACAGCAGCGTAAGGCGCTCTGCGAAGATGGTCACCTCGCCGGTCCGTGTCCTCTGCACCTCGCCGGCGACGGCGATTATGTCGCCCAGGTCCAGCAGTTTGGCCAGCTTCCACGATTGCTCGTCGAGTGCGTTCTTGCGCAGGCATATCTGCATCCGCCCGCTCTCGTCTCGAATGTGGGCGAAGATTAGCTTGCCCATGTCGCGCATGAGCATCAGTCGGCCGGCAGCGTCGGCGGTCTGTTGCTCGCCTTCGTCGTCGAAGCGATCAAGGATGTCCGCGATCGGCTCGGCCGAGTCGTAACGACCCCCGTAAGGGTCTATGCCCAGCTCGCGTATCTGCCGCAGCTTGTTCTGTCTGTCCGCCTGGACCTTCTCCAGCATTGCGCACCTGTAAATCCGGAAATCGAAAGGCGTATGTTCGCCGCGTGGCGTGCGCAAGTCAAGCACACACGGCAGGGGCGCACCGCCTGCCCGGCGGTGGGAGCGTCAGCTTTCGGACGATTCCGTGTCCTCGCCCGCGTCCGCCGGCAGCGTCACGGTGAACACGGCACCGTGTCCGGGCGAGCTTTTCAGCGACAGCCGACCGCCCAGCAGGTTCGTAAGCTCGCGCGAGATGGCCAGCCCAAGCCCGGTGCCGCCGCTGGATCGTGTCAGCGAGCTTTCGGCCTGGTAGAACTTCTCGAAGATGCGCTGCTGCTCGGCCTCTGGTATGCCGGGTCCGGTGTCGGCGACGGAGATGGAGACCTCGCGGATGCGCTTTCCGCCGCGGGTCGTGCGGTGCTGCTGGGCCGACAGCGTCACCTCCCCGCCGGCGGGGGTGAACTTGATGGCGTTGGACAACAGGTTGTAGAGGATCTGCTGGAGCTTGCCGCCGTCGGTATTGATGACAGGCAGGTCCTCGCCCAGCTTCGAGCGGAGCTGTATCTGGTTCTTGTCGGCCTGGGGCTGCATCAGCGCAACCAGCGTCCGGCATATATCCAGCACGGAAATCCGCTCGCGGTTGACAACGGCCTTGCCCGCCTCGATCTTCGCCAGGTCGAGCATCTCGTTGATCATGTTCAGCAGGTTTCTGGCGGCCGCCGCTATGTTCTTGCCGTAGCGCTGCGTGCGTTCGTCGCCGATCTCGGCCAGCAGGTCGGCGAAGCCGATGATGCTGTTCAGCGGCGTGCGCAGCTCGTGCGAAATGTTCGCGAGGAACTCGGTCTTGACCTTGTTGGCGTGGAAGAGCGTCACGTTCGCCTCGGCCAGTTCGTCGAGCTTCAGGTCCAGCGCCCGATTGGCCGAGCGGAGCTTCTCATGCTGCGTGCCGATGGCGTCCAGCATCTCGTTGAAGCTGTCGCCGAGGTGCTGCAGCTCGTCGCCCGTCTTGAGTCTGCTGCGCGCCGAGAGGTCGCCCTCGGCCACCTTGTCGGCGAGGTTGCGCAGTTGCCGCACCGGCCTGAGGACCAGCCGATGGCTGATCAGCGAGAACAGGAAGAACGCCAGCAGCCCCGCCAGCACGCCTCCGATAATGAACGCCCACCAGGTGGCCTTGACCAGCCAGCCGCTGGCGTCCTCGGCGGGTATGGAAACGTCTATGACGCCCACGAGCTGCCCCGGCTGGTACTGCCGCTCGATCGGCTCGGTGGGCCCGTGGCACTGCATGCAGGTCGGCTCGACGCGAACCGCGCGGAAACAGCGGTATATGGTCCTGTCGGCATCGTCTTCTGTCTGGATGATGGCCAGCCGCTGGTTGACGTTCCGTACGAACGCCCGCAATGCCTGCCGCCCGGTCGCGTCCAGACGTTCGGAAGTCATATCCCGCCCGAGGCGTATCAGCAGCGGCCCGCGCCGCCCGCCTACATCGCCGGCGGTGTGCAGCGCGACGACGTTGCTCTCCGAGTCCTCGGCCGCGGCGAGATTCGTGGGGTGCCTGGCAAGCCATTCATTCAGTCTCAAACGGGTAAGCTCTTCGCCGGGGCGCTGTGCGGTTTGCTCGGCCAGCCGCCTGGTGAACGTCCAGGGCACGGCCAGGGCGGCCGCTATGATGCCCAGCACCGCCGCACCGAACAGCAGGCGGAATTTCGTCGCCAGCGATATCTTGACGAACTTCTTGGCCATGGCGGGTATTCTAACGTCGCGTGAGCCGTCTTTGCACGTTTCCCCCCGCGGCGGCGGGCGACTTCACGGAAAACGCCGGTCAGCGACCCGCGAGCCGGCTCACCGGTTCCGCAGGTATGTCTCGCGGATGGACCGGAGCGTGTAGCCCGACTGGTTCAGTCGCCGGATGATACGGATGCGACGAACGAGGTCCTTGTCGAAGTATCGGCTGCGCTTACCCGGTATGCGGATGGGTTCGATAAGGCCGATGAGTATGTAGTACTCGACGGTCTGTTTGCTGACACCGGCGGCCTCGGCGGCGGCCGATATCCGCATCAGATCGCCTTTGGAGCGCCCTTTGTTGGCCATAGTCAACCGTTCGCTTAATCGCCCGCCGAACCGGAAAAACTTTAGCCACCGCGGCGTCGGCGGTTACAATCCCTTCCATGGACGGTATCAGAACTGCCCTCTTCGAGGAACCGTTTTACATCTACGTGGCATTGGCGTTCGCGGAGCTTGTGCTGCTGGGGATATGGTACGAGCGCAGAACCCGCCGCTGGGCGCTGTCGCTGCTGGCGCCGGTGGTGCTGGCCGGTGCGGTGTTTGTCATGGAGGCGGTCGTCGAGACCGACCGTGAACAGATAACGAGGGCGCTGAACGAGATAGCCGACGACGTCGAGGCCGGCAGCACGGCCGCCGGCGAGCGTTACCTCTCGGACGATTACAGCGGCTTCGGCGGCTCCAAAGAGGAGATTGTCTCGCGCGCCCGCAACGTGCTGGACCGCTACGGCATCCGCAGCATCGATTACGTTAACCTCAGGGTCGAGGTCTCCGACAGCACCGCCCGAACCAACTTCAGCACGGTCATCACGCTCGGTTCGTCGGTCGCCGGCGGCGGCAAGACGTCGTTCGTCTGGAACATCCGATGGCGAAAAGGGAACGACGGCTGGCGGATTATCGACATGGACGAGCCAAGAATTGGAATGGAGATATGACGCCGACTGGAGCTCAGGGGACGCCGACGCCAAGGGAAATCTTCGAACGCGTGCTGACCTTCTCGGACCCGCCGCGAGTCGGCTTCGCTCTGCCCGACCCGTATCCCAACGACACTGTTCACGCCGGGCGTCGCCAGCCGCCCCCGAGGCCGGTTGAGCCGGCGAAGCACGAGACGCGGCGCTGGGTGGACGATTGGGGCTGCACCTGGGCGTCGCTGACGGAGTTCGACAAGGGCGAGGTCGTCGAGCCGGCCATCGCGGACTGGGCTGACCTGGACAACTACCAGCCGCCGGACCTCGGCCGGGCCGACGACTACGCCGACGTGGCGGCCGCCTTCGCCGCGGACCCGACCCGCTATCGCATAGGGCATCTGCCGGGGTTCACCTTCAACGTCGCGCGCAAGCTGCGTCGTCTGGACAACTACCTCTGCGATCTGGTGCTGGAGCCGGATCGCGTGCGGCGGCTCAACGAGCTGGTCCGAGAGGAGTTGCTCAAGGCCATCGACCGGCTCGCCGACGCCGGTTGCGACGCGGTGATGTTCCCCGAGGACTGGGGCACGCAGGAAGGGCTGATGATATCGCCGGCCATGTGGCGGGAATTCTTCGCTCCGGAATTCGAGGCCCTTGCCGGCCGGGCGCGGCAGCGGGGGATGAACGTCATCATGCACTCCTGCGGGAAGATGACGGACATCATCGAGGACCTCATCACGCTTGGCGTGGGGTGCCTGCAGTTCGACCAGCCGGGCGTGCACGGAATCGACCTGCTGGCCGAGCGCTACGGCGGGCGGGTGGCGTTCTGGTGTCCCGTGGACATCCAGCGCACGCTCCAGACGCGCGACCCGGAGAAGATCCGCGCCGCCGCGAAGGAGATGGTCGAGAAGCTCGGCGGCTTCGGCCGCGACGAACCGAACCGGCCGCGAGGCGGCTTCATCGCCGGTAACTACCCCACGCCTGAGGCCATCGGTATTACGCAGGACCTGCAGAACATCGCATGCGATGCGTTCGTGGAGTTCGGACAACAGCGCTGAATCGCGAATTGCGAATCGCGAGTCGCGAGTTGGGCCGCAGAGACGCCGCCCGCAGTGAGCGAAGCCGAACTGAGAACGCAGAGAACAGCAGATAGAATATGGGCTGTTGGAAAAGTAGCTCGGGCACGGTTTCAAGGGGATGTGCTCGGAGGTGTCTGGGTAAGGTTGCCCGGTTTTTCGCGACGAATTGCTTCAGGCCTTGTTCGTCCGGGAATTGATAGGCCACGGCTTCAGCCGTGGTGTCCCAGGCCGGCACACATGCATGAATTCAGCCCGTTTTAACGGGCTTATCGACGCTGCGGGCCCGGACAGGGGGAAGGGCGTTAAAACGCCCTGAAATGATAAGGTGTCCGCGTGGTACCACGGCTGAAGCCGTGGCCTGTTTCATGTAACGCGCGCCGGCGGCTAAACTCGTGGGCTATTGCAGCAGGAGTACGACAGACCTGCATTCCGTCAATCGTCAACCGTCAATCGTCAATCGTCAATCGGCATTCGCCAATCGAAAATCCGCATTCCGCAATCCGCAATTGTGTCAATATCCGAGTAGCTTCGTCGCGTTCCGCCAGAGGATCTGCTCCAACTCCTCATCCGTCAGCGGCAGCTTGCGGAACTCCGCCAGCTCGGTGTCCTGTCTCGCCCAAGGCCAATCCGTGCCGAACAGCACCTTGTCGGTCCCGTGGCGGCGGATCATATCCACCAGCCGTTCCGGGGGCAGGTAGGAGACCGTGAAGCTCGTCTCCATGTACACGTCCGTGCCGATCAGGTGCTCCTCCACCTGGTCCCAGCTCTTCCAGCCGCCGAGGTGCGTGCACAGGACGGTCAGGTCCGGATGCTTCTCTATCACGCGTCGCATGCGTTGCGGCGAGCCGCGGTCGTCGTCCGGCGGAAAGGCGATGTCCAGCCCGCAATGCGGCGTTACAAAAAGCCCCTCATCGGCGGCCGCGGCGTAAAGCTCGTCCATCCGCTCGTCGTCCAGCGGGAAGTCCTGGTACATGGGGTGCAGCTTTATGCCGACGAAGCCGGCCTTGGCGAACTTGCGGACCCATTTGGCCTTTTTGTCCGTGTCCGGATGCAACGACGGCAGCGGTTCGAGGCGGTCCGAACGTATCGACTTGCACCACTTGAATATACCGTCGGCCTGGTCCGCCTTGGTGGCGATGGCGCAGACCAGCGACATGTCCAGGTCGGCGGCGTCCATGGACGCCAGCAGCCCATTCACCGTGCCGTCGCCCGGCGCCTTCCAGGGACACTCGCTCTCCAGCTTGGCGATGGCCCGCCCGGCCAGCGAGTCCGGAAACGCGTGCGTGTGTGCGTCAACTCCGCTCATGGTGCCTCCATAATCCCCCGCCCGCCGGCGGCATTCAAGGGCACGGCTTGAAATAGCACCCGCCGAATGGAATACTTCCCCACCCGCGATTTTGTACGTTCCCGCTGCGAAGAGAGTACCTATGCCCGTAAAACGACTGGAGCAGAACCCGCTACTGACACCCGAAGACGTCCAGCCGACCCGCCCGGGCCTGGAGGTGATGTGTACTCTGAACCCTGCGGCCGTGCGCTTCGGCGACGAGATAATCCTGCTCGTCCGCGTGGGCGAGCGGGCGATCTCCGATGATACCCACCTGGCATGCCTGCTCTACGACGCCACGACCGACGCTCTCCGCGTGGACCATATTCCGCGCGACGCGCCGGAGCTGGACGCATCCGACCCGCGGAAGTTCTTCTACAAGGGAAAGGTCCTGCTGACGAGCATGTCGCACCTTCGCATCGCCCGCAGCACCGACGGCGTGAACTTCACGTTCGATGCCGAGCCGGCGATCTTCCCGTCCACCCCTTACGAGGCCTACGGCTGCGAGGACGCGCGGATAACGTATATCGACGGGAAATACTGGATCGCCTACACGGCCGTCTCGGAGCGCGGCGTAACAGTGGCGCTGGCGAGCACCGAAGATTTCCGGGAGTTCACGAAGCACGGCGTCATCTTCCCGCCGTACCAGAAGGACGTGTGCATCTTCCCGGAGAAGGTCCGCGGCATGTACGTTTGCCGGCATCGGCCTTACATGAGCGAGTTCAACCCCGCGTGCATCTGGACGGCGTATTCGCCGGACATGCTCTCGTGGGGCCGCCATGAGCAGACGCTGGCGCCTGTGCCGCGGACGTGGAGCGCACAGCGCGTTGGCGCGGGCGCCCCGCCGATACGCACCGACGCCGGCTGGCTGGAGATAATCCACGGGGCCGACGAGTTCGGCGGGTATTCGCTGGTGCCGATGCTCACCGAGCTGGAGCACCCCGAGCGTGTCATCTCGGTCGGCTCGCAGCCGGTGCTGCGGGCAGAGAAGGATTACGAGCTGAGCGGCGTGCTGCACAACGTGGTCTTCTGCAACGGGATTATCGTGGACGACGACGGGACCATGACCATCTACTACGGCGCGGCCGACGAGGACTGCGCCGCGGCCGTCACCACCGTGGATGAAATGATCGCCGCCGCCCGACAGTAGCCGCACCGCCGATGGGCTGGGAGAACACGAATGTCACGAATAGGCACGAATTGCGTGAATGGACGGTAGGGCGGGCTGTCCTGCTCTGCGTAGTACGCTACGCAGCTTGTGCTTCGTAGCGAGACTTCGCAGAGTAGCAGACGAAGCAGAGTGCCCGCCGCCGTATGCTGACTGTTTGGGGCCGATGCTTCACCAGCGGCCGAGCGGAGGTCCGAAGGACCGGCAGGTAATAGCCGCCGCCGTGCTCGTGCTTCGTCCCGTCGGGACTTTGCCGAGTAGCAGGGGCTAGGTGGCAGGGCCCTTACGATCTGCAGCCCCGAAGGGGCGTCAGTTAGTAGCCGGGGCCGTGAGGCCCCGGTGAAAGGGCGCTTACAACCTTTAGCCCCGAAGGGGCGACAATGTCGCGCGGCTGTTGAAACTCTCTGTCGCCCCTTCGGGGCTTGGGGTGTGATTACGCTGGACTCCCCGGGGGCTCACGCCCCCGGCTATTTCCTGTCGCCCCTTCGGGGCTGACATACCGTACGTCTCTGGCATTTGTCGAGGTGAAAGCAGGTATCGGTCAACGCATCGACAAGAGGCGTCGGCAAGAGGCAAACGGCGCCTCCCGCCTACTTAACTTTCAGGCACGAATTGCACAGATAGAATCAAACCGGCAGTTCTGCTGTATTCGTGCAATCAGTGAACAATTCGTGTCATTTGTGTTGTTCTTCTTCCATGCCGGAGAGGATTTCGAACGTGCGGCTGGTTCCGAGTCGGCTTGCGCCGGCGTTGAGCATGGCGAGGCAGTCGTCGAGCGTTCGGATGCCGCCGGCGGCCTTTACGCCCATGGACTCGCCCACGCATTCGCGCAGCAGGCGGACGTCGTCGGCCGTCGCGCCGCCGGAGGCGAATCCGGTGGAGGTCTTGACGAAGTCGGCGCCGGCGTCGCATGCCGCCCGGCAGCCGGCGAGCTTTGCCGAGCGGCTCAGCAGGCAGCACTCCAGGATTACCTTCACCGTTCGCCCGTCGGCCGCAGCGACCACGGCCGCGATGTCCTCGCGAACCTCGTCCAGCCGCTGGTCGCACAGCAGGCCGATGTTGACCACCATATCCAGCTCATCGGCCCCGTCGGCGACGGCGCGGCGGGCCTCCTCGGCCTTTACCGGTGTTGACGATGATCCGTGCGGAAATGCCACCACCGTGCTTACCGCGACGCCGGAACCGTCCAGAAGCCCAACGGCCGCCGCGACGTCGCACGGCCGCACGCACACGCTCGCCGGTTTCCAGCGGTCCGCCAGTCGGCACGCCTCGGCAAGCTCTTTGTGCGTGGTCTCCGGGCGCAGCACCGCGTGGTCGATCAGAGAGGCCAGCTCAGCGGCCGTGATATCCTGGCGGGTCATGGCGAATCCCTTATGTCCAAAGCTGCAAGCTACCGAAGGATAACAGCAGGCATGCCGGCCGGGCCAGGGGCTTTGCTTGCCTGTACGCTGCGCCGGGATAGTATCTGCGTTTTACAAGAGCGTCTCCATGCGAAAGCTTCGCATCTGCCAACTGATAACCGAGCTTGGTCCCGCCGGGGCCGAGCGCTGCGTGTACGAGCTGGCCAGGCGGCTGGACCGCGACCGCTTTGACGTGCAGGTGGCGTCGCTGCGCGGCGGTGTGGTGGCGGACTGGCTCAGGGACGCCGGCGTAAAGACGACCTCGCTGGGTGTGCGCGGGCGGTGGGACTTACTTGCCATGCGGCGGCTCGTGCACCTGCTGCGGACCGAACGCATAGACCTGCTGCACACGCACCTTTTTCACGCGGACCTCGTCGGCCGACCGGCCGCCCAAATGGCGAACGTCCCGCGGCTGGTCCATACCGTGCACGTAATCGAGCGGCGGTTCCGCCCATGGCAGTACGCCTACGCGCGCTTCGCGGCCGGCTGGTGCGACCGCATAGTGGCCGTCTCGCAGTCGGTCCGGCGCTACCACCGCCTGCGCAGCGGACTGCCCGAGTGGCGCTACAACGTCATTCCGAACGGCATCGACGCCGAGGCATACGCCGCCGATGCGGACCTGCGGCGGGAATTCCGCCGGCGGCTGCGCATACCCCCGGAAGAGGTGCTGCTGGCGTTCGTCGGGCGGCTGGACCGCCAGAAGGGCATCGACACCCTGCTGGCGGCGATCAGTCACCTTGGCGCGCGCGGCCGACCGGTCAGCGTCGTCATCGCCGGAGACGGTCCCAAGCGGTTCATCGTGGAGAACTTCATCGCACACGGCGAAGGCGGGCGCAGCACCAGGTGGCTCGGCTTCGTCGAGGACGTCCAGCCGGTCCTGTCGGCGGCCGATATCTTCCTGATGCCCAGCAGGTGGGAGGGTTTCGGACTGGCGGCCGCCGAGGCGATGGCCGCCGGTCTGCCGGTTATCGCCACGGACCTGCCGCCTTTGAGGGAGTTCATAGAGCACGGCCGCACCGGTCTGCTGATAGAGCCGGAGAATGCGGTGGCTTTGACCGACGCCATCGAGAAGCTGCTGGGCGATGCGGAGCTTCGCCGCCGTCTGGGCCGGGAAGCAGGGGAATATGCCCGCGGCGCCTTCAGCATCGACGCGAACGTCCGGGCGCACGAGCGGCTGTACGAGCAGGTGGCCGGGGATTTGCGTCAGTAGCGAACGAGTGCGGACGGCTTTTTCCCGCCGGACAGTGATGGCTACTCCCGCAACCGCCGCGGGTAGCATGGCACCGTCAAAAAAATTCGCTCGGACGTGTCGGTAGCGTCGGCCCCACCGGTAGGGCCGGTGGGCTGAGGTCACGACGACATTTTGGGGCGGCGCCCTGCGGCGGACCGTAGCGGCGAAAAAGTTTCCCAACCGGAAGTATTTTTTGGCTTGTCATGTCCCTATTGGAGGTGTATTTTCCCTAGCAGTCCCAGTCAGCGGTGAGTAAGGCCCATCTATGGCAGTCTTTGTCGGGGAATTCGAGACGCGGATAGACGCCAAGCACCGCTTGGCAATAAACGCCGCGCTGCGGGAGCAGATAGACCCCGACGAGGACGGGCGGAACTTCATCCTGGTGCTGGGCCCGGACCGGCATCTTTGGCTGTATCCGGACCAGTACTACCGCCGGCTGCTCAAGACGCTGCGACGCTCGCCGCTGCCTGACAGGCAAAGCCGCAAGATCGACCTGTTCTTCGCGATGGCAAGGGTTCTCAAGCCGGACGCGCAAGGCCGCGTCGTGCTTCCGGAGAAATCCATGCAGCGTGCGGAGATCGACAGCGAGGTGACCCTGGTGGGCGTGGACGACCACATCGAGCTTTGGCCCAGCGAAGCGTGGGAAAGCCACGTCGATGAATCGCTGCCGAGCTACGGCGAGATGCTTTACGACGCCGCCGACCGACTCAAGGCCGACGGCGGCGAGCTGTAACGGAAAAAGAAAACAAGGCGTCGGCGGGATGTCCGGGTATCGCCGGCGCTTTCGAGACGCAGGCCCGGCAGGAAAGGATTCTTGACATGCTCACTTCCCAGGCAGCCCGAAGCGGGAGCCGCAACCGGCAGGGACGCCGGTCGGTTCATCTCGCCGAACTGCGCGGCCGGATAGTCCACTCGTCACGATTGCGTGACGGAGATCGGCAGCGCCTGGTGGACCTGGCAAGGCGTCTGGCGCGAGTTCAGGCACTGGGAGGTGAGTATGGCCGGGTCGGTTTTTCCGATGAGGCACAGGCGGCCTTGAACGCGCAGGCCGCCGGGTGAAAGCCGGACCATGGAAGGTGAGGCGGCTCACGAGCCGGTGCTTCGCGAGAAGGTGGTTGAGCTGCTCCGTCCGCAACGGTGCTCGGTAATACTTGACTGCACCGTCGGGCTGGGCGGCCATGCCGAGGCACTGCTGACGGCCGCCGCGGATGACACCCGCTTCGTCGGTATCGACCTGGACGAAGAGAACCTGCGACGTGCCAGGGATCGGCTGTCGAGGTTCTCTCACCGGGTTCGGCTGTTTCGGGCGAGCTTTGATCAGGTGGGGACCGTGCTCGCCGAGACCGACGAAGAGCAGGTTGACGCTCTGCTGGCGGACCTTGGTGTCTGCTCGGCTCAGATCGACGACCCCGCACGCGGCTTCAGCTACACCGCCGACGGTCCGCTGGATATGCGGATGGACCGCTGCGGCGGAGAGACGGCGGCGGACCTGGTCAACCGTCTGGACGAGAAGTCGTTGGCGGACCTGATATACACCTGCGGCGAGGAGCGCTACAGCCGGCGGATAGCAAGGGCGATAGTCGCCGCCCGCAGGAAAGAGCGTATAGAGCGGACACTGCAGCTTGCCGGGATTGTCGCCGGCTCGCTGCCGAAGCCCGTGGCTGCCGGTCGGCGCGGAATACACCCCGCGGCCAGGACGTTTCAGGCGCTGCGGATAGCCGTCAACGACGAGCTGGGCGCACTGGACCGCCTGCTGGAGCAGTTACCGGATGTGCTGTCTGTCGGCGGTCGGGCCGCGGTCATCAGCTTCCACTCGCTGGAGGACAGGCGGGTGAAGCGGAGCTTTGCGGAGTCGGCCGAGAGCGGCCGGGCGCGACTGCTGACGAAAAAGCCCTTATCACCGGACGCCGAAGAGGTCGAAAAGAATCCTCGGTGCCGGTCTGCGAAACTGCGCGGTATTGAACGGATTGCTTGAACGCTGTCGTTGCGGATGGAGCCGTAATCATGACGCGAGAGACACGCATCGGTCTGGTGGTGGGGTTGTTGTTCATCATTGCCTTCGGGCTTGTGCTCAGCGAGTTGACGGGCACAGCTTCCGGTCTGCGGGAGCCAGGCATCGCATCGGGCGATGAAAGCTTTGATGGCTCGCCCGTACCGGTCAGCGATCCGCCGCCGACCGTCGTGCGTCGCACGCTCGCCGCCGAGCGGGAGGGCATCGATGACCAGTCGCCGCAGGAGCAGACCGACGAGGGCGGCGATGACCATGCGGAAACCGTCGTCATCGATCGCACAAACGACCGGGAGCGGGTGGACAACACCCGCCGGCAGACGCGTGTAGGCGCGACATACACGGTCCGCAGCGGAGATACGCTGATAGGAATATCCGAGCGGTTCTACGGCAGCGGCCGGCACTACCGGCGGATACTCGAGGCCAACGCCGACCGTATCGACGATCCTTCCGCGCTGATGGTCGGCCAGGAGCTTCTGATACCTCCTGCCCCGGGAGCGGATACATCCGGAGGAGTGCGGGAGATGTCGCTGGATGAGCTTCGGGCCCACTTCGGCGCCGGCGGCCGGCAAACATCCACGGGCGGCGACGCGCCGCAGACGTACACCGTTCGGAGCGGGGACAACCTCACGAAAATCGCACGACGCTTCTACGGCGACGACAGCAGGGACGCCGTGATGAAAATCTATCGCGCCAACCGTGACGTGCTCTCGGCCCCGGACGTTCTGCCGCTGGGCGCGGAGCTGAAGATTCCCCGCTGAGAAAACCCATGGCAAGGATGCTGCTAATCGTGGTCGCGCTGTGCGGAATCGCGGTGGGGCTGGTACAGCTTCGCCGCGCCGAGACCGCAGTTCGTCATGATATCCAGCACCTCCGGCTGCGCCGGGTGGCGGTGCGACGCTCGCTGTGGGACCAGCAGGTGCGGCTGAACAACCTTACCGCCCCACGGGAGATCCGGCGTCGTGTCGAGAGGATGGCGCTGGATATCGAGGGCTTTGAGCCGTCGGGCGGATACTACGCCCGCATACCCGAAACACTTCCGCCGCAAGGTGAGATGGAATGAGCCGGTGACAATGTCGCGCAGAAGCGGTGCATGGAGGCACAATCTTCTGTTCGGCCTGCTGATGGTGGCGGTCGTGGCGATGGGCGCGCGCCTGGCGATGCTCATCCGGGACCGTCCGGCCGACGCCGTCGAGCAAATCCGGCGACAGCAGGAAATGGTCATACCTCTTCCCGCCCGGCCGGGGAATGTTTACGCACGCACGCACAGCCGTAACGTACTGCTCGCCGGCAGCAGACAGGTGCCGAGCTGCTTCGCCGACCCTGCGCTGATAAGTGACAGTGAGCTGCCGGCCGTCGTTGCCGACGTGGCCGACGTGCTCGATGTCTCGGAAAAGGAACTGCTGCGCAGCATAGAGCGGCGCCGTCAATCGCGATTCGTATGGCTGGCGCGTGAGATATCCGAGTCCCAGGCCGATGCGGTCCGCGAGCTGAGCATACCGGCCGTCGGCATTATTCACGAATGGCGCCGCAGCTACCCCAACGGTGAGTTGGCCGGCAACGTCATCGGCTTCCGGCGCATTGACGGGGTCGCGGGCGGGGGACTAGAGCTGGCTCTCGACGACCACCTTCAGCCGCAGGCCGGGCGGGAGGTGCTGCTGGCGGACGCCTCGCGCAGACCCATCTGGCCGCTGGCCGCCCGCAGCGATCCACCGCGCGACGGCCGACACGTGTTCACCACGCTGGATATGGTCATCCAGGGCTACCTCACCGAGGCCGTCGCCGAAAGCGTTGGGGAACATCACGCCCAGTGGGGCACCGGCATAGTTATCAACCCGCAGACCGGCGAGATACTGGCGATGTGCTCCGTGCCGGGCTTCGACCCCAACAGCTACAACACCTCCGACCCCCAGGCCCGCTCCAACCGCGCCGTAAGCTCGCCCTTCGAGCCGGGCAGTGTGCTGAAGCCGGTCTTCGCGGCCGCCGCCGTTCAGTACGGAGAGGCGACCTACGATACGAGAATCTTCTGCGAGAACGGCGTCTATCACGCCCACCGCGGAGGGCGCATCAGCGACCACGGGCACAGCTACGGAGAGCTTACCGTCGCCGAGGGTGTTATCCACTCCAGCAATATCCTGATGGCCAAGCTGGGCGAGCGTATAGGCAACCGGCGACTGTTTGAGACGGCGCGGCAGTTCGGCTTCGGTTCGGAAACCAGCGTGCCGCTGCCCGGGGAAAGCCCCGGGATAATCCGGCCGCTGGAGAACTGGGACGGCTACAGCACCCGCCGCGTTCCGTTCGGGCAGGAGATATCTGTAACCACGGTGCAACTGGCGATGGCCTTCGGCGCGATCGCCAACGGGGGGCTGCTGATGGAGCCGGTGCTTATCGACCACGTGACAGATGCCTCGGGCGAGGTCGTGTACCGCAACGAGCCGCGGGTCGTGCGCAGGGTGCTCAGCCCGGAAGTCTCGGCCGAGACGTTGCAGGTGCTGCGGCGGGTCGTAACCGAAGGTACAGGCAAGGCCTGCCGCCTGGAGAACTGGAGCAGCTTCGGAAAGACGGGAACCGCGCAGGTGGCCGGAGAGGGCGGCTACGTGGACGGCGCTTACGTGGGAAGTTTCGTCGGGGGCGCGCCCGCGAGCGACCCGAAGCTGCTGTGCGTGGTTTCAATATATCGCCCGGACGCCTCCCGCGGCTATTATGGCTCCAAGGTGGCGGCGCCCTACGTTCGGAGGATACTGGAGCAGTCGCTCAGCTATCTGGACGTTCCGCCGGATATCCCCGAAGGCGCCGGAAGCGCGACCGCCTGGACCGGACGCTGAACGGCGCCGGTGCGGTTGCCAGACACGGAACAGTGCAAGCATGCGATTCTCCGAACTGCTATCGAAGGCCGACTTGTCGCCGCTGCGAGTGCGGGGCGACGCCGAGGTAACCGGGGTTGTCAGCGACTCCCGCCACTCGGACACCGGCCGCTGCTTCGTCGCGGTCCGGGGCACCCGTCAGGACGGTCACCGGCACATCGGCTCCGCCGTCGAAGCCGGTGCGTCGGCCGTCGTATGCGAGGACGACAGCAACGTGCCGCCGTCCGTTGCCTGCGCGGTTGTGGAGAACTCCCGCGTGGCGGCGGGACGGCTGGCACAGGCGATCCGCGGCTGGCCTGTTCGGAAGCTGGATGTCGTCGCCGTTACCGGCACCAACGGAAAGACCACGGTCACCCACCTCCTGCGGAACGTACTCTCGCAGGCCGGCGCGAAGCCGGCGCTTCTGGGGACAATCAGCTACCAGACCGGCGCTCGCCAGGAGGCCGCCAACGTGACCACGCCGCCGGCGATGGAACTGGCGGAGATGACCGCCGAGATGGTCGCAAACGGACGGACACACCTGGTCATGGAGGTCTCCTCGCACGCATTGGACCAGGACCGCACGGCCGGGCTGGAGCCGAAGGTGGGCGTCTTTACCAATCTCAGCGGCGACCACCTGGATTACCACCGCACGATGGACGCGTACCGCGCCGCCAAACGGCGACTGTTCGAGCAGCTTTCGCCCGAAGCTGCCGCCGTCATCAACCGCGACGACCCGGCGGGGGAGGAACTCGCCGCCGCCACCAGCGCAGGCGTGTGGTGGTACGGACTCAGTCCGGCCGCGGACGTTCGGGCGCGCATCGATGAGATAGACGCCGACGGCTCGCGGTTTACGCTGATTACACCGGACGGTAGCTGCGAAATCCGCACGCCGCTGATAGGTCGGCACAATGTGTATAACGCCGTCGCCGCGGCCACGGGCGCGTTGGCTCTCGGCGTGAAGCTCCAGACAATCGCGGAGGCCCTGGAGAAGGTGGACCGTGTACCGGGACGCCTGGAGCGGGTTGACGTTCCGGCGCCGTATCAGGTGTTTGTTGACTACGCCCATACCGACGATGCACTCCGGAACGTCCTCGGCGCGCTTCGCCCGGTGACGCGGGGTCGGCTCATCGTGGTGTTCGGCTGCGGCGGCGACCGGGACCGCTCCAAGCGGCCGCGGATGGCCCGAGTGGCCGAGTCGCTCGCGGATTACATCGTGATAACCTCGGACAACCCGCGGTCGGAAAAGCCCGACGCGATTATCGAGGAAATCGTATCCGGGCTGAGTCAGGCGGGCAGAGAGCGGGCCGTTGTAGAGCCGGACCGCCGCCGCGCCATCGGCCGGGCGGTCGGAAGCGCGTCGGCGGGGGACATTGTGGTTATTGCCGGCAAGGGGCACGAGAAGGTCCAGATCGTCGGCGACGACCGCATCGAGTTCGACGACGTCCGGGAGGCAGCCCGCGCCATGCGTCAACGGGAGTCGCGGCCGTGAAACCGCTTGCCATTGCAGAAATCCGCCGGGCGATTCAGGGCGTGCCGCGAAGTCCGTTGCCGGAGGTCTCGGTTCAGGGCGTCTCCATCGACAGCCGGACCGCACAGCCGGGGGACGTATTCTTCGCGATCAAGGGCGAGAACTGCGATGGTCACGACTTCCTGCCCCAGGCGGCGGAGGCCGGCTGCATCGCGGCTGTGGTCCGCCGCGACACACAGATAAGCCCGGACGTCGCCAGACTTTTCGGCTGCGGACTGCTGGAAGTGGACGACACCACCGCCGCCCTTGGCCGGCTGGGCGCCTACCACCGCTCCATCATTCCCGCGACGGTCGTCGCGGTCACCGGCTCCAACGGAAAGACCACCGTAAAGCGGATGATTCACCATGTGCTGTCCACCCGTATGCGCGGCACATGCAGTCCGAAGAGCTTCAACAACGCCGTCGGCGTGCCGCTTACGCTGCTGGGCGCCGGAGCCGCCGACGACTACCTCGTCGTCGAGATAGGCACCAACGCCCCCGGCGAGGTGGCCGCTCTGGCGCGTATGGCGAAACCCGACATAGCTGTCATCACCGGTATCGCCGAGGCCCACCTTGCGGGGCTTGGCTCGCTGGAGCGGATAGCGGCCGAGAAGGCGTCCATTCTGGGTTTCCTTGAGGAAGGTGGACTGGGCATTGTCTGGTCCGACAGCGAGCCGCTGAACCGCGCCGCGGGGGGCTATGACGCTCGTCTGGTGCGCTTCGGAGAGGCGGAATCCGCGGACATCCGCCTCACCGCGTACGAGCCGGTGGCAGGTGGCTGCAACTATGAGATAAACGGGTCGGTCCGGGCGTCTCTGCCGCTGCCGGGGCGGCATAACGCGATCAACGCACTGGCCGCTGTGGCGGTGGCCCGGCGGCTGGGCATGGACCTGTCCGAGGCGGCGGCCGCCCTGGCCGACTTCCAACCCGTCGAGATGCGAACCGAGCGGATAGACGCCGGCGGGGTTACCCTCATAAACGACGCCTACAACGCCAATCCCACAAGTATGCTGGCCGCCGCCGACGTACTGGCGGAGACCGACGCCTCGAGGCGAGTTCTGATCGCCGGCGACATGCTGGAGCTGGGCCCGGATGAGGTAAACATCCACACGCGGACCGGTCGGGAGCTGGCCGCGAAGGGGCTGGATTTGCTCATCGGCGTGGGAAAGCTGGGTCGATATATCGCCACAGGAGCCGGTGAAGCCGGCTTGCCCGCGCAGACCTTCGAGTCCGTCACCGCCGCGTCGCGGGGTCTGGCCGGTCTGCTGCGCGCCGGTGACGCCGTGCTGCTTAAAGGTTCGCGCGCCATGCGGATGGAGCGTCTCGTAAAGCCGATAGTCCGGGCGTTCGCTCCGAAACGGAACAGGAAACAATCCAAACGTTGAAGGGACTGCCGCTTTGCTCTGCTGGCTGCTAAGACAACTGACCGACCAGGAGCAGGCGGGACTGCTCATCCTGCGGGTCGCGGGGGCGGCCGTTCTCAGTTGGGCCGTCGTCATGCTGGCCGCGCCCTTCATCATCCGATTCCTCGTCCGCGCGAAGCTCGGTGACCGCCCGGAGTTCGACCATGCCGACCTGAACCAGCTCACCCGCCACAAGTCCGACACCCCCACGATGGGCGGCGTACTCATCGTGATGGGCATATTCGTATCGGTCGTCTTCTTCGGCGATTTGGGCAACATGTACGTCCGCATGGGACTGCTGGCGCTCATCTGGCTGGGCGTGCTTGGCGGCGTGGACGACTGGATAAAGCTCCGCTACTCGGCCGGCAAGGGACGACGCGAGGGTCTCTACATGTGGGAGAAGATCCTCTTCCAGATAGGCCTGGCCGTGCTGCTGAGCATCTATATGTACAAGTACGGACAGGCGAGCATCGTCGTCGCCGCCGGCGAAAATGTTAATCCCGCACACCGGTTGTATTTTCCGTTCACCGCCGCCAGCGTGGCGCTGCCGCTGCTGGCGTACGTGCTGATAACCGTCCTGACGATGGTCGGTACGTCCAACGCAGTGAACCTTACCGACGGCATGGACGGGCTGGCGGCGGGGTGCTCTATCATCGTCTGCGTGGTGCTGCTGATAGTCGCCGAGGTGGTGGGTCTGTGGCGCTGGGCGGACTTCTTCCAGATGCCGCGGGTGGCCGGCGCGTCGGAGATGACTGTTTTCTGCGCTTCGATGGCCGGCGCGTGCGTGGGCTTCCTGTGGTTCAACGCTCACCCCGCCCAGGTGTTCATGGGCGACACCGGCTCGCTGCCGTTGGGCGGGCTTATCGGCTACATTGCGGTGGTGGCGCGGCAGGAGCTGCTGCTGATAATCGCCGGCGGCGTGTTCGTGATGGAGGCGGTCAGCGTGATAATCCAGGTAGGTGTGTTCCGCTTCACCCGTCTGGCGCGCGGAGGCGGCGAGGGCATGCGGGTGTTCCGCTGCGCGCCGTTGCACCATCACTTTCACCTCGGCGGATGGGCCGAGTCAAAGGTGGTCGTGAGGTTCTGGATTCTCGGCATAATATTCGCGGCACTGGCACTGGCGACGTTGAAGCTCCGTTGACACGACAGGACCACACACCCACAGAGTGTGCAGATAGAACAGAGCAGCGACGAACCCGACACAGAGGTGCAGAGAAACAGAGGTGACTGACCACGGAGGCACAGAGTTAATGAGACAGTATGCTGCTGTTTCTGCTCCGCGTCTCTGTTTCGAATTTACCCACTCCTCTGTTCCTCTGTGTCGCATGGCAGTGTTCATCTGGCCGCACGTTGGACGCTGACGCACGGACGCGACGGGAGAAGCACGGATGCCTCAAAATCGGCCGTTGAAACTTGGTGAGAACCCCACTGGCCGTGGCGTGATACTCTGCAGCTTCGCGCTGCTGGCCATGGGCGTGGTCATGGTCCACAGCGCGGTGGCGTCGGTCAGCCGTCCCGGCCCGTGGTACTCGCGCGTGGACATGCGGCACACCATCTTTGCCTGTGCGGCCGCGGTCATCATGTTGCTGCTGTGGCGGCTGGACTATCGCGTTCTCATCCGCGGCCGGCGCGTGCCGCTATTGGCAGTTGTGATGCTGCTGGTGGCACTGGCGGCGGCCGCGCTGGTGTATGTACCCGGCGTCGGGCACGCGGTCGGCGGGCAGCGCCGCTGGATCCGACTGGGACCCGACCGGTTCTCGCTGGGTTTTCAACCGTCGGAGTTGCTGAAGGTGGCCCTGCTGGTCTTTCTGGCGGGCTGGCTGTCGCGCAGGAGCGAGAATGTCCGCAGCTTCGGCCGCACTTTCCTGCCGGCGGCCGCCGTGACGGGCATCTGCGTACTGCTTGTCGTGACCGAGGACCTTGGCACCGCCACCGTACTGGCGGTCTCGGCCGGTGCTTGCATGCTGCTGGCCGGCGTTCCGCTGACCCACCTGGCGACGCTGATTCCACCGGCGGCGGGGGCGTTCTATCTGCTGGCCGTGCGCAACCCGTCGCGCTGGGCGCGCATAACCGCGATGCTCGAGCCGTGGAGCCACACCAACCCCAGCAGCTACCAGCCCAGGCAGTCACTGCTGGCCATTTTCTCCGGCGGATGGACCGGACAGGGCCCCGGCAACGGGCTGCTGAAGCTCGGCTATCTGCCGGAAGACAGCACGGACTTCATCTTCGCGGTCTATTGCGAGGAGTGGGGATTCATCGGAGCAGCCCTGCTGATGGGGCTTATCCTCATCTGGATATGGCAGGTCCGAAAGGCCGCCACGCACGCCGGCGACGACTTCGGCCGGCTGCTGGTCGGCTCGCTGGGCTTCCTGGTCGCCTTCCAGATGGTCCTGCACCTGGCGGTGAACCTGGTGGTCGCGCCGCCGACGGGCATCTCCCTGCCGCTGGTCTCGGCCGGTGGTACGTCGCTTCTGATAACCGCGGCCGTGGTGGCAATGATCGTCTCCGTAAGCTCGCGAGCAGGCGAAGTGGAAGAGCTTCCCACCGAAGCTCGCCGCGACCGCTCCAGGTCGAAAGGGCGGTCATGAGTCCGTCCGGCAGACCCATATTCATCTTTGCCGGCGGCGGCAGCGGGGGGCACCTGTGCCCCGGGATAGCGGTGGCCGATGCGCTGAAGCGGCGCCGGCCGGATGCGCAGGTGGTGTTTGCCTGCTCGAACAGAACCATCGACAGGAAGCTGCTGAAGCCGCTGGGGTACGCGCTGGTCCCCCAGCCGGTGCGTCCGCTGCCGCGCGGTCCGCGGGGCTGGTGGAGGTTCATGCGGGCATGGGTCCGCTCGTCGCTGCTGGCGCGGCGGATGATAGCCGACCTGCGACCCTCGGCCGTGCTGGGTCTGGGAGGTTTCGCCGCCGGTCCGATGGTCAAGTGTTCCGGGAAGAAGCACCTGCCCACGGCACTGTTGAACCCCGACGCGGTCCCGGGCATTGCCAACCGCCACCTGGCGGCTTTCAGCGACGTGGTCTTCACGCAGTTCACGCGGGCGGCCGAGCGGTTTCCGCCGAAGCTCCGCGACCGGGTGCGGCTGGTTGGTTGTCCGGTGCGGCGGGGTTTCTTCGAGGCGACGCGGGAGCGGGGCGTCGGGCATCTGGGTCTGGACGCGGACAAAAAGACACTGCTGGTCTTCGGCGGGAGTCTGCTGGCGTCGGCTGTGACGGACGCAGCGGCGGCCGTCGCCGGCGACCTTGAACCGCTGGCCGAGGGTTGGCAGGTGCTGCACATCACGGCCGACGAGAAAACCGACGCCGTCCGCGAAGCGCACGAGGGCGGGCGACTGAGTGTGAAAGTGATGGGTTACTGCGAGCGGATGGACCTTGCGATGGCTGCGGCGGATTTGGCGTTGTGCCGCGCCGGCGCCTCCACGATGGCGGAACTGGCCGCCACCGGCACGCCCGCGGTGCTGATGCCCTATCCGCACCATCGCGACCGCCACCAGTATCTCAACGCCGCCGACGCTGTTGAGGCCGGAGCGACCGTTATCGTGGACGACACCGACGATGCATCCGCCAACGCCGACGCGCTGCGGCGCGAGTTGCTGCCGGTGATGCGCGACGACGCACGTCTCGGCGCGATGCGGCAGGCCGCCGAGCGGCTTTCGGCGACGGACGCGGCCGATGCCGTCGCCGCGTGGCTGCTGGAGGCGGCGTCCTGAGCGGTCGCGGCCCGGTCCCTAAAGGAAAGCCCCGCCGTCGCACGATAGATGGAACGGGACGGGGGCTACGTATGCCCGAAGCGTCGGTTTGACCGGCGCGTTCGGAGGTTCTACTATGCCGGAAGCCATGGACAGAGCTGAGCACAAATCGCCCCCGGCGGAGACGGAAGCTCCCCCTGCCCGCCGGTGCGTGCACCTCATAGGCATAGGCGGCGCCGGCATGCGTGCGTTGGCCGCGGTGCTGCTGGACCGCGGCGGGAAGGTCAGCGGATCGGACTCCACCGGCGGGGGAGCCGTTGACCGGCTTCGCGAGTCCGGAGCGGCCGTCGAAGTCGGGCAGCGCGCCGAGAACATACCCCAGGATTGCGACCTGGTGGTCTATTCGGCCGCCATTCACGAGCAGAACCCCGAACTACTGGCCGCCCGTCGCCGCAGACTGGAAGTGGTCAAATACAGCGAAATGCTCGGCCGCCTCATGTCCGAGCACGTGGGCATCGCGATCGCCGGCACGCATGGCAAGAGCACCACCACGGCGATGGTCGCCTGGGCGCTGCGGCAGGCCGGAGCCGACCCGTCCTTTATCATCGGAGCAACAGCGCCCCAGCTCGGCGGACCCAGCGGTGTCGGCTCCGGAAGGCACTTCGTGGCCGAGGCGTGCGAGTTTGACCGCAGCTTCCTGCACCTTCGCCCGACGTACGCGGCCATACTGAACGTCGAGGAGGACCACCTCGACTGCTACCGGGACATCGACGCCATTATCGAGGCGTTCCGCGCCTTCGCCGGAGGCGTGGACCCCGCTGGGATGCTTGTAGTTGCCGGCGACGACCGCAACGCATTGGCAGCGGCCCAGGGCGCCCGCTGCGAGGTGCAGACCTTCGGCCTTTCGCAGGAATGTACCTGGCGGGGCGAGACGCTCGGCTGGGACCACGGCCGGGCCGATATGCGGGTATTCTTCAACGGTGGCGAATACGCGCGTCTGCGTGTACCTCTGCCGGGACAGCACAATTGCTACAACACACTGGCGGCCGCCGCGCTGCTGCACCACGCGGGCCTGGAGCCGCGGCAGGTGGGCGAGCTGCTGGCGGCTTTCGCCGGCACGCAGCGCCGCATGACGCTCAAAGGCGTCGTCGGCGGCGTGACGGTGCTGGACGACTACGCCCACCACCCCACGGAGATACAGGCCACGTTACGGGCGATCCGCGACGCCTACGAGCCGCGTCGGCTGGTCTGCGTCTTCCAGCCGCACCAGCACAGCCGGACGCGGTTCCTCCTGAAGGACTTCGCGCGCAGCTTCGCGCTGGCGGATGAGGTCATCGTTCCTGAGATATACTTTGTCCGCGACAGCGAGCGGGAGAAGGATTACATTTGCTCCGAGGACCTCGTCGCCCAGATTCGCCTGCACGGCGGGGCGGCGGTGTACCTGGAGAACTTCGAGGACATCGCGTCGTATCTCCACGGTCGGCTGGACAGCGGCGACGCGGTGGTGACCGTGGGCGCGGGAAACATATGGGAACTGGCAGATGAAATTGTTCGCCGGCTTGGATGAGATAGTCAAGCGGGACGAGCCGCTGGCGCGTCACACGTGGTTCGGCGTGGGCGGTCCGGCGACGTATTTCATCGAACCGCGGACCATCGACGAGCTTTCTGAGGTGGCGCGACGCTGCCGCGAGAACGAGATACCCATGTACACGCTGGGCGCCGGCTCAAACCTGCTTATCGACGATGCCGGCGTAAAAGGTGCCGTTATCCGACTGCAGCAGGGCGAGTTTGCCGAGACGGAGATCGACTCGACCACCGTCCGGGCGCGCTGCGGCGCGGAGATGGGCCGGCTTGTGCTGCGGTGCGTCCGCGAGGGACTGGCCGGTCTGGAGGGACTGACCGGGATCCCCGGGACCGTCGGCGGCTGCGTGCGTATGAACGCCGGCGGGGCGTTCGGGGATATCGGTAACGCCGTGGAGTCGGTGGACGTGATGACCGAGAGCGGCGAGGTATTTACCCGCCACCGCGGCGAGCTGGCGTTCGCGTATCGCTCCACCAACATCACAGCGCGGTTCATACTGGGGGCGGAGTTCTCCCTGAGCAGCGACGATCCTCATCGTATCCTGCGGCAGGTAAAGCAGATATGGATGTACAAGAAGAACACGCAACCGCTGGCGCAGCGGAACGCGGGCTGTGTGTTCAAGAACCCGCGTGGTTTGTCGGCCGGTGCGCTTATCGACCGCGCCGGTCTGAAGGGCAAGCGCGTCGGCGGGGCGGTGATCTCCGAGAAACACGCCAACTTTATCGTGACCGAACCAGGCGCGACGGCGTCTGATGTGCTGAAACTCATCAATGTCGTTCGCGAAACCGTGTACAAGACCAGCGAAGTGTACCTGGAGCTGGAGATAGAGGTGTGGTGAGCATGTCGGCGATGCTTCGTGCCGGACAATCAGCGCCGGGGGACCTGCCGCGAACGCCGCGGTCGCTGGACGTGACGGTGCTCATGGGCGGACCGTCGTCGGAGCGGGAGGTGTCGCTGCTCAGCGGCGACGCCGTCGCCGGCGCGCTGGAAAAAGTCGGGCACCGGGTCGTGCGGGAGGATATCTCGCCGAACTGGACTTCTCCACTGGATCGCGAGGGGCTGGAGGCGGTCTTCATCGCGTTGCACGGTGAGTTCGGAGAGTCCGGAGAGGTCCAGCATCTGTGCGAGGTGCGGGGCCTGCCATACACCGGCTCGCCGCCGCGGGCGAGTGAGCTGGCTATGAACAAGGCCGCCGCCAAGCAGGTGCTCAAGCACGCCGGCCTCGACGTGCCGGACTGGATGGTCATCGAGGAGTTTCACAAGCCGGCGGTCTATAGACGCTGGCTGGATGAGTTCGGCGTGCCTGTGGCGGTCAAGCCGGTCAACGGCGGCTCCAGCATCGACATCACGCTGGCGCGGGACGAGGCGGCCCGTGACGCCGCCATCGACGAGCTTCTGGACAAGTACAGCCGCGTCATGGTGGAGAAGCTTATAGACGGCCGCGAGCTTACCGTCGGCATAGTCGGTCCGCATGCCCTGCCGGTGATAGAGATAGTACCCGACCGGGAGTTCTACGACTACTCCGCCAAATATGACGACGATGCCGGCACAAAGTATGTCTTCGAGCATGGCCTGGATGACGAGCTTATCGGTCGCGTCCAGAGCGACGCGCTGGCGGCGCACGAGGTACTGGGCTGCCGGGACCTGTCGCGCGTGGATTTCCTCCTGGATGCCGACGGGTCGCCGTATCTGCTGGAAGTAAATACCATTCCTGGCTTTACGAGCCATTCGCTGGTTCCCAAGGCCGCCGCTGCCGCGGGTATCGACTTCGAGCACCTGGTGGACCACCTGTTGGCGATGGCGTGGAATCGCCGAAAAGATAACCAGAGCTGATGGCACGCAAGAAACGCACCAACAAGAAGACGAAGCAGGCGAAGTCCCGTTCGCCTTCGGCGCTGCGCCGCTGGTGGCAGGGGCTGGACGACGAGCGCCGCGGGCGACTGCTGCGGTTCTGCGCGTGGGCCTTTGCGATTGTGGCGGTCGTTGCCGGCGGCGCGTGGGGCCTGAAGCGACTGGAGCAGCGCGTCATCGCCCGCTCAACGCAGGCGGACGTGAAGCTGGCCGTTCGGCTGGCGGGTCGTCCCGGCTGGATGCCAACGAGCGTGCTGGAGCGCATCGCCGCCGACATGGTGGCCGACTGTGGCGGCTACCACCAGCGCGACCTGACGACGAATGTTTACGAGAACGCACTCTCCGAGCCGTGGATCAGGAGCGTTACCAGAGTCCGCAAGTACCGAAGCGACGCGGGCAAGCTGGGTGTGGTCGAGGTCGAAGCCGATTACAGGCGCCCCATTGCCCGGGCCGGCAGCAACGGCCGCTACCACTACGTCGATGCCGAGGGCGTGCGGCTTCCGGATTCGGAAGTGCCGAAATACATGATGGAATCGAACGGTCGGCGAGAGTACTTCACCGGCCCGGCTGCAATGACGACCGGCGCACAGCCGCGGCGGCTGCACTATATCGTGATCGAGCTTCACAGCGAGTTCGACCCGTCGGCGCCGGCAGTGGGGCAGGCCTGGAACAGCGAAGCACTGGCAGAAGGGCTGAAGCTCGTTGGACGCGTTCTGGACGAACCGTACGCCGACGAGATTACCGTAGTTGACGTGCGCAACTACCGCTGCCGTGAAGTCTCCAACGAGCCGGAGCTGACCATGTACGCACAGACCGGCCGTGAAAGACACACGCGGATTCTCTTCGGGCGCTTCCCCGAGCCGGGCGGCGATTTCGTCATTCCGCCCGAGCGGAAGTTCACGTATCTGGACAGCTTCTACGCCGAGAACGGTCGGCTGACGGGACTGGCGCGAGAACTGGACCTACGCCATGACCACCTGCTGGTCATCCCGTAGCGGCGGCCTGTTGTCGGCCTTCTGGCGGCCGGCGGGGGCGGTTTACCTCGCCTGCTGCGTGGCGGCGCTGGCGGCGGGACTCTGGCCCGAAGGTCTCAGGCCGCCGGAGCAATCCACTACGCTCACACCCCCGCCGACGTTGCAGACGCTGGCGGTCGGCCAGGTCGTGTTCGTCATGCTCGTTTACCCTCTGGTGCTGTGGCGAAGGCGCAGCATGGCAAGCTTGTCGCCCTGTTGTCTCCACGCGGCGGCCGAGTCCGTCGGTCTGCTGGTGGTAACCATTCCGCTGTACATAACGGCCGGCTTCTTCGCCGACGCCACGACTACGGACGTAATCCGGACGGCCATCGCGGTGGCGCTGCTGCTGCCGGCGGCGTGGACGGCAGGGCTTCTGCTGGCGAGGGGATTGTTTCGCCCGGTGGTTCTGGTGGTGTTGATATCGGCCGTCGTAGGCGGTCCGGCGATGGTCTATATCGTTCTGGAGTTCCTGCCGGAGCTTGCCACGGGCGCCGGCGAGGCATCGCCTGTGGTGCTGCTGTGGCGGACGGCCGTAGAGCGACAACCCGCTGTATTTCCCGATCCGCTCTGGGCGGCTCTGCTCTGGCCGGGGCTGGCGGGCGGGGGATTCCTGGCGCAGATGCTCGTGCCGCATCGCTACACGGGACAGGAGGCCGGCCGGTGACCGTGCGGATCGGACTGGTCGGACTGGGGATGATGGGCCGGACGCACCTGGCCGCCTATGCGGACATCCCTGAAGCCGAGGTAGTCGCGCTGTGCGACAGCGATGCGGACCGGTTGGCCGGCGGGCACGAAGCGGCCGTTGATGCCAGGAAGACCGGCGACTATCGGGAACTCATCGACGACAGCGGGATAGACGCCGTTGACCTGTGCGTGCCGACCTGCCTGCACGCGACGATGACCATCGACGCCCTGCAGGCGGGCAAGCACGTTTTCTGCGAGAAGCCCATGGCGCCGGCGGCGGACAAGGCCGCTGCCATGCTCGCCGCCGCGCGAGACAGCGGACGGTTGCTGATGGTGGGCCACGTGCTGCGATTCTGGCCGGAGTACGTGGCGATCAAGGAGATGATCGACGACGGTCGCTTCGGCCGCGCGCGGGCAGCGACGCTGCGGCGGGTCTCCGGAGAGCCGGGCTGGGACGCCGGCTGGTATGCCGACCCGTCGATGAGCGGCTCGGCGGCGATGGACCTGCACATCCACGACGTTGACGCGGTGCGATGGTGGTTCGGCCGGGCGACGGAAGTCGCCTCGACGGGCGTGCCCGACGCCGCCGGCGCGAGTTACATATCCACGCAATACCGCTTCGAATCCGGGCCGGCCGTCGTGGCAGAGGGCGGCTGGCTGAGCGGACAGGTCCCGTTCGCCATGTCCGCGACAGTGGACTTCGAGCGGGCGACGGTGGTGTACGATGCTTCCGCCACGCCGACGTTGCGCATCTATCCGGAAAGCGGCGAGCCGATGACTCCGCCGGTTGAACCGGCCGATGCCTACCGCCGCGAGTTGGCGCATTTCGTGGATTGCGTCTCGACGGGTTCGTCCACCAGACGCGCATCGCCGGAAGATGCACTGGCCGCGGTCGCGACGGTCGAGGCCGAGCTTAAGTCGTTGCGTACAGGTGGTGCGGTCAAAGTCCCATAGCGATTGCGTCGCTGCGAAGTGGCATACATCGAAGTCTTACGTCGCGGCACGCGCGCCGGCTATGCGGGCGCGGACGTTGTCCAGGATGTTCATGTAGTTGATGTACGCGTCGTAGGGCGACTCATAGGGGTTGAAGTACTTGTGCACGTCGCCGTCGGCGAACCACTTGGTGCACATGTAGTAGAAGTGGTCGGAGGTCTGCAGTTTCCGCCAGTCGTCCACGAGGATGTCGTCCTGGGTTCCTTTTACGTCCTCGCCCAGGGAGTACAGGTCGTGCAGGGCGTTGGACTGCATGCTGTTGCCGAGCCATGCCGAGATGTCCCGCTCGGTGTCCGCCCAGGAGATCATGTGGGGCACGTCCACCTCTCCGACCACCGGGTAGCGGTCGATGGCCTCGGAGACGGTGATGAAGTCGTTCTTCCCATTGGCCATCACGGCCCCCGGCAGGGCGCGGAGAAAATCAAAGATGCCGGTATCCGCCCACTGGTGTTCGCCGAACGTCTCGTAATCCATGAACAGGTCACAGACGTAGCCGTTGCCGTTGATCTGGTCCACCCATCCGGCGAATTTTTCGGAGCTTAGAGGCCATTCCGGCCAGCCCCGGTTGCCGAAACGGAAGGCGATATCGTCGCTCAGGCGGTAGTTCTTCATGAGCATCCGCAGATGGTCGCAGTTGGGCGGCTTGTAGAGGAAATTCGGACTGCGGTAGCCCAGGATATGGTCGGCGCCTTCGGTAAGGATGGCCTCGAAGCCCATGTCCTCGACGACTTTGGCGACGTCGTTGTTGTAGGTCAGCTCGGTGTTGCGGAACACGCGCGGTCGGCCGCCGAACAAATCTTCCATCAGCTCGCAGTGCAGGCGGGTCTGCTCGACGAATTCATCGCGGTCGTAGAGGAACGAAAGCGAGTGATAGTACGTCTCGGCTATGAATTCGACGCAGCCGGTCTGCGAAAGCTCGACGAAAAGGTCCAGCACGTCCGGCGCCCAGCGGCGGAGTTGCTCGATGACGGTACCCGTCAGCGAGTAGCTGACGCGGAAGCGCCCCTCGTGCTCATGAACGAGGTCGCGTATCAATTGCGTGGCGGGCCGATAGCACTTGTCGGCGACTTTGCGCAGTATCTGTTCGTTGCGCCATTCGTCGAAGTAGTTCGGCTCGCTGTCGAAGATGCTGTACCGTCTCAGCCGCGGGGGCTGATGGACCTGAAAGTAAAAAACCACCGATGCCATGTTCGCCTACCTTCGGGGGAACGACCCATTCGGGTCAAGCCAAATCCGCCGGACGGCGGCACTAGGCGGCCGGAGCCGTAAGCTCTTCGTATATCTGCTTGAGCTTCGCCGCGCTGTCGCGCCATGTCATCCGTCGGACTTCAATCTGGCCGTACTGCCGCAGGGCGCTCTGCAGCGGTTGATGCCGCAGGACGCCGAGTATCTTGTTGGCCATCTCGTCGATGTCCCAGAAATCGACCTTCAGGGCGTGCGTGAGCACCTCCGAAACGCCCGACTGCTTGGAGATTATCACCGGGACATTACGGGAAAGCGCCTCCAGCGGCGCGATGCCAAAAGGTTCCGAGACGCTCGGCATAACGTATAAATCGGCCATCCTGAAGACCCTGTCCACATCGTCTCCCCGGAGGAAGCCGGTGAAAGTAACGTGTCCGCCGATCTTGAGGTTCGCCGCCAGCTCGATCATCCGCGGCATCATGTCGCCGCTGCCGGCCATGACGAAACGGACCTTGGGGTATCTTTCGATGACCTTTTTGGCCGCCTGGAGAAAATACTCCGGGCCTTTCTGCATGGTGATCCGTCCGAGGAACAGGACTATCTTCTCGTCCCTGCGGATGGGCTTCATGTTCATATCGCTGCGTGCCGGCAGCTCCACAGCATTGTGCACGACCTCGCACCTGTCCGGGTCTACGCCGTAGCGGGTGGTCACTATGCTCTTGGTCAACTGACTGACGCATACGACCTTCGAGGCGCCGTGCATTCCCGTGCGCTCCACGTCGTACACCTGCTGGTTGATGTTCTCTCCGGAACGGTCGAACTCGGTGCTGTGCACGTGGACCACCAGCGGCTTGCCCCTGGCGGCGGCTACCGCCAGACCGGCCGGGTATGTCATCCAGTCGTGGGCATGGACGACGTCGAACTGCTCTTCCTCGCTGACTTCCAGCGCCAGCCGCGCGTAGCGGTTTACCTGGGCCATAAGGTCGCCGTCGTAATGCACCCCCCCGCCGCCTCGCACGAAGGATCGCGCCTGCTCTCCGCCAAGCTGCGGCTGTTGCTCCATCGGCTGTTCCTGCGGTTCGTCAGCCCCTTCGATGCGTTTGCGGCGCTGCCGGCGCCGACGCACCTGCTCGGCATAGACCTCCGGGTCGGCGTAGGCCTGCAGTGCCGCTTCCACGCGTCGAAACTCGACGTGCTCTATCTCCTCGCTTTCGAACCGCTCACGTTTGCGGCGGACGTCGGTAGGGCTGCGAAGCGCGACGTGACTGGTCGCGCTTGCGGGAACGGCCGTGGGCAGCACAAAACATACCTCCACGCCCAGCTCACTGAGCCCGCTGGTCATGCCGTAGCAGGCGGTGCCCAGCCCGCCGCTGATGTGAGGAGGAAATTCCCAACCGAGCATCAATACTCTCATCGTGCCGTCCTTTGCACTCCGCTGTCGAGACGGGTCAACTGACTGTAACCGGTTTCAATTATATGCGCGGCGGCAGCACAACGACTGCGTTCGTGCCGCAGGCCTTTTGAGGCGTAACAGTTACGGACGACCACGACCCGACACCGACATTGTGCCCGCGCCAAAGGCGGGAATCAATGCCATTCCTCCCGCCGGTTCAGTCGGTTCGCAGGGAGCCGACCAGGTCGGTGACACTCTTGAGTTCGTGCCGGCGGAGATAATCCGCCAGGCCGCGCGGGATGGACTCAAGACAGGTCGGGTCCACGAAAAGCGCGGTCCCCACCGCCAGGCCGGTGGCGCCGGCGATGAGGAACTCCAGGGCGTCGTTGACCGTCTGGATTCCTCCGATGCCTATGATCGGCACCCCGGCGTCCCGTGCCACCTGGCTGTAAACCCGATGGACCATATAGACCGCCACGGGCCTGACGGCCGGGCCGGAAAGCCCGCCCGTGCCGTTGGCCAGCACAGGGCGGCGGTTTTCGGCGTCTATGACCATCGCGGTGAAGGTGTTTATCAGACTCAGCGCGTCGGCGCCGGCTTCGACGGCCGCCGCCGCCGTCTCGGCGATGTCGGTGACGTTCGGCGAGAGCTTCACGATGAGTATGTTCTTGCGGCAGGCGTCGCGAACGGCGCCCGTAACCTGCCGCACCTGCCGCGGATCCGTGCCGAACTGCAGACCGCCGGCCTTCACGTTCGGGCAGGAAATATTCAGCTCCACGCCGCGGACCACCGGCACCTGCTCCAGCGCCTCGACGACCGCGATGTAGTCCTCAACGCTTGTGCCGGCTACGTTTACGAACACCGGAACGCCAAGCTCCTCGAGCTGGGGCACCTTGTCCCGCAGGAAGGCGTCCAGACCGACGTTGGCCAGTCCTATCGCGTTGAGCATGCCGGCACGGGTCTCGACGACCCGGGGGTAGTCGTTGCCCGCCCGCGGCTCGCGGGTGATGCTCTTCGTTACGAAAGCGCCCAGCCGCGACAGGTTCACGAAGTCCGCGTACTCGGTGGAATACCCGCACGTTCCGCTGGCGGTCATAAGCGGGTTCGCCAGCTTTACGCCCGCGATGTCCACGCTCAACTGCGGCGTCGTCCCGGCTTGTCCGGCATCGTCGGTCATTTTGTCCGCTCGTCCGAATTTCTCAGCAATTCCAGCGCCCGTGTAACTTCGTCGGGCTTTATGTCATCGTACACGTCCACCCGGCCCAACGCCGAGGGCAGGACCATGCGCACCTGCCCGGACAGGACCTTCTTGTCGTGCTGCATGATGCCCCAGACCTCTTGGGCGTCAAGCCCGGCCCGCCGGACCGGCAGGCCCAGCCGCATCAGCAGACGCGTTACGCGGTCGGCATCGGACTCGCCCAGCATCCCCCGCTCGACAGCTATGCGGCACTCCGCAACCATTCCCAGCGCGACGGCCTGCCCGTGTGAAAGACCGCCGTACCCGCCGGCCGCCTCAATGCCGTGTCCGATTGTATGGCCGAAGTTCAGGTGCGCCCGGGTGCCGGCTTCTCTTTCGTCCTCGGCGACTACGGCGGCCTTGATGGCCACATTCCGCGATATCAGCTCGGTCATCACATCCGGGTCGCAGGCGAGAATCTTCTCGGCGTTGGTCTCGATGAACCCCAGCAGCGACTCATCGCGGATTACGCCGTGCTTGACGCACTCGGAAAGTCCGCCGCGAAGTTCATCCGCCGGCAGCGTTCTCAGCACGTTGACGTCTATGACTACGCCGGAGGGCTGGTGGAACGCGCCGATGAGGTTCTTGCCCGCCGGATGGTCAACGGCCGTCTTCCCGCCGACCGAGGCGTCCACGTCCGCCAGCAGCGTCGTGGGGCATTGCAGCCAGGGCAGCCCCCTCAGTGCGGTGGCGGCCACAAAGCCGGCGAGGTCCCCGGTCACGCCGCCACCCAGGGCGACTATCAGAGTCCGGCGGTCCACGGGCGGTCCCAGCGCGAACAACTCGTCCATCAGCGACGAGTACGTCGCCAGCGTCTTGTTCCGCTCGCCGGCGGGGAAGGTCAGCAACTCGGCGTCCATGCCTGCGGAGGACAGCGATTCCGTCGCCGCCCGGCCGTACAGAGAGGCCACTGTCTCGTCGGCTATTACGACGGCGCGCCGCTGCGGAGCGGCCGCACGGGCCTTCTCGCCCAGGTGTTCCAGAAGGGCGGGGGCTACGCAGACGTCGTAGCTACGCTCGCCCAGATCAACTCTGACGGTCTGCATCTTCTTCGGTCCTGTGTTTTTCCGTGTCCTCGGCCGCGGCGCGAAGCTCCGGGTCCACTTCCCGGGTTTCCGGTGTTGAGTCGGACTCGGTCCGGCGTCTCGGCCGATAGCGTTGTTGCACGGCCGGCTGCTCGCGGGTTCTGTGGCGCATGTAGAAGAACAGTATCACCAGAAGCGCCACGACGACGAACATGATAATCGCCTGCAGCGTGTCCCCGGCCAGGCGGGAGGCACCTGAGGCAGCAGTGCGCAACTGCCAGGACAGGACAACCGGGTAATCGGTTTCCTGCGGTTCCATGTGTTCGTCACCGCGTGATTCGGCCGTCCAGACCTTGTAGAACACGCCGGCGACCTCGATGGTGAAATCGGGTTCGTAGAGCATCCGGCCGTCGTCGGCCGTGCTTGTCGGCTCGCCCAGCAGGGCGGTGGGGTCCACCACCGAGAACACAACCACCGGCTCATTGATCGGCGACTCGCCCGAGGCGTTCAGACCGTCTATCCGCCAGACGGGTCTTTCCCCGGGCCAGTGCAGTGAGCGACCCAGGCCACTTCCAGGCGTAAGCTCTTTGACAAGCTTCGGATAAATCCGCACACGCAGGGGGCGGGCACGGTAGCGCGAGGGGTATTCCAGAAGGTCCGTATAGCTTGGCGAGGCAAGGGCGGTCATCTCCTGGTCGGAGAGCTTCGGCAGGGAGGCGGTGTGCCGCAAAAGCAGATAGAACCCCGGCTCGGACAGCTCGGAGGTATTGTCCCGCACCGCGGAGATAAGCTCACGCTGCTCGTCGGTGAAAGTCAGCCCCTCTTCGACGGACTCGGCTATGGGGATGGCGGCGTCGCTATTGGTCTGCGGCGGCTGTGAGGCCTCGTCGGCGCCGGGCTTTTGGCGGCCCGGGTGATGAAAAACCATCGCTACGCCCATCGCGAACAAACCGGCGAACACAAGGATTGCCAGGAATCGCCATAGAGGGTGCAGCGGTCTGTCACGGGACGGTGGTTCGTACATGGGCGGATTGTACGCCGACCGCGGCGAGGGTGTCAAAGCCGTCGGGCCGAACGGCAAGACGGTTTCCGACTGGGGAGTTACGGTTCGTCGGTATAAGCGGGCAGCAGGAAGCTGTCGGTCGGACCGGCCGGCTTCTCAAGCCCGGTGTACCGTTGGGCGTCCTCGGCGAGGAAGATGTTGTTGCCATCGACGCCGGCGTGGGAGTCGGTCTTCCACTCAACGTGCATGTCCAGGTACAGCACGTTCTGCCCGGCGTGGTCGTGGTTGGCGCTGGTTGTCATGCCGGTGCGGTCCGGGTGGAAGCGTCCGCCCTCGAAGACCGGGTTGCTGTCCGAGAGGATGGCCATTTCTTCGGCGACAGCGGCCGCCTCGCCGTCGTGGATCGACAGCGGGCTGTCTCCCACGGCGTGCTGGTAGGAGTAGCTGACGTACTGCCCATCGGGGAAGTCGCTCATGCCCGCGGTGACCACGAAAGAACCGTCCGCGACAGCGGGGCATTGGAACGTCTGCGGTGACGCGACGTGCCTGGTGGGTATCAGCCGGAACAGGGCCGCCGAGTTGCTAGTGGGGGGTTGATCGTTACCCGTCAGCCAGGGCCGATCCCGGTCGCCGGCCGCCGGCAGCAGACCGTTGTTGTCGTTGGCGTAGGTAAGCAGGCCCGTGCCGATTTCGCCGGCTCTGTATGCGCAAAGGTCGATGGCCGCCACGCTGCGGGCCTGGCGGATGGCCGGGACCATGACGGAGCCGAGGACAATCAGCACGGCCGCCACAGCGGCCAGTTCCCGCAGACGGAATGTCGGGCGGAATGCCCCGCGCTGCGCCTCCTCGCGTGCTATCAACTCCTGCGTCCGGCGGTGCCGGCGAACCTTGGCGACAGTGCGCTGGGTAAGGTCTTCGCCTGGCTCGCGCTCCGGGAGAAGCTCCATCGCCTTCAGGGCGTTGGCCATGCTGTCGTGCAGCCGGCGAAACTGCTCATCCTCGCGAAGCCGGCTTCGGATTTCCTCCGCCTGGCGCTCGTCGCATTCTCCCCTCAGGAAGTCCAGCAGTTTCGATTCGTCTTCAATCCTCTGACGTGTCATGGCCAGACCTTTCCGCGATGGCTTTCCACCGCCGGGCGAAATGTTTCACCGCCGCATGCAGACGCGACTTCACCGTTCCCAGCGGTACCGACAGCATTTCCGCTATCTCTTTGTAAGCGAAGTCGTGAAAGTAATTCAGCAGCAGGACTACCCGAAGGTTCTCGGGCATGTCCTCGACGATGGTTCTTACGGCCTGGCGAGTCTCGAGGTTCGCAACAGATTCTTCCGGGGAGGGAATATCTGTGGGCATCAGGGAGGCGTAGGTGTCGTCCTTGTCGCCGTCTATGGGTGCGTCCAGGGGTGCGGCCTGGCGTCGGGAGCGGCTGCGCATGGCGTCGCGGGCCTTGTTGGCGGCGATGGTGAACAGCCAGGGCTTCAGCCGGCGCGACGGGTCGAAGCTGCCGGCCGAGATATGCAGTTGCAGAAACGCCTCCTGGAAGACGTCCTCGGCCAGCGCCCTGTCGCCGGTGAACCGTGCCAGGAAGTTGAACAGCTCCCTGCGGTAACGCTCGACCAGCGCGGTGAATGCCGCCTCGTCGCCGGCGAGGTGCCGCTGGAGCAGTTCGGCGTCGCTGACGGTTTCCCTGGAGTCAGAGCGTTCTGTCACCGCGGGGAGCTTTCCTCTGTGTATGAAGACACATCCGTAAATCTTCCAAGTCGCGCATAATATGCCCGCCGCACGGCCGGGGCAATTCTTTCTTGACCCCTCGCCCGCGCCGGCCGGATACTCCAACGGTCCCGGCGTCGGGATGCGGAAGGGATTCCCATGAGCATGACCGTCATCGCGCTTGCCTCCGGAAGCTCCGGCAACTGCACATACGTGGAGGCCGGCGGCGCGCGGCTCTTGTTCGACGCCGGCATCAGCGGCGTCCAGGCGCAGCGCCGCCTGGCGGCGCGCGGGCGGGACATCCGCGACGTGGACGCACTTATCATCTCCCACGACCACAGCGACCACGTGTCCTGCGCGGGCGTCTATCACCGCAAGTTCGGCCTGCCGGTGTACATGACCCGCCGCACCCTGCGGCAGGCAGGCGCCGGTTCGCTGGGGGCTATTGGGCAGCTTCACACGTTCCAGGCGGGCGGCACGCTGCGGTTCGACGGTGTAAGCGTGCAGACCATACCCACACCGCATGACGCCGCGGATGGTGTGGCGTTCGTGGTAAGCAGCGGCGGCCGGCGGTTCGGCCTTCTTACGGACCTGGGGCACGTGTTCGCCTGTCTGGGGGAGTTGATTAGCTCGCTGGACGCCGTACTGCTGGAGAGCAACCACGACGTTGAGATGCTGCGGACAGGTCCCTATCCGGACTGGCTGAAGCGCCGTGTCCGCGGCGCCGGCGGACACCTCTCCAACGAAGAGGCGGCCGGCTTGCTCGCTCCCGCTGTTCGCCTGCGCTGGGCGTGCCTGGGGCATCTCTCGGAGAAGAACAATAATCCTGAGGTCGCCCTCGAGACACACCGCCGCGGCGCGGGCCGGTATCTGCCGATATCCGTCGCCGGACGATACGAACCGAGCGAGCCGTTGACTCTCTGATCTTCCCGGCGCCGGCGCCCGGTAGTGTCCTCATATATCGAGCCGCTTGAACTGCCGGCGACCGGGGCGTATCGTGAAGCTCGACACGACTTTCAGACGCCGGAGTGGTGGATATGAGACGAGGCATACTGGCCGACCGCGACGAGCTGCGAGAGCTTTCGCGCAAGATAACGAAGCGACCGTTTGACGGCTTCTATGCCCGTCTCGTGCACCGCTGCGACCTCGTGCTGGAGTCCCAGCCGGTTACCGAGCACCACTGGCGGAGTTCGTGGGAGCACGGTAACTGGGCTTCGGCACTGCACGCCGCCCAGGATTGTCAGGGGCGTCTGTTCGATTTGCTTATTGCCCACCACATCGATCGCAATCTGGCATACCGTGACCGCGCGGTGGAGGAGCTGCGCAACCTTGCCCGCTGGAGCACGTGGGTGGATCCCTCGCACCCGCGCATGGAAGCCGACCTGTGCACCGGCGAGGCGGCCACGGCCGCCGCCGTTGGACTGGACTGGCTGTGGGAGGACCTCAGCGAGACGGAACGCGCGAGCATCACCGAGGCCATACTCGCCAAGGCCATCCGCCCGTACCTGCGCGACGTGGAGCAGGGCAGGTGGTGGTACGAGTGCTACCACAACTGGAACGCTGTGGTTAACGGCGGCGTGGGGCTGGCCGCTTTGGCTTTGTCGGACGACAGCGAAGAGGCCCAGTGTGCCTACCATCTGGCTCGCGACGGGCTGAAGCAGTTTCTGCATGCCCTGGGTAACGAGGGCGGCTGGGACGAGGGGACCGGCTACTGGGGCTTCGGCATGCGCTTCGCGCTGCTGATGGGCGAGGCGATGCGCCGATTGGCCGACGACCAGCGCGTATTCCGCGAGCGAGGAATGGCCAAGACCGGCCTGTTTCCAGTTCATTTCTGTCCGCACGCCAAGGCCGCCAGCTTCGGCGACAACGCCAGTGTCCCGCTGCTCGGCTCGTTGTATCTGCTGAGCAAATACTTCGACGTCCCCGAGCTGACGTGGTGGCTGGATACGTACCTGTTCGAGTCGGACGTCAAGGCCGGCGGTCGCTCAAAGACCGGGCTGGCGATACTTTTCCGTCCGTCGCGCGCCAAGGGCGGCGGAGTCAAAAAGCTCCCGAATGTGAAGGTGTTCAGGGAAATCGGCTGGGCGTCGCTGGCGGACTCCTGGCCGAAACCCGGCTTTTACGTTGCCGCCAAGACCGGCGACCTGTCGGCCAACCACAGTCAGCACGACATGAACTCCATCCAGCTCCAGGTGGACGGCGAGATGCTGCTGACCGACCAGGGGCACCCGCCGTACACACGCAGCTATTTCTCGGAGCGGCGGTCGGAGTTTTACGAGGTCCAGGCCCGCGCGCACAACACCATCACGGTGGCCGAGGAAGACCACCGTATAGATGCCCGTGGGGAGATCGTCGGGGAGAAATCCGCGGCAAACTACCGCTGGGTGGCCTGCGACGCCGGAGAGGCCTGCGGCGAGAATGTGAGATTTCTGCGGCACGTGGTGATGCTGATGGACCGGGACAGAAGCGCGGGCAGTTCGCTGGTGGTGGTAGATGAGCTTGCAAACGGCGTCCCGGAGCGTGTGGACCTGTTCTGGCACACCAGAGGGCACGTCCACCTTTCCGCCCGGCCAAAGCCGGTTACGGGAACCATCACCGGCCAGTGGGCAAAGCTGAATTTCGCCGTCCACACAACCGTTCCAGGCCAGACCACTGTTGAGGTCCACGAGCTTGCCACGCGACGTCCGGACCACGTGCTGCGGACTACTGCGGGCGTTTCAGGCAGGGCCGAGTTCGTGAGCGTCTTCTCCCGCGATAAGATACCCGACAACATATCGGTCGAGAGGGACGACGGGCGACTGATAGTCACCATCGGCGAGACGAGCTTGACGTTTCGCAGTCACGGGGACGTAAGTGAGCTGAAGAGCGTTCGCGGCGGCTGACTGTCCGACGTCTACGTCCGTGCTCTCGCCCCGGGGTAAAAAGAAGGCGGGACGAAACCCTTTGGTTTCGCCCCGCCTGTTGCTTGCGGCGTTGCTGTGACGTGCTCAGATGCCGCTCTCGGCCATCTCCGAGTCGGTCGAACCGGTGTCGTCACCGGCGACACTCGTGTTGAACTGGATGGACCTGTCGCGAACATTTGCCAGTCGTGAATCCCAGTCTCGCACCGCGGTGCGCTGGAGCTGCTGCTGCTTCTCCGTCAGCTCCTGCATGCGGTTCTGAGACTCCTCGCGGGCGGCTCTGGCATCTGCGATGGCCGCCTTGAGGTCGGTCCGTCGGATGGATTCATCACGATACTCCTGGGCCAACTGGCGTACACGCTCGGCGTCGGTCTGTGCGACACGGGCGTCGAAGCGGGCCTGCACGGCGTCACACAGGGCATGGGCGGCCGTCCGCTTGGCCTCGGCGTCGGCGAGCACGACCTGCGACTCGGTGTTGGCTCGCACCTCGTCGGCTTCGGTACGTGCGCGATTCCGCTCGGCGTCGGCGTAGGCGTTCGCCAGCAGACGCTGCACGTGCGCCTCGCTCTTCATCTGAGCGGTGTGCACCTGGCTCAGGGCTCGGTCAATGTCCGCCCGGGCGGTGGCCTCGTCCAGCTCGTTCTGGGCGCGGATCCGGGCGATCTCAACGTCGGCCTTGCGACCAAACACATCGGCACGGACCATCGCTTCTTCGTAGTTGGCCTCGGCGATGGCCTGGGACGACTCGATGGTGCGGTCGAGCTTCGCCAGGTCCGCCTCCAGTGCCTTCCGGGCCGCCGCTATCTGTGCGTCTATCTGGTTGGCAAGGGCGGTCTGGCTCTTCTGGACGCTGTCGGCCTCGGCCATCAGGCGGGCGTACTCGGCGTCGCCGCGCTGCTTGACGGCCCACAGCTCGGCTTCCATCGCGCGGGCCTCGCTCTCGCCGTTACGAGCGACGACCTGCGATTCCCGCTCCAACTGCGAGGCACGCGCCTCGGCTACGTCACGGATGGACTTGGCCTTGGCTCGCAGGTCCACCGCCTCGGCCGTCGATTCCTTGCGGAATGCGTCGGCTTCGGCAAGCGCACGCTCGAACTGACCCTTGGCCATCTCGTACTCGGCGTCGGCGTTGCTCTTGGCCTCGGCCAGTCGGGCATTCGCCTGACTCTCCAGGGCGTCGGCTATGGACTGCTTCTCGGTCGCCAGGGCAAGCGTCTGGGCCTTCTGGGCCTGGAACTTGCTCTTGGACTCCGAGTAGGAGGCCTCCGCCACCATCTGCATCGCGTCCGCTCTGGAACGCTCACGCATGACCTGGGCAAGCGCCGAGCGGTAGGCCGCAATGTGCTCCGGCTCTATGCGCGGAGTAACGGCCGCCACTTCCGGTCCCTCGGGAACCTCGTGCAGGTCCTCGGGCAGCTCGGGAGCCGGATTGGTCTTGCCTTCGAAGTCAACCCGGTCGGCCTCCCGCTTGGCGGCAAGCTCCTCGAGTATCTGCTGTCGAACCCGGGCGGCCTCGGCCTCGGCTTCGGCGATGATCTTCTGCATCTCGGCCTCGGCCAGCTCGTCCTGGTGCTCGGCGGTCTCGCGGACTGCCTGCGCACGGGCGTCGGCCTCGGCCTTGACGAACTCGTTGCGAGCGACCTTCTCGGCGCGGTCGGCCTTGATGCGGACCTTCTCAATCTCCGCCATCTGGTCGTCCAGCCAGGCATCCAGAGCGCCCACTTCGCGCGTGTACTCCACTTCGGCGCCGTTTCCGATCATCTGCGCTTCGGCGCGGAGACGATCGACCTCGGCCATGGAGCGTTCAAAATGGCTTTGGGCGTCGGAAATCGCCTTCTCGTAGATCGACTCGGCTTCCGACAAATCCGTTTCGGCCTGCTTGACCTTGAGGTCGTACTCTTCCTGGGAAGCCTGGGCGTCCAGTGCGTCGGCCCGGGCTTCCAGTTCGCCGGCGCGGGCGTCGGCATCCTTCAGCGTGGTGCGGGCGTCAGAGGCCAACTGCTCGGACTGCGCCTGCGTCTGCTCACGCACGGTGCGGATCTTCTCGGTTAGTTCCTCTGCACGCGCCTCGGTGGTCTGCTGAATGGACCTGGCCTGCTCACGCAGGGAGGCGACCGTCGCCTCGGCACGGTCACGGGTGGCCTGGGCTTCCTGGATCATCTGCTCTATGGCGGCCCGTCCGTCCTCGTCCATCGCTCCGCGAATGGATTCGAGCTGGCGCACTCGCGACTGCGCCTTTTCGTACTCGACCTTCGCCTCGTTGATCAGGTCGGTCTGGACGCTTTGCTTTTCCTGCTGGAGCGCTTCGACCAGAGCGCTGTTCTGCTCGCTGGTGGTCTCGAGTTCCTTCTGACGCGCCTGAATCTCGGCATACAGCTCATTCTGCATGGCGCTGTACTGCTTCTGGAGGCGGTCCGCCTCGGCCTCTGCCTGCTGCTGCTGAGAGGCGATTTCCTGCCTGCGCGCCCTCAGGTCCGCTATGCGGTCACGCAGCATTGCCTGGGCCTCCACCTCGGAGGCGGTTGCGTCAACAAGCGTCGCCTCGACGCTGGCCAGACCGGTCTGTGCCTCGCTGACATGACTGGGCGGGAGCTGGTTATCCCGGGCGCTTTCCTGAACGTAACGCTGGGTCTCCTCAACGGCCCTGCCGTCCTCGCCAAGACCGATCGACTCATCCTGGCATCCGACCGTCACAGAGAGAACGAGCACCGCGAACACCGCGAGTGCCGTCCGGGCCGCGCCGACCGGACCCGCCGGCCGACTGTGTTCCTCGTGAAATGCCTTCATTTGCTGCACCTCCTCAAACCGGTTCGAAGTTTGCCTTGCGTTCCCATTACGATCCCCGTCGAATCCAATACCGGGACAAGCAGACCTCCGTGGCTACTGGATTTGTGTTCGGCACCGGGCGGGGCGAACTTTATCAGGTCCTGAAAAAACGGAAGGCCCGTATCAGACGTTCCAGACCCCAATACTTGCCGCGGGAAGGCCCGGTCGGGTCGAAAGGCCCCCGGCGCACCCTTGGCGAGCGGGTTCCGCTCTGGTATAGTAAGTGCACCAGCGAGACGGATCCGCCTTCTGAACCGTCCGCGGAGGAACAGAGACATGACCAGCGCATACGGTTTAAGCCGCAGCGCCTTGGACAGTCATGTTCTGGTGCTGAACAGGAACTACACGGCCGTTCGGGTAACCTCGGCCAGACGGGCGCTGTGCATGCTGTTCAAGCGCATCGCCGAGATTGTCTCCGTCGAGGACAGCGAGTGGGCGAGCTATGACTTCGAGTCCTGGCGGGAGGTCAGCGAGTACAAGGCCCGCTACGAGCGCGAACACCACGAGTGGGTGCGCTGCGTTCAATTCGAGCTGGCGGTTCCCCGCGTGGTTCGATTGCTTTTCTACGATCGTCTGCCCAAGACACCGGTAAAGTTCAACCGGAGGAATATCTTCGCCCGCGACCGCAACCGCTGCCAATACTGCGGCCGGGAGTTCCCCACATCCGAGCTTACGCTCGACCACGTCCTTCCCAGAAGCCGCGGCGGCAAGACCTGCTGGACCAACATGGTATGCAGTTGTGTTGACTGCAACGTGCGGAAGGGCGGACGTACTCCTGAAGAGGCGGGCATGAAGCTCTATGCCGAGCCGGTGAAGCCCAAGAGACCGCCGGTCATCACACTTCGTCTTTCCAGCGACAAGTACGCCACCTGGAAGCAATTCCTCGACAACGCGTACTGGAACGTCGAACTGCGCGATTGACGTTAGCACTCCCGGCGCATTCACGCAGCCGCATGCAAGTGCCTTCATTACCGTGCCTATAATGATTGGTGAATTGAGGGCTTGCGAAAGGATCCCGCCATGCATAACGACTATGTCACGTTACTGCTTGTGAACATGGCCGCCGGGCTTTTCATATTCGCTCACTACGTGTTGCTGGGGATGAACAGGCCGAACCAGAAGGGCTGGGTTCCGGCCTTCGGCGTGGTGGGGTTGGTGGCGTTTTGCGCGGGTCTGCATATGACTCTCACCTGGCCTATCCGGGAGCCATATTCATGGGCGAATATGGCATTTGGGGAGCTGTCGGTGCTGCTGGGGGCGACTTTCCTCGCCGGCGCGTTTGCTGTGGCCTACGGGCGCTATTTGCTGCCGGTGTCGCTGTACGCCATGTTCGGGGGTGTGGCTGCGATAGTCCTGGGCGTCTTCATCGCCGGCAGTGGTCTTACCAGTCAGCCGGTGCCGGCGTCGGCGGGTTTCATATTCACAGGCGCGGCCGGTGCGATGCTGCCGATTGTGGCACTATGCGGCAGGGGGGTCTTTGTTCGCATGGTTGAGGCGGTCATCGCCGCGGCCGCCGGAGCAATCTGGCTGGTGCTGGGATACTCCGCGTTCTGGCAGCACATGGTGAATCTCACCGCTTCGTAGCGGTGCTGAGGGCGGGGTGTGCCGTCGAGTTTTACGACCATCCGGCGCAGGACAGGGCGAGACGCGCAGTGATGCCGGGAAGCGTTTATGAGCAAGTACGCCCCTTCGGCCTTGCGGGCTGTGCCGTTGGCATGGTAATTTAGTTGCCCCCCTGCTTCTCAGCATGGAAAGGACCTGAAGCGGCATGAGCTTAGAGGGCTTTTTTGATCCGAAATCGGTGGCCGTCGTGGGGGCGTCCCGCCAGAAGGGCAAGGTCGGTCACGAGATCGTAGTGAATCTTGTGCGGGGCGACTTTGCCGGCGAGGTGTACCCGGTCAATCCCAAGGCCGACGAGGTCGAGGGGCTGCGCTGCTATCCCGACCTCAAGAGCATAGAGACACCGCCGGACCTGGCGGTCATCTCGATACCGGCCAAGCTGGTCTCGGGCGTGATTCGGGAATGCGGACAGGTCGGCTGCAAGAACGCGATAGTAATAACGGCCGGCTTCAAGGAGACCGGCAAAGAGGGCAGGAAGCTGGAGGAGGACCTGGTCCAGACGGCCCGGCGAGCGGGCGTGAGGATCATAGGTCCGAACTGCCTGGGCATACTGGTTCCCGGCAAGGGTCTGAACGCGAGCTTCGGCGGCGATCTGCCCGCGACCGGCTCCATTGGGTATCTATCGCAGTCGGGGGCGCTTCTGACGGCGATTCTGGATGCGGCCAAGGCCTCCGGCATCGGCTTCAGCATGCTGGTCAGCATCGGCAACAAGGCCGACGTGGACGAGCTTGACATGCTGGAGGCGTTCCGCGACCACGACGAAACCAAGGTCATCGCCGGCTACCTCGAAAGTGTCGGCGACGGCAAAAGTTTCATCCGTCTGGCCGAGGAAATTTCCCATCGCAAGCCCATTCTTCTGCTCAAGGCCGGCGGAACAAGCGCCGGTGCGAAGGCGGCCTCCAGTCACACCGGCAGCATGGCCGGCAGCGAAACCGCTTACGAGGTGGTGTTCCAGCGGGCGGGTATCGTGCGCTGCGACTCCATCAAGATGCAGTTCGACCTGGCCCAGGCGTTTGCCTATCAGCCGCTGCCCAAGGGCAAAAAGGTCGCGATAGTCACCAACGCCGGCGGCGCGGGCATCATGGCGACCGACGCCGTCGAGAGGAAGGAACTGAGCTTTGCGAAGTTCTCGGACGAGACGGTAAGTAAGCTCAAAGAGAACCTTCCTCCCGCCGCCAACACCAGCAATCCTGTTGACATTCTCGGCGACGCGATGGCCGACCGATACGAGTTCGCTATCGACGCCGTGCTGGACGACGAGGATGTGGACGTGGTTTTGGTCCTGCTGACGCCCCAGGCGATGACGGACTGCGAGGGTTCGGCGCGGGCGGCGGTGGCGGCCTCGAAGCGTCACGGCGACAAGCCGGTTCTGGCGTGCTTCCTCGGCGGAGAGAAGGTCGCCGAGAGCGTACGCATACTGCGGGAGGGGGGCGTCCCTCCGTACGACTCACCGGAAAACGCCGTGCAGACCATCAAGGCGATGCATGATTACGTCCGCTGGCGGTCGCGGCCTAAGCGGGTCGTGAAGCTGTTCCCGGTGAACCGCCACAAGGCCGAGAAGGTTATCACCCGCCATCTTCGTGAGGGCATCCGCGAGATCGGCGAGTCGGAGGCGAAGGCGGTTCTGGAGGCGTATGGTTTCGTGACGCCCAAAGGCGCCATCGCCACGACCGCCGAACAGGCCGCCAACGTCGCCGGCCAGCTCGGGTATCCGGTGGTCATGAAGATATGGTCGCCGGATATTACCCACAAGACCGACGTCGGCGGCGTGCGGATAGGTCTGGAAAGTGCCCAGGAGGTTCGCGACGCGTTTGACCTGATGATGTACCGCGTGCCGCAGAAGGCCCCCGACGCCGACATCCTGGGCGTGCTGGTGCAGGAGCAGGTAACCAGCGGCAAGGAGGTCATCCTGGGGATGCATCGCGACCCGAACTTCGGTCCGCTGCTGATGTTCGGCATGGGCGGAACGATGGTCGAGGTGCTCCAGGACGTGTCGTTCCACCTGGCGCCGCTGACGCCGGAGGAAGCCCGCGAGATGCTCGCCCGGACGCGCACTTATCAACTGCTGCAGGGCGTACGCGGCGAGGAGGGGGTGGATATCGACGTCGTCGCCGAGGGGCTTCGCCGAGTTTCTCAGTTGGTGACGGAGTTCCCGCAGATTGATGAGATGGATATCAACCCTTACGTCGTCGGGCCCGAGGGCACGACGCCGGTGGCCGTTGACGCCAGAATGAGCGTCAGCGAGAAGAAGTAGCGGAGATGTGCAGACAATGGCTGATTTTGACTGGAAAGCCGCGTACAGCGACAGAGTAAAAACCGCCGCGGAGGCCATGAAGCTTATCCGCCCCGGCGATAACGTTTTTATCGGCACCGGCTGCGGGCAGCCCGTTCACCTTGTGGAGTCGCTGGTGCGGCACGCCCGCAACGTCCAGGACGTGCGGCTGGTGCAGCTTCTGACGATAGGACCGGCCCCTTACACCGAACCGCCGTACCGCGACACGTTCAAGATGAACAGCTTCTTCGTGGCGGAGAACGTGCGCACGGCCATGGAGGAGGGCTTCGGCGACTATACGCCCATCTTCCTGTCCGAAGCACCGAACGAGTTCGACTCCGGGCGGATTCCGGTGGACGTGGCGCTGATTACGGTTACCCCGCCGGATGCCAACGGGCTGTGCTCGCTGGGCGTGTCGGTGGATATCGTCAAGTCGGCCATCGCCAACGCCAAGTATGTCATCGCCCAGGTGAATCCCAACATGCCGCGGACGTTCGGCGACAGTCTTCTGCACGTCCGCGACCTCGACGTGCTGGTGGACCACGCCGAGGATGTAATCGAGGTGCCCGTACCGGAGACCGACGAGACTTTGCGGCGCATCGGCGAGAACGTCGCCCGGCTGGTCGATGACGGAAGCACCATCGAGTGCGGCATCGGCCGGCTGCCGCAGGCGCTGGCGGAGTTCCTGCGCGACAAGAAGGATCTCGGCATCCATACCGAGATGTTCGGCGACTGGATTATCGACCTGGTCGAGTGCGGGGCGATTACCTGCTCCAAGAAGACCATCAATCGCGGCAAAATCGTCGCCAGTTTCTGTATGGGCTCGCGGCGACTGTACGACTACATCGACAACAACGCGTTCTTCGAGTTCCGACCCAGCGAGTACGTTAACGACCCGTTTGTCATCTCCCAGCACGACAAGATGGTCGGCATCAACGTCGGTTTGGAGGTGGATCTTACGGGTCAGGTGTGCTCGGATTCGTTGGGCTACCACATATACAGCGGAATCGGCGGTCAGGTGGACTTCATACGCGGCTGTGCCCGCAGCCGTGAGGGCAAGCCCATCATCGCCATGCCGTCAACCGCGCAGGACGGGACGGTCTCACGAATAGTGCCCAATCTGACCGAGGGCGCCGGGGTGGTGACCACTCGCGGGGACGTGCACTATGTGGTGACCGAATACGGCATCGCGTACCTGCACGGAAAGAGTCTGCAGGAACGGGCGCTGTCGCTGATAAACATCGCGCACCCGAAGTTCCGCAAGGAGCTGACCCAGGCCGCCAAAGCCCGCAGGTACGTCCATGCCGACCAGATAGAGTTATCCTGGGAGAAGATCCGCTACCCGGAGGAGCTGGAGCGATTCGAGACGCTGCGCGACGGGACACAGATATTCTTCCGTCCGGTAAAGCCGGCCGACGAGCCCAATCTTTCGGAGATGCTGTATTCGCTAAGCAGCGATTCGGTCCGCTCGCGGTACTTCACCTCGACGATGACGTTCCCGCACCGCGACGTGCAGCGGCTGACGAACATCGACTACCAGAACGACCTTGCCATTGTGGGCGTCGTGCCCGGCCCGCCGGGCGAGGAGGAAATAGTCGCAATCGCACAGTACTTCCTGGACCCCAAGAGCGACACCGCAGAGGTGGCGTTCATCGTACAGGACGAATGGCAGCAGAGGGGGATGGGCAGCTTCCTGCTGGACTATCTGACCGAGATTGCCAGGCAGCGGGGCATCAAGCGCTTCACGGCCAAGGTGTTGCCGAGCAATCGGGCGATGCTGGCGATATTCCACAACTCCGGCTACCGCGTCGAGACGGAGTTCGATGGCGAGGCTTACAGCGTCGCATACGACATACAGCAAAAGCAGGCGGAGTGAAGAGGCGGCTGCCGCAGCCGGCAACCGGGAACCTGGAGCCGGGGAGATGGAACGCCGGGCTGGTGTGGGATCCGCACACCGCCGATGTTCCGTATTTCGCGTTTCTGTTTTTGCGCTGCCTGTTCCGCCCTTGCTTCACAGCAGCCGCGTAAAGGCCAGGAACACCAGCATAATCAGCCCGCCCAGCGCGACGCACGCCCCGCCGAGCGCCAGTCCCACCAGGGCGCATACGCCCACCTTCCTGAGGCCCCTGAAGCGCGAGGGGATGCCGATAACGCCAAGGAAGATGAAAAACGGCGCACCCAGCAGCGAAAGGTAATAGAGGGGGTGCAGATTCATGTAAAGCGAGACCGCCTTGAGTATCGCGGGCGTGCAGACGCCGAGTCCTATCCCGAACACCGTCAGCCCCAGTGCGGGTATCAGTCCCGTGGGGCGTCCGGGACCCCTGGTGGGCCCACTGACGTGTTGATCAAACCCTATCGCCATTCTGCCGCCTCCCGCGCAGCAGGATAGCCGAATGCGAATGAACTTTCCAAGTCCAACGGTGCGGAAGCCGTCTCGGCCGCCTATGCCGGGATATGCTACTCCGTTCCCTGTCGCGAGGATTCATCCTCGCCAGGCATGCGCTCAATCTCGGCCGCAAGGCGGTACAGCGCCTCCATGCGGTCCATCCAGCCGGGGCCGAGGTGCAGTTCGCCGCCGGCGTGACGGTAGGCGAGGCGTTCCCTGCTGAGCGATTCATAGCGTCGGGCGATATCCTCGCCGAGTAAATCGGCGGTTTCTTCGTCCGTCAGCGCCTTCTCGATGAAGATCCTCGCTTCGGCCTCCTGCAGGCCTTCCCGCAGCAGTTCGAAGCGAATACTCCCGATGGCGCCGTTCGCGCCGGGATAAGCAATCGACCGGGGGTTGTGTCTGTAGAGGTTGCCCCAGCCGCCGCTGCCATGCACCGCGCGGCGCGGCTGGTCGTCCTCGTCTTTGCGAACCGGCCAGATGTCCACGCCCACGCGCCCGAAGCCGTTGGACGAACCGGCGACCGACATGTCGCCATAGACGCGGTAGTTGTGCAGCGGACCGTACTCGGTGAGGTACTGGCGTCCGCAGTAAACCTTGTGAACGTTGGCGTCGAGGTTCTTCCAACCGCCCAGGATGGTGTCGGACCTTCTGCCGGCCCGGCCGTGAGCGTAGGGATGCTCAAGATAGCCCACTTCCATCCCCCCGAATGTGAGCCGGTCGTTGCGGATGCCGGGGTCGCCGCGGCCGTGGGTGAAGACCGCCCACTTCGCCCAGGGTGCTACCCGCCTGAAGAACTCAACGGTTTGCTCCGAAGGTCGGCGGTCGCTGCCGACACCCAGGACCACGTTGTGCTCGCTCCAGCCGCGGTCGCGCATACGCTGCCGGACGCCCTCCATGACGTCCCGCCACAGCGGCTCGCTGCCCTCGCGGCCGTACATTGGATGCTCGAAGTGCGACAGCGTGCCGTCCTCGCTTAAACGCGACAGCGTGACCGTTTCGGGCGGTTCGTCTCGTCGCGGCTTCAGGTACGGCTCCCAGACGTACAGAATCAGCTTCTTTGGCTCGCCAATGTGCTCGGCGTACAAATCCAGGAGTCTGTCGAAGTAACGGAAGTCCGGCTCCATCCGCCCGTTGTCCTCTCGGAAGACGATTACCCCGTGTTCATTGGCGAAGAAGGTTGGGTGAATCACCTCTACGAACAGCGTGTTGTTGCCCAGTTCAGCCATCAGCTTCATTGAGGCAGCGAGCAACTCCAGGTGCCGCTGCGACCACATCTCGACTCCGTATTGTCGCGCCACGCTCTGAGGCGAGTGGTTCAAGCTCACGAAGCTGCTGAACTCGGCCGGGTCGGGAAGCGTCCAGTCCACTACGGTCAGCTCCACGGGTACATCGACAGGTGCGTTCAGTCCGTCCGCGTCGATACGCAAGGTTGTTTGGTATTGCCCCGGACTTGCATCGCGGGCAACGCGCACTGTCACCCAGACCGGTTGGATGCTCTGACCGGCGGGTGCTTCGTCCAGCAGGGCGTCGAACCGGGGGGCGGAGAAGTTCGCCTGCGGTGTGGTGGTTGCGGCATAGCGCACTCGCCAGGCGTCTGCGCCTATCGTCGCTCCGCCAGGCCCGACGGCTTCGGGCACGCGGGCCGAGACCGACACCAGAGGTCGCGTCGCGGAGACCACCGCCTGGCCTGAGGCCACACCGTTGCGCGGGACGATCAGGCGAATCGGCTCTACGCCGTCGCCGGGCTCGCGCGGGTCGGGCCAACTCACCTGCGAGCCGACCTCGGCGGTGGGACTCGCCGTCCACACCTGCGTATGCGGGGGATGGCCGCTGTTGCTTTCCACAGCGCCGGCCGGGGCGGCCGACAGGCAAAGCTTGTGCAGACCGACGGTTGCCCAGGCGTCCAGCCGGCTATGCTTCTCCATCGCCTCCGGTGCATACGGCGCGCGGTGCAGGCGGATCGCAAGCACGTTCACCCCCCGGCGGAGCGCATTCACCGGGATGGAAACGTCCCGCATCCGGCGGATTCGCCTGTCCGTGGCCTCTGGTGCGGTTTCAGGGGCCCATCGCGGGTCCGGTCGGGCCGCCTCCACGGGGTAGTCCTCGGCGAGCGTATGCACGTCAATGTCGCCTTCGGGCAGATGCTGTCTTGCGACCTCGCGTCCGTTCAGATAGACCACCGCGCCTCCGCGGTAGGCCAGCGTCAGCCGCAGGTCTTTGACCGCCTGGGGATCGTGGACCATAAACCGCCCGCGAAGGCAGATGTTGGCTATGGTGGTTGGTTCCTCCTGCCCGTGGCCGAGGTGTTCCTCCGGCCCGCGCGTGCCCTCAAAGAAAGGACCTTGGGTCCTGAGCCAGTCGGTGTCGTCGAAGTCCGCACTCATCCAGCCGCCCGGCGGGGCGGGGGTGGGCGTAATGTGCCTGGTCCATCGCCAGTTGTCCTCGATGCCTCCGTCGGCCGTGCGGTAAACTCCCGTCCGCCACACCGGCCAGTATTGCCAGGGTGAACCCTCCGTCAGCACGGGCGGGTCATTCTCGGCCGCCCCTGCCCACGTGCCGGACGCACAAACAAGTGCCAGCAGTGCGACGCCCCGAAGGACATTCGTTATGTGCACACAGACTCCTCTGCCGCGCACGGTAGGACCTGATCTCATCCCTGTTGCTCCTTGGGCGGCAAGCCGACCGCCTGTAGTGCTTAGTCCAGAACGAACTCATGCCGGCCGACGACGACTATCTGCTCCCGCCGCCGGGCTCCGTCTGAATCGGTCCACTGAAGCTCAACCGGCCCGGCGCGGTCCCTCGAGACCCACACGGGCATTGCCGGTCTCACCACGTACATGCCGCCTGGAGCGGACGGGCGCCTGGCGTCGCGAACCGTTACGGTGATCGGCCCGTTGCCCGGCTCGCCCAGCGTAAGCTTCAGACCCCGGCGCCGGCCTGCATCGGGATTACCGAACACCACCCATGCCTCGTCTGTGCCGGCCGCCACCGCCCAGAGGTCCGGCGCCGCGTCGTCGTTCAAATCGGCCAGCAGTCCGACGGACTGCCCTTGCCGCATTGCCCGCAGGCCCTCCAGCTCGCCGACGGACTCGAAGCTCTGGCCGGACAGACTGTGAGCGGCCGCCTCGACGTCCAGCTCCCGCGCCCAGCCGAAACAGCCGAAGCCGCGGTTGAAGAACGCCATGGGCTTGCGGTCGGCATAGAAGACCGCGACGCTTTGACGTCCGTCGGCGTTGACGTCGGCGGGTGACAGTGCCGAGACCCTGGGCGCCTGCATGTTGCCGTGGTGAGCAAGCTCGTAGGTGACGGAGGTCAGGTCGGCCCATTCGCCGTCGCTGCGGCGAGCCAGCAGCACCAGTCCGCCCTCGCCGCCGACCATCACGTCAAGTCGGCCGTCGTGTGTGAAGTCACCGCACACGGCCGCCTGGGGGTGGGCGGTTAAACCGACCTCGACGACCAACGGGGCGTCGAACTCGCCCGGTGCTCGTGACTCGTACAGCAGCGCGCCGTTGGCGTGCAGCCGCAATATGTCGCACAGGCCGTCGCCCGTGAAGTCGCCCACCGCGCATATGCCGCCGGGTCCCAGGTTCCGCGGCGGCTCCTGCGAACCGCCGATCAGTTCAAGAGCGAATCCGTTATCCACGGCCGTCAGCAGCATTGGGCCGTCGCTGGTTGCGGCGACCACACCCGATCGGCCGTCGCCGACGGAGACGGCGTCCAGTGAGAGGCATTCGTCGAGCAGTGCCACGCTCTCGGGCTGGCCGAAGCCGTCTTCGCCGCATGCCGCCAGCTTCAGCTCCCGTCCGTCCCAGGTCAGAAGCTCCATCTGCCCGTCTCCGGACTGGTCCACGGGTACTGCCCGAAGAGAGGAGCTGCGGAGGTTGACTTCCTCGGTGACGTCCTCTGGCCCGTCCGGGCCGGCGCGGAAGAACCTGTCGCCGCCCTCGGACAGCAGCAGCACGCCCCGGCCGATCGGCTCGGGGAACTCCACGAGCATCGCGTCGGCCGGCTCTTTGCTCAGCGCGGCCACCTTGCGGTCTTCGCGCCATGTCAGCTCCGAACGGACGGGAAAGCTCGCTCGGGGGTCGTCCGCCACATAGCGGGCCGCCTCGGCAAGGAACCGGGCACTGCCGCCCCAGACCGAGAACATCTGCTGCTCGTCCGGCTCCAGGACCAATCCGTCCTCGCTTCGCCGGACGGCAAACCACTCTGTTCCTATCAGCAGCATGCCGTCCGGACCGGCTCCGGCCGGACCGCCCGCTTTGACCAGCAGAAGCACCGCGGTGGCCGTGGATGCATCACCAAAGGCACGTGCGATGCTGGCTGCCGGGACCGACTGATGCCGACGCAGCTTGACGGTCTCAGGACCCTCCGGGCCGCTAAGCACCTCTTTGACGTCTGCCTCCAGCCGGCCGTCGTCGGCTCTGGTGACCTCCAGCAGCAGCACCTGCTCGCTTCCGCGAATGAGGTCGCGGGGAGTGAACTGCGGATTGATGACACCATCGGCGACTTGGCCGGCAAGAATGACCGACGCCAGTGCGAAGACAGCCCGCCGGGTCTGCGACGGGTGTGGTGTTTCCGGACGGCCGTTTCTACGCATGACTGATGATTACCTTCATTCCGGAGGGTTGTCCCAGGTCGCGTCGGACTCGACACCCGCCAGTTCGGCGGCCGCCTGCTGGAGCCGTGCGATGTAAGCCGGGAAGTCGTAGGAAAGCTCATGCTGGCTCAGGTAGCGCCGGCTCCAGTTCACGCGGCGCGGCAGCTCGTCCAGCAGGTCCCGGTAGGGTTTTCTCTGCTCTTCGTCCAGATCCATGTACCCGCGGACTATCACCATTCTCAGCTCGAAGTCCTGTACGCCCTCACGGAGCATCCGGAACCTTACGGTAGGCACGGCCCCGTCGGGACCGGGCGCAGTCAGCTCGTTGACGTGGCTGAAGAAGGTCCGGTTGCTGGGTCCATGGTGTTTCGGCATCCAGAAGTCCAGACCCACGTGCCCGAGCTTGCCCGATAGCTGCGGCAGCGTACGGAACAGCAGCGGCGGAGACCACGGCTGGTGGTGCCAACGTCCCGTGGGTACCTGTAGGTACTCCAGCGGGCGCTGCAGCCGCTGCTCGAGTCCTTCGGCGTCAAGCACCGGTCCTGTCTGCGGCCAGCGCTTTATACCGATCTCCAACCCGCCGACCGCTATGAGCTTGCCGGCCTCCAGAGCGTCGCCGGCTTCTTCGTCGCCTTTGTAGAAATGACTGCCGGGGTCGGCGCTGAAATGCGACAGCAGGTCCCACCTCGCGTAGGGCGCCCAGTCGCGGATGCGATCGGCGGTTTTACTTCCGGGCCTGACGTCGCTTCCCAGTCCCAGCACGATGGTCCGCTCATCCCAGCCGCGCTCGGTAACGACCTCGCGAACGCCGTCGAAGAAGGGCTTCCAGAATTCTTCCGCGCCCTCATCCAGAAAAGCCGGTACCTCCTGTTTTTCGGTTTCACCGGTCTGCGGGTCCCAGACCTCCACCAGTACGGGCGCCTTCGGCTCGTGCTCGACGGTCTCCTGCCCGGTGCCTTCGTACGCCCGGGCCACCTCCCGCGAAGAAGCCGGCTCCCATACCCACAGCGAAAGCGCCTCGGGCGGGCCAGCATGCTTCTCGTAAAGGTCCAGGAATCGCCGCAGTATGCTGAAGTCCGGCTCCAGGCCGTCGGCCGTGCGCACCCAACGGACCAGCGGCAGCCGCCAGGTGCTTTCATGCTCGCTGCGGTCCGGCGGATGTGGGCGTCCGGCCGCGGGGAAGTTGCTCAGTATGACTGGAACCGTGACCACGTCGTTGCCGACCTGTCCGAGCAGTTCCAAAGACGGCTCCAGCAGTCGCCAGTGTTCCTGCGACCACGGCTCGACGCCATAGTGCAGTGCGACGCTCTTGGGGGACTGAGTCAGTACGATGGTGGAATGCTCATAGTCCCGGCTCTCGGGCATGCGGTAGCCGGTCACCAGAACCTGCACGGGTACGGAGAAGCCGTGGCCGTTGGCTTGCAGCTTCAGTTCGGTTGTGTACCACCCCGGTCGCTGATTTTCGGGGATGTCCACAAGCAGCCAGACCGGCACGGTCCGGGCGTCTTCGGGCGGCTCCGGCATGAGAGCGTCGGCGTAATGCGGCTCCTGCCTCTGTACCGCATAGCGGATATCCACGGAGTCCGCAGCCAGGCGTGCGCCGCCGGGTCCGGTCAGGTCGCCGGCCAGCTCTGCCGATACCCCCGTCAACCCATCGGGGTCGGAGATAACGGCCTGGCCGCTTCCGACACCGTTGCGGGGGATCGCCATCCGCACGGGCACAAGCGGGTCGAACGGGTTGCCCAGCGAAACGCCCTGGACGGGCATGCCGCGGGCCCAGTACATGGTCCAGAACCAGCTCCGACGGATCAGCGATTCGGCGGGCAGTGTCTCGCAGACCTGCTGCTCGGCCGCCGGCGTCCAGACGCGGGTCTCACTGAGGGCTTCGTCGTAAGCGATTACGCCGTCGCCCCGGCCGGTGAGCGTGATGTCGCGGAAGCCCACGTGGTCCCATTGGTCGCTGAAGGGGCCTGTGCGGGCCGAGCGGTGGAGATCGACCGCCAGCACGTTCGAACCACTCCGCAGGACCTCTCGCGGGACGGCGACGGTGAACGTGCGAACACGTTTGTCGTAGCGGTCCTTCCACTCCGGTTCGGGTTGCTCGCCCCGGCCAACGCGCGGCAGCGGCTCGCCGTATTCGTCCACGTAGGCCTCGGTTGGGTAGTCGTCGGCCGGCGTTACCGGATGCAGCTCGCCGTCGGGCATGTATCCCCGGCCGACCTCGACGCCGTTGACATACACCACACCGCCGCCGAGGCATGTGACGGTTACCTTCAGGTCCCGGACTTGCCGCGGGTCTTCGATGCCGAAGCGAGTCCGCAAGCTCAGCTTGGTCAGCCAGATGTCCCTTCCGCCCATCGGCCAGGCGCCGTAGCCGCCCACGAAGTCGTCCAGTTCGTCCGGCTGGTACTCCGGCCAATGGTGGTCGTCGAAGTCCGCGTCGGTCCAGCCGGCCGGCGGCAGGCGTGGGTCGCGCGGCAGGCGGCGGAACTCTTCCGGTCCCCTCTCGCTGAAGTGGGGCTGACCCTCGTCGGTGCGCAGCAGGTCGGGGCCTGCCGCCAGGTGCACACGCCAGGGCGTGCTTTCGTCGATAAGGTACACCGGCTCATCCGCCGTCGCCGCTGCCGGCAGGACCAGCAGCAGGGCAATCACAACAGCGGCCGGCAAGACCAGTGACCGCATCAGTGGGCGAACCTGGTCGTGACTGTCCATCATGGGCTTCCTTTCGCTTTTCATAGACTTATTGACCGACCTGCAGAGCCGTCAGCTCCACGTTGTCCACGCCCGCCCCGGAACGATGGCTCCGGGCTTCGAAGGTGATTCGGAATGTGCGGACCCGGTCCGGCGGCACTTCGGCGAGGTCTATCACTATCGTGCCGGTCTGACCGACGTGGCCGAGGTACTGACCCGGTTCGCCGATGCTCACCGTAGTGACGCCCGTTTCCGCGGGTTCATCGGCGGCGGGGTCCCGGCCGTGGTCGTAGAAGTCGAACGGCAACTTCGAACGCGTCCGGCCGGCGTCCTCTACAAGCTCCACGGAGATGTTATAAGCGGCCGAGGCGTGCCTGGCCCTGGTGACGACATTGAATCGCAGCTCGCCCAGGCGGTCGAATACGTCGGTGCCCTCGACGGTGAACTCGTAGTACTCCGGCCACGAGCCGTCCACGGCCGCCTCGCCCTCGGCGGCGCCTCGGGAGCCGTCGAAGAAGGCGTTGACAGGCGGAAAGAATCCCGGCTGCATGAACAGTCCGGCCTGCACACGCGGGTGAGCATGAGACGGCGCGGGGCGCGCTTCGGGGTCGTCGAAGTCATATGCGACGACGGTCACCGGCTGTGGGTCGCGCGGGCTGTCCGCTTCCGCCGCCGTAAGCGTCAAAACGGCCGCTATGAGGATTACTGCCACAACGGCCGACAAGAAGGTCCTTACTGGCATGTTCGCGGCCCTTTCCTGAATTGGACAACCGTTCCAGTCGGTGCGGCCCGAGCTGCCGAAAGCCGCTCTGTAGCTGCAACACCCCTGCGCCCATGCGGTTCCGCATCTTTGCGTTGGAGACCCTTGGACGAACTGCCGGCGTCGGCGTCGCTCCGTCTCACTCGGACCGTTGGGCTTTGGCACCGGGACAACTTACCTGCAGGATGGCCGTGGGTGGGTCTGGTGCGTCGTGGGCTTGCGACACTTAGAAACTGTAGCGGACCGCCCCGTAGATATTGGAATTGCGGGCGAACTGGTTGAAGAACGTGTGTTCGTACTTGCCGAAGAACACATTCCCGCCCAGCTCGACCCTCCAGTTGTCGGTGACGTCGTAGCGGATGTTGGGGCGCAGGTATGCGTCGGCGTCGGTCGGACTGTAGAAGGTAAACAGCGACAGCGTCAGGTTCTGGTTGAGATACTGCTTGGTCAGCCGAAGCGTTACAACGTGGCGGTCCTCATCGGCCGCGGGCGTGCCCGCCGGCAGAGTTCGCAGGTAGTCGTCGTGGTCCAGCATCCACTTGACGTAGTACTGAACGCCGACGGTGAAGTCGTCGGCGATTTCCGGCATGTCGCGCTCCCAGCCCAGCAGGAAACGCATCTGGCTGTTGTTGACCATGGGGTCGTTGCCGGACTGGTCCTCGCGGGACTGGTAATACGCGACCTCGGCGTTGGCGATGCCCCACAGCGCCGGCCCGCGCACGGACGCGCCGTAAACGTTCAGTCGGGGGAAGGTGGCCTTGCCGGTGGCGGGGTCCATGCCGCCGGGGCTTTTCCAGTATCCCCAGTAGCCGTAGCCGGCCAGCTCGTAGCTGTCGATGTTACGGTGGACGCGGACGGCGTATTCGGCGTCGCTGAACCACGTTTCCGGCTCGTCGCCGTGGATGACGGCGTCCCGGCCGGCGCGTCGGCCCAGCGTGGAACTGTAGTAGCTCAGCCGCTGGCCGCGGACGTAGCGGTCGGCGTCGAAGACGGGCGTGTAAACGAAGTCCACGTTGGCCAGGTCGCCGAAGATGCTGACCTTTACCGCGTCGGAGGGGGCCTTGAGGTATTCGACATCCCGCCCTGTCAGGAAGGAAACCCAGTCCTTGGGGAACAGGTCGTTGAGGAACAGCAGGTCGCCCGTGCCCCAGGTGAGTATCTGCCGGCCCGCCTCCACGTCCATGAACTCCAATGGCGAGAACCCCACCTTCGCCTCGCGCAGGTCGAACAGCCCCTGTCCTTCGTCGAGGTCAACGGTGTGATGGTCATATACCGGGTCGTACAGCAGGTCGGCCCGTGCGCCCAGCCGCAGGCCCCGCCACTGACGTTTCCACTCCAGTTGCAGCCGTGCCTCGCCGATGGAGGCATCCTTCTGGTGCCGGTCCGCCTGCGTGCGCACGCCACCGCGAAGCTCCCAGAAACCGGTCAGCCCCAGCTCCTCCCATAGCGGAGGGCGCTGCTCGGGCGGCTGGTCGGCCGCCTCATGCTCAGGCGCCTCGTCCAGGCCTTCCGGCAGGGCGGGGCCGTCCTCAGCGGAGTCCTCATCCAGCCCGCCCGGCAGTGCCGGCTCGCCGTCGTCGCCGCCGTTCAGTCCCCCCGGCAGGGCCGGTTCATCCGACGCGGCTTCGCTTTGATCCTCGTTACGCTCATCCCCGGACAGGCCCGCCGGCAGGGCGGGTTCCTCGGCGGCTGCCTCTGTCGGCAGGTCCGGCGAGAGGACAGCGGTGAGCAGAACGGTCAGTACGGCGGTGGTTATCAGTCTCATCGCAGATACCGATACGGCGGCCGACGCAGGTAGCGTTCGCTGAACACGTCTTCGGGCAGCTCGATATTGTATTCGACGCTCGTGTACTCCATCAACGTGTGCTCATCGTTGGCCAGGTCGCTCATGCGCGACTTGGTGACCGTGGGATAGCCGTCGATGACCTCGACCTGCTCGGCGCGATATCGACGATACTCCTCATCGCGCTCGTTGTAGTAGGACACCTGGACCGTAACGTAAGTCTCCCGGTGTATCCACATCTTGAAGTACTCGAAATCGACGTAAGTGTCGTCCTTCGGTGTGTTTCTGAGGACGAAGTAGTTGTCCGTGACCTCGACCAGTTCGTGCTCGTCGAGGTCCACGTTTCGTCCGGAGACGTCCTCATAGACGAAGTGTGAACCGGCGAAGCTGCTGCGCTTGTCGGCGGCCGATATCCGCTTCACCAGGTCAACGCCGGGCAGGTACAGCCAGCGGTCGTCGTCCCTGTCCAGATGCTTCCACACCAGGAACGTCATGCCGTTGACGTCGGCGGGGCGGTGGAAATACACGTAATACTTCTGCTCGCCGGTGAACATGTCTTCCTTTTCCTGCTCGTCGTCGGCACGTTCCTCGCGATCGGGGTTCTGCTGGTCACGTCGCAGGATGGTCATCTCCCGGCGGCGTGTCTGGCCGTTGGCGGAGACTATTTCCATCTTCACCTGCGCGCGACCATTGTGGCCCTGGTAGTACGAGACGTAGTTTGTCCTGTTGACAATCTCGTCCACCGGTGGCACGCCGGGTTGGGTGGACTGCGTGGTCGGTTGGGTGGCGGCCGGCCGCGTCGTGGGGCCGCCTTGTTCGTTCTGGGCCGTCGCGGTCGCGGCAGCGGCAACGGCCACAAGCAGTGTCAGTATTGTCAATGTTGCACATTTCATGGCATCACTCCTGTGAGCTGTCAGGGTCTATTTTGCACTTCTCGCGTCGCGACATGGCGCCGCATATAAACGCCAGCACCGGCACCGCCGCCAGCGACACCCACGTCAGTGTCGTCCAGGACGTGTGCAGGTAGCTGCTTATGCTGAGTGCGATGGTCGCCACCAGTGCGGCGGATGTCGCGATGCACGTCAGGCAGTTGCAGCCGGCGCCCATGACCTTGCCGCGGACGAACAGCCGGCGCTGCAGCAGCCGAACCAGCGCCGGCAGCAACAGCAGCGTCGCGACGCCGCCGACCAGCAGGATAGTCGCCATCAGCGCTCCGACGGTCTTGTAGGGCACCAGCGGCGCCAGCAGCAGCGGCAGGAAGCCCGCCGCTATGACAATGATATTCCGCGCGATGGCCCGGGCCGGCTCACCGAACACCGCCGGGGCGGCTTTCTCCCACGAGCCAAGCTCCGCCTCCATGGCCCGGCCTCGCGCCAGGAAGTGGATGGCGAAGTCCACCGCCAGTCCCAGCGTAAGGGCGCTGAGCACCGCCACGGGCATATCGTAGTCCTTGCCGATGAGTCCGATGGCTCCGTAGATGGCCGCTATCGTCACCGTCAGCGGCACCATGCTCAGCAGCCCCCACAACGCCGAGCGGAACAGCACCGTCATCAGCAGGAACACCACCAGGAAGCTCCCGCCGAACGCCACCAGCATGCCGCGGACCATCTTCTGCTGCCAGATGACGTTGATGTACGTAAGCCCGAACCAGTCGGCCGAGATGTTGTGCACCGGGTGGTCGGGGTCATCAGCGGCCGACGCCCGGACGTCTTCGAGATATTCCTCAAGCTCGTCGGCCACCAGGGTCATATCCCTGTTGTCGCCGCTGTTGAGCTGAAGCCATATGCTTGCCGAACGATAGTCCTGCGTGGCGAAGTGCCACAGGTCGTGCGGGCGGTGGCTTTGCTGGTACTGGAACAGGCACTCCGCGACCATGCGCCTGGTCTGGGGGATGGTCAGGTACTCCTCCCGCCCGCCGCGCAGATCGCGGTTGACCGTGCGGACGATGTCGGCCAGCGAGTTGGTCTTGCCGACCAGTTGCTTGCCGTCGCGGTTGACTTCCGCAAGCTTCCGTTGCAGGTCCAGCATGAACTCGAGGTATTCCGGCTGCTTGAAGACCTGCTGCGACTGCCGCTGGTATTCCACGAGATTGGCCGCCTCGTCCCAGGCGAACGAGGCCAGACCCTCCGCCTCGCCGCGGCGGTCGGCGACGGCGGCGCTCAGCTCGTCGTAGAACTGCTCGGCGCTGTCGGCGTCGGCCGCGGTGTCCCGAGCCAGCTCCACCAGCGTCGCGAACACCTCCTCGGAGCCGGGCAACTGGTCGGAAAGCTCTTCGGCCTTTCTGTTCGCCTCAGCCGTGAAGCGCTCCAGCGTCTGGTCCGCATCGAACTCACGCTCGCCGGCCTCCAGCGAGAGGTAGGCCATGTACGTCCCGCCCAACTCGTCGTTGAGCACGCGATCGGCGACGCGGATGGGGTGGGACTTCGTGAACCACTTGATGGGGTTGTCGTTGATGCGGATTCTGCTGATGCCGTAGCCGGCGATTATCATCACAACCACGGCCAGCGCCACTATGGGCTTGGCCCGACGGTAAGTCGCCCCGCCGAGGTACTTCAGCACGCGTCCGATGCGGGTCTTCTCGCCGGGGTCATCGGTCTGACCATGGACGGCCGTGCCGAAGTTCTCCAGCATCTTCGGCGGTATGAGCATCACGAACGCGGGGATGAACGTCATCGTCAGCAGCCACGCCAGCATCACGCCCAGCGCCACGTACAGTCCGAAGACCTGCACCGGCGGTATCGGCGTCAGCGCCAGCGACGCGAAGCCCGCCGAAGACGTCAGCGACGTATAAAGCATGGGCATGAACAGGGCGTCCATGACCCGGCGGATGGTTTCGCGGCGGTCCTTCGTCTGCTGGTAGTGCTCGAAGAACTCGCTGATGATGTGCACCGAGTCCAGCACCGCGATGGGCATGATGAAAATCGGGATCATGCTGGACATGATGTGAACCGGGAAGCCGCTGATGACCAGCGCGCTCATGGTGATCACCACCGTCACCAGCGCCAGCAGCAGCGGCGAGATGATCACCACCAGCTTGCGGAAGAAAAGCAGCATCAGCAGGAATATCACCACCATCGCCGCCGGTGCGGAAATGCCCATCTGAATGAACATCTCCACGCCGAAGACGTCCTCCGCCACCGGCAGCCCGGTGATGTGATACTCATCCCCGCCGGGCATCCCGGAATTGGCGGCGAAGCTCTTTTCCACCACTTCCGGCAGTTTCTCGAAGCTCTCCGCATCGCCGGAGAGCGATTCCCCCGCTCCGCGGGCGAACGCCTTCGCCGCCTCGGCCAGCTCCGCGCCGCTTGCGGCAATCCCGGCTCGCGAGGCGACGTAATACTCCACCAGCCGCAGGTAGGGTGCGTACTCGGAGGTCTCGGCCCGGCCGTGCAGATGTTCCCGTAGCTCCTCGACCGCTTCCTGCGAGGCCCGCATCGCCGCAGGGTCGCTCTGCTGTTCCGTCTCGGCGGGCGGTGTCGGCGCAAGCGGGTCGTCCTGTTCGAGTGCGTTCGGGCCGGCCTCGGCGCCTTCGGTGCCCTCGTCTGCGCCCGCCCAATCCTCCACGGCCGTCGCGGCCGCCTGCCAGCCCTCGCCGCGACTGCCGTTCTCGGCAAGCTCGCCCGCAAATGACGCAAAAAACGTTTTAAATTCCTCAACGTCATTGGCCTGGTGGGCGGCCAGTCGGCCCAGGTCCTGAAGCACCTTGGCTTGTTCGGGCGCGTCGGGCATTGCCTCGGCGATGTCGGAGGCCAGCGGCGCCCAGACCCAGAGCACCGGTATCCGGCGGTTCAGTGCGTCATAGATGCGGGAGCTTACGTCCTTGTCGGTTATAGGCAGGTAAAGGGCTACGGCGTTGTTGCCTTCCTCGGAGATCATCGTGCCGTTGAGGAAGGGGATGCGGCGGGAGTTCTCCAGGACCGCCCGGGCCTGCTCGGGCGTCTCCGGCGGCTCGGGCATCATGTAATTGAAGCTGATCTCGCCTTCGGCGCCCGGCTCGATGTTGTCCACCGTCGAAGGCGAGATGATGTCCCGCAGAATCACGCCCTCGACCTCCCCGTCCTCTCCGGGCCAGCGGAGCGTCTTGGCGAACTCGGTAAGCTCGTACACGCGCCCCAGCGACCGCGGATTGAACACGCCGTCCTCGTGTTCGGTATTGACCACCCCAACGACGACCATGTCGTTCAGGTCGAACCGGTCCTTCATGCGGTCGTGGAAAACACGCACCGGCTCGTCCTCGGCGAGCATGTTCTCCGGGTCGGTGTCCACGCGGAGACCGTTCAGCGAGGCGAACTTCTCCGGCCAGACAGACGGCAGCGCCGCCACCAGGGCGGTCGCCAACGTCACCACCAGCACCGCCACCAGCACGATGCGATGATGCCCGGCCGCCCGGTCAACCATGTAGGTCCCAAGCTTCATGCGGTCATTCCCTTCTCACGTCTTCCCGCCACAATCGCGATTCCGTCGCGCCCCCACTGACAGCTTCGGCATAATCCTATGCGCCGGCTGCGGCCTGGTGCGGACTTGCCGCCTTCCCGGCCGGGCCGGCCTTTCGCTGGGGGGAGTAAACGGTTTGCCGGCGCCTTGCGGGCGGCAGGCGACGCTTACTGGATGCGGGACTACGAAAACGGGCATGTGCCGGTCGGGCAACTGCCGCCCGACGAACCCGTCGAGCCGTGCGTGTTGGCCGAGAAGGTGGAGAATGCCTTCTCCGTCTTCGTCGAGCCGCACTTCTCACAGGGATGCTTCCGGCGGCTGTCGGCCTTCTCCAGAAACGACGTTACGTGTCCGCACTCCCGGCATCGGTACTCGAAAATCGGCATGGTCTTTCTCCATTGAACCTTTATTCGGGGCCTGTCTTCCTTTCGCCCGCGGGCCGCTGGCCCGGCAGTTCGCGAACCAACAGCGCCTTCGTGAATAGTACGCGTTACCGCTCAGCATCGCAGCATCGGCGGACGCAGTGGATCACCTGCACCACGTCCCGGTTGGCGATGCGGTAGTAGGCGTGCGTGCCCTCGTGACGCACATCCAGAACGCCGCGGTCACGCATCAGCCCCAACTGCTGGCTGGTGATCGCCGGCTTCGCGCCGAGCGATTCGCTTATGTCGCCTACGCTCCGCTCGCCGCCTTCGAGCAGGTCGATAATCCGCAATCTAAGCGGATGCGCCACCGCCTTCAGCGTGCGGGCTACAAGCTCCCATCTCTCCGGCGAAATCGAATCCCGACCTTCGCCTCGCGTTGTCGTCTTTGTTTGCATTTTCACAATATATATAGATTCTATCGTTCACCGATTCAAGCCCCTTCCGCAAAAAAAGTCCCAGGCCTCGCTGCCTGTGACGCCTCTGCCGGCCTTCTGCCGCCAGCACTTGGCGTGGTAAGACCTTCGCCGGAACCGGCAAAAAAGCTGGACGCACGCCATATGGCCGCTCTAAGATGGCCGCAACTTTGAGGCACGTTCAGACCGGGGCAGAAATGGGTTACAGACAGGACACGCTGCCACGTCCGCTCGCGGCCGCTCGCTCCGCGCCTCAACGTTGGTCCACTTCGCCCGGCCGCCGCAGCGGTTCCCGAACTCGCGATGTGCTCTGTGGCTCTGTGTCGCCCCGCCACGCCGACGGC
>JBNGDC010000011.1:42346-85909 GCA_049975485.1 Phycisphaerae bacterium | reverse complement strand
AGGTCTATCTGCTCGGCCGCCCGACGGCCTGATGCGATGGCGGTGGCGACGTAGGCCGGTCCTGTCAGCACGTCCCCGGCAACGAAAACACCTTCGGTACCGGTGGCATTGTCGCGCGCCTTCAAACGACCGTTTTCGTCCACCACGATATCAAGCTGTTCGGCGAGATGCGGGTCCAGCCGCGGCTCGAATCCCGTCGCCAGGACGACCATATCGGCCTTGCAGTTGAACTCGCTGCCGTCTATCTCTTTGGGGTGGCGGCCGTTGGGCGTGGCCGCCCATTTGACCCGCACGGCCTCGACGCCCTGGACCCGACCGTCGTCGCCTGTGAAGCGTCGCGCCGAAACGCACCAGCGTCTGCGGATCTTCTCTTCCTGTTCGCTCGAGAGGTCGTGGTCCACCGGGTTCGGCCGCGGCGCCTGCGATTCCGGGAGAATCTCCAACTGGTGCACCTGCCGCGCCCCGTCGCGCAACGCCTCCTCCAGGCAGTCCTGACCGGTCAGTCCGCCGCCGATGATTACGACGCTCTTGCCCCGTGCGGATATCGCCGGGTCGCCGTTGTCGTCGGCCGCCCGCGCACCGACGCCGACCGCGGCGGGGGTCCGGGTCGCTACGTTCCTCGCCCGCAGAAATTCCAGCGCCTGATACACGCCGTCAAGCTCGCGCCCGGGGATGTCCAGCTCCCTCGGCTTCTGCGCTCCCACGGCCAGGCAGATCGCATCGAAGTCCGCCTTGAGCTGCTCGGCCGAGACGTCCGCCCCCACACGCACGTCGGTGACGAACCTCACGCCCTCGGCCTGAAGCTGCTCGACGCGTCGTTCTATAAGCTCTTTTTCCAGCCGGTGTTCGGGGATGCCGCTGCGCAGCAGGCCGCCGATTTCGGGTCCCGCCTCAAAGACGGTAACGTCGTGCCCCCCGCGGGCCAGTTGCTGGGCGGCCGCCAGACCCGCCGGCCCCGAACCGACGACGGCCACCGACTTGCCGGTCCGCTGCTCGGCCCGCAGCGGGCGAACCCAGCCCTGCTCGAAGGCCTTGTCTATTATGCTGCGCTCGATGCTTCGGGCCTGAACGGCGTAACCCCCGAAGCTCTTCTTGCAGGCGTCCTGGCAGGGAGCCGGACATACACGCGCTGTGAATTCGGGGAAATTGTTGTATTCCGTGAGCTTCTCGTACGCCTCCCGCCATTGGCCCTTGTAGCTGAGCAGCGCCCATTCGCTGACATCGGACGACAGCGGGCAGCCCGACTCCGCACAGCGCGGGTTCGGGCAGTCCATGCATCGCGGCGACGACAGCTTCACCATCTGGGCGCGATACTCTCCGGGGTTGGACCATGCGAAGGCATCGGCGGCGTGCTCGTAGCGGGCCAGGTGCGCCCGCTCAAGCTTGTGCCAGCCCGGCAGCCGTCGCAGCCAGCGCATACGCTTGAGCGCCCGCAGCGCCCAGGCGGGAACTGTGGCGTTCAGAGGCACCCGCCAGCGACCGATGTTCATATGCGAATGCAAGTAATGGCGATAGAAAATCTTATCTCCGTTGGCGGGCGTTACGTTGTACTTCTCGCGGTCGCGGGCGTACTTCTCCGGGCTGGTGGCAAGCTCGGCGACGTAAACGCCGTCCTTGATGAGCATTGCGTCGGCGAGGTTATGCAGCACGGCCGCGGTGGCCGCGTAGCCGAACTGCTCGCTGTCGTGGCGATAGACCCTCCTGACGCGGTCGAGGTAACGGCGCAGGTAGTCCGCGCCCCCCCAGCGCAGGCAGTCGTATGCCCGCACCACCAGCGCCCGATGGGTCGCTTCGTCCAGGGCGGACATTTCAGCGACGGCCTCGGCGACGGCCTGACGTAATTCAGCGGCGAGCGTTTCGCCCCGCCGACCGTGACGGCGTATGACGTTGCGGCACTTGTCCTCCAGCGTCTCCCGCCAGCCCGTGCGGGTGGAGGGTCCGCGGAACAGGTCCGGCTGGACGACGAGCTTGCGGCCCATGTTGAACGCCCAGAGGTTCTTGCGGAAATCCGCCCGGAGAGTGTCCTTGATGGCCCATGCCATCGAGTGCATCGAGACCGGCACAAGACCCTTCTGGAAGGCGAAGCCCAGCATCATGATGTTGGCGTAGAGCTTGCTGCCGAGGTATTTCTCGCAGATGCGAGTGATGTTCCGTGCCAGGAAGTCATCGTCGCGGGTGTACCTGCGAATAAGGCGCTCCAGCGAGCCGGTGTCGAAGTCCTCCTGACCCATCAGCCCGCGGATGGTGGGAACCTTGTCCGTGTTGATGACGGCCGCAGTGCGGTCCTTGGAGGCGATGCGTACCCGACCGGCCGGGTCGAGTGCTCGGGCGGCCTCGAGGATATCGACGCCTATGAGCAGATCCGCCTTGCCGTAGGGGATGATCGCCGTCACCGGCTTGTCGGAGATGTTATAGACAATCTGGCTGACCACGCCGCCGTTGCGGATGGCCAGTCCCTTCTTGTCCACGAAGATTACGTTGTAGCCCTCTTTGTGCCCGGCGCGGACAAGTATGCTCGTCGCTACGCCGATGCCCATTCCGCCGACGCCCACCAGGCAGCCCCGCCACAGTTCTCCGACGGGCCTCTTCTGCGGTTCGGGTATATCATCCAGTCCAAGCTCCGGAACGCGGTTGCGCGGGGGGCGCTTGCGCTTGACTATGACCTTCTCGAAGGCCGAGCACGCCTTCAGCTTCTCGCAGGCCCGCTCACCGACACACCATGTCAGGTCGGTGTCCATCTTCTTGCCGTAGTCGGTATCGACGTGCTTAAGCCCCGGGCATCCGGTGGCCTCTGCGCAGGTCAGGCAGAAGCGGCATATCTCCGGGTTGACCTGGAGGTGCTCCCACGTCGGCAGGTAGCCCCGCTCGCGTTGCGTCGCCCGCTCTTCGCGGCGCTTGCGCCGCAGCGAGGTGATGGCGCACTCCTTGTCCGCAATAACTATCTTGACGCCGTCGGCAAGGAACAGACCCTCCAGGAGCTTTCGGTAGTCGCCCTGGCGCGTGGGGTCGGCGCGGACAACGGGGATGTCCGTCCCGGCGGCTATGCCTCGTACCACTTCCTCGATGTCCTGGGCGACCGTGGGGTTGCCGAGTATGTCGAAGTCCACCCCCGGGGTGGGCTGATGCCCCGTCATCGCGGTGGTGGAGTTGTCCAGGATGATGAAGGTGATGTCCTGGTTGAGCTTGACGGCCTGCGAGACGGCTGTCTGCCCGGAGTGGAAGAAGGTGGAGTCGCCCATGAACACGACCTGCTTGTTGCTGATGAACGGGTCGGTGCCCGAACCGGTACCGCCGCCTAGCCCCATGCCGGAGTAATCATGCATGAGCTGGGTATTGGGCGGGTACATGAGCATGGTGTAGCAGCCCGTGTCGCCGTGGAACATCAGGTCCACCGGCTCGCAGCGGTGCTTCCTGCGCATGTATCGCGGGTCGGCAAAGTCCTTCTTTATCCCCAGGCACACGATGGCACTGTCGCGGTGGGGGCAGCCGGCGCAGAACGTCGGCAGCCGTGTCGGCAGGTCGCCCACCTCGGTGGTGGCCGTGGTGTCTATGGTCTGTATTTCGCGGTCCCACTCCTCGGGGGCCTGGGGAGCCGCCACCTGCGCGGATGTTCCGCAGACGTGCTTCAGCAGCGGAACCAGCCGGGAGATGAGTATGGAGGGATGCAGCCCGCGGGTCTCGGGGATGCCGTCCAGCGAATTGGGGAACTGCTTGCCCCAGACCTCGACGTTTCCACTCTCGGCGCCCTGTTGGCGGTCTCTCAGGACAACCTCGGCGACCTGCTCCTGGAGGAACCCGCGGCGTTCCTCGACCACCACTATCCGCTCGCATTGGGCACACAGGCGCCTGACGACCTGGGGGTCTATCGGGTAGGTCATGCCGAATTTGGCTATGGGGAACTCGCCGAGAAGGCCCAACTCGCCCATCGCCTGACGGAGGTACTCGTGCGCCAGCCCGCTGGTGATGAAGCCGATGGGCTTTCGAGTTTCGGACTCGTGCTCGATACGGTTCAGCCCCAGCTCCCGCGCCGCGGCTATGGCGCGCTGGAACCGCTCCGGAAGGGCCTCCTCCCGCCACCATGTCTTCGGCGGAAGCAGCACATACTTGTCGAGGTCTATCAGCGCCGTATCCAGGGCTTTTTTCTTCTCGGTGTTCTGGGCGGGGAAGTTGTTTTCCCTGCACTGCACCGAGCCGCCGCCGTCGGCGAGATTGGTGGTGAGTATGAATCCGGCGTAAAGCTCCGCCGCGGCCGAGAGCCGGAAGCTCTTCTCTATGTAGTCCTTTACCTCCTGCATGTTCCCCGGCTCGATGACGGGGATGAACAGGTGCTTGGATATGTACCTGCTGTCGGCCGCAACCTGCGTGGAGTCCGACCAGGGGTCGTCGCCATAGACAACAACGGCTCCGCCCTCGGGGTTTGCGCCGGCGAGGTTGCCCAGCGCCAGCGCGTCGGCCGCTACGTGTACGCCCACGGACTTCAGCACGATCATCCCGCGGCAGCCGGCGACCTGTGAGCCGTTGAGCATGGCGGCCGCCAGGGCTTCGTTGTTGTTGATGACCGCGCGGACGCCGTGGGCGTTCAGGAGGTCCTTGACCTGCGCGATGGCGTCGAAAAAGCCCGCCACCGGACTGCCCGGATAACCACCCAGCAGGTGTACACCGCCGGCGGTCTCCAGCGCGCCCTTGAGCAGGAGTTCGTTACCTGTGAAGACCTCGGGTCCCTCGGAGGTCAGAAATCTCGGGTCAACCTTCATGGCCGGCCATTCTACGCCGTTACGCCCGCGCGACGAAAAGGTTTTTGCATCGGAGCCGTTCAGACCGGGTGGTGGGGACTCCGGCCCCATTGGAGTTTGTCGGACAGCGTCGCGAAGAACGACCTGCCCGGATGCGGAACAATCAACGCCGGGCGGGGCGAGCGGCGCACCTCCACAAGGTCGCAGGCCTTCAGGGGTGTGCACACCTGCCCGTCGATAATCAGCGCGGTGCCGTCGTTGACTTCCACCGCCGTGATGCGGATAGGCCCATCCCCGTGCACCACCATGGGTCGCAGCGAAAGCGTGTGCGGCGCTATCGGTGTTATCGCAACAGCGTCCATCGACGGCTCGAGGATCGGACCTCCCACTGACATGTTGTACCCCGTGGAGCCGGTGGGCGTTGCCACCACCAGTCCGTCTCCGAGATAGCGTGCGATATCGTCGTCGCCGCGGGCGACGTTCAGGTCGATCATGCGGAATGGGGGACCGGCCACAATTGCCAGGTCGTTTGCCGCCGGGGAGTAAAATTCCTCCCGTTCACCGGTGAAGCGCCTCACCTCCAGCATCATCCGGGGGATAGGCGTGACGTCGCCGTCCAGGATGCGGTCAAGGTGCTTGCGGAAGTGCTCGACGGAGAAATCGGCCAGGAAACCCAGCTTGCCCAGGTTCACTCCCAGCAGCGGCACACCGCTGCCGGCCAGTGCGCGCGCCGCCGACAGCAGCGTCCCGTCCCCGCCGAAGACCACGCACAAATCGGCCGAGGCAAACTCCTCAGGCGGCGCTTCGAAGCTGCCGGCCTCGCCGATGATCTCGGCCCGCTCAGCTATCCAGCCGCGCAGCTTTTCCACCTGCTCGACGGCGCCGCTCTTGTCGGTATTGACCAGGATGGCGATACGCTTCGCAGACATGGTTCGTCAGAATACTCCAAAGGCTGGCAAAACGCCAAAGTGTTTCACTGGGCCCATGTGCGAAAACCGGGAGCTGGAGGGAGTTAATGCCTTGCGAAAGGGATAGCCGAATACAATGATCAGTGGAAACTCTAGCAAGAGCAAAGTATATTCGGATTCTGTTGGGTACCGCTCTGCCTCAGGAGCGGCTTGGACCTTTGCGTGAAAGGGGCATGGCAATGGCTTGGAAGACCGATCTGGACACAGACAAAATGCTTGGCCAAGGTATTTATGCGCCTTGCGAAGCGGGTGCCTTTATCGGTGTAAAAAGCCAACAGATAGTCCGCTGGGTACACGGCACGAAGGGCACGCAACCGGTGGTAACGCCGCAGTTCAAGGGTCATCGCGAGGTAATAAGTTTTCTTGACATGGTCCAAGCGATGGCTATTCGAGACATGCGCGGAGGCCCTTACAGGATCCCACTGCAGCGAATCCGTAAAGCGCTCGCATGGGTTCGGAACCATCACCCAGAGATCGAGTATCCATTTGCTATATGGCATCGCACTTTCATCATTACGCATACAAAAGAAATTGCGATCCTTTTAGAGCAGGATGATCCGGAGCATCTGCTACAAATATCCGGAGACCATGCAGGCCAGTATGTGCACGCAACAATACTCGATGAGTATTTGGACACGCTGCAGTTTGGCAGTAATGGACAGGCTTCTCGTTATATACCGTTACAGGCCGGGGGCTACAAGGTCGTAATGGATCCTGAAATACGCTGCGGGCAACCGATCGTTGAGCCTACAGGATACTTGGTCGAAGCGCTTGCTGACGCTGCCGTCAGCGAAGGGGGGGTTGCAAATGCAGCGGATTGGTACGGAATCGACGAAAAGGCAGTTTCTCTAGCTTGTGACTATCATAGAAGGGTATGGGGGAGCATGTATGCGCAAGCATCTTAAGGTACTGTTCGATGAATGTGTCAGCAGCCGGCAAACGCTCGATTTGATAGCACATGGCGTAGCTTTGGGAGAAGAGCGCGAAACGGTGACTTTAACATTACTGCCGGATTTCATGCGCAGGGAGGGAGCCTTGGATCGTTACTGGATTCCGCGGGCCAAGGCCGAAGGCTATAGTCTTATAGTTACAGGCGATAAAGGAAACAAGAAGAGGGGCGATAAACTACCAGAGATCTGTGTCAAAGAGGGTTTTAAGCACATTGTCGTTAGCACCAAGTTGCGAGACAAGGGCGGAAGATTCATTGCACTGGCCATTATGGGGGTCTGGTACGGTATCTTGGAGTCTATCGATGAAGCTGACTTGCGGTATCAGCTTCGGCTCGTAGATACGAGAAAGCAAGAGGTGGGCCGCCATCGCATAGCGCTGATGCGAAGACCGCTCCAGCAGTAGGGTTGCTGGTACGGGTACTGATCAGCCCTCGGCGCCTTTCAGTCCGCCGGTCTGACCGCGCGAGCCAAGGTACAAGCTGTCGCCCGGGGGAATCTCCAGGTTCGGGTCCACCTTGCTCTTAAGCTCCTCGGCGTTCTCGGCGTAGAGCGGCGATATCTCCAAAGCGGCCGCCACCTTGCCATCGGCGTCGCGGGGTACCGACACACCGGCCGCCTCCAGCAACTCGGCCGCGCGACGAACCTGGTCGTGCAGCGCCGTCGTCAGCGAGTCCTCGCCGGAGGCGTTCTTGACGGGGCTGAATTCCCTGTCGCGGAGAGTCTCGAGAATGACGGTTTCCTTCGCCAGCGGCATGGCGTCGAAGACGAACATCTCCAGCTTCACCGCATTCGACTGGTCCGGTTCGACCTTGTTGCCCTCGGCATCGATGTGGGGAACCGCCTTTTCAGCACGATGGAAGGGAAGCTCGCAGCGTCCCTCAGCGGTCAGCCGCTCCACAAAGGACCTGCTGAACAGGTGGATGGCGATACTTCCGGCGCGGAACCGCAGCCGTCCGTCGTCGGTGGTCTGGCGCGCCAGTTCCTCCGGAAGGTCGGAATACTCTATGACGTGTACACGACCGTCGATGACGCAGAAGTTCCCCAGCTTCTCCAGCGGGTCCCGCTTGGGGGTCGCCTTGGCGCTCATCTCGGCGCTGCGCATATCGTGCAGACCGATGAATTCCGGGTCGATGCACTTGACCAGGGGATTGTCCACCTGGAAGTAGCTGATGTATTCCACGCCCCTCTCGGCCATATCCTCCAGCGCCCCGCTGTCGTGCATCGCCTGCAACGAGCCGCCGTGCCCGTTGGGGCTCATGGCGAGGCGGTCCTTCTCGGCCAGGAGAATCTTGCCGTCGAAGTCGAACGCGGGCATCTGCCCCTGGACCAGGAAGAACACGTCCTCGCTGTTGAGTCCGAAGTAATTGTGCTGGCGGAAGAACGCCCGCGTGACCACATCGTTTTGCGGCGAGGTCATTATGTACCAGGGAATCCTCACCCCGGCACGCCGCCCGGCGGCGAGTATCTGCTCGGCAAAGACCTGAAAAAGCGGCTTGTGCGCCACGGGTGTGACTTCCAGACAGCCCTTGGGCCCGTCATAACCCAGGCGCGTTCCCTGCCCGCCGGCGACGACAAACGCCGCCACCTTGCCGTCGGCTATGATCTGCCGACCCCGCTCGGCCGCCTGTTCCTTCAGCTCGCGGGTCTGGTCGTCCTTCGCCAGGGCCGGCACGATGGGCGGAGGGTCGATGTGGTCGGGGTCCGGCAGCTCCACCTGCGGCTTGTCCAGCACGTGCGTGCGGACAAGTTCGTCCAGCAGATCCAGGTCCAGCGACTCGATCTGCTGCAGCAGCGTTTGCTGTTGCTGGAGGGTAAGCTCGTCGTGGAAACGAAGCAGATGCTCCTGGCCGTGCTCGACCAGGGCCTGGCGGATGGTGTTGACGTCGGTCACGATGTCTCCTGTCAGCCGTTAAGTACAGGGAATAATAAGCTGCTCAGCGTATGGCCGCCCCGGCCGCGTGTCAATGCCCGGTTGGGTCTGCCAACTGTTCCCGGGGCCGCTCAGCGAGAGGCAAAAGCAATTCGGCGACGCGTCAATCTTCTGTTGACAGCGGGATGATGGAGGGGTACGATATTATAGGTGAAAGGTGTGGCGGGCTGACCTTATGCCCTCATTGTTTCCATCCGCTACCGCCTGCCCTGCCTGCTCACCGTTTGAAGTGGACTCTTTCGTAACGAGCTGTACGCGCGGTACGATAGGGTATCTGCCTTACAGCATACGGCGTTATATTCCGGGCGACGGAGCCCGGAGCAGACTTCGGTCAGGTCGGCTCGACAGCCGGCCAAGTCAGGCAGGAATGCCGACGCACGTAGAGGCGAACGGTCTCATAGTTCATCAAATGTTCATGTAAGTTCCCCGAAAGCGACCGGCAGGCCTGGCGCAGGGACGAGGAGGTTGCAAAATGCGACGCAGAACCGGTTTTACGTTGATTGAGCTGTTGGTGGTCATCGCCATCATCGCGCTGCTGGTGTCGATCCTGCTGCCGACGCTGGGAGCGGCGCGTGCGATGGCCCGTCGCGTGAAGTGCCAGACGAACCTCAAGGGTATCGGAACGGCACTGCACATGTACCAGAGCGACTACAGGTCCACCCCTTCGCTGGGCGGCTCGCTGCCGAACCAGAGTGCCGAGCCCACCGCATACAGGAACCTCGGCGGTTTCTGGAGCGGCGAGAAGGGCTCCATCGCCTCGGCGTACTGGCTGCTGGTGCATGTGGGGCACGTCAGTGAGCGGTCGTTTGAATGTCCTTCCGACGGCGGCTATAAACGCGCCGACCGGGCGGACGGCTACGATTTCGGCTGGGAGGAAGACAACAACGTTTCGTTCGCATTCCAGCCGACCGCACGCGAGAACAACAGGGCCTATCCGCTTGCCACTTCCCAGGCCCCCGGTACAGTGATTGCCGGTGACTATATCGAGAAAATGGACAGGCATACGCCCAACCATGCCGAGACCGGCACGAACATCCTGGTTGCCAGCGGCAGGGCGGAGTGGAACGATCGCCTGGCGGCTGAGGACGCGGACCCCGGCAAACACGAGGTCGGCTTCAACAACAACCACGTGTACCGCAAGGATCTGAATGAGAACGGGACTGTAAGCAGCAATCCGCAGGAAGACCTTGCGGAACTGGAGCACCCAAGCGACTCGCACCTGTTCTCGACGCGCTGAGAAAGCGACGGCCCGTGCTGACGGGTAATGTCGCATAATGACTTGCATTGGACCGGGACGGCTGAATGACGCCGTCCCGGTTTTTATTGATGCTCCCGGGGACGGCAATTGTTCCTCGTACGCCCCGCGCGGCAACGCTAGAATAGGTCAGTTGAGATGCTCCAGTAGCCGGTCGGTTATGCCGATGTCGGCTTCGGCGGCGGTTATAAGGGAGGTATCTGATCGCCCGTGGAACTTAGTATCACGCTGGAGAACCCGCAGAAACGCGACGTATTGTTCGGCCCCGGCGACCGGCACCTTCGAATGATCCGTGAGGCGCTGGACGTACAGGTCTTCGCCCGGCAGGGGCAGATCAAGCTTACCGGGGCGGCCAGGAATGTCTCACGGGCCGCCGCCGTCGTAGAGCAGCTTCAGCGGGCCCTGCGCCGTAAGGAGTCCGTTACTGAATCCACCGTGGCCGAGGCGATAAGCGCCGCGGCCGCCGAGGAGACGGACCGCCCCGCGGAGCTGCTGGACGTGTACGTGGCCGGGCAGGTGGTGAAAGCCAGAACGCCCGGACAGAAACGGTACATCGAGGCCATGCGGACCCACGACCTGGTCTTCTGCACCGGACCGGCCGGTACCGGCAAGACCTACCTGGCCGTGGCGGTGGCGGTGCACATGCTCAAGCACCAGCAGGCCAAGCGGCTTATTCTGGTGCGCCCGGCCGTTGAGGCCGGCGAGAAGCTGGGTTTTCTCCCGGGTGACATGCAGGCGAAGGTCAACCCTTACCTCCGTCCGCTGTTTGACGCGCTGCACGACATGATGGACTACGACCAGATCCGCCGGTTCATGGTCAACGACCTTATCGAGGTCATCCCTCTGGCGTTCATGCGGGGGCGAACGCTGAACGACTCGGTTATCATCCTCGACGAGGCGCAGAACACGACCAACTCCCAGATGCTGATGTTCCTGACCCGCATGGGGCACGGCTCAAAAATGATTGTCACCGGCGACGACAGCCAGGTCGATTTGCCCGATAACGTAACCAGCGGGTTGCTGGACGCCAAGCGACGCTTAAGTGGCATCAAAGGGCTGTCGATGGTTCGTCTTGACCGGTCCGACATAGTGCGACACCGCCTCGTCCAGAACATCGTCGAGGCCTACGGGCGCAATGGTTCGGGCCAGGAATAGCCGTCCGGAACGGACAGTTTATGTGGCCTTTTAAGAAATCCACTCGCAAGCGGCGGATCGATATCCACAAGAAACCGCCCTCGCGCGCCTTGGCGGTCTGGCAGCGGTTCCGCGAGGCCGGCGGGCCGGTAAGCGTGGTGCTGCTGGTGGTGTTCTTCGCCGGGGCGCTTCTCATGGACGCCTGGCCGGTGGAGCCGTTTCGATACCGCCTCGGGCAGCACGTCGCTCACGACATACACGCGCGCGTAACGTTTCGCGTTCTATCCGAGGAGCGACTGAGGCAGCTTCGCGAAAGGACGCGGCAGTCCACACCGGCTACCTTCCGGCTGAACGAAGAGCTGGTCGATGAGATCATCTCGCGCCTGCGGAACCTGCCCGAACGTCTGCGCACGACCACCCGGCCGGCGGACGTGGAAGAACCGCTGCGGGACCGCTTCGCCCTGGGGGACCCGCAACAACTGGAGGCATGGCGTCGCTACGCGGACGAGCAGCAGCGGTCCAACCTTCAGCGACAGCTCGATGCGCTGCGGAGTGAACTTCAGCGGACACTGCTTGTTCGCACAGAGGCCGCGGGCGAGCAGATCGAACGGACGGCCAACAGCGTCCGTGTGGTACACGGACAGGAGGAAACCAGCCGCAGCATAATCGACCTGGTCGGCCTCAGCGACACCGACAAAATCAGCCGGGAGGTGGCCCAGCTGGCGTCGCGGCTGGACAGGGAAATACGTCCTTCCGTGGAGGCCTACCTGCTGGAGATGTTCGTCGAGGAGGGACAGCCGCTCTATACCTACGATCCGCAGCGCAGCCGCGCTGATATAGAGCAGGCGGTCGCCCGCATAACCACGGAGCCGCCGAGCGAGGTCTATGACCTCTACGAGAGGGGCGACGTGCTCGTGGAGAGGGACCGCCCCACGGGTCTGCTTTCCGAACCGACCGGACTGACGCCCAAGGAGATGGACCTGCTGCGCACGGAGCACGCGCAATACGTTCAGGCCCGCCGGGCCGCCAACCCCTGGCTCATCTGGCAGCAGATCGGCGGCCGTGCCGTGGTGGTGATGCTGATCACCGCCCTGGCGGTGCTGTACGTGCTGCACTACTACGGCGACCTGCTGGTCGACCACTGGCGGGCGTTTGCGCTGGTGGCGACACTGCTGCTGTTGCTGGGGGTCAACAAGCTGCTTATCTGGGGACTGCAGTGGAACCCGCACGTGGCCGCCCTGAGCGTGCTGATGGGTACGATTGTGCTGACTATCGCCTTCGACCAGAGGTTTGCTCTGGCGTGCGGCACGATTCTGGCCGCGCTGGCCGTCCTGCAGGTGAGGGCGTCCCTGGAAGTGCTGGTGGTCATGCTGGCGTGCGTCACGGTGGCCGTGTTCCAGCTCCGTGAGATACGCAGCCGCACCAAGTTGCTGCATGTTTCGGGCACGGCCGGCGCAGGAGCACTGGCGGTGGCGCTGGCGATAGGACTTTACCACGGCGTGCCGGTGAAGTTCGCCCTGTACGACGGTCTGTGGGCGGGCGGCTCGGCGCTGGCGGTGGGGTTGCTTGCCCAGGCGATGCTGCCGGCGGTCGAACGGTTCTTCCGGGTCGCTACCAGCATGACTCTGCTGGAGTGGTGCGACGCCTCCAAGCCGTTGCTGCGTCGGCTGGCGATGGAAGCCCCCGGCACTTACAACCATTCACTCCAGCTCGGGGCGATGTGCGAGACGGCGGCCGACGCCATCGGCGCCAGGGGTCTGCTGGCGCGGGTGGGCGCCTACTACCACGACATCGGAAAAATAAACAAGCCCGACTACTTCATCGAAAACCAGACCGGCGCCTCGAAGCACGCCAAGCTGTCACCGGCCATGAGTCTGCTGGTGATAATCGGGCACGTCAAAGACGGTCTGGAGATGGCCCGTGAGTACGGCCTGCCGCACGAGCTGTACGAGTTCATCACCACGCACCACGGGACCACGCTGGTGCAGTACTTCTATCAGCAGGCGGCCGAGCAGCGCAAGACCGATTCCGACCGGGCGCCGGATGAGGTCGAGTTCCGCTATCCCGGTCCGAAGCCGCGACACAAGGAGCCGGCCATCCTGATGCTGGCGGATGCGGCCGAGTCGTCGGTCAGAGCGATGTCCGACCCCACCCCGGGTCGCATCGAGAACCAGGTGCATGCCATGGTGTCCCGTCGCCTCCAGGACGGACAGCTCGACGAGTGCGAGCTGACGCTCAAGGAGGTCCACCAGATCGAGACCTCCCTGATAAAGAGTCTCTGCTCCATCTACCATTCGCGTATCGCCTATCCCACGCCGCCGGGTGAGAAGCCGTCAGCCGCCGAAAGCGGCTCGCCCGCGGAGGAAAAGCCCGACCAGCACCGCGAGGGCGGTAAACCCACAGAAGCCCAGCAACGCGCCGGACAGGAATAAGCGCTGCGGTCGGGTCAACAGGCAAGAGGAAGAAGCCCGTGCGCCGCGAAAGACCTTGTGTTGGCGGTGGCAGGGCGTCGGGTCTGTGGAACGGCGCACATGTGCAACTGCTGAGAACATGAATCAGTTCGGGCAGGCCGCGGCTTCAGCCGTGGTATCACTTACTCGCTTATCCTGAGTCGTCGCGAGGCGTATGGGTCGTCGAGCTTTTTCAGCCGGACCGTCAGAAGGATGGCAGTCAGAAACACCAGCAGGAAGTGGTAGAACGTCAGCCCGTACGCCTGGGAAAGGTTGTGCCACAACTCGCCCGTATCACCGTTGTGCCCGAAGAGCTTCGCGGCCAATACGAACGCCTCTTTGCCTGTCGCCCACACCAGCGCCATGGCCACCAGCACCAGCATGAGCGACCGTTTGCGGGCGACCGTGCCCACCCGTCCGTATGCGACCGCGTACCACAGAGCCACCGAGCCGCCGAGCATAACGGCCGCATGATGGTCCCACGTCCGCTGGTTCAGCAGCATCATGGCCGTCAGAACGATGGCGTAGTGCAGCCCCCGCCGGCCGTCCTCGCGGGGAAGCTTGCGAAGACCTATGGCGCATGCGCCGGCGAGGACTATCCCCGCCTGCACAACGCGCACGACCCAACGAGCCACCTCGGGCGAAAGCGCCACCGGTGCTATCCAGACGTTCGCTTCCGGCTCCGGGTCCCTGGTATCCGGGGCGTAGTAGATGTTTCCCGCCCGCTGACCGCCCAGGAGGTACCGTGCCAGTACCCCCGGCGCCGATTGGTTTATGTGTATCGGATACCACTGACTCTCGACCAGACCCGGGCTGATGACGTTGGTCCACCACGAGTCTGAAAGATCGGCGAACCTCTCCGGACCAAGCGCTACAGCCGGCAGCAGCACGCCCAGCACCAGCAGTGCCACCAACGCTCCGGTCAGCAGCTTCCAGTTGCGCTGGTACAGCCAGTATGCAAGGAACAGCACCGGCGTCAGCTTCAGGCATATCGCCAGAGCCAGCGGAGCGCCGGCCGCGAAGTCCCGCCCTCGGCGATACAGCCAGAGGTGCGCGACGATGCCGCCCATGACAAATACGTTGGTGTTTGCGTGCTGGATGTCGCTGATGACGAACTTGCCCGCCAGCAGCAACCCCAGCAGCACCACCCAGTCCGGCACTCGCTTGTCGTGATGGTTGGCGACGGACGCGGCCATCAGCACGGCCATGGCGACAACGGCCAGCTTCATCAGGTTCCACACAACAGCGGCCGTCGTCGGTGTCACCCACGTCAGGGGAGTCATCATGACGGCTACCGCGGGCATGTTTGGATGCATCCGGCTGCCGTCGCCCTGTTGGGCGGAAACCGACCGGGAGGACTCATCATGTGAGCGGTAGATGTCCACGCCTTCCCACATCTGCTCCACAGCCAATTGCCAACGTGTGACGGCGCCGCTCCTGCCGCTGGGCCGTTTCCGGAGCTGCTGGTCAGTGGGGTCCCGGTGGCGGGCGTCCCAGCGCTCCGCCTTGCGGATATCGCGCATCAGGCCGTACTGGAACTGAACGGCTGTGCCCACGAACGCGCTGATTACCAGGCCGTAGAGCACCACGCGCAGCAGCCGCACGCATCTCCGCTTGCGAGGCCCGTCGGGCAAAGGCGAGTTGTATGGGAGCGTCCATCGCATTTGCGGTCTCCGCAGACGGCCGAGAGTGTAACGGCACAGCCCAGTGTTTGCCACACTCGCCGCCGCGGGCGTTGCTCGTGGCGGCCCGGGGTGTTATCGTCGTCCTATGGCCTGGAGGAAACGCCGAAAAGCTCCGCACGTTGAGATATCGTCGTCGCAGTCGGCCATGCGCGTCCCGCGGAAGAAGATCCGCGAACTGGTGGCGTTCGTGGCGGCGGCCGAGGGCGTGCGACTCATAGAGGCGGATATCGCCGTTGTGGACGGCGACGAGATCGCCCGCCTTAACCGGCGTTGGCTGGACCACGCCGGGGCTACCGATGTGCTCAGCTTCGATATGTCCGATCCCGCCGAAGAGGGGCTGAGCGCTGAGATAATCGTCTGCGGCGACGTCGCCGCCGCCGAAGCCCGCGCCCGCGGACTGGGTGTCCAGCGGGAGCTGATGCTCTATGTGACCCACGGGCTGCTGCACCTGATGGGCTACGACGACACCGACCACAAATCGGCCAAGGTCATGCACGCCCGCCAGGAGCAGTTGCTCGACGATTTCCGCCATGGTTAGCCCGTGCTTCATTGCCGCTGCCTTGCGGTCATGGCCAGCCGCGAGCGCGAGCGAGCGGACCAGCCCACATTATTCACGAAAGCTTTGCTTTCGCTCATAATGTGCCGTCAGCAAAGCGCCTGCTTTCCTGACGGCTTCGACTCGGCGCTTCGCGCCTCGCTCAGGACCAGCCCTAAGCGTTGGCCCGAAGGCCCGAAGTCAAAGCCCCATCGGCAGCTTGTTCACGAATGTGCCGCTTCTTCGTGAATAAGCCGGGCCAGGGGCTTCCTCTAAAAGAATCCCATGCATCTCCTGCATCCCTGCCTGCTTCGCCGTCCGGGATTGGTCGGTCTAACGCGGTTGCGAATAGGCCGTCGGGGGTTCCGCCTTGCATATCACCGCGAGCACCACGCGGACCGCGCCGGCCCGCAGGAGCGTGCGTGCGGCCTCGTTGGCCGTGGCGCCGGTGGTGGTAACGTCATCCACCAGCAGCACACTGGCGCCGGCGACGGCGTCGGGGAGTTCCACGGCGAAAGCGCCGCGGACGTTCTCTATGCGACCGGACCTTGGCAGGTGCGTCTGCGGGGGTGTGTTGCGGATGCGGACAAGCTCGCCGCCGACCGGCAGACCCAAGGGCTTTGCGACGGCCGACGCCAGTGTGGCGGCGTGGTCCTGCCCCCGCGCCAGCCGGCGGCGCCAGTGCATCGGCACCGGCATCACCACGTCCAGCTCGTCGGCGCAGCGGTTCCGGACGGCCTGGCCGAGCATTTCGCCCAGCCGTCGGCGCATGGTGCGGCGACGGTATTTCAGCTCCTTCACGATGCTGCGCAGAGGTCCGGCGTACGGACCCAGGCGGATCACCTGCCGGAAGCGGGGCAGCGTCGAGGGGCAACCGTCGCAGCCGTCGTCGCGGACGGGGATGTTCGGCCCGAGCGTCGTGCCGCACCGCGGGCACGACGGCAGCGAAACCAGCGAGAGAAGCTCCACGTTGCAGTCCCCGCAAAGCCCCCCGGCCGCGGGTGAGTCCGAGCCGCACGCCAGGCACGTCCTCGGCAGGATCAGGTCGCCCAGGCCGTCCGCTATCGCCCGTCCGGCGTGCAGTATGTTCCGCGCGATGCTCACCGGTTCAGGCCCACCTTCAAACCGTGGCAGTTGATGGCGTAGTGGACCCGCAGAATCTGAAGCTGCCAGGTCCGCAGGCCCGCACCGGCGGCTGCTGGTACGCGTGGGAGCTCCGCGGCCGTTGCTGCCAGCACTTCCGCAAGCCCTTCGTCGATGAGCAGGCCGAGCACCTCGCCGTCGTCCACGGACGGATTCCAAAACAGCCAGTCCAGGGCGTTCTTGTCGCCGGCCGACAACAGCGCCGTCAGTGCTCGCGGCCGCGGCACTGCATCGGCCGAAAGGAACTCCCGCACGGCAGCGGCGGATTGTTCATCGCCCAAAGCGGCCAAGGCGCATCGCAGCGAGGCGCGGACCGCGAACGGCTCGTTGATGTGGTCGAGGCGCTGTCTGATGCGCGACCGCGCCAGCCGTTGTTGCTCGTGGGAGCGGGCCGAGAGAGCCAGCAGCATCGCCCCGCACGCACGTTCGTTGTCGTTGTAGATTCTCCGCTCCGGCGGCGCGCCTGCTTCCGGCAGCATGGCCAGCCCCAGCTCGAACGCCCGCTCCGGGTCGATCTCCGCCAGCCGCCAGGCGAGTGTATCGCCGGCCTGCGGGTTTTCGTCGCCGGTGATGCGTCTGACGAGCGATTCGGCCTGGGCGGCGTCCAGCATCCACAGCCCCGCGGCCGCCTCCGCCGAGGCGCGCGGCGTGCCGCGTGCCGACGTTTCCCGGGAATCGTCGGTCGCCTGCACGTACCTGTCATACTCGGCCGCCCGGAGAAGCGTATCGATGATCTCACGGACCTTGCCGCCGTCGTTTCGCGCTGCGGTCTGGGCAGCCAGCAGACGGGCCGCGGCGGCCATCGACACCGACAGTCGGGCCGACCAATACCGGCGGCAATATGCGTTCAACTCCTCACGGACGTCGATGTCCATGGCGCGGGCGACTTCCATCGCCGCCAGGACCTGCGATTCGGTTACCTTCGCGCTGCCTTCAGCGGCCGCCGCGAGAACGTCCCTTGCGGCGGGAGCCGCCGAGGCAAGCTCCATCCTGGCGGCGGCCAGCAGCATAGGCGCCGCAGCGAAGCCGCCGTCCGTCTGCGACCGCTCGATGAGCTCGGCTACCGCGGAATCGCCGCCGGCCAGAAGCGGCGCCGTCAGGAGCAACGGGTCTCGCAGCTCTGCGTTGTCTGTCTCGAGCAGACGGGAGATGACCGGCTCGGACGCCGCGGGCGCGTCGAGGACCGCCAGTGCGTAACCCCCGGCCGCCGCGACTTCTGCTTCGCCGTCGCTGCGAAGGATGTCGGCCAGCTTCTCGGCAAGCGTTGTGCACCGCCCGGCGGCCGCGGACAGGGCGGCAGCCATGCGGACAGCCGAATCGTCGTCCTCAAGCAATCGGCCCAGGGTCTCGCAGTCACCCAGCCGGCCCGCCAGCATGGCGGCCGGTACGCGCAGTTGAGGGAACCGGCTACCTGCGACGGCCGACAGTATCCTCCGGACGTGAACGTTGTCCCGGCCTTCGGCGATGATGCGCATAAGCAGCAGGACACGTCCTTCAATCCGGACCTGTTCGGCGTCGGGCGGCAGCGGCTCGGACAGTCGCAGGGCGCGCAGGCGGTCGATGGCCTCGGGTTGCCGGCCGTCGGTGTAGAACTGCCGAAGGTTCCGCAAAACCTGAGCGACAGCGAGGAATTGCTCGTCGTCGTCCGTTTCCAGGGCGGCTTCGAGCCGTCGCACCATCCGTGGGCTATCAGACGCCAGCTCGGTGGCGCGGGCCACCGCACGGGCGCGCACACGGGGGTCTTCGCTGCCCAGGCGGTGGATAGTCAGGTACTCACGTATGAGTGGATAGCCCAGGACGGCCGCCAGCAGACCGGCCGTCAACGCTACCGCCGCCGTCAGAAGCCGGCGTTGCCGGCGATGTGTCCGCAGATGCGCCAGAAGTGCCTTCATGCAACAAGTGTAAGTCCCTCGCGTCGTCCGCGCCAAGCAGGCCCGCGCGTTGGCAAGTGCGCGTGGGCGGACTTATAATCCCCGCGGCGCGAACGAAAGGGACGGACATGTCCGGAACAAGCAAAAAGCGTGATACCCTCGGCGAGGTGGAAGTGCCCGAAGGCGCACTCTATGGACCGCAGACCGCCCGGGCGGTGCGGAACTTCCCCATATCCGGCTGGACCATGCCCGCGGCGTTCATCCGGGCGATGGGGCTTATCAAGCAGGCGGCGGCGGAGTCGCACAAGGCCGGCGGGCGGATGGACGCGGCGATTGCCGACGCCATCATCGCGGCCGCGGCAGAGGTGGCCGACGGCAAGCTCGACGAACACTTCCCCGTGGACGTCTTCCAGACCGGCAGCGGCACCAGCACCAACATGAACGCCAACGAGGTGATCGCCGCGCGCGCGGCCGAGATACTCGGCGACGGCGCGAACGTCCACCCCAACGACGACGTCAACCGCGGGCAATCGTCCAACGACGTAATCCCCACGGCCCTGCACGTCGCGACGGCCGTGGAAATACACTCCCGGCTGATACCGGCGGTCGAGGCGCTGCGCGACGCGCTGGCGGCAAAGGCCGGTGAGTTCGACGACGTGGTCAAAATCGGCAGAACGCACCTGATGGACGCCGTGCCGGTGCGGCTGGGGCAGGAGTTTGCCGGCTACGCCGCCCAGATGGATGCCGCCCTCGGCGAGCTGCGCCGGGCCGTGGACGCCCTCTGCGAGGTGCCCATAGGCGGGACGGCCGTGGGGACCGGACTGAACGCACCGGCCGGCTTCGCTGCGGACATCTGCCGCCGACTGGCGGAGAAGACTTCCCTGGGCTTCCGCGAGTGCCCCGACCGCTTCGCCGCACAGGCGGCCCGCGACACATGCGTGCAGGTTTCCGGCACGCTCCGCCGGACCGCACTGGCGATGGGCAAGGTCGCCTCGGACATCCGCCTGCTGGCGTCCGGGCCGAGGTGCGGACTGGGGGAGCTTACGTTGCCGGCGCTGCAGCCGGGAAGCTCAATAATGCCGGGCAAGGTCAACCCCGTGCTGTGCGAGTCGGTGGTGCAGGTCGCCTGCGAGGTGGTTGGTCTGGACGCGGCCGTCGCTGCCTGTGCGACCGGCGGCGTGGGGAGCATACTGGAGCTGAACGTGGGCTCGCCGGTTATTGCATGGAACCTGCTGACGCAGGTTGATTTGCTGGCGAACGTCTCGCGCGTGTTCGCCGACAAGTGCATCGCCGGCATAGAGGCCGACCGCGCCCGCTGCGGGCAGCTTATCGAACAGTCGCTGGCGATGGTGACTGTCCTTGCTCCGGAGATCGGCTACGACGCCGCGGCCGAGGTGGCCAAACAGGCCCACGCCACTGGAAAGACCATCCGCGAAATCTGCCTGGAGAAAAAGATCCTGCCTGAGGCGAAACTCAACGAACTGCTCGACGCACGAAAGCAGACAGGGGAGTAAACTCCGCGGCCTGCAGGGCATTGGCTATTTGGCTACCTTGTGCTTTGGTATGGAGAGACTTGACTACCTTGTGCTCTATTAGGCCATGGTTTCGAGAGACTGCCTCGTGCTTTATCAGACCCCAGCTTGTGAGTTATTAGGCCATGGCTTCAGCCACAGTGTCGAGAAGCTACCCGCTTGTGCTGTGCTTTATTAGGCCATGGCTTCAGCCATGGTGTCGAGAGACGAGATATATTCATAGACCCAGCCCGTTTTAACGGGCTTCCGCAGGCGCGAGTCGCGAGAAGGGCGTTGAAACGCCCTCAAGGTTTGGCAGGCGCCCCGGGTGATACCACGGCTGAAGCCGTGGCCTATGAGAGCCCGGCCCGACCGAACTGCCGGTCGCCGAATATTCGGGAGTTCCCGCAATTAATTGCGCCTTGCTGCCCCAAGTTCAGCTATATCTAGAGTTACAGCGTGTCATTTCCGGTTGCTAATTGCGCTTTCGGCCAATTACGCGGGAACCAAGGGACCACGGGGCAGGCGGTACCACGGCTGAAGCCGTGGCCTACCATATCTCGGCCTTTCCGGCACTACGCAACCGCGGCCTTTCCCGCCGCCGCCCAGAGCATACCGCGGCGGATGATGGTGCGGGCTTCGGGCACGTCCAGGTCGGCGGCGACGTGGCCCAGCGAGGAATAGAACACCCTTCCACGGCCATAGGTGCGCTTCCAGGCGACGGGCATGGTGCAGCCGTTGAACTCGAACGTGGTTGTCGCCAGCACGTGGTTGGACGGGTCCACGTGCATGTAATACTGCTCGGAGTGCATGTCGAAGTGGTCCAGACCGGCGGTGACCTCGTCGGCGTGGTCCACGATGTGCACGCGATAGTCGATGATGTTGCCGGGGTGCGCCACCCACTGCCCGCCGACCATAAACTGATACTCGGTCGCCTTGCGGAAGCTGTCGCCCAGCCCGCCGTGAACGCCGGCCAGCCCCACGCCGGAGCGGACGGCCTCCAACAGCGGGTTCAACTGCTCCTTACTGATCTCGCCCATGGTCCATTCCGGAACGATGAGGTCGAGGGTTTTGAGCTTCTCGCCGTCGCGGAAGGCGTCGAGCGTGTCGGAAAGCTCCACCTCCGCGCCCGCGTCCCGCAGCTCGCCGGCGAGTATCTCGGCAACCTTGTCCGGCTCGTGACCTTCCCAACCGCCGTAAACTATCAATGCTTTCATAAAAGACACCATAAAAAATGAGACATGTTTTTGCAGAAAAACTGCAAAAACTCTTGCAAAGGCACAGCGATGTGCCCGATAATATTTATCGAACCACTGAAAGCGCTAATGCGCCGTAGGTGGTGTTTTTTGCGCGGGGTGACACACGATGCCGTAAGGGTCTTTCGTGGACGCTGCAAGGTTTATACTCGGCTTCAGCAGGTCTAGCCAGCATCGAACCCTCTCCGGCGTGACCTGTGCGGGCATGCGGTTGTGATAGCTTCCCGCGCCCAATTCAGCCAGCTTGTGTAGGTACACCACGAACGCGACCATATCTGCTATCTGGATGAAATGCGAATGTTTCGAGTCCTTGGCCAAGGGGTCCTCGATTAGCCGCTCGATTTCCCTACGATAAGGGCCTCCGCAAAAGCGAGAGGGTATATAGTTAACTCGCTGAATCCTCCGTGCGGTCTTGCGCATCGACGCCTCCCGCCCCTCATCCGTGATGATCATGAAAAGCTCGTCCGTGTCTCTTCTGAGCAGGTCGTTTTCGATGCGCTGGATTGAGTATTGAAAACACGTGTCGAGTACCTGGTACCTGCGGCTGCGGATGATCGGCTTGTGGATTACAACATTCACGATACGTACGTCCAACTCGCCGACCGCCGCACAGTATCGGTCCACCATCTCCAGTCGCTCTAAATCGTCGAGTCCAAGCTCTCTGTACGGTTTCTTGTTGAGCAATAGCGCCTTCGTGTGCCACTCGAGTTTGACCGGAAGGCCGAATGCGTCCCGAAGCTGTCTGCGTAGATTCGCGACCCGCTCAAAGATATGCTTCCATTCAGTGGACGGCATATACACAGACGACAGGACGAACAAAGGCGATGAATATTCCGGGTAGCCGTCGTCGCCGCTTTCGTCGTAGTAGGCCAAGAACATTTCCACCCCCTGGATTACTGAATCGTCTGCTCGGCCGTCGTTGCGACCGCCTCTGCGACGGCCCGGTGCGTGGCGGGGTCCATCATTTCCGGCATGAGTTCGCCTTCGGGCACGAGCGATGCGAGCGCGTCGGCGGCGGCCATCATCATCTCCATGGTGATGGACTCGGCTGCGGCGTCCAGCGCGCCTCGGAATATGCCCGGGTACGCCAGTGCGTTGTTCATCATCCGCCCGTCGGCGGCGACGGCCGCACCGGCCTGGTACGCCTGGGCGGGGGTTATCTCGCTCACCGGGTTGGCCAGCGCGAAGACCAGCGGGTCCGGCGCCATCGACCGCACCATGTCCTGCGAGACCAGGTTCGGCTGGCTTACGCCGATGAACAGCTCCCGGCCAGCCATGGCGTCCGCCAGCGAGCCGCGGATGTTTTCGGCGTTGGTTCGCTCGGCCAGCGCCTGCTTCTCGGCGTTCATGTTTTCCTCGCGGCCGCAGTAGAGGATGCCCGCGCGGTCGCAGAGCACTATGTCGCCGGCGCCGGCGGCCGTGAGCAGGTCGGCTATGGCGGTTCCTGCCGCCCCGGCGCCGCTGATGGCTACGGTCAGGTCCTCCATCCGCTTGCCGGTCTTTTTCAGGGCGCTGTACACGCCCGCCAGCACGATGGTGGCCGTCCCGTGCTGGTCGTCGTGGAAGACCGGTATGTTCAGCCGGCGGTCCAGCTCCCGCGTGATGCGGAAGCATTCCGGCGCTTTTACGTCCTCTATCTGTATCGCGCCGAAGCCCGGTGCGAGCTTCTCCATGACGAAGATGAACTCGTCGGCGTCGTGGGTATCCACCAGGACCGGCTCGGCCGAGACGCCCGCGAACTCCCAGAAGATAGCGGCCTTGCCCTCCATCACCGGCAGACCCGCCAGCGGGCCGATGTCGCCAAGCCCGAGGATGGCCGTTCCGTTGGTGGCGATGGCGACCTTGTTGGCGATGTTGGTGTAGTCGCGGGCCTTGGCGGGGTCGGCCTGGACGGCCTTGCACACCCGCGCCACGCCGGGCGTATAGACTATGCGCAGGTCCGTGTTGGAGCGGATGGGGCATCGACTGCGGATCTCGCAGGCGCCTCCGCGGTGGCTCTCCATCGCCATATCCAGCGCCGATTGAAGCTCCACGCCCTCGACCTTGCCGACGGCCTCTATGGCCGCCTGCATCTGCTCGTCGTCGGCCGCATAAACCTGTATGGCGTACACCAGCGGGGGCGAGTCCGTGCCGGCAAGCTCCATCTGCCCGACGCGCGCCCCGGCGTCGCGAACTGCCCCCACCACGGCCGCCAGCGGGTCGGCGCCCTCGGCCAGTGCCAGCCGCAGCTCGAACACCACGTTCCGCTGAAACCTGTCCTGTAAGCCCTGTGAAGTCGTCATGGGTCTTCCTCGCGTTGTGTGCGTTCCAAAGCGGCGGATTATACGCACTCACCGCCCGGGAAGCCAAAGGTCGCACCGCTTGCCGCGGAGACGCAGAGGCCGCAGAGGTACCGACCGGCTTTGCGGGCAACAACTTCCGTCACAGAGGACGTTGTCCTTTTATCCCTGTCACGATTCGCTATGCTTTGTGCTCAACTGCCCGTTAACGCCTTTGCGCAGGGAGTCCTGGATGTCTGACGTTGAGAAGGAACCGGCCGGATTGGAAAGTTGGTTTGCCGGCGACGGCGCGGCCGCGATGCGCGCGCTGGGTGTGGAGGCGGGCTGGCGGGTACTGGACTTCGGCTGCGGGCCGGGGCGGTTCGCCGTGCCGCTGGCACAGGTGGTCGGGCCGGAGGGCGAGGTAATCGCCGCCGACAAGAAGGTGCTGTCGATTCACCGGCTGCGCAAGAACGCCCAGCGGTGGGCGGCGGACGGACGGCTTCGCGTAGAGCGGCGCGACGCAATGGACGTGCTGGCCGAGCAGTCCGACGGATCGCTGGACGCGGTGCTGTTGTTCGACGTGCTCCAACACATTGACGAGCTTCCTGCCCTGCTGGAGGAACTTGTCCGTGCGGTGCGTCCGGGCGGGATGGCGATTCTGTATCCGTCTGAGGGTCCGCACCCCGGCCGGGTGGATGTGCCGGGCGTCTCGCGGCAGTTCGAGGACCGCGGGTTCCGCCGTGCGGGCGAGGCGCGCCTGCGCCTTCCCCACGCGGGACACCTCACCGAGGATATCGTGTATCTGTTCAGCCGAGCCGCCGATTGAGGGCGTTGGTTGCTCTTGGCGGGAAAGTGGCGGCGCGGTAATATATCGGCATGAGCACGTCGCGTGGCAATATGCTGCTGCCTGTGTGCGGCCGGGGTTCGACCTGGCTGTGGTGGCGGCGCTCCGCGCGCCGCTGAGATCTTTTCCCATTCCCTGTGTACTCTCCGCTTCCCCGTTGGCGGCACCCCTGCGCCGGCGGGAGAGGGGTCTGTCTATCGAGACGCTTGCCGGATATAAAGGACGCACCATGAGTAAGACAACGAAACCCAAGGCCCGCAAGGGCTACTTCGGCGGTTTCGGCGGCATGTTCGTGCCGGAGACGCTGGTCTCGGCTCTGACGGAGCTGGACCAGGCGTTTACCGAAGCGATGGCCGACGATGACTTTCGCGCCGAGCTGGACCGCTGCCACCGTGAAATCGCCGGCCGACCGAGCGAGCTGTACTTCGCCCGCCGGCTGACCGAGAAATGCGGCGGCGCGAAGATATATCTGAAGCGCGAGGACATGAACCACACCGGCGCGCACAAGATAAACAACACGCTCGGTCAGGCGCTGCTGGCCGTCCGTATGGGCAAGAAGCGCGTCATAGCCGAGACCGGCGCAGGCCAGCACGGCGTGGCGACGGCGACGGCGGCGGCGGTGTTCGGTCTGGAATGCGACGTTTACATGGGCACCGAGGACATCCGCCGCCAGCAACTGAACGTCTTCCGCATGGAGCTTCTGGGAGCCAAGGTCATACCCGTCGAGACCGGTCAGCGTACGCTGAAGGACGCCACCAACGAGGCGATGCGCGACTGGATGGGCAGCAGCGAGCACACACATTACATACTCGGTTCGGTATGCGGCCCGCACCCGTTCCCCACGATGGTCCGCGAGTTCCAGTGCTGCATCGGGCGCGAGGCCCGGGAGCAGATGCTCGCGGCCGAGGGACGCCTGCCGGACGTCATTGTCGCCTGCGTCGGCGGCGGGTCGAACGCGGCCGGCATCTTCTACCCGATGATCGACGATAAGCAGGTGAAGATGGTCGGTGTGGAGGCGGCCGGTCGGGGACTGCGACTGGGCGACCATGCGGCCACCCTGTGCGTCGGCTCGCCCGGCGTTCTGCACGGCGCCAAGAGCTACGTCCTCCAGAGCGAGGACGGCCAGACCGCGCCGGTCCACAGCGTATCGGCCGGGCTGGACTACCCCGGCGTAGGCCCGGAGCACAGCTACTGGAAGGAGACCGGGCGAGTGCGCTACACGTCCCGTACGGACGAAGAGGCGCTGGACGCCACGGTTACGCTCTCGCGGATGGAGGGCATCATCCCCGCGCTGGAAAGCGCCCATGCCGTCTCGGAGGCGATGGAACTCGCCGCCGGCATGAGCAACGAGAAAACAGTGCTGGTGAACCTCTCCGGCCGGGGGGACAAGGACTGCAACGAGATAGCCGAGATACTGAGACGCAGAAGCAAATAATTCGACACAGAGACGCAGAGACAGTTAGAGAGAAGGCACAGCTAGTTCAACACAGAGGCGCAGAGGAACAGAGGAAAGAATCAAAACATTGCTTGTGAGTAAGGGGCGGGCGAGGTGAGGTTTTCGGAAAACGAGTATCCGCAGCAGGAGTTGACAAAACGGATTATAGCGGCCGGTGTGGAGGTGCACCGCGAGCTTGGCCCGGGATTCGTCGAAAAGATATATGAGAATGCCCTGGCATCTGAGCTTCTCCGCCGCGGGCACAAGGTGGACAGGCAGGTCGTGGTCCGGGTCGGCTACCGCGGCGAGGTCGTGGGCGAGCACCGTATAGACCTGATGGTTGACGACTCGGTGGTCGTCGAGTTGAAGACCGTTGACGCGTTGGCTGAGGTGCACAAGGCGCAGCTCCGCAGCACACTGAAGGCGGCCGGGAAGCAGGTAGGGCTGCTGATTAACTTTAACCGTCCCACACTGACCGAGGGCGTGCGGCGGGTGATTAACTGAGAACGGAACGGCGAGAGCCGCCCGATAACATCTCTGTTACTCTGCGCCTCTGTGTCTAATAGAAAGATCAACATGAGCGGACTGGATGACAATCGACTGGTGCGGACGTTTCGCGAGCTTCGCTCGGCCGGGCGAACGACGCTGGCGCCGTTCCTGACAGCGGGTTTTCCGGACGCCGAGACAACCGTGGCGCTTCTGCGGGACCTCGAATCGCGCGGCGTCCCGGTCTGCGAGTTGGGGATACCGTTTTCCGACCCGATAGCCGACGGGCCTACCATCCAGTCGTCGTTCACCAGGGCGATCGAGTCCGGCTTCACGACGGCCGACGCGATGAAGCTTGTCCGGACGTATCGCGAAGGCGGCGGTGAGATCGCGCTGGTGGCGATGGTGAGCTATTCGATCGTTTTCCGTCACGACGTTCAGCGGTTTCTCGCCGACGCGGCCGAGGCGGGCTTCGACGGCGTGCTTATTCCCGACCTGCCGCTGGAGGAGGCCGGCGAGTTCGAGCCGCAGGCTGCCGACGCGGGGCTGGCCAACGTCATGCTCATCGCGCCCACCACGCCGCCGGAGAGGCGCATCGAGATCGCCCGCCACTGCCGCGGGTTCATCTACTACGTTTCGGTCGCGGGCATTACCGGCGAGCGCGACAAGCTGCCCGAAGCCACCATCGCCGGCGTCCGCGAGCTGCGCAACCACACGGACACCGCCATCTGCGTCGGCTTCGGCATCAGCCGGCCCGAAATGGTCCGCACGGTCTGCGAGGTCGCGGACGGGGCGATAGTCGGATCGGCCATCGTGCATCGCATAGCCGACGCGATGGACCAGGGGGCTTCCAGGGAGGACATAGTCCGACGAGCCGGGGAGTTTGTATCCGAGCTGCTCCAACCGGCACTCGAAGCGTAGGGCGTGCTCTGCCCTCCGGAGGGTTGCTTCATTTCCACTCGCTGCCGCTCGCGGCTAGCCGCGACTGCCAACGAGCGGACGGTAAGCAGGACACGGACCTCGGGCGCAGCGAAGCAGAGCATTACAGGTCGGTCAGCTCGACGCGCTGTTTGAATTGCTCAAAGAGCTCCGCCTCGAATTCGGCGGTGACGAGATGGCAGGCGGCCGCCGTCGCGGCGGCGATGGTCTGAGCAAACGCGTCGCGTATGTCCATGCCTGCGTCTATGCCGGCGACGAAAGCTCCGAGCATAACGTCCCCGCAGCCGACGGTGTTGCGGACTTCCTGGGCATCTATCTCGACATGGCCATGCACGGCCTGGTCTCTGGTCAGAAGGTACGCCCCCTCGGCGCCGCTGGTCAGCAGGACCACGCTTACCCGCTGTGCCAGCTCCCGGCCGGCGGCGAGCTGCGCGTCCCTGTCGGGCAGGTCTCGCCCGACAAGCTCGGAAAGCTCCGCGGCATTGGGCTTGAGCAGCCAGAGTTTCCTGTCGGCGACGGCCTTCAGCGGTGGTCCGCTGGTATCGACGGCCACGCGGGCGCCGGTTTCCAGACAGGTATCTACCAGCCGGGCGAATTCGTCCGGGCCTATGCCCGGCGGCGTGGAGCCGCAGAACAGCACGAAGTATCCCTCGCGCGCGATCAGCCGCAGCTTGGTGAGCAGGCGCTGAAAGTTCCGCTCGTCCACCTTCAGTCCCGGATTGCGGATGTGTGTCTCGCGGTTGTTCTCCGGGTCGGTGATGGTGACGTTTTCCCGCGTCCGCCCGGGCAGGGGAAAGAACTCGTCGGCGGTTCTGTCGTCGGCAAGGACATGGCGGAACTCATCGCGGTTGTCCCGCCCGAGGAAGCCGGTGGCAACGCATGGCGCCCCCAGCTTGGCCAGCACCCGCGAAACATTCACGCCCTTACCCGCCGGCGTGCGGCGGATCTCCCGGCCGGTCTGGTGGGCGCCGATGCGGAAGTCGGGCACCTCCAGAACGCGGTCCACGGCCGGGTTCAAGCTTACCGTTATTATCCTGGTCGATGCGGGCATGGCAGGATTATACGCCCCCGCTCTCGTGCGGTAAATTGCTGTGGCGCCTGGCGCAGACCTTCGCGCTGGAATGCCGGGAAAACAGCCGACCTGCGCACTTGGCTGCTTTGGCTACGTTTTGCTGCAGTAGGCCACGGCTTCAGCCGTGGTATCATCCGGCGGCGGGGCCGAGTTGAAGGGCGTTTTAACGCCCTTCCAGTCAGGGTTATCCACGCGGCGGGAAGCCCGTTAAAACGGGCTGGATTCGGGCATATAGGGCGGATCTCGAAACCACGGTTAAAGCCGTGGCCTAGGAAAACCTGAAGGCGAGGCCGACAAGTTCCGACACCGCGGCTGAAGCCGTGGTCTATACATCCTGATCGGTTGATCCGTTCAGCAGACCTGTTGTCCGGTCTTCCTGCCGGTCCGCGGTTCGCAATTCGCGACTCGCGATTCGTCGGGCAGGTATGCCCGAGCTAAAGCAATGCGGTCGAGAAATACCGTTCCGCGCGGTCGGGCAGTATGGTGACGACGTTTCCGTCGATCTTCTCGGCCAGCTTCCGCGCCGCCCATACGTTCGCGCCGGAGGATATCCCGACCAGGCAGCCGTAATCCCGGCCGAGGCGGCGGGTGGTCTCTATGGCGTCGGCGTCGGTGACCTCTATCACTTCGTCCACGAGCGAGACGTCCAGCACGGCCGGTATGAAACCGTCGCCGATGCCCTGTATCTGGTGCAGCCCCGGCTCGTGTCCCAGCAGGGCCGAGACATTCTTCGGCTCGACGGCGACGAGCTTGACGCCCGGCTTGTGCTCGCGGAGGAAACTGCCCACGCCCTGGAGCGTGCCGCCGCTGCCGACGCCGGCGACGAAGGCGGCTATCTCACCGGACGTCTGCCGCCACAGCTCGCGCGCGGTCTGCTCGTAATGGCAGCGCGGGTTGGCGGGGTTCTCGAACTGCTGGGGTACGAAGATGCTCTCGTCCTGCTCCGCCATTTGGCGAACGTGCCGCACCGCGCCGGGTATGCCCTCCTCGTCGGGCGTCAGTATCAGCTCCGCTCCGAGCGCCCGCACGAGCTTCTTGCGCTCGTCGCTCATGCCTTCGGGCATGACGATTACAACGCGGTAGCCCTTCAGCCGGCCGACCAGGGCTATGCCTATGCCGGTGTTACCGCTGGTCGGCTCGACGATGGTGACGCCTTCTTTGAGTCGCCCGTCGGCTTCGGCCGCCTCTATCATCGCCAGCGCGACGCGGTCCTTGACGCTGCCGCCGGGATTGAGGAACTCCGCCTTGGCGAACACGCGCTCACTGCCCAGACGCAGCAGCGGCGTGTTTCCTATCAGGTCCAGTATGTTGTCTGTCAGCACTTTGCTTGTCTCCGCCGGTCGGGCTGCGGCCGGCAGAGACTACGCAGCCGGCGGGGCAAAGTCAATCGCCGCGGATTGTCTGCCAAAAGCGGCGTAGGGGCGGCACAAAGGATGCAAGCTTGGCAGGCAAGGCGACGCCCGGTAAATATCCTCCCGAGAGCTAAGGGCATACTGAACAGGGCGTTATGGACAGCGGCACGACGCTTGCACGAGTGCCTCAGGACACCGTTGCGCCATCGGCGGGGCTTCGCCGGCACGGCGCCGCGGCGTCGGTAGCGTCGGAAGTGTTGTTCAGCATAAGACTTAACTGTAACAGACCCTGCGAAAGGAGAGCTACCCGATGGCGGCCAAGCATCTGGCATTCCAGACCGAGGCGCGCGAGGCACTTCTCAACGGCGTAGAGAAGCTGGCGCGGGCGGTCAAGAGTACGTTGGGCCCGCGCGGACACCATGCCGTGCTGGACAAGGGCTGGGGGGCCCCGACAGTGACCAAGGACGGCGTCACCGTCGCCGAGGAAATCGAGCTGTCGGACAAGGTTGAGAACATGGGCGCGCAGCTCGTCAAGGAGGCGGCCAGCAAGACCTCCGACGTCGCCGGCGACGGCACCACGACCGCGACGGTTCTGACCGAGGCGATTTTCCGCCGCGGCTACCGGAACCTGGCCGCCGGCGCCGACGCGATGGCCATGTCCCGTGGCATCCGCAAGGCCACCCAGACCGTGCTGGAGGAGCTTCGCAAAATCAGCCGCGATGTCTCCGACGACGAGGACATCCGTCACATCGCCGCCATCAGCGCCAACAACGACAAGGCCGTCGGCGACATGCTCGCCGAGGCGATGAGCAAGGTCGGGCGCGACGGCGTTATCACCGTTGAAGAAGGCCGAAGCATAGATACGACCGTGGACGTGGTCGAGGGTATGCAGTTCGACCGCGGGTTCCTCTCGCCGCACTTCGTAACCGACCAGGAGACGATGGAAGCACGCCTCGACAAGCCGCTTATCTTCATCACCGAGGAGAAGGTCTCCAACGTCAACAAGATCGTCCCGATGCTGGAGCGCGTCTCCCAGGCGAAGCGGCCGCTGCTGATTATCGCCGAGGACGTCGAGAGCGAGGCGCTGGCGACGCTGGTGGTCAACAAGCTCCGCGGCATCGTGGATGTCTGTGCCGTCAAGGCGCCGGGCTACGGCGACCGCCGCAAGGCGATGCTTCAGGATATCGGCGTGCTGACCGGCGCGAAGGTCTTCACCAAGGACCTCGGCATCGATTTCGAGAACATTTCGATAGCCGACCTCGGCACGGCCAAGCGGGTGACGGTGGATAACGACAACACAACAATCATCGAAGGCGCCGGCAAGACCAGCGACATCCAGGCCCGGATCGAGCAGATCCGCCGCGAGATAGAAACCACCACCAGCGACTACGACCGCGAGAAGCTCCAGGAGCGTCTTGCGAAGCTGGCCGGCGGCGTCGCCCAGATCAACGTGGGCGCCGCTACCGAGAGCGAGATGAAGGCCCGCAAGGCCCTTATCGAGGACGCCCTGCACGCCACCCGAGCGGCCATTGAAGAGGGTATCGTCCCCGGCGGCGGTGTGGCTCTCGTGAGGGCGCGCAAGGCGCTGGACAACCTGAAGCTCACCGGCGACGAGGCCACCGGTGCGGAGATCGTCCGCTGGGCGCTGGGCGAGCCGCTCAAGCAGATAGCCGCCAATGCCGGCGAGGCGCCCGCGGTGGTGCTGCGGACCGTCGAGCAGAAATCCCAGCCCGTCGGCTACGGCTTCAACGCCGAGAGTCTTGAGTACGAGGACCTCCTGGCCGCCGGCATAGTGGACCCCACAAAGGTTTCCCGCACGGCCCTGGAGAATGCCGCATCGGCGGCCTCGGTACTGCTGACGTGCGATACGACGATATCCGAGATTCCCGAGGAAGACGAATCCCCCGCGGCCGCCGGCGCGCCCGGCATGGGCGGCATGGGTGGAATGGGTGGTATGGGCGGCATGGGCGGCATGATGTAAGCCCTGCCGCACGCACCACAACGACGGAATTCCGACCCATACACCACGCTAAGCTGAAAAACAGGACAAGGAGCGATCAGAGATGGCAGTGAAACCACTTGATGACAGGGTGTTGGTAAAGCAGTCCGAGGCCGAGGATACCAGTCCCGGCGGCATCGTCCTTCCGGACACCGCCAAGGAAAAGCCCCAGCGGGGCACGGTAAAGGCGGTCGGCCCGGGCAAGCTGCTGGAAAGCGGCGAGCGCGGACAGATGAGCGTGAAGGTCGGCGACGAGATCTTCTACGCGAAGTTCGCCGGCACGGAGATCAGCATCGACCGTGAGGACTATGTGATACTCCGCGAGTCGGACATACTTGCCGTCGTCCAGGAGAAATCCGGCGGGCAGAAGAAGTCGTCGAAGAAGTCGAAAAAGTCGAAGAAGTCCTGACTCGTCGTCAAAGCCAGTCAGCAAGCCAACGCCAACGAGGAGCGATAAGCCATGGCAGCAAAACAGATGCTCTACGACAGCGACGCCAGGCAGTCGATGCTGAACGGTGTCTCGAAGCTGGCCAACGTCGTGAAGGTCACGCTCGGTCCCACCGGACGCAACGTGCTGCTGCAGAAGTCCTACGGCGGTCCGAAGGTGACCAAGGACGGCGTGACGGTCTCGAAGGAGGTGGACCTGCCCCAGCCGTTCGAAAATATGGGCGCCAAGATGGTCAACCAGGTCGCCTCCAAGACCGGCGACATCGCCGGCGACGGTACGACCACCGCGGTCGTACTGGCCGAGGCCATGATGGCCGAGGGCCTGAAGCACGTCTCCGCCGGCGCGCATGTGGAAGCCCTTAAGCGGGGCATCGACATGGCGGTGCAGGCCGCGACCGATTCCATCGCCGAGCAGGCCCGGCAGGTCCGCGGCATAGACGACCTGCGAAAGGTAGCGACGGTATCGGCCAACTGGGACCGCAACATAGGCGACCTGATCGCACAGGCCTTCGACAAGGTCGGCGCCGACGGCGTCATCAGCGTCGAAGAGGGTAAGAGCACCGAGAACGAGATAGAGTTCGTCGAGGGTCTGCAGTTCGACAAGGGCTATATCTCGGCCTACTTCATGACCAACACCTCCACGCAGGAATGCGTGCTGGAGGACGCCTACGTACTGATTTACGAGAAGAAGCTCTCGAACCTGCGGGACTTCGTGCCGGTCCTCGAGAAGGTGATGTCGGCCGGCAAGCCGCTGCTGATAATCGCCGAGGATGTCGAGGGCGAAGCGCTGGCCGGTCTGGTCGTCAACCGCCTGCGGGGCGTGTTGAACGTCTGTGCTGTAAAGGCACCGGCCTTCGGCGACCGTCGCAAGCAGATGCTCGAGGACATTGCGGTTCTCACCGGCGGGCAGTTCATCAGCGAGGACCTCGGCGTGAAGCTGGAGAACGTCGAGCTGGATATGCTCGGCCAGGCCAAGCGTATCGTCGTCACCAAGGACGATACCACCATCATCGAGGGCGCCGGCAAGAAGAAGGACATCGACGCCCGCATCGAGCAGATCCGCAACCGTATCGAGCAGACCACCAGCGACTACGACCGCGAGAAGCTCCAGGAGCGTCTCGGCAAGATGACCGGCGGCGTGGCGGTGATCCGCGCCGGCGCGACTTCCGAGACCGAGATGAAGGAGCGCAAGGACCTTATCGACGACGCGGTTCACGCCACCCGCGCCGCGGCCGACGAGGGTGTGGTGCCGGGAGGCGGCGTGGCGCTGCTGCGTACGATTACCGCCATCGAGAAGGCCCGCCAGAAGGCCCGAGGCGACGAGAAGACCGGCGTGGACATCGTGCTCAGGGCCTTGCGGGCGCCGGCCGGTCAGATCGCCCGCAATGCCGGCGAGGACGGCGACGTTATAGTGGCCGATATCCTCAGCAAGAGCGGCAATGTCGGATTCGATGCGTCCACGGGCGAGTTTGTGGACATGGTCAAGGCCGGCATCATCGACCCGGCGAAGGTAACCCGGACAGCGCTTCAGAACGCCGGCTCGATGGCCGGTCTGCTCCTGACGACCGACCTGATGGTGACCGAGTACGACGAAGACGCCGAAGACGAGGCAAAGGTCCACGAGGCCGTCCACTAGAATCGGCTTGTTCACGAAGAAACAGCGTCTTCGTAAACGAGTCGCTCTTCGGGCTTCGACGGCTCTGCATAAAAGTGAACGTACAGGGATGGGGCGCCCACGCCGATGGCCGAGGCGCCCCGTCTCTGTCCGGCCCAGAGCGTGCGATGTGCGTCCGAAGCGTCGGACAAGAGGGACCTTGCGGGCGATCGCACAAACCCATTGCGTCTCAGAGAAGCGACCGGGAGGTTGATATGCCGGGCAAAGCGACACGGGTCGTCAAACTGGCGGTGGCGATAGTTCTGTTGACGGCAGCGGCAGCGAACGCTCACGGACTGATAACGGTGGCGGCCGACAGCGACGGCGGCGTGGCGGCGACAGGCGGGTACAACCGTGCTCTGATCGTATTCGATACCGCCGACTGGAGCGTGACGCAGCGCATCTGGATCGGGGCTTGGGTGCGGCACGTCGCCTTCAGCAGCGACGACAGCAGGTGCCTGGTGCTGGACGACGCCCGACGGGTGCACGTGTTCGACACCGCCGACTGGAACAAGCTGAAGACCATCAATAACGTCAACGCGATGGCCGTCGCCTCCAACGCCGGCATCGCGGTCACCGCCGGAGGTCCCGAAGACGCCTCCGGGACGGTCCTGCACGTCTGGAACCTGCCCGATTGCACGTTGCGGACCACGATAGCGCCTCCGGAGGAGTCCCGGCGGGAAATTGCGCAGGTGGCCGTCTCCGAAGACGGCGCAACCGGCTACGCGCGGACGGCCGGCTTTGAGAGCGATGCCCAGACCGACACGGTCTTTGACGATTCCTATGAGGGATTTGCCGGTCAGCAGATATCCAAGCTGCGGTCGGATGGCAAAGTCTCGGCCATAATGACATTCGACATCGAAGCCGGCGAGGTCGTCGATGAAGTGATTTGTTTCGACTATCCCTCGGTAACGCAACTCCGCAGCGATAGATTACTGGTGTTCGACGACACGGTCGTGACGGCCTCCTATGGCGGATATCTCGGCGTCCTCGATACGTCCCGGGGGACCTACAGACCGGTTGCCCACAATCGCCTGGCCTATGGTTCGGGTGTCTCCGGACACGGCGAGCTGTACATCGGATCGCTGAGGGATTTCACGGTGCTCTCACCCGACGGAGCGGAGCTTCTTGAGCAGCCGGTGCGGATACCGGAGTTGCCCGGCTGGGCGGAATACCTATGCTGGTTTGCGCCGCTGGGTGACGACCGCGTCGTGGCCGCAACGACGGCGTACCGGCTGGTGGTAATCGACCGCAACAGCCGGGAAGTGCTTGACCTGGTGCACTGCTACTGAGTACTTGCCCCAGTCTGCTGAGCCGATGGCAGAGAAACGCGACTATTACGAGATTCTGGGCGTCGCCCGCGACGCCGGCCCCGACGAGATCAAGCGCGCTTACAGACGGGGTGCGCTGAGATACCACCCGGACAAGTTCGACGGCGACAAGGCCGAGGGTGAACGGAAGTTCAAGGAGCTATCCGAGGCCTACGAAGTGCTCTCCGACCCCCAGAAGCGCCGCCGGTACGACCAGTACGGCCACGAGGGGCTCCAGGGCGTCGGCCTGCACGATTTCTCGTCGATGGGCTTCGGCGATATTTTCTCGATGTTCCAGGACATCTTCGGCGACTTCGGTATGGGCGGTTTCGGGCGCGGCGGTCGCGCCGGCCGAGCCGATCGCGGCATGGACCTGGAAACCGAGGTGGAAATAACGCTGGAGCAGGCCGCCGAGGGCGTGGACCAGACGCTCCACTTTCAGCGCATGGACGTGTGCGGCGAGTGCGGCGGCAGCGGCGCTCGCAAGGGCACCAGCGCCCAGCGCTGCGAGACCTGCGGCGGCTACGGACAGGTGCGCGAGCAGGTGCAGGGGTTCTTCGGCATGGGTGTGCGGGTGCGTCCCTGCCCGCGCTGCCACGGCCGGGGTACTGTCGTAAACGACCCCTGTCCCGCCTGCGGCGGCTCAGGCAGGCGCGAGAAGGACATAGAGGTAAACGTGCGCATTCCCCCGGGCGTACGGGACGGGCAGATACTCCGCATCCGCGGCGAGGGCGAGCCGGGGCGTGTGGGCGTATCGCACGGCGATTTGCACGTGTACGTCCGCGTCAAGCCGCATCCGCTGCTGGTCCGCCGGGGGGACGACCTGTTCTGCGACGTGCCGGTCTCGTTCACGCAGGCCGCCCTGGGCGGGACCATAGAGGTCCCCACGCTGAACGGGCCGGAGGAGGTCGATGTGCCGGCCGGCACGCAGACCGGCGACATATTGACGCTGAAACGCCGGGGCATGCCCTCGCCGCGCACGGGCAAGCGGGGCGACGAGCACGTGCAGGTTTTCGTGGAGGTCCCCAAAAAGCTCTCGCGCAAGCAGCGCGAGCTGCTGGAGAGCTTTGCCGAGACCGAGCGGAACAACATAAGCCAACAGCGCAGGAGCTTTCTGGACAAGCTGAAGGAATATTTCGGTTCCCGGGAGTGAACGCCAGGAGAGACATGCTGCGATGAGCAGGAAACGACGCACAGACGAGCAGGAAGAGGCCCGCAGGGAGGAGGCTGCGGAGGTCGAGGAGCAGTCCGGGCAGCAGGAAACGGACGGCGAAGCGCCCGAAGCGGAGGCCGAGGCGGTCGAGGAGGACCTCGAAACCGTACGCGCCGAGCGCGACGACCTGCGCGAGCGGCTGAAACGACTTGCGGCCGACTACGACAACTACAAGAAGCGCGTTCGCAGGGACATGGAGCAATCCCGCCAGTTCGCCAACGAGGAGCTTATCAAGTCTCTGCTGGGCGTGCTGGACGACATGGAGCGTGCCCTCGAGGCGGCCCGCGCCGACCACGACGAGGACGACCCGCTGCTGAAGGGTATGCAGATCGTCCACGACAACGCGCTGGCCACACTCGGCAAGTTTGGACTCGAGCCCATAGAGGCCGAGGGTAAGCCCTTCGACCCCGACAGACACGCCGCCATGATGCAGGAGCAAAGCGAGGACCACCCGCCGCAGACTGTTCTGCGCGAGCTTCAGAGGGGCTACATGCTCAAAGGCAGAACCGTCCGTCCGGCCGCCGTAGTGGTCTCGATGCCGCCGCAGCAAGAGCAGCAGTCCCAGGACCAATAGCAGAAATACTGCCCCTGGAGCTGTGCGGAGGGCACGGTAGAGGCCGATGGGCTGTAGCGGTTTTGCGTTGTGGCTTTGCGGTCGGGGTGCTATGGTTGTTTTTCCCCCAGCCGCCCCCCAAGGGGGCGCGGTTCCGTCGGTGAAATCCGCCGAACGGTGATAAATCTGTCGAGTTGGAGACGCAGAGATGCCGACCTATGAGTACGAATGTCAGGCGTGCGGACATTCATTTGAACGCTTCCAACAGATGTCCGACGCTCCGGTTAAGGTCTGCCCGGTCTGCGGCAAGCGCAAGGTGAAGCGCCTGCTGGGCACGGGGGCCGGGATTATCTTTCGAGGCAGCGGTTTCTACGCCACCGACTATCGCAACAACAGCTCGGGTCGGGGCAACGGTGGCTCGAACGGGAAGGATTCCGGCAAGTCCGAGTCCAAGGATTCCGCAGATAAAGCCGGCGGCAAGAAGGACGAATAGTCGAATTGTTCGCGACAAACTCCGAACCGACAGGAAAAACTTGGCAGTCTTTTCAGGTGAAAGTATAATCCGCCTCCGATTCAACGGGTTACGGCCCCGGCGCGGGGCGGATGTCGCCGCGGGGTCGCCGCGATGACGCCAAGCTGAGCACTTCCGGCTTGTCTCGGCGCGAACCATCGCCCGGTGCCGGCTGCCCCGTCGTGAAAGTCGGACTACCCGCAAGGGAAAGGATAACATCATGGCCGATGAGCAACACGAAGTTCGGCGCGTCAACTGGCAGGAGGTCTTCAGCTTCCCCCAGATCTTCCGGTGCTTCCGGATGGCCATACATCCGAGCAAGCTGGTTCTGGCTGTTACCGCCATCGTGCTGGTCTTCGTGAGCGGTTGGGTTCTCGACCAGTTCTGGGCGGTCGGCGGCGGATATGCCTACCCCGGCGAGATCTGGGAACACTACGCCAAGCCCGCTGAACGTTTCGAGCAGGACAAGGAGCAGTGGCAGGAAGGTCGGCTGGAGGCGGCCGCCGCACTGCTGGCCCAGTCCCAGCGGGAACGACGCGAGCTTTCCAGCTATCTGGCGTCCATACCTTCCGGCGAGCTTAAGACACAACTGCGCGAAAAGCGGGACGAACTCGATCTGGAGGTGGAGGCCAAGACGCCCTCCCAATTGCTCTCAGAGGCGAAGGAAAATGACCGGAGCTGGTCGGACCTTCTCTCGGATGCGTCGGACAACTTCGATGAGGAAGTCGATAATATCGAGAAGATTATAGAGCCCGCCTATAAAGCGGCCGAAGAGGCCCTCGAGAAACTGGCTTTTGAGAACGAAGAGGCCAAGGAAGAGGCCCACGAGCAGCTTGAGCTTCACAAGGCCGAGGCGCAGCGGGCGCTGTCGTTGCGTCGGCTGCGTTTCAACAACGAAGTCCGCCAGATCCGCGGCGAGGGCGTCTTCGCGAGCTTCCTCGACTGGCAGGCCGACTGCGTCAGCAAGGCGATTGCGGCCGTGCGGTACCGCAATATTACCGGCGGTCTGGCGCAGTACCGGCAGGTCAACGACGCCCGCTCCGTTCGCCCGCTGTCACTGGGACCGGCACAGGCGGTGCAGAACAACCCAATGCCCCAGGACGGCATGGGCTTCCTCTACTATGTGTTGATGGCCTGGCAGGGCGTGGTCTGGCTCTACAGCGAGCACTGGGTGTTCGCGGTGCTGCTGTCGGTGCTTGTCCTTGCGATTGTGGCCTTGTTCGGCGGAGCGGTGAACCGCATAGCGGCACTGCACTTCGCGCGTGACGAGCGCATCAGCATCCCCCAGGCGCTGCGGTTCAGCTGCGGGAAGTTCTTCAGCTTCTTTACATCGCCGCTTATTCCGCTGGGCACGCTGGTGGTGCTGGGCCTGCTGCTTAGCCTCGGCGGACTGGTCATGAGCATACCGGCCGTCGGTGAGATTATCGGCGGGCTGCTGTTCATACTTGCCATCGTCGGTGGCGCTATCATCACCTTCCTGCTGATCGGTCTGCTGGCCGGGGCGCCGCTGATGTATCCCACCATCGCCGTGGAAGGTTCCGACAGCTTCGACGCCATCAGCCGAAGCTTCTCATACATCTTCCAGCGTCCGTGGCGAAGCATATTCTACGGACTGGTGGCGCTGGTGTACGGTGTGATTACGTATCTGTTCGTCCGGCTCTTCGTGTACCTGGCGCTGCTCATGACGCACTCGTTCGTGAAGCTTGGTGTGATCGCGGGCGCCCCGTCGCTGGACCCCCAGGCCGACAAGCTGGACCTGCTGTGGGCAAAGCCGACCTTCGACTCGCTGTTCGGGTCGTTCAACTGGGCGGCCATGAGCGGAACGCAGCAGATCGGCGCGTTTCTCATCGGCGTGTGGGTGTTCCTGGCGGCCGCCGTTGTGGCGGCGTATCTGCTGACCTTCGCGGCCAGCAGCACCACGGTCATCTACTTCCTGCTGCGGCGCAGGGTCGATGCGACCGACCTCGACGACGTGTACGTCGAGGAGCCCGAGGAGCTGCCGACCCCACCGGCCGAGCCCGAGGCCCCCTCCGAGGGTGAGAGCCAGGGCGAAGGTGAGTCCGCCGAACAGCAGGGCGATGAACAAGAAGGCGACCAGGGCGAGCAGTCCGGCGATCAGCAGGAGCCGCAGGGCTGATACCCCCGGAAAATCGAGGCAAACAAAGAGCGGCCGCTCGCGGGTCGGACCTGCGAACGGCCGCTCCTTTTTCATCTCAAGCCGGCTTCGCGACGCTCAGCTTGTGGGCAGCTTCGCCATGCCGGCGAACTGCTCCTTCAGTGCCGGGTAGAGCCGGCGGTACTGCTGGTAGTAGGGCTGATAGAACTTCTTGAGCTTCTCGTCCGGCTCGATGGTCCGCGTAACGCTGATCGCCTCGGAGCACGCCTCGCGGACGTCCCTGAACCGTCCGGTCCCGACGGCCGCCAGAAGCGCCACTCCGTAGGCCGGTCCTTCCTCGGCGTTGATGGTCTCGCACGTGCAGCCGTAGATGTCCGCCTGCATCTGCCGCCAGAACCCGCTGCGGGCGCCGCCGCCGGAAAGCCGAACCCGCGTTATGTCCAGCCCCCGCTCGCGCAGTATGGTGACCACGTCGTTCATCGCGAACGTCGCTCCCTCCATGACCGACCTGGTCAGCTCCTTGTATGTGGTCCGCGAGTGTATGCCTATCCAGCACGCCTTTGCCAGCGGGTCGGCGTGGGGCGTGCGCTCGCCGGTCAGGTAGGGCAGATAGAACAGCCCCTCGCAGCCGGGCGGCGCCTCGGCCGCCTGTGCGGTCAGAAGCTCGTACGGGTCCACGCCCTGTTCGTTGGCGCGTGCGATGGCCTGCTGGCCGAGTTCGTTGCGGAACCACTGGAAGCTTCCGCCCGCGGCCATCACGCAGCCGAACATGCACCACTCGCCGGCGACCGATGAGCAGAAAGTCTGCACGCGGCCCTGGGGGTCGGTGGTGTAGTCGCCGCAGTGGGTGAACACTACGCCGCTGGTGCCCATGGTGGCACTGGTAAGCCCGTCGGTGACGATTCCGTTGCCGATGGCGCCGGCCGGTTGGTCGCCTCCGCCGCCGACCACCGGCGTGCGCGGCGCTATGCCCAGCGCTTCAGCCGCCTCGGCCGTGACCTTGCCCGTTACCTCGTGCGATTCGTACACCGGCGGCAGTATGTCGGCGTCTATCTCGAATGTGGAGATCATCTCCTTCGACCACGCCCGCTTGCGCTGGTCCAGCAGCAGCGTGCCGGACATGTCCGAAACGTCGCCGGCGTATTCGCCCGTCAGCCGCAGCCGTACGTAGTCCTTCGGCAACAGCATGTGGCGGACCTTCTCGTAAACCTCCGGCTCGTTGTCGCGGACCCACAGGAGCTTGGTAAGCGTAAACGACGTCATCGCGACGTTGCCGACCAGCTCGATGAGCTTGTCGCGCCCGCCGACCTGCTGCTCTATTTGCTCGGCCTGCGGTCCGGTGCGCTGATCGTTCCAGATAATGGACGGCCGCAGCGGCCGGCCGGCGTCGTCGGTGATAACCAGCCCGTGCATCTGCCCGCTCAGACCGATACCGGCGACTTTCTTGCCGTCCGCGCCGGCTTTTTCGATGGCCTTGCGCACCGCCTCGCACGTGCCTTCCCACCAGTCGTCGCCGTTCTGCTCGCTCCAGCCGGGCTTCGGCGCCGATACGTCGTACTCGGCCGTCGCCGTCGCCAGAACCTCGCCGGCAGCGTCCATCAGCAGCGCCTTCGTCCCGGATGTTCCGACATCGATACCCAGATATGTCGCCATACGTCCAATCCTTCCTTATCGCAGCAGGAGTTATGCCCTTGCGCGGGTGCCATGTTCCTGCGTAAGCAGGAGCATGCCCCAGCTTTCTTGACAGGCATGCCGCTGAAACAGCGTCAGCGGCATGGCACCTTCACCTGCCGGGTGCCGTGTCCCTGCGCAAGCAGGAGCATGCCCGAGCTTTCTTGACAGGCATGCCGCTGAAACAGCGTCAGCGGCATGGCACCTTCACCTGCCGGGTGCCGTGTCCCTGCGCGAGCAGGGGCATGCCCGAGCTTTCTTGACAGGCATGCCGCTGAAACAGCGTCAGCGGCAGGCACCTTCACTTGCCGGGCGCCGTGTCCCTGGGCAAGCAGAGGCATGCCGCATGACACCTTCGCCTGTGCCGACGCATTGAACCATCACCGCCGGCCGCGTGCAAGCCGCAGCGAAGGAGAACACCGCACCCGCGCCGACATGCCAGCGTGTAGCGCGTGGAACAAGTTGCACGCCCTACGGCCTGGCGGTATTCGCGCCGACATGCCAGTGACGGGTCTATCGCATGGCACGAGATTCCAATGGATCGAAATGCCCCGTCCTCAACGTCGTGGGTTGCCTTCCAGGCCACGGCTTCAGCCGTGGTGTAACGAGGCGTGGTGGTTTCCGCAAACAGGGCGTTTCAACGCCCTTCGGGCTGTCACGGGTTGAGCCATCGCACGGCACCATACCGCCCCACAAACCACTGGCCGCACCGCCCCATCGGCCGTAACATATTGACGTTGCCGACAGACACGTTCCGACCCGGGGTTTGCGAATGGGCGAAAGAGGAAACACTCGAAAGCAGGTAGCAGATAGGGTCGGCAACTTGTTGCCGACGTGTCGGTTGGCGCGTCGGCAAGTCGCAAACAGCGCGACTTGCGCGACCCTACAGCGGTAGCTGACGAGGCGCATTGTTGTGACAGGTACAACTGGCCGGGAGAAGGTCGAATGATACAGATCTCAGCAGGCAGAGGCGGCAAGGCGCGGCGTTGCTTCGATCGCGGGACGGGTATTGCGCAACGCACCATAGTGGGGATCGTTGTGGTGTCGCTGGCATGTTTGTCGGGATGCCGGGGGCGTTCCGAAAAGCCGGGCGAGGCCGTGTGGGAGGCGGTGTCTGCGGCGTACGAGGAAGACGCCTATAAACTGTCTCTGCGTGACCAGGGGCTGCGCGTCTGGCCGCAGACGGTGCGTCCTGCGCCGCCCGACGACGAGCAATGGCAGCTGCACTCTACGCCGATCACCGATGTCTGGCTGCCGAAGGATGCCGACGCACCGGTGGTCAAGGAGTCCGATACTTTCGGCCCCAGCATAGAGATGTATGTAGACGGGCAGCGGATCTGGCTCTGGGGGGGAGAGGGAGCGGGGCTGTTTCACATAACGGTCGACGGGTGTGAAATACAGCCGATATACGAAGGTCTTGAAAACGCGGGGCTTGGTCCCGATGAGGCGCGTAAAGTGGGCGACGCGGCCAGGCAACGTCTGCTCGCCCTCAATGGTCTGGAATTGACTGAGAAGTATCTGTCGGCCGACCACCAGAAGCTTAGGGACGCGACCACTCCGGAAAAAGCCGCTGAGATTGGTCTCTTGTTGCTCGCGCGACAGTATGGATCACTCCCCAGTAACCCGGCCTGGCGCATCGAGCGTGGTGATGAAGTGATTCATATCTTTGCGCCTCATCACAGTTCGGGCCATGGCTTGGTAATAACAGGCGTTCGCGGACCTGACAAGGCGACTTGGTGGCACGGGTTTGCGCCACTGGAAGTGGATGCAACGGCTGCAGACAGACACCGTTTGGGTGAAACACTGTGTCGCGTATTCGCGCCCACACCAGAGGGGGGGCAGACTGAGCGGGCTGGAATCGTGGACACACGGAGGAACAGCGAAGGTCTTGGGTACCTCAGACCCCGGGTCATGGTCAGCGGGGCTCGTCTTGCTAATGCCCAAAGCTGCGTTGATGCACTTAGATTTGCCGTCGATAAACAAGACGCTCCCAGCAGCGCGCGGGTGATAACCACGTCTGGCAAGGCACGGATAGGTGGTCGCGCGTACGACAGATGGACAGCGTCTGTTGTCGGATTGGAGGATAACGAGCAGGTAGGGTCGGCAACTTGTTGCCGACGTGTCGGTGTCCGCGTCGGCAAGTCGCAAACAGCGCGACTTGCGCGACCCTACAGCGGTAGGAAGGCACGGCCCGGTGCCATGTCCCTGCGCAAGCAGGGGCATGCCCAAGCTTTCTTAACAGGCATGCCGCTGAAACGGCGTCAGCGGCATGGCACCTT
>JBNGDC010000011.1:35657-42246 GCA_049975485.1 Phycisphaerae bacterium | reverse complement strand
TGCGGCTACTGCGCGACCAGGGGCTTATCCTTCAGTGCGGGCTGGCGTGATTCGAAGCTGGGCCGTTCGGAACGGTAGTAGATTCCGATGGGGATTTCATCGCCCCAGGTGAACGCCAGTTGCAGGGCGGCCTGGCGGTCGGTGGGGTCGTGGTCGTCCCCGATGGGCCGGACGCGGTCCTTGTACCACTTGAAGGTGTTCAGCCGGTTGAACGTTACGCAGGGCTGCAATATGTCCACCAGCGCGAAGCCGTCCGCCTCCAGGGCCGCTCGCATGGTCTGCTTCATGTGATCGGCGTCGCCGCTGAAGGTCCGTGCCACCAGCGAAACGTCCTCGCATATCGCGATCGCCAGCGGGTTCATCGGCAGCGACATGACGCCGTGCGGCTGCGCCTTGGTCTCGAAGCCCACCTCCGAAGTCGGCGACGCCTGCCCCTTGGTCAGGCCATAGACCTGGTTGTTGTGTACGAACGCCTTCACGCCGATGTTACGCCGCATGGCGTGCAGCAGGTGGTTGCCACCCTCGCCGTACATGTCCCCGTCGCCGCTGGTAATCACCACCTGCAGCTCGTGGTTGGCCAGCTTGATGCCGGTGGCCGCCGGCAGCGCCCGGCCGTGGAGGCCGTCGAATACGTTCGTGGGCTTTTCGACGAAGAAAGGCAGCTTGGCCGCCTGCCCGATGCCGCTTACCAGCACCAGCTTGCGCCGGTCGATGCCGGCGTCGTCGAGCACCTCGTTGACGGCCTTGAGTATGGGATAGTTCCCGCAGCCCGGGCACCATGACGGATGGCTGTCGGCACTGGCGATGGTCTCGATAACACTCATCGGCTCATCCTTTCGACGATGTACTCGGCTGTGAACGCAAGCCCGTCGTAGCGGAGTATCTTCTCGCACTCGCCGCACAGGCCGTTCTCACGCAGCCAGGCGGACAGTTGGCCGGTCGCGTTGCCCTCCACGCAGACGACACGCCGGCGGTTGTTGAGGTGGCGCGATATCGCATCCACGGGAAGGGGTACGAGCTGGGCCAGGTGCAGCATGGCGGCCGACTCGTCCCGGCCGCGAAGGATATCGACGGCCTCGCGACAGGGCCCGTACGTGCTGCCCCAGCATAACAGCAGCGTATCGGCGTCGTCGGCCTCGGCGGGGTAAAGCTCCGGCTCCAGCGTATCGGCGGCGAGCACGTCGAACTTCCGCATCCGCTTGTCCTGCTGGGCGAGGTGGCCGGCGAGGTCCTCGCTGATAACGCCGGCGGCGGTGTGTTCGTCGCTGTCGCTGCGGACGAAGGCGTCCCCGCCAGGGATCGCCCTCGGCGATACTCCGTTGTCGGTTACGGCGTAGCGCTGGTAGTCGTCGCCGGCGTCGGTGACGATGTGCCTGTCGATGGGGTCTGGCTCGTCCGGCAGGCGGTCGATGTTCTTCTGGGCGTCCTGGAGGAACTGGTCGGTCAGCACGATGGCCGGCGTCTGTGCCTTGTGTGCGTCGGCCAGCGCCTTGCGGACAAGCTCGTAGGTTTGCCTCTGCGTGCCGGGGGCGTAGATGGCCCGGGGGAACTCGCCGTGCCCGGCGAATTGCGCAAAGCGGAAGTCCTGCTGGGCGGTCCGTGTGGGCAGTCCCGTCGCCGGCCCGGGCCTCTGGGCCAGCAGTATCACCACCGGCAGCTCCAGTATCCCCGCGAGCGACAGGCCCTCGACCATCAATGCGAACCCACCGCCGCTGGTCATGGTCATGGCCGGCGCGCCGGCGTAGGTCGCTCCGCAGACCATGTTTATCGCGGCGATTTCGTCCTCCGCCTGCTCGACCACCAGACCGTACTTGTCGGCGGCCTTTGCCAGGTACTGGAAGGTTGCAGTGGATGGGGTCATGGGGTAGGCGGTGGCGAACTTGACGCCGGAGACGGCGGCCGACAGACCGGCGGCCGATGCGCCATCGGTAACGAATTCGGGAGCATCGGCGCCCTTGGGCGCCTCGATGCAGCCGGCGCGGTCGCCGGCAAGCTCCGCTCCTTTGCGGGCGCAGGCGGCGTTCTGCTCGGCTATCTCGTCGCCGAGGCGGGCGAACTGCTTCTTTACGTATTCGCCGAGCGCGTCGGCCTCATAGCCCAGCAGGGAGAAGACAACGCCCGCCGCCACCGTGTTGGCCATTACGGGCTTTCCGCCGGCGTCCTTGGCGGCCTGCGTGAGGTCCACGACCATTGCGCCTTCGGGGGCGTTGGGGGGGGCTTCCTCGCCGTCGATAAGCACCACCGCTTTTTCGTTCAGCGCTTGGGACAGTATCTCCACGGCCGATGTGGAAAGAGCCACCAGCACGTCGGCCTTTTCGCGGGGGGCAAACAGCTCGGCGTCTGCGATGCGGATGTCGAACCAGTTCAGTCCGCCGCGGACGCGCGACATGTAGCTCTTCGAAGCGAATGTGTGAACGCCCATCGAGGCGAACGCGCCGACCAACAGGTCGCCTGTGGTCAGCAGTCCCTGGCCGGCCTCCCCGGCCACGCGAATGTTCACGTCCATAGGGTTTCCTTCCGTCGTTCGTCCTGTGCGGATAAAGGTTTCGGGTCATTATAGCCACCGCACGGCCGCGCGGGCGGGAGAGCTTATGAGCGACCGCCGTCATCGTGTATGATGGACTGCGATGAAGGTGTATCTGGAGACAATGGGCTGTCAGATGAACCGGCTGGACAGTGAGCTGGCGGCCGGCGCTCTGCGCGCGGCGGGGCACGAGATAGTCTCCGACGCCGCACAGGCCGACGCCGTGCTCTATAACACCTGCTCGGTCCGCCTGCACGCCGAGCAGAAGGTGCTGTCGCGCGTGGGCGCAGACGGGCGTCGCAAGGCGAGCGGCCGACCTTTGGTTATCGGCGTGCTCGGCTGCATGACGCAACGGATGGGCGAGTCGCTCATGCGAGAGTGTCCGCAGGTGGACCTGCTTTGCGCGCCGGGTCGGCTGGCGGAACTGCCGGAGCTGCTGGCGACGGCCGCCTCGGGCAAGCCGGCAATCGCGCTGGACCCGCCGCGGACGCAGCCCGTTGATGCCTCGGCCGAGACCGCACTGGACCGGTTGGATGCCTCCCGCGACCCGACGGGCACGCCGAATCCGCGGCAGGCGTTCGTGCGCGTCATGCGTGGTTGCGACAGGTTCTGCACTTACTGCGTGGTTCCGTACGTCCGCGGACCGGAGCGCAGCCGCAGGCCCGGGGAAGTCGTGGAGGAGGTCCGTCGCCTCGCCGACGCCGGGCACAGCGAGATAACTCTGCTGGGCCAGCGCGTCAACAGCTACCGCTACGACGGCGACGGGCGGGAAGTGCGTCTGGCGGAGCTTATAGAGCAGGTCGCCGATGTGCCGGGCGTGCGGCGGCTGAGATTCATCACCAGCCACCCGTTGAGCTTCACCGACGACATCCTGTACGCGATGCGCGACCTTCCGAACGTCTGTGAGTATCTGCACGTGCCGGCACAGAGCGGGTCGGACCAGGTCCTGAGGCGGATGAACCGCGGCTACACGAGGTCCGACTACGACGAGCTTATCGGCCGCGCGCGGGACATCGTGCCCGACATCGCACTGGCGGGTGACTTCATCGTTGGCTTTTGCGGCGAAACAGAGCAGGACCATGCCGCGTCGGCCGAGCTTATCCGTTGCAGCGGGTACAAGAACTGCTTTGTGTTCAAATACTCCCCCCGGCCGGGAACCGTTGCGGAAAAGCGGTTCAGCGATGACGTCCCGCCGGAGGTCAAGACGCGCCGCATACAGGAGCTGCTGACGGTGCAGGAGCAGGTCGGTCTGGAGCATCATCGCGGCCATATCGGCCGGACTGTGGAGGTGCTGGTGGAGGGCGTCTCGCCCCGCGCCGACCGTCAGCCGACGCCTCCGCCCCAGGGGCAGGTGCAGCTTACCGGGCGGACGCGCGGCGACCATGTGGTGGTCTTCGACGGCCCGGAGACGCTCAGCGGCGAGTACGTGCAGGCGGAGATCATCGACGCCGACTCGCGAACGCTGTTCGCACGGCTGTGCGGGAGGTGAAAGCCGCAGGCCCGGTTGTAAGGTGTTGACCCGAGGCGGCATTTCTCGGTTTTCTCGGACTTTCCGTATCCCCGCCGCAAAGCGAATGCGCCGAAATGGCCGATACATGTTTCAGTAGTATTGGTGTTCTCAGCTTTTCTGCCGCACCTGTTCCGAACAGCGGGAGCGACGAGGGATGACCAAACCGATAAGCACACTCATCAAGCGGAAGTGGCAGGTCAGCAAAATAGAGGCCTCAGTCAGCGTCGCAGAGGCCGCCCGGATAATGCGGGATCACAACTTCGGCTCACTTCTGGTCGTTGACACCAACGGCCAGCTTGCCGGAATCGTGACCGAGCGTGATATTCTGGGCAAGGTGGTGGCGACCCTGGCGGACCCCTCCGAGACGGACGTGGCGGCCATCATGACCCGCGATGTGATCACGGTGAAGCCAGATACGCCTATCGACGAGGTGCAGGATCTGATGAGTTCGGGGCACGTGCGACACGTCCCGGTATTGGCCGACGGCCTGCCGATGGGCATGATTTCCGCAAGGGACCTGATGGAACACAAGCTCAAGGTCACGGAAACCGTCGCGCGGGAGCAGGCGGAGGTCCTGCACGTTCTCGAAGACAACTATCCGGGCATCACGCGAGTGAAGCGCGATCCGGTCAGCGGGCGCATAATGATCTGACCGACGCCACCAGTTTCACATCAGCCAGTTCCGCAGCACATCGGTCGCGGGCACACGTGCAAAGACCACCCAGGCGATGTTGGCGATGGTGACCACGTCGTATCCGAACGACATCCTTGGCCATCGCCACAGCCGGACTTTCAGCCAGACGCCGCCTTTGCGGGGGTCGGTGACAGGGTTTTTACCGGCAAGGACCGAGTGGGTATGGGCGATCCGCCTTAGAGCCGTGAAAAGCGGCAGCAGGCCGAGTTGAATCAGGACCGCCGGCATGTTGTAGAACGCCGCCGCCAGCAGCACCGCGGTGCTCCGCTCGCCGCGTTGCCAGTAACCCACCTTGCACTCGGGTATAAGGTCCTCGGCCCGGGCGCGGGTGTAAGAGATCATGTAGGCATTGACCAGGGCGAGCAGGGCCAGGGATACGAAGGTGAGGTTGGCCGGTTCCGCCGTCGCGTAGTGTACGGCGATGCCGCCGAAGATGGCGAAGTCACTGAACCGGTCGAGCGTGCTGTCGAGGAATGCGCCGAAAGGGGTGGCCTTGCCGCCTATACGGGCGACGGCGCCGTCGAGCATGTCGCAGGCGAACCCGCACAGCAGCAGCAACATCGCGATGAAAAGGTAGGCGCTCCGCCCGTCGCTGCCGTCCAGGTCCCAGGCAAACCGGTGTCCCGCGCCGAGAATGAGGCACGCGGACGTGGCGAGTGTGATAACAAGACCGGCCACCGAGAGCGTGTTGGGGCTGACGCCCAGACGCACCAGGACCCGCGCTATTGCGTCGCGCAGGCGGGCGACACCGCCGCCTACGGCCCGGCCGATGCCCGGCATCGCGACTCTACTCCGCTCCGCGCGCCCTTGCGGGCTGTTCGGCCTCTGACTGATAGTCGCCCGAGACGCCTTCGGATTCGGCGATGAAGTCCTCCAGCATCCGCCAGGCCTCCGCGTCGGTGGTCTGGACGGGCGGGTGCTTCATGGTGTAGGAGCTGACGGCCTCCAGCGGTCCGGCAAGGCCGCGACTGCGGGCGAGCTTGCAGCAGCGGATCGCGTCGATGGTTTCCCCGGCGGAGTTCGGCGAGTCTTCCACGCTGAGGCGCAGCTCCAGGTTCAGCGGAACGCCGCCGAAACCCCGCGCCTCTATCCGCAGGAAGCATACCTTGTTGTCCTTCTGCCAGGGCACGTAGTCGGCCGGTCCGATGTGGACCTTGTCCGCCGGCAGGGGGACGTTGAGCTGGCTCTGGACGGCCTCGGTCTTGGAGACCCGCTTGGAGCCGATGCGCTTGGGATTCAGCATGTTCAGGAAGTCGGTGTTGCCGCCGGTGTTCAACTGGTAGGTGGCGTCGATCTTCGCGCCGCGCTCGTACAGCAGCCGCGTCAGCACACGATGGACTATGGTGGCGCCGACCTGGGCCTTGACGTCGTCGCCCACGCAGGGGATGCCCCGCTCCTGGAAGCGCCGCCCCCAGCGGGGGTCGGAAACCACGAAAACCGGGATGCAGTTTATCAGACTCACGCCCGTGTTCAGGCAGCACTCGGCGTAAAACTCGGTGGCCTTCTGCGAGCCGACGGGCAGGTAGTTCATCAGTATCTCGGCGCCGCTGTCGATAAGCAGTTGCTCAATCTGCTTACGGTCGGCGGGCGGCTCGTCCGCCTGGACGAACCGCTGCTCCTGGGGATATTCCTCCATGTGTTCGGAGATGCCGTCCAGTACGTTGCCCATCCGCACCGTCACGCCGTTGCTGGGCACTTCCGTGTAGAAGGCCTTGGTGTTGTTGGGTGCCGCGAAGATGGCCTCGCCGAGCGGTCGGCCGACCTTCCGGGCGTCCACGTCGATGGCCGCGACTATCTTGATGTCCCCCGGGGCGTAGCCGCCGAGGATGGGATGTGCCAGACCGACGAGATCGTCGGTGTC